>JAZDJN010000024.1:0-38714 GCA_043803945.1 bacterium | reverse complement strand
CGGGGAATGTGAGCTTGAAAATCTTTAACGTCCTTGGTCAGGTGGTTGCTTCCCTCGTAGATACCAAACAGGATGCAGGCCGCTATACCATTACCTTCGATGCTTCAAAGATTTCCAGCGGAATCTATTTCTATCAGATCAGCGTTGGTAATTTCTCCAGCACGAAGAAGATGACGTTCTTGAAATAAGTAGTGCAAACAATAGACTCACTCCTGTTTTTCAAATGGAGAAATACATGAAAAAGATTGTTCTTCTTTCTTCGCTGATTCTCTACTGTGCGTGGCCTTCCCACGCACAGTGGAAGTTTATTAAGGAAATAAAATTTCCCGCTGCGGATACACTCTACACGCAGCCCTATCTCTGTACTGTGACAAGTACTGGGAGACTCTATGTCACCTCTTCGAACCTCACTAGCATCTTGGGGCGAAATATGATTTTCTACGCGGATGAGAATGATGTCATCATGAAGAAGATGATCGACTATACAGCAACACGTGATGCCGATACCTCGATAGGCGATATCGGGTTTATACGCGGTATAGCTTCGGTTGGTAAAGATATTCTCATCAATGCGAGTGCTCCATTCCCTCGATCAAAACAAACTGTCGGAACTATGTATTATTATCCAAATGGAGATACTGCGAAAGTTCAGAAGTACGGATTCTACTATCCATCATCTAGTTCTGGCCATGGCACGCATCATCACGGTGTTGCTTTGACAAAGGATACGATAGCAGTCGCAGGTGTTTCGGCAGGTGCTGGTGTAGCGGGGCCGCGCCCTCGATTCTATAATTTTACAAATACATTAGCATCTCCTGCCAAAGGAGTGTGGATTGGTGAAGGTGGGCTGGAAATTGGAGGAGCTCACACCGGCGGTGTGGATGTCATTCGTGATGTCGCTGTGTTGCCAAATGGCAACTACAATGATTCAACTATGATCTTCTATACCTCACGAAATTCTGTCTCATCAAATCAATTAACCGGTGGAATCGCTGTATGGTCTGGGGGGCGTCAAACCAGCCCAACGAAATATGTTTCTCAACGTGTGCAGGATCCAATAGGTTTGCTTTCATTTGGTTCATCAATCATTTGTGGAATTACTGTCGATAAGAACGGATTGCTCTGGGTCGCCGGCATCGATTCCACACGCCGCTGGGTGAAAGCATTCGATATGTCTGCCGGAATCTTCGCGTCGGAAATGTATGAGCTTCCTTCGAAGAACAGCGGGACCTCTCCGGAACCAGCGGGGGCACCGATGATCATGCCGGTCGATGTGGCGCTGACATCAGATGCGAAGACAGCATACGTCGTTGATGCCTTCAATCGTGCCGTTTATCAATTTCAATTCGGACCGGCGACAGGTACAAAATCATTGGATCACCTTCCCGCCTCATTTGCACTGGATCAGAATTTCCCGAATCCGTTTAATCCATCAACGATGATCTCCTTCACCCTGCCAAAAGCGATGCAGGCGAGAGTGATCGTTACAAACACACTCGGACAGGTGGTACACACAGTTGCTGATGGCTTTTTCGAAGCTGGAAAGCATGTCCGTCTTTTCGATGCGTATGAACATCCGAGCGGTATCTATTTCTATTCCTTAATGGCGGGTACTATGACCCTGACAAAAAAGATGGTGCTAGTGCGATAGTGCCATTTGGCACTATAGACGATAGTATCAGTTTCTTTATGCGAATGGTTATTCGTCATACTGCTCGGCACCTTGTTCTCACATTTCTTCTCTCGTTGATTGTCTTCGGACAGTCGCAGCGGGGGAAAATTTCAGGATTGGTGCTCGATGAAAAGACTCGCGAACCGTTGATTGGCGCGAACGTGGTGCTGGTGGGCACCACGCTCGGCGCTGCGGCAGATCTTGAAGGACGATTTACAATTCTGAATATCCAACCTGGAAAATATTCCGTTTCTACTTCAATGCTCGGGTATGCAAAGCACACACTCACCGATGTGGAAGTCTTTATCGACCGGACGACCGATTTGACAATTCGAATGAATGAAGAAAATGTCCAGATGAAGGAAATCGTCATCGTCGCTGAACGTCCAAAGGTGATCAAAGATCAGACCTCGACTGCCACAACACTTGATGATGCTCAGATCAAGGCTGCACCTGCGGAGGGATTGCGCGGATTGCTTGATCTGGCATCGAGTTTTCAGAAAAATGCACAGGGGAATTACAGCGTCCGCGGCTCCGGCTCGTACGAATTGAATTTCCAGATCAATGGTGTCGAACAGATGAATGCCTCCACAAGTGCACCGGGGTCCTTCGCCAGCGATAAGGCGAATAATTCATGGAAGTTCGATGTCAATCCCCTGGGTGTGCAGCAGATCCAATTAATTTCTGGTGGTTTTTCTGCAGAGTATGGCAATGCTCAGGCAGGCGTTGTCAAAGTAGTGACGAAAGAAGGGGCTCCTGCCATCAAAGGGGAAGTCAGGGTCGAATACCGGCCGCCCGGCCAATATCACTTTGGCGAATATCTCTACGATCCCGCCAGCTATGAGTGGCATAAATGGGGGTCGCTCGATCAATGGATGGCGCAACGCGACATCATCCTGAAAGAATTGAAGATTGATCTTCGCTATAAAGAGTTGCTGGAACGGGTTGCTACAGATCCGGAAGCGAGAAGGCAGTATGACGAAATTGTCAACCGTGAAATTGCCTGGGCACATAATGTCTGGGTGAACAATCACACGCCGAGCGATGATAATCCGTTGGGAGTGTACGACTATCGCAAAGAATCTTATACCCGAATGCTGGTTGGATTTGGCGGACCGCTAGGCCGGAATCCCGATTTGCTCCGGTTCTATTTCTCCGGCGAATACCGCAAGAGTCCAACGAGGCTGCCAACTCCGGAACGAAATCTGGTCTACCAAAATTATCTTTTGAACATTCTCTATTATCCGATCCCCAACCATAAAATAAAGTTGATGGCGATGTATCAGAAGTATCGGGGGGGATTATGGTCGGGGTCGGAGGATATACGTTGGTCGGGTTTGGCATTTACTCCTCCCGGTGTCTCAACGAAATATTACGTTCTCGTCGATCCTGTGAGGACTGAGCAGACCATCACGCAGAGTATCAATTGGGTCTATTCTATTAGCTCATCTTCGTTCCTTGAAGTAACGCTCGCTCACCAGAATGAGAAATATGAATTGCCCTATGAATACGTCCCCGGATATTTGATGGAAATCGACCGCCTCGATAGTCTGAGAGATGTTGCCGGTACTGTGTTAAAAGATGGCCTCTGGTGGGACAATGCGTACTTCCGGCCTCCATTCAATGTCAGCACGAATTATTATCAGGATAATCGGACGGATCATGTCAGCCTCAGTTTCGATTATACCAATCAGATCAATCAGACGAATCTCCTGAAGATGGGCGGACGATTCTATTACTGGGATATGGTGAACAATGGCGTGAACTCGAGTTATCAGGCAAACACGTATATCACACGCTCCGGCTTTGCAGAATACTACCATGCCTATCCAATCAGTGGTTCGCTCTATCTTCAGGATAAAATGGAATATGCGGGAATGGTCGCCAACCTCGGCCTTCGGGCGGAGGCATATAACTTTAATGTTGGCGTGCCGGTGGACCGATTTGATCCATTTTATCAGGGAACCTCAGGCCCAGGATTGGTGGGCGATCCTTCCACTGAGCCGGCGAAGACCAAGCTGATACTGCTGCCTCGTCTCGGCATTTCATTTCCTATTGGAGAGAACACAGCCTTCCGGGTTCAGTACGGGCATTTCGCCTCCATGCCCATTTTTAGTCAGGGGCTCTCGCAGCGTACAGAGTCTGGCTGGATTGGCAGGGGGAATCCAAATCTGGAACCGAAACGTACAATTAACTATGAGTTTGGATTACAGCAGGTCATTAAAGAGAGTCATCGGCTTGATGTGGCGTTGTATTATAACGATCGGGTAAGTCAGATTGGAACGCTTCGCATAGCAGCGTTAACCGGAAGCAGAAACAGGCCCGCAGGTTTCACGTCGGAGAATGTACCTCTCTACAGCTACACGACATTTGAAAATAATGCATTCGGATCAACAACTGGACTAGAATTGACCTTTGAACGGTTGAACCCTGCTAACTGGTCATACCGCCTCAGTTACTCGTTGTCCCAGACCACTGATGGAAATTATGGTCCCCAGCTTATCTATCCCGATAATACGAGAAATTATGAATTGCGAAATTTTACCGGCGAATTCATTTCGGGATCCGATCGCACACATAATTTCCGTGCATTGCTGCAGTATGCAGTCAAACCTGGCGAGGGGTGGGTGCTCTTTGGAATGAAGCCATTTGAGAATTCGGTTGTGAGCATCACGTATACTGCCCAATCCGGTACTCCCTTCACTTATCGAACCACATTCGACCTCAAGGACATCATCAATAACCGCAAGTACCCTCTTGAATCGAGTATGGACATGAATGCAACCAAGACTATGAAAGTCGGTGGTTACCAGATTATTCTCGGTGTGCGAGTCATGAATGTTCTGAATAACAAATGGCTCACTCCGATGGATACCGATGACGATCGGAGGAACTGGGTGGAGTATGGTATTACGCTGGAAGATCCCGGCAATGACCCATTGCGGTTAAGCCATGTTGTGGCTCCATATCGTGCGTACCGAAATCTACCCCGTCAGATCTTCTTCACACTAGGAGTTGGTTTTTAATACAATACACTATGAACATCCGACCATTCCCCATACTGCTCCTTCTGACAATGCTTGTCATTGTGACGTTGCATTCACAAGTTGAATCACCCGTGCTGACCATGAATCGGGGAATGCTGTGGCAGAGTGTCTTCTTCGCAAAGATCGGTCCGAATTTTAATAACTGGGGGCGCAGGGGAATTGGATTGGATTGGCCCGGATTTGATGAGTCATGGATTCGTGAAGATATCGGCGGGCCGCCGTCGCATCTTGTCTCCGGAGGATTTTGGATTGGGGCGAAGAAGAATCAGGACACCGTGCTCGTAGTGGAAGATTGGTCGATGTACGGCGGGACAGTTTCGAATGAGCCGAATGCAAAATACCGAGTCGTACGGCATCTGCCCAAATTCAAATCGGGAGAGAATTTTTGGCTGAAGGCAAGTCCCTTGGAAGGTGAGGAGGTCATCGAAACAGTGTGGGAGTACAATCTCAACTATACTAACATCGATGACCGTGAGCGGCAACTGCCGGTGCGGGTGACACGACGGATGCATCAATGGAGCGGATCGAGACGGGAGGAGAATTACATTATCTATGAGTATGTAATAAAAAATATTTCTCCTGAGATCCGTGCGGCCGGACGATCAATAGCGGATACACTCTTCGGCATGCATCTCCTGGCAAATTACGGAATGCAGGCGAATTCCCGCTCGTGGAATGTTTTGTTCCCCGCTCTGACACCGGGCGCCCGCAATACCTGGTTCTTCTATGAGGCAAGCCGCAGAATGATCTGGGGGCGTGCCGCTGATTATCCGGAAACGGCTGGGATGAATGAGGATTACAGTTTCTCCAATTCCCAGGGACCCGTGAAAGATGGTAAACCATCCGGAGAGTGGCTTGCTCCGGGATTTGTCGGTTTTCGATTACTCTACTCTTCTCCCGACCTTACCGGTCAGGCGACACGAGTAAACAAGTACGGTTGGTCTGCGGGCAGCAACTCGATCGATCTTAGCGGGCCATTCAATAATATTGGAACGAACGAAACCAAGTACAAAGTACTCAGCGACCCGGCGAATGCGGCAAATTTTGTCGCCAGCTCGAGCGATACCACATATATGCGCCGTTCCCGAATGTGGTCGATGATGTCGCTCGGCCCCTGGAACATTCTGCCGGGTGATTCGATTGTCGTGGCACTCGCTGAAATGGTAGATGGGATCGACTACCGGTACGCAATCGATAATACAATTTCCCCGTCGTTCATCGGTTCACGCGGTGCACAAATTTTCTATGCTACTGCCGATAAAGCCAAGTTCACCTACGACCAGAAGCTGGCAGGAAAGGGCTTGAACCATCCCGATCCTCCTGCTGCACCGAAATTTGCACTAGACTATTATCGGGAGAGGGAGCGGTCGGTCGCAAATGTTATCCAATGGGGTACGGAGACGGAGAGCTTAAATGATCCGGATGATGGAACGGCTGATCTTGCCGGATATAAACTGTATCGATCGAGTTATCTTCCCATTGGTCCATGGGATTCTGTTGGTGTAATCCTGAAAAGGGATGCGAAGTATTATAACGCTTCAACGAGGAATTATAAATTTATCGACTCACTCGTCTCGCTTGGTACGAGCTATTATTATGCATTAACGGCATTCGACACAGGAAAGGTTCAATGGCCCGTTAATCCGGCAGCCATATTCCCTGAGACACGATCTAATAAAGTGCCTGCACTTGAGTCCTCCATCTTTGCAAACAGAACAACTGTCCCTTTTAAAGCCACGATTCCGTCCTTTTCATCGATAAAAGAGATATTAGTCGTTCCCAATCCATTCATCATCGGTGCAGGATTTTCACAACCGGGTGAAACAGATCAGATTCAATTTGTGAATTTGCCGAACCCATGCACAATACGCATCTATACTGCGCGGGGTGATCTGGTGAAGATAATACGGGTTCCGGAAGGAGCAGGAGCGATTGCTTCGTGGAACCAAGTGACGGATTATGGGCAATTCGTCGAGAGTGGTGTGTACCTCTACCATGTTGATTCACCTGTTGGAACAAAAATTGGAAAGTTTGCCATTGTCCGATAAATGAAATCAATTGCATTCATCATACTTCTAACCTCTACACTTGCTGCGCAGGAATTCAAGAAAACTGCAACCTCGGGATTTGTTTTTCTCGAAATTCCGGTCTCTGCCAGGGTTGCGGCACTTGGCGAGACTTCATTAGCGCTTCCCGACCAGCAATCCTCGGGAGTCTTTTCAAATCCTGCATCACTCGGATTCATCGAACAGATTCATTCGGCTTCATTTTCCTATTCACCGTGGATCGCTGAGATGAAGCACTATGCATCAAGCTATTCCTACAAGTCTCCATTTGGAACTCTTGCTGCCAGTATCATCATGTTCGATTATGGGACGATGGAGCGAACGGTTCGTTCGAGCGGCCAGCAGGTGTATGAAACGCTCGGCAATTTTTCAGCCAGCGGCCTCTGCGTTGGGCTTACGTTTTCCCAGGCACTGACCGATCGTTTTGCCTACGGTATCACGGCAAAATATGTTCGGGAAGGTATCGACATCTATTATGCAAGCAACGTTATCTTCGATGGCGGAATTCTTTACAACACAGGTTTCCAATCCCTCCGCATCGGAGCGAGCATTCAAAATTTTGGTACTGATGCAAAATACCTGAACGATCCATTCCGGATGCCATCGATGCTCAAGCTGGGATTTGGTGCAGAAGTTCTTGGCGATCGTTCATCCGAGTATCGCATCACGGGTCTTGTCGAAGCGATCCATCCAAGTGATGGCGATGAACGAATTACGCTTGGCGGTGAGGCAGCGTGGCGGAATCTCATCATCCTCCGGGGCGGATATAAATTCTTCTATGACGAAGAGACCTTCAGTGTCGGGCTCGGTATACGGACTTCGCTCTCGCTTCCTGTCACGTTCGACGTTGCCTATTCTGAGTATGGCAGGCTTGGAGGTATCCTAAGACTTACACTTGAACTTGGATTGGAATGAACCGACTGATCTCCATAGCGCTTATTGTGTGTCTTTCAGAATTTGTCCACAGCCAGGTGCACTCCATCAATATTTATTCCAGCTATACCGCAGAACTTTCAAAACGGTTGAAGGTTACCGACGCCAGCGCAGTTGGCGGGGGAGTGGAACTGCGGATGAATCTGACAGGCAGGTTCTACTTAAGTGTCATCGGCGGGTATGATCTCTTCAGCATTCAACAGGATTCTGCTCTTGAGCGATGGAACTGGCGATTTTGGAACGAACGCTATAAGGGCATCGTGAAAGATAACCTGAATTCAGATACCTCACTCAGCGCATCGCTTAGTCCAGTTCAAAAAATGGATGGCCTTTCTCTTATGCTGAGATTGAGCACCGATCTCCAGCCTGCTGCGAATGTGACGGTGACGCTTTTCGTTGGAGGCGGTGTGATGTTCTACACGCGAAGGATGTACCTTATTGAAGAATGGCAAAAGCGGTTCAGCGCGATTGACTATACCTTTGAATACAGCTATCGTAACTTCGCGCAGAATAAACTTGGAAATCCGATCATCCTGAACGGTGGATTTGGCGCCGAGTATCAGTTCAGTGAGATTGTGACTTTGAACGGTGCCGTCCAGTATCATCACGTTCTCGCAACACCAGGTAAATTGAACTACGACGAATTCCCCTTAAGTAGTATGCTCAGTTTCCATGTCGGTCTAAGATTCCTGTATTGATATGATCAAAAACCAATTCCGCATTTTCGGAAGTATTGCCATCGTGCTCCTGCTCCACGGGCAGGACCTCCGTGCACAATTTGGAACAATCAGTATCTCGGCTGGAGCTTCGTATTTCCAGCCTCTCGGCGCATTAAACGGGAGGTTCCTTTCCACTGTTGGAGGATCGTTCCACGTTGCCGATCTCTCAGGAAGCGATCCGACCTGGGGAATGCTTGTGGAATATGGATCTTTCCAACGGGAGAATCGTGACAAATTATTCCTGACGAGAAAGTATTCCTACGGCGGCAAAGAATCAGAGCTTCGCTCACCGCTCACTGCTCTTCAGATGGAGTTATCCATAACCGGGCTTTCGGCAACGATGGACTATTCGCTCTACAGAATTGGTTTTCTCGAACACCAGGCGGGATTGGCGTTTGGTTTGTATCGCTGGGAGTTTTCACGCGAAGCATACAGTGATACTCTCAAGGCAATAACGACCACAGGGCCTCTCGTTGTCGATATCCCAAAAGTTCCTCCGAGCAAACAGCTTGATTGGAGCGGAGGAGTTGGCCTTGGGACAAACCTCGTTCTCCATCTTGCATCGCCATTGTCTGTCACTATTGGGGTGAAGTATAAAATAATCATCGGCGAGCTCTGGCCGGCATTATCGTTGGATATGGAAAATGTGAGCACGCTTCAGATGCTTGACCTTCGCATTGGCGTTAGAGCCGACTTCTGAGTATCTTTTCCTGATATTCTTCCATCATCGCACAGAGTCGTGAAAGAATGCAACCATTGAAGATTCATATTGTGCTTCGTAGTCAAGCAATTTTAACACTGTTCCTCTTCACAGAGTTGATCGCACAACCTCGTGGAGCCGTCACACTGGAGCGGCTGACTCAGGATGCTTATCGCAATGACTCTCTCGCTGTTCGTTCGCTCAATCCTACCTATGACATATTCCCGGAAGCTTCGCTCGTTGATTTCAGTTATCTGCTCGATCTGCCAAGCGGTAAGCATGGATTTGTTCGGGTGGGGTCAGATGGGCATTTACAGTTTGAAGACAGCACGAAGGCAAGGTTCTGGGGTGTGGTGATCGATCAACAAAATGTGAATATTCCAAAACACCTCATCGATGTTGTTCTCGAAACACTAGCGCGGTCAGGAGTGAACCTCATCCGGCTGCATTCCATCGATAACCGAACCGGTGAGAAGTATGGTATTGTCCGGCAAAATATTATCGACGAAGCTTACCCTCATGCTGCGACCTCCCGATTCTTTGATGAAGATATCCGGGATCGGATTGATTACTGGATTGCCGCTGCCAGGAAAAGGGGAATCTATACCTATCTCGGTTTTCGGGCTTATCGTTCCTTTAAGCAGGGTGACGGAGTTCCCAATGCCGATTCCCTTGATCGTGCAGCACGCCCCTATGCAATCTTTAATCGACGTCTCATTGAGCTGCAAAAAGAGTATATCGATTCATTGGCTGTTTTTCATGTGAATCCCTATACCGGCCTCGCTTATGCAGGGGATCCGGCAATCATCTGCTATGAGCTGGTCAATGAAGACGATATGCTTTTCAGGCCTGAAGTCTGGTCGAAAATGCCCCAGCCGTACTGGAAGGAATTCAACGATCTTTGGAATCAGTGGCTTTCGGACCGATACGGGACAACGACAAAATTAAAGGTTGCCTGGATGAGTGCCGCTGGTACAACAGCGCTCGCAGCAGGTGAGTCGCTGGAGAAGAAAAACATCAGCCTTCCGAACATGGAGTTGAGTTCGTTCGATCAGGCGCTCTTTGTACCCCATCACGATCCCCTTCGTTCACCGGCGCGGCGTACAGATGCTGTCCGATTTGCCATGGAACTGCAGAAACGCTACTTCAAGGAGATGAAAGATCATTGTCTGAGCAGAGGCGTAAAGGTTCCGCTGAATGCAGTAGTACGGACAGACCTCCGCCCGATGACGTTCAGCGTCGGCCAGCATCTTGATATGACGGCGAGTAATGCCTATTTCGATCATCCCTCTTTTTTGCCGGGGAAGGAATGGCTCAGTCAGGAATTTTTCATCAACAAGAATTATCTCACTGAGAGTGGCCCGTGGAGTTTCGCTCCGGTGATCGCTCAATATCATTGGTATGGAAGACCGGCGGCAATCCGTGAATGGTCGACGTGCTGGCCGAATCAATATCGCAGTTCGAGCATCCTCGAGACAGCAGCCTATGCACGATTCCAGGGGTTCGATATTGTCACACATTTCAATTATACCACTACCGGACACTTTACCGGCATCAGTAGTTTCGGATTGCAGGCTGATCCTGTCCGATGGGGTATGTTTGGACTGGCATCGAAATTATTTCTGGCGGGTGATGTTTCAGAAGCACAACGGACCATCGGGATTCTTTTCGCCGAAGACGATCTTGCCAACTATGCCGAGTATGAAAGCAATTATTATCGGATGGCATGGCTTCACAAAGTTGTCAATGCTCCGATCGATACCTCTGTCCAGTATCCGTTTGACTTCACTATTACCGCTGGCCGAAGCCATATGGTACCGTATGGCGGCAAGAATGCATTGTTATACTCCCTCACACCCTACGTCAATACACAGTTACGACAGGTTGCCAACGAACAGAATAGTCTCTACGCCCGGTCCGGATACCCGCTGCCAATTGTGGTGATGAGAAGCGATACCGTCTTCACATCCTCCAGCGGATTCCAGCAAGTAACACCGATTCGCTGGGGATTCAAAGCTGAGGATATTCGGGACCAGGGATTGATCCCGATCGGCAGCGATCGAACAAATGTTTTTGCTGCAGGATTTCGTGATACAGTGCGGAATATAATTGGATTGGGCGGCATTCCTGAACTGGCAGTGATTCCACAGCTTGTCCGATTAATGAACGAAACCTATAAAGCACCGACTCTGCCTGAAATGTACGAGCATAATATTTTTGTCTCCGATACCAGAGAGTTGACCCGCGATGCGACTGAAGGAACGATGACGATTAATTCTCCGACATTTTGTGCCGTGCAGGGAGCACTCACCGTTGGCAAGCGGTATGATGCAGGCTCACTTTCAGTTTCTTCGCAGTCGGCTATTGGTGTTATCGCAGTCACGACGCTCGATGGAAAACCGATCCAGGAGTCATCGCTGGTGCTTCTGAAGATGGTGACTGTTGCAGATAATTATGGTCAGGTTATTGATACCGTCGATATTCCATCGCTCGGCAGAAAAGTGATTCTTCGATCCCGGGGGCAGTTCCCCGTTGTCACCAATGGGAAAGCAACGACACATCCGACAACGATTTGGCTGAATGGCAAGAAACTCGTCGAAGTGTATCTCAAAGATGGAACATGGGAATTGCTCCTTGACCTGAACTCCCGGCGGGGAACGCTGTATTGCGATACTCCGAACATACGCTTTGTGCTCTATCCTGAGGAATCTCCCCGTCCGGTTTCACTTAAACGATTTTTGTATGGCCGAGATCCTCTGCCCCCAATCCAGGTAACAACGGATTTCATCTATCCCGGTTATAGCAAATATATCACCGTTGAATGAACGGCACTATAAGCTCTGCTAAGATCAGAACCTGAAAAGAACACCGATGCACACATTGAAACAACTTAAAGAACAGAATATTCCCACCACTCGTGAAGTGGATATTCTTATTGTTGGTGGCGGTACTGCAGGGGCTGTTGCAGGAATTGCTGCAGGAAGAGAGGAGATGAACGCTCTTGTTATCGAGCAGCAGGGTTTTCTGGGAGGAACACAGACCGGGGCATTGGTTACACCAATGATGCCGAATCAGTTATCGGGAGCACCCCTGAACGGCGGTATCGATCTGGAGATCAATACCGGAATGATCGCATTACGAGAGTCCGGTGTATGGAAAGATGGCAATCAGGGGTGGTTCAATCCTGAAATGCTCAAGCTGATGCTGGAGAGGATGAATCTCCAGGCCGGGACGGAGTTACTCTATTACACTTTTTTCGAAGATGCCATACTTGAAAAGAGCGATCTCTGCGGTGTTGTCATAGCGAACAAAGCCGGGCGCAGCGCAATTCTCGCGAAACGTATCATCGATTGCACCGGGGATGCAGATGTGGCCTTTCGGGCTGGAGTCCCGTTTGAATCCGGAGATCCAGAAACGAAGAAGAATCAGCTATTCTCGGTCAGATTTCATCTTGGCAATGTCGACCTATCCCGATTTGCAGAGTTTCTTACATCGTTGGGCAGATCCGACGTTTTGGAAAGTGCGCAGGGGAGCAACGTTCCACTCATCCACACGGCAATGGTGTGGGGTAAAGGATGGACGCTCGAACCGTTATTCCGTGAGGCGATTGCCGAAGGCATACTGAAGGAAAGTGACGGCAACTATTTCCAGATCTTTAGCATGGCAGGCAGGCCGGGCGAGCTTGCCTTTAATTGCCCGCGCATCAGTCAGGATATCGACGGGACCAATCCGTTCCACCTGACGGCCGCTCAAATAAAGGGAAGGGAGATTACACAACGGTACGTATCGTTTTGCCAGCGATATCTCCCCGGCCTTGAGAGAGCCTACCTGATAACCACAGCGCCGATGGTCGGGGTAAGGGAATCGAGAAGGATCCAGGGTGAGTATTTTCTAACGGTTAATGATGTTCTCGGTGCAAAGAAATTTCCCGATGCGATTTGCAGAAATAACTACCCGCTCGATATCCATCGGGATAAAAAAGATGATCATTTAAAGTTTGTCAAACTGCCGCACGGAGAGTACCATGAAGTCCCATACCGGTGCCTGATACCGCTGAGTGTCGACCAGCTTCTGGTTGCAGGAAGGTGTTTTTCAGGATCATTTGAAGCGCAAAGTTCAGTTCGTATCCAAACGAATTGTCGCGCCATGGGTGAGGCAGCGGCTGTGGCAAGTGCCATCTCCATTCGTGCCTCAGTACCGCCCAGAAAAGTGGATGGTGTCGAATTACGGAAAATTCTCATTGAAAAAGGAGCATCGCTCTGATGCATTGCATGCCTGATTGCCTATGATGCCTTCCCTTCTCATTTTTCTCATCTTTCTAATCGCAGCGACATTGATGTTCCTGCGGAAACTTCCTGCTCTTCTGGCTCTTCCATTGATGGCAATAGCCATTGCAGGTGTAGAACTCATGATGGGGCGTTTAAGTGTGCGGGATCTGACGATGGGAGTTCTTGCGGATGGTGCAATCCGGCTTGCCGATCCGATGATCATCTCATTTTTCGGTGGTATGTTGAGCGTTATCATGCAGAAGTCAGGAGTTGCCGAAAGTTTTATCCGGAGAGGGGCTGAATTTTCCGGCGACAATCCCTGGAGTGTTGCGGTCTTCATGCTTGCGCTTATCACCCTGCTGTTTACGACAATTGGTGGACTTGGAGCAGTGATCATGGTCGGCACGATTGCACTTCCCATTCTTTCGTCGATGGGTGTCCGTGAACATATCAGTGCAGGGATCATGCTTTTTGGTATCACGATAGGAGGCGTACTCAATGCAGGGAATTGGATTGTCTATCAATCAGTCTTGCACCTTGAAACGAACGTTGTCTCTTCGTACGCAATTTGGATTTTCTTCATTGTCGGTTTGGGGGCACTTGGATTTATTACCGTAGAACTTTTCCGAACCGGTCTCTTGCGTTTATCAAAGAGATGGTGGCTGCGCTCCGGTCTGGTGTTGATGATCAGTGGCAGCGTGCTCTTTCTGTCGTACAGATTGTTCCTCACATGCGATGTCAACTTCAAAAACTTTTTCACAACCATTCTCGATGGTTTACTTTTGCTTTTGCTTCTTTCCATTATCCTCGATCTTTTTAGGAAGGCAGAGCGGCAGCTTAAGCATTGCGTTCGATGGTATGCCTATCTTATTCCTGTCATACCATTACTCCTGATTATGAGATTTGATATGCCTTTTGTTCCGGCGTTCATGATAGGAGTTGTCTATGCGATGGTTGCGGTGAGGAGAAAGGGGCTGCTGAATCTTACCACCCGGTCGGTCATTGAAGGAAGTGCTGGTGTGATTCCGGCAGTGGTGTTGATGATCGGTATCGGAATGCTCCTGAGCTCTATCCTGGGTCCCACAAAAACAGGTCCGGGCAAATATTGGTATGAGACTGAAACCGTTGCACAAACGTCGGTGACGCAAGATGTCCAGAGCCCGCAACAAGAGTGGCCTGTCCTGGCGGAAATGAAACCATTGCTTGAAAACATGATTCCCCATTCCTTCGGAACCTACGTCTTGATTTTTGCCCTCCTTGGACCTCTGGCATTATATCGCGGTCCGTTGAATGTGTGGGGATTGGGATATGGAGTTGGCGGTGTATTGCTCGCCACTGGAGTGCCCGCTGGAGCAGTTATGGGAATATTGATGTCGCTGGGGATGATTCAGGGAGTGAGTGATCCCACGAATACGGCAAATGTCTGGGTCGCGAATGAATTGCATCTGGATGTCAATACCATTATGTGGAGGACGCTGCCCTATACCTGGATCGTTGCTACAGTCGGACTGATTATTGCTGGAGTCAAATTCTTTGGCTAGAAGAACACGAAGAATAAAAATTGGAATCGATGTCGGCGGCACGTTTACGCATGCCGTCGCCCTGGATGCCGACACCCTTTCGCTCATCGGGAAAGAGATGGTCCCCACAACACACACGGCATCGGAGGGGGTGGCACGCGGCGTTGTCGACTCACTCCATCGATTGCTGCATTCTGCAGCAATCAAACCGAAAGAGGTTGCCCTCATCGCTCACAGTACAACCCAGGCAACAAATGCATTATTGGAAGGAGATGTTGCCCGCGTTGGAATTATCGGTATGGCGAAAGGCATTGAAGGATGGAGGGCGAGAGGCCAGACCAATGTCAGTGACATTGAACTGGCACCGGGAAAGTTTCTGAGTACGAGGCATCGGTTCATCGATACCAGTGAAGCGATCAACGAAGCTGTTATTCAAAAGAATCTCGATGAATTGATTGCTGAAGGTGCCGAGGTCTTTGTTGCCTCTGAAGCGTTTGGAGTAGACAATCCCGGCAACGAACAACGTGTCGTCGAATACATCAGGGGAAAAGGTTTTTTGGCGACGGCAGCATCTGAAATATCCCAACTCTATGGCCTGCGTGTACGGACACGCACGGCAGTTATCAACGCCAGTATGCTGGTCAAGATGCTCCAGACTGCGGAGATGACGGAGAAGGCGGTGCGTGAGAGCGGCATTACCTCTCCGTTGATGATTATGCGCAGTGACGGAGGGATCATGGACCTCAATGAGATGCGGCGCCGGCCAATTCTCACGATGCTCTCAGGCCCGGCTGCAGGAGTTGCGGCGGCCCTGATGTTTGTAAAAATTTCGGATGGACTTTTCCTTGAGGTTGGAGGAACGAGCACCGATATTTCGATTATCCGGAATGGGCGGCCCATGATCCGCTCGGCTGAAGTCGGTGGCCACCGGCTTTATATGAAGACGCTTGATATTCGGACGGTTGGAATCGGAGGCGGATCGATGCCGCGGCTCCGGGGATCAGCAATTATTGACGTCGGACCTCGAAGCGCTCATATTGCCGGTTTGAAGTACATCGGATTCGCAAATCCTGCATCTCTCCGTACCCTCTCGCTTCACCTCATTGCTCCAAGGTTAGGGGATCCAAAGGATTATATGTCGATTGCTTCCGATGGGTCGGCTAAACCCGAATATTCGTTCACGACGACGGAAGCAGCAAATTCCCTTGGTTTGATAAAACAATATGGGAAAGCAATTTCTGAGTCGCTCACTCTTTGGAGTGCGTGGCTGACTGCTGAGTTTGGCAAATCGATTGAAGAGATTTCAAAAGCGATTCTCGATCTTGCGTCCGATAAAGTCATTTCCATCCTGAAAAAGTTTATTGAAGAGTATAAACTCCATAAGGAACACATAACACTCGTCGGCGGCGGAGGCGGAGCCGAGGTCATTGTTCCCTATACCGCTCAGCGTCTCGGTGTACAATACTCGATTGCTGAACATACCGAAGTGATCTCTGCTATCGGTGTGGCATTGGGGATGATCCGTGATACCATCGAACGGAGTGTCCTCAGTCCAACCGATGCTGACATTGTAAATATCCGGCAGGAAGCAATTCAATCCGTTCTTCAGATGGGTGCCGCAGCGGAATCCATTGAGGTGCGAATTGAGGTCGATAAAAAGCGGAAACGATTGAGCGCGACAGCGAGTGGTGCACCGGAATTGAGGACCGGAAAATTCGAAAGTACACCCCGTAGTGCAGATGAACTCAAGATCATCGTTGCCGGAACTTGCCCCGAGGGAAGTGAGATCCGATGTATTTCCGAAACAGAGTTTCTGAAAGCATTTGAAGGAAGAATCACAAAAAAAAGATTCTTCGGGTTGATCAAGGAGGAACGAGTCTCGGTGCGGATCATCGATCATGAAGGTGTTATGCGATTGAAGTTGAATCGCGGAGTAATTTATCCCTCTACTTCAAACACACTGCCATCTCTCCTGAATCATTTGATCGACGAATATACGATCTATGGTGATGCAGGAGGACTGAATCCTGATATTTTTATTCTGAGTGGGGGAAGAATCATCGATCTGAGCGGATTGGCGAATAAGGATCAAATCCTCGCCTTGCTGAGAGTAGAAACCGAAATGCACTCAGGCGATGAACAAGCTGTGGCGATCATCGCACCCAAAGAGTAAAGCAGCCGCTGCTTTATTCACGATTGGAAGAGAAAGAAGTACTATGGCATTCTTTGCGCAAAACAAGCCGGACTTTAACTATCTGCGCCATCTTATTCTCCTCTATGGGAATGCACAAACACCCTGGACTTCTGAGGACCTCAAGTACTACGTTGCGCATCTTGATCCAGAAGGCAGAGTCGATGACTGGCTGTATGATTCGTTTCTGTTTCTGAACGTTAAGTCCGGCTCTGGTCGCGACTATTGTGCCGATGTTAACATGGGAACAACAATGTCGGGTGAAGGCGATTTTTTTGCAGCATGCTCGCCCCAGCCTGCCGTAAAAGCCGACTGGGAAGAGCTTTTAGAATTTTATTTTGGCGAACATGGTGCCCTGCAAACGCTTGATCAAACTATCGATCACTGCTGTTCAAAGGAAGCGCTATCATTGGGACACACCCGCAATGTGGTTCTCATGCTTCCCTATCCTCATATCTCGCAGCGGGAATTTGGTGCGGTGAATGGATCGGATTCCATTACCGATTTTTCGACAGTACGCCAAAATTTGGAACAGGCGACACAGAAGAGATTACTTGCCGAGCAATGGTTTGTCGATGAGATTGTGAAACGGTATTCTTCACTCAAGACACGTCACTTGAATCTTCTCGGTGTGTATTGGATGTTTGAGACAGTCTACCGCTCATGGGATATTGATGATCACTGGCTCCTCAAGGAGTTGCGAAAACATATCCATTCCCGGGGATTGAAATTTCTCTGGATTCCATTCTGGAGCACTTACAATATTCATCTGCTCGATGATTATCAGCAATACTACTTTGATCTGGCATTTCTCCAGCCGAACTACATGTTCTATCGATCTGGAAAGACGCTTGAGAATGCAGTTCTCGCAGTGCGCTCCAGGGAAGCCGGCATTGAGATGGAATATTACCTTGAACTCAACGAACCGATTGCCATTCAGAATGAACGGCAGGCACGATTCAGAAACTACTTAAATGGAGGTGTGCAGCTTGGCTATATGAACGAAGCCGCCTGCGCGCATTTTCAGGGCGCATCGGCATTACAGCGAATGCATCATCACCAGGATCCGCTGGAGCGCGAATTCTATGAGGATATCTATCAATTTATCAAAGGAACATACAAGGTTAAATCCTGAGGTCATAGCTTCGCTGTGTCACGAAAGAGAATCTGGTTTTGTGTTTTTTTTTTGAGAGTTCTTGATTCTGTGAAAATCATCTGCTATTAATAATGCGATGCTATTACAACTGCATTTCCATACGATTATCGTTAGCGATAAGGAAGCTGAGATGGAATTGAGAGTGGGGACAGTGAAATATTTCAAAGATATCGGGCGCGAACAATTGGGGCTTCCAGAACTCTAACCGAAAAGTTCGGGATTTTTCAAAAAGAACCAGGGAGTTACAAGCAGACTATCAGCGAAGGAATTTGTATGCCATTCAATCATTTAACAGAGAATCAAATTTCACAACTCGTTCAACAGGGATGTACAGCGACTGACTGGAAGAGCGTGACAATTGCTGACACTGCAATGCTACAACGCATCAATCATATCCACTGTATTGGAGCGGTGCAGATTGGCAACCAGGAAGGATCATGTCTTGTCGACAATGTTGAATTACCCTGTGGGCTTTACTCTGTAACGCTAAACAATTGTACTATAGGAGATCATGTCCGTATTGCCAACATCGGCTCTGTCATTTCGAATTATTCCATTGGTGACAATGTTGTGATTCAGGATGTTGCCTCCTTAACGGCGGAGAGCGACAGCTCGTTCGGCAATGGGATTGAGCTTGAGACAATTAATGAGGGAGGTGGGAGGGGAGTCAGAATCCTGAATGACTTAACAGCGCAAATTGCCTACATGCAAGGTATGATGAAGCATAATCCTGAATTTTCTTCGAAGCTGGCCTCCCTCATCGAAATAAAAATTAATGGAAGCAAACCGGGAAAAGGAATCATTGCCGACCATGCTGCGGTGCTTCATTGCGGTCCCTTAACCAATGTCTGTATCGGACCATATGCTTCCATCGTGGGTGTGAAGCAACTTGAAAATGGCACGGTTAACAGTTGCAAGGAACACCCGACGCAGATGGGCAACGGTGTGATTGCACGGCATTTTATCGTCTCCGAAGGAGCAACAATCGACTCGGGCGCATTGGTTGATAAATGCTTTATCGGTCAGGGTGTTAAAATGGGGAAGCAGTACTCGGCAGAGAATTCCCTATTTTTTGCAAACTGCGAAGCATTCCATGGAGAAGCAGTCTCGCTCTTCGCCGGCCCCTATACCGTCACTCATCATAAATCCACCTTGTTAATCGCCGGCATCTTTTCTTTCTATAATGCCGGTAGCGGAACGAATCAAAGTAACCATATGTACAAGCTCGGACCGGTCCATCAAGGGGTACTGGAACGTGGGAGCAAAACAGGTTCATTTTCGTATCTGCTCTTTGAAGCGCACATTGGAGCATTCAGTGTGGTGATCGGGAAGCATTATTCAAATATCAGCACGCCGAACCTTCCCTTTTCCTATATCTTCGAGGAAGAGGGGAAAAGCAAGATTGTTCCCGGAATGAACCTCGGAACAATTGGTCTGGTACGTGACGGTGAAAAGTGGCCGAAGAGAGATAACCGGAAAACGTTGAATAAGCGCGATTTAATAATCTTTGATGTCTTTACACCCTACACAGTTGAAAAGATGTGTCGCGGACGCGATGAGCTTATTGAATTGAACAATGCGGCTCCAAAGGAGAAATCCACAATTCCCTGTGGTGGTGGATTTCTCAGCCGCTTGCATTTAGAGAAAGGAGCCAAAGTCTATGAGCAGGCGATCACCAGGTATCTCAATGGAAAAATTGCCGAACGTTTGATGGAATCGTTGAAGAAGGAAAACTCATGGCAGAGAGCCATTGCCGCCCTTGCGCCGGCTTCGCCCTTGAAGTATTCAGAGGAATGGACCGATATAAGCGGATTAATAGTACCTCGGGAACGGCTTCTTGCCCTGGAACAAGGGGTTATGGATAGTACAATCTCGACGTACGAAATACTCCTTGATTCACTGCAAAGCATGATCCAGACCTACCAGGAAGATGAATGGAACTACATCTACGATACGTATCGGAAAGAACATGGACTTTCATTAGAGGCATTTACGAAGCAGCAGGCCGAGGAGTTGGTTCTCTCATGGGAAAAGAGCGCCTCATCGTTACAATCCATAATTCTCGACGATTCGAAAAAAGAATATGGTGCTACTGCACACATCGGTTACGGCATCGATAGGACCGAAGAGGAAGCAGGAAAGGATTTCGAGAGTGTCCGGGGGACAGCGGAGTCGAACGGCGTTGTTCAGAAAATGGCACAGGAGGTGAAGAAGATACTCCAGGCCAAAGAAGAATTTCTAGCAGCAATCCATCAGAGTGCTGAGTAACTCTGACACCGGTATTATTTTCCCATCAACCATAAAGGAGCAACAATGCGAGTCATTATTCAACCGAATTATGAGTTAGTAAGTAAATGGGTAGCATCCTATGTGGTGCGAAAAATCAGGGACTTCAAACCATCGCCGGAAAAACCATTTGTCCTTGGATTACCGACGGGTTCATCTCCGCTTGGGACGTACAAGGAACTGGTGGCTATGCACAAAGCCGGTCAAGTCTCGTTTAAAAATGTCGTCACGTTCAATATGGATGAATACATTGCAATCCCGGAAGATCACCCGGAAAGTTATCATGCATTTATGTGGGACAATTTTTTCTCGCAGATTGATATCCAAAAGGGGAATGTCCATATCCTGAATGGAAATGCAAAGGACCTGGAGGAAGAATGCCAACAATATGAAGAGAGCATACGAAAAGCAGGTGGCATATTTCTCTTCCTCGGAGGTATCGGTCCCGATGGACATATTGCATTCAATGAACCGGGTTCCTCGCTTGCTTCACGCACAAGGGTAAAAACTCTGACGTACGATACTGTCCTGGCCAATGCCCGATTCTTCGATCACGACATCAATAAAGTACCGAAAACTGCGCTCACCGTTGGCGTAGCAACTGTTCTCGACTCGAAAGAAGTCCTTATCATTATCAATGGATATAAGAAGGCGCGTGCACTCAACAATGTGGTTGAAAGCGGTGTGAACCATATGTGGACAGTCAGTGCGCTCCAACTCCATCCGCATGGAATTATCGTATGCGACGATGAAGCAACACTGGAGCTGAAGGTCGGAACAGTAAAATATTTTAAGGATATTGAGTCACCGAATCTGGATCCGGCAACACTTCTGAAATAACGACTCGATACTGCTGGTTGCCATACGAAAGTCCATCATCAATGAGCGGTGATGGACTTTGTATTGCTTTACCAATCCTGAACATATGGATCTCACAGTTCGCTTCGGAGAGTGTGTAGAAGTCCGTCTTTTTCCTGAGCTTGATCAAAGTAAAAAGACGGACTTCTCATAATCGCGAACGGTTAGCTCTAACTTATTTCACGATGATCAGTTTTCTTGTCTGCTGAAATTCACCTGCTTCGATGCGATAGTAATACACGCCACTTGGAAGTTTGGTACTCCATTCGGTTCGATGGGGACCTGATTCCTGATATTCATCCACAAGTGTTGCCAACTCCTGGCCAAGAATGGAATAGACGTTCAATTTCACACGAGATGCCCGTGCGAGCTCGTATTGAATCACCGTGCTTGGATTGAATGGATTCGGGTAGTTCTGAGCGAGATCAAAATTGTAAGGTGGATTCGGATCATTGCTCATTGTGTGTGTGACTGCATTCGCTGCGTCCGGTGATGGATTGGTGATTACAAAGCTGCCGGACCCGTCAGGTACTCTTGCCCATGATTTATCATCGATTTGCGTGCCAAATGTTGTCGAATCCAGAATCGCTGCTCCTGTAGAATCCCAGAGGAAGAGTGCTTCTCCGCTTTTTGAAATCTTGAAATTGGCATGAAGCCCGCCGACGTCGGAGGTATCTTCATCTGCCCACACGAGCAAAAAACCTTTTGGAGGAATAACGGTAGTTGCAGGAATACGCCATTTTGATTTTGGCGTCAACTCATCGCTCAGAAATAATCCTGCAACTGATACAATGTCATTCGAAGTATTATATAACTCCAGCCAATCGTCGTATTCGTTTTGCGGGTCTTTGATTGTTTTTGTGTTGCTGGCCATCAATTCGTTTATCACAATCGGAGATTTTGATGCTCGACCACTTACGGTAAGAGTCTCCGTTTCATATTCAGCTCGCTCAGGATAGAATGTTACCGTTCCATTGTTGCTCACTGCCTCGATGTAGTAGCGAACGACATCGCCTCTTGTGAACGGGCCGAGTATAAGATGATAACGCGCTATGTCTGATGCACTCCGCACCATGGCTCGTGATTGGAAGCGTGCTGAATTAACAGACCACCACAGATTGACACTCTTTGCACCTTGGACGATAGTACTGAAAGAGAGGGAGTCGGATCCCGTTGGTTGAAGCGGAGTGTGATTGAGTGAAAGAATCGAAACGGCGGCCAGAGTCATTTCCGGTTGAGCCAGGAGATACGAACGACGATTGTTGATGAATGACAGGATCCCCGGTATAGTCCCTGCCCCGCCGACATTTCCCGATTGGATATTCGACCTGACATTGGCGGTAAACTGATCCATGGTGTACAGTTTTTTCGTATCGATGGCCAGGGTATTGGTAATGAGCGACTGATACTGCTGGATATGAGGCGACCAGGTAATTTCTGAATACGATTCATTCAGAATAGTCCGGCAATGGGTATAGTATCGATTGCGGAGCGCAGGAATGCTGAGAAGGCGCCTGACGAGGGGCCGTAGATCATCCAGATTCTTGTAGAGGAGTGGAAGACGTTCACGCTGTTCAATCGACAACGGGTCGCTGCTGAACGTGCCAAGCACCTCGTTGATATCCCAGAGGATCATATTCATTCCATCCAATGGGTTGTTATACAGATAATAATTATGTCCCGATCCGATATAGGAGTCGAGATTGACAAAAATATTGCAATAGGCGAGATACCATAACGCCCGATCGACATTCAGATATTTCGGAATTTCCGATTCAAATGACGCATCGGAAAGCGTATTCAATCTGTTGATGAAAAGGACAATGTCACTCCAGTCGTTCTGTTCTTCATTTGTTTTTAACTCATATCGTGCCCGGTAGTACGCTGTGTCGGTACCATGCCACGTGAGATCGGCACCGAAGATACCGGCTCCGGCTTTCGGTGGATCGCCTTTATAGAGATTGCCCCCAGTTGTACTGAAATGCTCCCGTAGAAATATTTTATTGATCTGCTGAACGTTGAGATATAATCCCCAATATTCATTATTGATGAAGAGCTTGACGTAGGCAGCATGCACGGCAGGCATATACTGCGAAGCGATTTTGTATGCGATCTTCTCCCGAACACATGTCGGATCTTTAAAAAAATTGTTCAGGTTGAGTGTCTTATAGCCATAAAGCAACTGATTCTCTCTGTAGGCATCAATCGAAAGGTTAAATGGTTTCTTATCGGAAGCAATATTGTAGGATGAATTGCCTTTATAGCGGATTCCAATACTGTCATAAACAATTCCCTGAACAAGGAGCCTTGCTGGAATATCCGTTTCGGAGGCGACATGGCGCAGCAGAGAATCTTTCCAAGCAGGGTAATAGAATTCGATCCGGAGTTCAATAATTGTTGTGTCCGTATAAAGCGACTGAGCGAACAGGGGGAGAGCCGTGCAAAACAGGAGAACGAACAAACGCATCAATGTTGCCTCAGTGGTGAAAGGAGGACATGCACAAGGAATCCTATGTAAAAGATTTGACAATCAGAGGGAATGAAATGTTTAACAGGATTAATGGCTCAAAAGCTATCGTCCCAGGCTTCTTATAGCCATCGACATTCTCCGGTCAGGTAATTCTGAGAGAAGAACTATTCCCCCCACCGATTACTTCTTTTTCCTGAATAGAAGTTTCAGAGTTTTTATTTCAAAGGGAGAGAATTTTAACGATAATTTTGTCTGTGCAGCTTTTAGTTCCTTGAGATCCTCTTCCAGAAGGCTGCACTCGAATGCCTTATCGAGTATTAATGCTGTGGTAAGAGTTGCCGCGGTTGCATCTCCATGGGCTTCATGCAGACGAATAATAACCGAATCGGAGTCTTCTGCTTTCTTAATCGAGTCAACGATAATGCTATTCTGACTGAGCGTAATCAACGATGGGAGAACATTCGCCGTTCCCGGGAAGAGGAGGGGTGGATTATTTAATTCGCGGGCCCTGTGGAGGCTTTCTCCATCCTGCCAATTTCCCGAATGCGGAAGTAAAGAATAGGTAAAGAGATGTTCTCCGTGATCAGTTACCTTCGTGTCGTTAAGCCGCCATGGCTCGATGGGATGCGGATAGTACGGCGATCGCAAGAGCGTCAGCCGAAGTGTCCTGTCTTTCGCATCATATCCGTACTTGCAATTGTTCAGGAGGCTCACACCATATTTCAATTCAGAGATGTCTGCAAATTGTTGGGCAGGTACTTCAAATTTTGCAGCCGCGAATGGATCGCTTGTCTTCATTGACCGCTGCAAGGCACCGAATTGAATTTCGTACGTTGCATAGTTAGACTTGAGATTCAGGGGGAAGGCAACTTTTAGGAGCGTTTGTTTTTCTTTCCAGAATACTGTGGTCCGGAAATCGATTCTTAACGACTTGTGGTAGAGCATCATGTGCTGAAGTAATTTTGATCCTGATTCCGAACGATGTTCGAACTGGATCACAGCGCGGAGAGGACCCGCTTCCTGAACTTTCATCGCTTGCAGTGCAAAGAGGTCGATTCCTTTCGAGTGATATTCCGGCTCAAGTTCCCAGGCTTCCCATTGTTTTGGAAGATCGCGAAAGGCCTGGAATGCATTCGCCCGTTTACCCTTGGGGACGATCTCCCTCCGGTGAGCGATGTCATGAAGCGATGAGATCTGTCCCTTGGAATCCAGCCGGATGCGATAGAGGGGTGTTTCAATAGTCCGTTCAGTGATCTTCCATTCTTCAATCTCGGATGGTTTCAAAGCTAATGGTGTGATTGTGAGCTGGAGAAATGTATAGGGAGCCATATTCTCGATGTAACAGAGAAGTTGAACAATCCCTTTTTTCCTGCCCAGAATTTGGTGCTGAACATCCTTTCCGTGATGATCGATGATACTGAAGACTTTAGCTTCCGAACGCATTTCAACGATGACGTACTCACTTCTCAACCAATTCAAGGTATTGAAGAATGCGAAATGAAACGATTCATCCTTCTTATCCTGAGCTTTGAAAAATCCTGTCGCACAACGGTTGATGATAGTGTTGCAAGAGGCATGGATGTCAAGGAAATCTTTTTGGATATCGCTATAGGCATCGGCAATAAATGTTCCCGGCACAATATCATGAAATTGGTTGAGGAGAAGTTTCTTCCAGGTCGATTCAAGATCGGTCTGTGGATATCGCCGGGATACAGCGTTCGTGCCAAAGTGCATTCCCAGCACAGAGAAGAGTTCGGCGGTATAGAGCAGCCGCTCGGATTCCCGATGTGCCCGCTTGATCCAGCCATGGGTGGTGTATGTACCTCGATGCTTTTCAAGATAGAGCTCATTATTCCAGATTGGCAGTGCATCAGATTGAGCTGCCAGTTGTGAAAAGAACGCTGGTATCGTCGACTGCAGTGATTGCGGGAGTCCGGGCATGGATTTATAGATCAGTGCAGTATCGAGTTGTTCCTTCGTGACTCCCCCCCCGCCGTCGCCAAAACCAAATGTTTGCATCACATGAGGATTCAGTTCTTTCTCCTGAAACTCCTCCCAGCTTTTTTTCAGATCTTTGGATGTGATGGATCCTTCAAGTCCGACAGGCGGGATGTGGGTGAGCACTTTCGATCCATCGATTCCCTGCCACCAGAACGAGTTATGGGGAAATTTGTTAGTATCGTTCCACGTAAGTTTCGTGGTGAAGAAATTGTTGATGCCGGATTTTTTAAGAATCTGCGGAAGCGCCCAGCTATAGCCAAAGGTATCAGGAAGCCATAATGTATCGGAATCGATATTAAATTCTCTTTTAAAGAATTGCTTGCCATAAAGAATTTGTCGTACGAGTGATTCACCGTTCGGAATATTGCAGTCGGGCTCCACCCATACGGATCCGGTCACAAACCAGCGGCCTTCTGTAACTCGTCTCTTAATCTCCTTATACAGTTCGGGATAGAGTTCTTTTGTGAATTCGTACAATACAGCTTGAGACTGAGCATACTTGAAGTCAGGATATTCCTCCATCAGGCGGAGGGCTGTCGAGAAAGTGCGACCGCATTTCTTCTTCGTTTCTGCCAATCTCCATAACCAGACGACATCGATATGCGACTGCGCAATGAGGTGTGCAAAGCCCTGGATGTCGGTTTTATATTGTTGTTCAAATGACTGTTTTAGAAAGCTATAAGCGCGTCCAATGGAGTTGGGATATTCTTCACCATCAGGTTTGAAGTATTTCATAAAAACGAGTGTCTGGCGGATCAACTCTCTCAAATCTTTTCCCTCAGCGGAATTCGGCTGCAATGATCGTTCGTAGTCATGGAGCGAGGTTAATGCGTGTGAGAGAGCCCGCGCTGTTGGATTCACCACGACCAGTTTGGCTGAAGAAAACGAACTGTGCTCATGTTTTCGGCCGCTGTAGGCTTCAATTGCAAGCTGATACCTATGTCCAGAATGAGCTTTCATGGTGAGGAGAGCTTCTCTGTGGTGCTGGTCGATACCTTGGAATGGAGTTCCGTTCACGTACAGTAATGCTTCATGGAGATCAAGCAGTACTGCAACTGGTTTTCCATTAAATGATTCAGGAATGACAATCTGCTTACGAAACCACATGGTTTTATCAAAACCACCCCAGGGGGCAGGAATGAAATATTTCCACCAATTTGTGTCCTTCGTTGATGGGGATGCTGCTTTTGGAAAATTGCCCTCTTTTAGCTTCCAATCCTGCAATAAAACGCTCTGAGGATAGATATGCTCCTGAATATGGGGCAATATTTGAGGTAAAAGGTCCGTAGCCATAAGGTATGCTCTCGGCGAGTGGTTGAGTGCTCTTTTCTCAAAGTTCGCTGGAAAATAGGAATTCAAAAGGGACTTGTCAAGGAGGATTATTAAATATTCACGAGCGTATGGATAAATACCAAATATTGACAATGGAAAGCGTTTGAAGTAACTTTGCATTGATCTAAATAGGGCTTATTTTAAGTGTATCCTATATTTCCAAACCGCTATTTCTTACACAACTCCACCCCCGGAGACACCGATGAAAAGTGGTAATTTCTGTCTTCCTCTACTTCTTCTTTCATTGAATATTCCCAATGAATCACCGTCTCAATTTTCCCGTGAACAAACCAAAGGTCCATCCGAGCCGAATGCACAAGCAATTGTGCGTTCGAAGACTAATGAAAAAGGATTTGTTGAAACGGAGGGGAAAGGGATCTTAAATTCTGCAATCCTGCTAGCGGCTCTCCCAGGTGAGTACAATCCTGATCCCAATACTGTTCTTTTGCTCCACCTAAATGAAACCAGCGGATCGAGTGTCATTGATGCAAGTGGAAAAGTGAGTAGCATTACGGCAATTGGGACAACAATTATCGATGGAAGGTTCGGAAAAACAAGAAGTTTCAACGGCACAAGTGATTATATTCAGGGAACAACGAATCTCTTCAGCTTTGGAGTGAATGACTTCACAGTGGAAGCCTGGGTAAAGACCAGTTCTACAATCCGTCAGGCGATATTTACCACCTATGGAAGTGAAATTGGTACTTATATGGTAGGTGGGACGAATGGAGGTAGCTTCGATCTTGATATTAATAATAGCCAAGGCTCGACTATCAATACTTCAGGTAGAAAGATTAATGATGGGAAATGGCATCATGTCG
This sequence comes from bacterium, assembly GCA_043803945.1. Lineage (GTDB taxonomy): Bacteria > Bacteroidota > Ignavibacteria > UBA10030 > UBA10030 > JAZDJN01. The sequence continues at coordinate 10,674 of JAZDJN010000024.1, read as the reverse complement.
CGGCTATTCGAACAGGAACCAAAGCCCTCCTCTACGTTGATGGATTTCTCGACTTCACTGAGACCCTAACTCAAAATCCAAATGCTTCTACAAGTTTTTTACTTGGAGCAAATGGAACGGCATACTTCAAGGGACTGATTGATGAAGTTCGGATTTCCAACATTGCTCGAAAGCCTGAAGAATTCAATGTCCTTCTTCCTCCGACAAATCTAGTGATAGCTTCGGCAGGCGGCAATGTCGCTCTTTCGTGGAAGAATGGGGGAGGAGGAATTGGAGTGCTTCGATACAAATTATACCGCGGCCTGGATTCGTTAACAGTAACGGCATTTGATTCCACAAGTACAACATCATATGCCTATTCCCCAGGAGCAACGAAATACTATTATCGTGTAAGTGCAGTTGATTCGTCTGGATTTGAAGGATCGATGACCTATGCAGTCACGCCTACTACTACGCTCATTATTCCCAGCATCACCTCATTTACACCCACCTCAGGTCCGATAGGTACTATGGTGACGATCACTGGCACGAACTTCAATACGACTCTATCGAATAATGTCGTGTACTTCGGCGGAGTCAAGGCGAAAGTCAATAGCGCCGCGTCGACAACGCTTGTTGTTGTTGTGCCTTCAGGAGCTACATATGCTCCGATTATGGTCACCGATCTTTCTACGAACCTGACCGCCTTCTCTGCCAAACCATTCACGGTCACATTCAGCAGCAATCGTGTCATTGATGCAAATTCATTTGACCGTAAAGTTGATTTCACTGTGGGGACTAAGCCAAATTGTATAACCATCGGCGATGTGGATGGAGATGGAAAATCCGATCTTATCGTATCGAATTGGAGCGGCAATACAATCTCCATATTTCGCAATACAAGTACAAGCGGCAGTATCTCGAGCACTTCATTCGCTGGTAAAGTGGATTTTACATTGAGCGGCGGTCCTGCAAACTCGGCCTTAGGTGATTTCGATGGGGATGGCAAACTCGATTTAGCCGTCCCAAACACCACTGCGAATACTCTATCAATATTCCGAAATACAAGTAGCATCGGTAGTTTCAGTTCATCTTCATTCGCTGTAAAAGTCGATTTCCCCTTAGGGAGCGGGCCCAGCAGAGTTGCCATACACGATTTGGATGGTGATGGCAAACCCGACATTGTGGCGACGAATGCCAATAGCAACACGATTTCTATTTACCGAAATACGAGTACAACCGGCAGTATCACAAGTGGTTCCTTCGCACCTAAGTTAGATCTTGCTACTGGCACCGGTCCAGCCGATGTTGCCATAGGCGACTTAGACGGTGATGGTAAACCTGATATCGTTATCGCAAACAGCTTGACCAATTCAGTCTCTATTTTCCCGAACAAAAGCACTATCGGTAGCATTACGAGTTCTTCCTTTTCCTCGAAAGTAGATCTCATCATAGGTAGCAATCCAGGCGGTCTTGCGCTCAGTGATCTGGATGGCGATGGCAAGATCGATATCGTTACGTCCCATTCGACTAGTAATACAATTTCGGTGCTTCGAAATACGAGCACAAGTGGCAACCTTTCAAGCAGTTCATTCGCAGCAAAAGTGGATTTTATAACTGGTTCCGTTCCGCTTGATGTTGTTGTGTGCGATTTGGATGGAGATGGCAAACCTGATCTCGCAACAACAAATAATTCTAGCAGCTCCATATCGGTATTTCAGAATACGAGCAGCATCGGAAGCATCACAAGCACTTCATTTGCATCGAAAGTGGATTTTGTATCGGGTAATGCACCTGCTACTCTTTCCATAGGTGATTTGGATGGCGATGGCAAGCCTGATTTGGCGATAGCGAATGATGGCAGTAATTCGATTTCACTATTGAGAAATGCACTACAACCACTTGCGTCACCTCCAATGATCACTTCATTTTCTCCTACCTCTGGTTCAGTCGGCACATCGGTAACGATTACTGGTACAAATTTTAGTGCAATTGTGTCCAACAACATCGTCTACTTCGGTGCGGTAAAGGCGGCAGTGACATCTGCGACATCGACAACACTCACTGTCGTAGTCCCAACAGGAGTAACCTATCAACCCATTACCGTAACAACCAACGGTTTGACTGCTTACTCAACAGCACCGTTCGTTGTTACATTCACAAGTAGTGGAATGATTACAAATACATCGTTTGCGCCAAGACTTGATTTCACCACCGGGGTCAGCCCCTCGTACAACGTTATTATTGATGTCGATGGTGATGGCAAATCCGATATGGTTGTGCCAAGTCAGAACAACAATGTGCTTTCGGTCTTCAGAAATTTGAGTACGAGTGGAACAATAGGTTTCGCAACAAAAGTTGACTTCACAACAGGAATCTATCCTCGCGATGTTGCTGTGGGTGATCTGGATGGTGACGGCAAGCCTGACCTTGCCGTGACCAATTGGAATAGCAACACTGTATCAATATTTAGAAATACAAGCGTTAGCGGAAGTGTGAGCTTTTCTACTAAAACAGATTTTGCCACAGGAACAGCTCCTCTCGGAATTGCCATTGGCGACCTGGATGGTGATGGAAAGCCCGATATGGTTGTAGCGAACAGCAGCAGTAATACCATCTCGATTTTCAGGAATACCAGTACAGCGGGGAGTATAAGTTTTTCTACTAAGCTCGACATAGCAAGCGGAACCTACCCTTGCGGAGTAGCGATTGGTGATCTGGATGCTGATGGTAGGCCTGATGTCGCTGTTGCGAACTATAACAGCCCCACAACAATCTCCATTTACAAAAATACAAGTACCGCAGGTAATATCAGTCTCCCAAGCAAATTTGATCTGACGACCGGAAACACGCCAAAGTATATTGCCATCAGTGATGTTGATGGTGACCTCAAACCGGATTTAACAGTGACACACCAGAACAGCAACAATATTGCTGTATTCAGGAACACAAGCACTTCTGGATCTCTTACAACAAGCTCCTTTGCGGCAGCTCTGTTCTTTGTGACCGGCACAAATGTATCTGGAATTTCATATGGTGATATTGATGGCGATAGTAAACCCGATGCAGCAGTAACGAATTGGGGGAGCAATACTGTTACTCTCTTGAAGAATACCAGCACGAGTGGCAATGTGAGCTTTGCCACAAAGGTAGACTTTGGCACGGGCACGAATCCTTATGGAGTGGCTCTTGGCGATATCGATGGGGACGGCAAATTGGATCTCTCTGTCGTCAATGTGAATAGTAATAATATTTCGATCTACAGAAATGCCATGACCATACCAAGTACAATCAGCGTTCACATCCTCTCCCCAAATGGTGCTGAGAATTGGAATGAAGATTCGTTCCATCGCATTATCTGGCAGGCATCCGATAATTCTGCTGCGACAATCAATCGTATCCAACTTCTCTATTCCTATGATAAGGGTGCAAGTTGGAAGCTCATCAAGGATTCACTCCTCAACTCCGGATCCTATTTATGGCAGGTGCCTCGAACACCCTCGAAGGATGTTTATGTGAAAGTTGTTGGATACAATTCTTTGGGTGCGAGTGCTATAGATACAAGCACCAGTGCCTTGAGCATCATCGACGTGCAGACGTTTGTCCATAAAACAGGCCTCTTGAACAATACAATACGTAATGACGGCATCATCGGAAGTGGCAGTGCTACCTTTGCTGATGATGAGCCTTCGATGGAGTATCCGGCAGGGAGTAAAAATCATCATCTCTATCTAGTCCAATTGATGATCGGAGCGCTCAAAGCGGTGGGCGATACGCTGCAAACACTTGACTATGAAGATAGCTTCCTACCCATGGATCCAATAACCTCAGTAGCACGAACTGGAGTGATAGAAACAAAAACACGCTTCCTCCTCAAGAACAACAGCGATATACAACTCAGCCAGTCGACACTCGCTCCACAAAATGAAACCTTCATCATTCACATTTTTAAACTCTACAACAAGTCAGGCCAGACACTGAATAATCTCTATCTCGGTCCCTATGCCGATTTCGATGTCAATGATCCTAACAAGAACCTCACAGGAGTTGATGCTGCCAAACGCCTCATCTATACCTATGATGCGAGTAATACATGGAAAAGTTATGCCGGTATCTGCATGGTCTCTGCTGCGCCCAGCTCCATTCAGCGATGGGGTGGTACGGCAAATCCCGCTCCGAGGAATACACTAAGCTGGTATAAAGCTCTCTCACGTACTGGATATGATTCGCCGACTTCCGATCCGATTGCGGATTATCGTGTTGGTGAATTTTCCGGCCCATTTTCCCTCACCCCGGGTGATTCCGCGACAATCGCTTTCGCACTTGCAGCGGGTGATGGATTGAGCGGTGTGCAGGCAGTTAGTCAAAGAGCTCAAGCATTTTGGGACGCGCTGCTCCCTACACCGGCGCCGATTGTTATTACCTCAGCAGCATCGCTCGTGACAACAACGACAGCGCAACTCAATGCACTGGTCAATCCGAATAACCAGAATGGTACGGGGTGGTTTGAATATGGAACTTCGAGCACGCTTGCTACGTACCGTCGATGTCGCAAAAACAGATTTTGACATCATCGAATGCCATCCCATTTTCCGATGGAGTAACCGGATTATCATCGGGCACAACGTACTACTACCGAGTTGCCGCACAGAATAGCACGGGAACGAGTCGCGGTTCGATTTTGAGTTTCGTGACACTGCCAATTGCGCCAACACTTCAGGCTCCCACCAGCGGAGTAACAGGCCTGCCGCTTACTCCTACATTAATCTGGAATGCTTCGACAGGAGCGACAACGTATCGATTGCAGGTTTCTTCTACATCACTCTTCACAACCGTCGTATTCGATGATTCCACCTTAACCGGCACTTCGAAACAGATTGGGCCATTGTCGGGAAGTTCAACATATTTCTGGAGAGTGGCCGCAAAAAATTCAGGCGGATGGAGTGGCTATTCTTCCATGTATCAGTTTACAACACTAGCGGTAGTGGTAGTTCCGCTGCCGCCTAAACTCTCCAGCCCGGCTGACGGGGCGACGAAACAGAAACCAACACTCACCTTGACGTGGGATCCATCCACGGGTGCATCGACGTACCGACTTCAAGTCTCTACCGCCGGAAATTTTGGAACGATGGTGTTTGATGACTCCACGATTGCAGCAACATCCAAGCAGATAGGTCCATTGCTCTCAAACGCCACATATTATTGGCGTGTTGGGGCAAAGAACTCGAGCGGCTTCAGCGGCTATTCTTCTGCCTATAGTTTTGTAACAGAGCTGCCAATTCCAACTGCGCCTGTATTAAATAGTCCGTCAAATGGGGCAAGCGGCCTGAGTTTATCAGCGTTCCTGAGCTGGTCTGCCGTTTCTGACGCCGCAGGGTACCACCTCCAGGTTTCAACAGAGGCCTCTTTTTCCGGACGATTCGTGATCAATGATTCATTACTCACAGGTACATCAAGGACTCTAACCTCCATTGCAGCAAATACGATCTACTATTGGCGGGTTGCCTCGCTTAATATAAGCGGGAAGAGCAGTTTCTCATCAACATGGTACTTCTCATCATTAGGCACCGTGACTGTAACACCTTCGACAATTACTTTTCCATCACAACCAACACAATCGACCTCATACCGACTCATTGGATTTCCGGGAACAACCCCAATATATGTTCGTGATTTTGTTTCAGGAACAAACTTGTCTGATTGGAGGATGTTCAGCGATCCTGGTTCGGGGAATTTTCAAGAAATTACAAATGGTAATTTGGCATTGAGTAATGGCGAGGGATATTGGCTGCTGAGAAAAGGAGATGCCAAACTCTCCGCTGGAACACTTTCAATGCCCCCGCTGAGCAGTGATGCCACATACAGCATTAAATTGCATAGCGGGTGGAACATCATCAGCAATCCCTTCGATAAATCTGTTAACTGGGATCAGGTTAAATCGGTGAATAGCCTCTCTGCGTCAATTCCGCTCTATGACTATAATGGATCATACTTTTCAGCTACAACATTTGATCCTTATAAAGGATATTATTTCAATAATACTCCTGCACTGAATGTCTTAAAAATTCCTTATCCATTCCCAGGAGCAAAGATTGATGTTCTTGATCCGCCGTCGATCAATTGGCGCATTCAAATTGCATTTGAATCGGATATTAATCGGGATGATGAAAACTATCTCGGTATCGCTTCATCCGCACGGAATGAATACGATGAGCTTGACCAGGCAAAACCTCCACTCTTTATGGACCAAGGCTTCGTCTACTTTGAGAGATCAGAATGGATGAGCAGTAGCTTGAGGTATAGTGGCGACTATCGGCCGGCGATAGAAGAAGGGCAGCGATGGGATTTCGATGTCTCAAATCCGCGTGCTTCGAAAGGAACGCTCAGGTTTATTGGCATTCAATCAGTGCCCGCTTTCTATGAAATTCGATTGCTGGATAAGTCACGCCAGGCAGCAATCGATGTTCGGGAGAATCAGTTCTATCAATGGACTCCAACGCAAAAGATTTCAAAGTTTAGTCTCGTTGTCGGTCCGAAGAAATTTGTCGAGGATCAGGCTGACAATATTCTCCCCAAGGTGTACGACCTGCTGCAGAATTATCCAAATCCTTTCAATCCCGCAACGACCATCACGTTTCGTTTACCGAAAATATCTCACGTGCGTCTGGAGATACTCTCTCTCCTGGGTGAACGAATTGCAGCGTTGGTTGATCAAAATTTACCCGGCGGCGCACATTCGTACCTCTGGGATGGAACGGATGACCATGGTGTTGCCGCAGCAAGCGGTATCTATCTCTATCGATTGATGACGGAGAGCGGTTTCAGTCAAACTAAAAAAATGACACTTATACGATAAGGGGATAGGCAATGAAAAAATTCTTTATGTTGCGCAGAATAATAATTGCCATCCTCATCCCTTCCTGGCTGGGGTACTGCTTTGATGCACAGGCCTCCACACTGCGTTCGATGGAGGAGCAAATCAAACTTTCCATCAAGCAGGTAGAAGTTGAATCGACCACCATGATAATCCGGTACGAGATTACTCTGCCGGCAACCGATAAGTATGAGGTCTCGGTAGTGATGCTGAATGAGAGGATTGCTTCTCTAAAGATTCCTGTCAAAACAGCGACAGGCGACGTTGGCGAAAAGGAGTACACCAGCGGAGAGAAGCAGATTAAGTGGGATTACCGAAAGGATTGTTCAGAAAAAATCACCGGTGACGGATTTTATGTCGAGATCACAGTGAATCGTGTTTCAGGATCGAATTGGTGGTTGTATACCATTCTCGGAGCTGCCATCATAGGCGGCGGTGCAGCAGCACTTGGAGGGAAAAAATCTGGTGACGATAAAAGCATAATTACTCCACCAGGTTCAACATCATTACCACTTCCTCCTGCACGGCCGGGTAACTGAGAGGCATGGTTTATACCTTATGGAAAGAACAAACATGAAAAACAATCTTTATTGGTTTGGAATTGTTCTAATCGCTTCATCCCTGGGATGGGGCCAGGAGGCGAAAGAACGCAGTAAAACATTTTCAATTGATCCATTGGGAAAGCCGGCGAGCCTCTCCATCGTTCTCAATTTCGAGGAGCCGTCAAAAAATGTCGCTCTCGATGCCGGTGAAAAAGGATCTATTGTAGCGTTGGTAACGAATGCAGGAGGTATGCGCGCAAAAGGAGTCGTTGCCAGCATTAAGTCCCTTTCCACAACAGGCGACATTGAGTTTCCGGTTTCGATTCTGGTGGGAGATATCGATCCAAAAGCTTCGAAAACAGTCAGGTTTGAATTATCAGCCAGTGAGAAATTGAAAAATGATTATGTGACATTTACAGTCGAAGCAGTTGATGCCAATGCGATTAAAGCTCAACCTCAACTGATTACATTTGCGACCAAAGAAAAGAGTTCACAATCGATACTGCTGATGGTGACACAGGAGTTTCAATATCCCGCAGGCAAGAACACACTCGAAGCCGGAGAGAATGGTACCCTGATTGTTAAGGTAGAAAATAAGGGAAACTCGACGGCGAAAAATGTTACCGCCCGCGTGAAACCACAGGAATTCTCAAGCGGCATTTCGATGTCTGTATCAAAGCAGGTCGGAGAGATTCCCCCCAACGGAAGTGGAGTAATCCGGTTTGAATTGACCACAATGTCATCAGCCCGTGCGGAAGATCTTTCCATCGTCATTGAGGTGAGTGATGACACTGGAATAAAAGCAGAATCGAAACCAATTGTCGTTGCAATACGGGCATTGGTGAATCCCGCCGTGCTGACAGCGACAGTTCAATTTTCTGATCCTTCAAACAATAGTGCATTAGATGCGAATGAGAAAGGCAATATCATTATTACAGTGACCAATTCCGGTGGTTCAGTTGCAAAGAATGTCACCGCTCGGTTGAAGAATCCAATGTTACCGCCTGGGGTAAGCGTACCTGTTTCACAGAAGATCGGGGATATTAAACCCGGTGCAATCGAAATGTCACGCCTGGAGATTGCCGCTGAAGGACAGGTTCGATCTGAAGATATCACACTCTCCTTTGAAATCAGTGATGACGCTGGCGTGAAGATAGAAACAACTCCTCTTTCGGTTTCAGTGAAAGGAGCAATAAAACCGACGATCCTGGCCGCAGCAATTCAACTTATTGAACCTTCCAATAATGGATTACTCGATGCAGGAGAGAAAGGGTCACTCATTGTGAAGGTCACAAATTCAGGTGGTATGCAGGCAAAGAATGTTATCGTCAAGTTAAACTGGTCACCGGCCCTCCAGCGTGTTACAGTTGCACCATCGGCGGTTGCAGGCGATATCGCTCCAATGATGACGAAGGAAGCACGGTTTGATTTGGAAGCTGCGGAGTCTGCTGCAAATCAAACGACGCAGCTCACCGTTGACGTTGAAGATGCGGCAGGAGTCAAAGCAGCACCATTGCTGAATAAATTTGAGATCAAGGGAAAAATTCTTGCACGGGATATTACTCCTCCACAGATCGAGATTTGGGAACCGGTTGTTACTGCTGTGCGGGGAATCAAAATTATCCCGAGTGAATCGAGATATGCAACCCAGACCTCTTCGGTGGTTGTCCGAGGCGTCGCTAAGGATACCTCCGGTGTGGCAAGAGTGACCGTCAATGGAGAGGAAGCCCGATTGACGATAGGTCGCGATGGGTTTGATTTTGTCGGTGAAGCATTGCTTGTGCTTGGGGAAAATGAAATTGATGTGAGAGCACTGGATCGATATAAGAATGAAAGTAAGCTCACCTTCAAGATCACGAGAAATCCGGAAGTGATCGTAGATATACCTGTCATTCCGCCTTCGTTTTTAAAGGGGCAACGGTGGGCTGTCGTTGTCGGTATCTCCAAATATAAATCTGGAGATATCCCGCAGCTCCGTTATGCAGACCGGGATGCTGATGCCTTCCATGATCTTCTAACGACACCGATTGAATCGGGGGGGATGGGAGTCCCCAGAACAAATATCCGGCGTTTAACAAATGATCAGGCAACATCCTCCAACGTTCGGGAAGCGTTAACCGATTTTCTGAAGAGCGCAATTGAGGATGATCAGGTCTATATCTACTTCGCCGGCCATGGTGCACCCGATCCCGATCGGCCGAAGATTCTCTATCTGCTGACGTACGATTCCGACTTAACGAGACTTGCATCGACTTCCGTCAAGATGCAGGATATTCAAGTGGCGCTCGACGATTATGTCACTGCAAAAAATGTACTTGTCTTCGCCGATGCTTGCCATAGCAGAGGTGCTACGGGAATGGTGACAACGAGAGCACTAGCCACATCTGACTTGGTGAATGAATATTTCTCAGAGCTCGCACGCGCGCGATCAGGAAGGATCACATTTGCCGCAAGTGATGTCAACCAACTTTCGCAGGAGGATGCCAAATGGGGCGGGGGGCATGGGGTTTTCACACATTATCTCCTCGAAGGGCTTAAAGGGAAAGCTGATAGCAACGGTGATCGGATGGTCCGCCTGGGCGAGTTGACACAATACGTCACTGATAATGTTCGTCGGGAAACCAAAGCACAACAAAGCCCGATCTCCAGCGGAAGTTACGATATCAATCTTCCTCTGACCATCGTTGTGAAATGATGACATCCTGCATCACGCTGGAGTGTATAGGCTAATGTCTGCTCGACATTGGATACGATGCGCTTACTCATGTTGTCTTATCCTTCTTCTCACCTGGATTAGCGTTGGCCGGGATTCCCAACTTGGGGTACGATCTGGGACTGAACCGCTCCAGGTGAAGATTCGAACAAACAAAGCGAATGCTCTATTTCATGAGGGTGATACCCTCGTTCGATCTCAAGTATGCTCATCGCGATGCTGAAGCATTTTATAATTTCCTCAAGAGTCCGAATGGGGGAGCGTTTCCTGATGATCATATCCGCTTCTTGAAAAACACCGACGCGACAAGAAAAAATATTCAATAATATTCCTCTCAGCGTGATCCGGTAATCTATTTCAGCGATTGCATTCCGAGAAGACAAATCCTACATTCACAATCGTGATTACACCAACGTAACAGGTCATGGAGAGGAGTCCTAACCCAAGTTCGACAGTCGTATGGTCTAAAAAAATATTTTTTGGTCATTGAGCTCTGCTTTCACTTATTATGACAGAAAAGCTCATGTAGTGAAAACCTACCCCCTTGCGGAGCCCCATGATGATGT
>JAZDJN010000023.1:0-2850 GCA_043803945.1 bacterium | reverse complement strand
GGCGCAGAAATAATCCACCCAGGACAGAAGCCTTCACTCCATTCTCCTGCCATTGAACCTGCCCAGTACTCGAAATCTTTTGCGCATAGACACGTAAATCTACTGAGTCACGTCCATCTTCCCATACTATGATCGCACCTTTTTCACCATCACTGATCATCCGTGGGTAATTTTGATTTAGCGCAGCGGTGCATACAGGAACTCCATGGTGAGTCCAGAGAATCTTGCCGCTGCTGTCAATACGTTGAGCGTAAATATCCAAATCCTTTCTGTTCCGTATATCACGCCAACAAATGATCGCGCCTCCTCTTCCATCCTCAGCAATTTGGGGAAGTGAATAACCATCATTCCCTGCTGTATCAAGTATTGCCACACCATTGTGTCGCCATTGAGATGAACAGGTAGAAATAAGTACAATGAGAAGTGTGAGCAGACAAGATCTTTTCATATTTTATCCTTCAAATCAGCGGTTCGAGATAAACGCTCGAGAATACAGCAAACTCTGATACTATCTTAGTATAATGATTATTTATTTCTCCCCATCAAGCAGCTCAACGAGTAAGCCAGCAGAGAGTATTTTTCATTCCCTTCGCTAAAAACGAACCGAAGCAAGGGCTTCTAAAATATTACTTATTCATAGCATTTGAACCACCTCCTCTGATTACCCGCTTCAGTGAATCAAGAGCACTTTCTTTGACACCTGTACATCATCGTTGAAAATTAATTTATAATAGTAAGATCCGGATGATACACGTTCACCATTGGTACTTCTACCATTCCATATCACCTTATATGAGCCAGCTTCCTGCTCATCATTAACCAGCTTAATCACTTCTTTTCCTAATGTATCGTAAATAATTATAGCAACATGACCTTTTATTGGTATTTCGTATTGTATTACAGTGTACGGATTAAATGGATTTGGATAGTTCTGCGCGAGCTTTGGCGCTAATCCAAAAGAATGACTTTCTATTTCAAGAATATGTGTTACGATCAGTCCAGATGTATCAATCATTGCAGCATACACCGCTGAAGTGTTTTTCCGATTGTCCATCCAACATACAATTGCTCCACCTTGCCCACTACTCACAGCAGAAGGCCAAAACTGCCTACCATTAGTGGTTATAGACGTTACCTTTATACCATCAGCACCAAAGCGGGGAATCCCTCTTTCATCTATCCATTGCGACAGGATAAGCCAGCCTTCTCCTTCTTTAAACGATTCAGTGAAATTAATAACACCATAGTGTCCATCAAAAGCCTGAACTGAATTTGTTACTCCAAACCTCGAAATAAAGGGAACACCGTCTGATTGCCATAGTTGGTTTCCGAGACTATCGAGGTGGTGAATGCGAAGGCCTTTTCCAATAAAAGCTCCTCCCTTAGAATCAGCAGTATTACGTTGACCTCCTCCAGCTCCCTGGGGTGGTAAAAGTGTAATGGAAGGATTCCAGAGAATATTTCCGCTGATCGAGATCCTTTGAACAGCTACAGATGCATCTCGATAATGCCAACTGATAATTGCCCCCCCTTTTTCATCTTTGCTTATGGCTACACTACTGGCCCTTTGTGTACTATCAGATAAAAGTATCCCATTCTGTATCCAGCGCACTATACCTTCGCCGTCAACTCGCTGTGCATATACCTTATCATCTTCAACCCAAGTAATAATACTACCTCCCGTACCATCTGCTAGAACTGCTATATCATTTGCTGAGATTATTCCGGGCCTATTCGTCAATTGTACACCCGAATCAGACCATACTGGTTTTCCAAAAGGATCGAGTCTTTGAACAAAAACATCATTATCTATACCACCGAGCGCATTCCACCCGATGATTGCCCCGTTTCGTTGGTCGTTAACAATACTGATAAATAATCCTGATCTTTTTGAGGCTTGAACTCCATTGAATTGCCACAATAACCGCCCTTCCTTGTCAATTCTCTGTGCATAAATGTGTGTGTTCATAATTGATCTATCATCCTCCCATGCAATAAAAGCGCCTCCTGTACCGTCACTGCATATCCTTGGAAAGTCTTGGTTTGCTGGCGCTTGTACAATAGGAATACCATTGCTTTGCCATTTGATGAATCCATTTCTATCAATATGTTGTACATAGACGTCATAGTCTTTGCCATTACGTGCATCACGCCAACATATGAAAGCACCACCATATCCATCGGGTGCAGCTTTTGGCAGAATCCAAAGACCTTGATTTGCAGAAGTGTCGCACACCACCACTCCGTTTAGTTGCCATTGGGAAAATGAGATTGATGAACAAAATAAAAGCACGATAAGAGTAAAATACTTTCCCATATCTTTTCCTTTTATAGAATATGATCTTGATCTAGCCAAATGATGTAAGAAGAACTCACATTCCGCGTCGTAGGGCTTAATGGCCAACCTGCCGGAGAATACGTTTCATTCCGTTCGGCAAGCGTGATTGCTTCGATCGTAAAAAGGATTTTCAATGGTGAAAACAAGAGAGAACTATTGAAGGGAAAGGTAAACATCGGACAACTCTTTTTCTAAATAGAACAACAAGCTTAAAAAGAGTAACCGGCTAATCCATGACAATGAAGGAATGACTAATACTTCATAAACGGTAACAATCCCTGATGCATTCGGTGCTTCGGGGATACACTTACATTGATAAACTATTGATTAATACCAAATTAAAGAGAAGAAGTCATGTTAAATTCTGACTTATAACTGATGTTACGCAAAAATAGGTTTTGCGGTCCAATCGATCGGTTGAAGAGATCTCAAATGCTTGAATGCGGTTTTCAGTGCATGTAAATGCAGATTGAGTTTTAACCCTTCATATGAGACCGCGGTTATTCTGTGCA
>JAZDJN010000022.1:0-5993 GCA_043803945.1 bacterium | reverse complement strand
TACAAGGACATACAGCGAAAAAGAACTGTTTGAGCATCAGATCAAAGTGACGGTTAGAGAAATTTCAGCCAGAGGCTGATGAGCCTGCGGCTCAGATGAATTGGTGTATAAGCTGTATGGATTGAGTGATGAAGAAATAGCAATTGTTGAAGGAAAGAAGGTCTGAGCGCCATAGTCATTCCGTCGGATTTTAAGACGCCCGCCAAAGCGAAGCGGCGGGCATGGAATCCAGAAACAGAGAAGAACCGCGCCACTGGGTGCAGGATCCCGCCACAAAGACGGCGGGCAAGCAAGTCCGGCATGACAGATAAAACGGAGGAAGAGATAAAGATTATGGAGGAGAAATGAATGATATTGAAATGCGCAATTCTATCTTGCAGTATGCGTATGACCACAGATTTGAACACCAATTGCAAATTGTTGGTATTGAGGATATACTCTTCCTCAAAGAATAGAAGGAGATTCGAAATTCAATTATAAACCATTGGTCTGGATTCCGTGTAGAAGCATCACGGAATGACTTTTTGTTTTTTTGAAGCCACCGCTTGTGGCGGTTGTAGTTCACCTCACATATTTCGAAATCCATCAACCACTTATTTTGCGGAGACTCGTCACCGTTTCCAGCAGAACTTAAAAATATTCACTTTTCTCCCATCCTCTTAATTCCAATATCTATTTCTCAATATTATCAGTTGTAAGAAAACAGTACATACACTTGACACAATATCATACAAGCGTTATATTGAATTCGTCAAACAGGAGAATCAGCCATGGGCTACGAGTCTGTTCAACTCGGCGCTAAAATCAAACACTTGAGATCACATCACAATCTCAATCAGGAAAAACTTGCAGAGATGCTTGGTGTTCCACGTCCGGCAATCTCGCAAATAGAAAACGGAATACGGTCAGTAACTGCAGAGGAACTTGTCAAGCTCTCTAAAATATTTAGTTTGACAGTTGATTCACTTTTGGATTTGCACAGTGAGCCGGAAGTAGTACTTCAGAATAAGAGCGCTGTAAAGAAAAAACCAAAGCAGGAAACACGCATAAATGTTCCGCAGAAGAATCTGGAGAAATTCAAAGAAGTTCTCCTGTATATACTGGATAAGGTTGGCTCTAAGGCAAATATTGGAGAAACAGTAATTTATAAGCTGCTCTACTTTATTGATTTTAACTTTTACGAGAAGCATGAAGAACAGTTCATGGGTGCTCAATACATGAAGAACCGATACGGTCCGACACCTGTGGAGTTTGCAAAAATTGTCGAACAAATGATGAAAAAGCATGAGGTGGAAAAAGTCAAGAGTAAATACTTTGAGCATCCGCAAACAAAATATTTGCCATTACGGAAACCTGACCTGTCAAAATTAACAGCAGAGGAACTATCTGTCATCGAAGATGTATTAAATCGGCTTTCCGATATGAACGCAAAACAGATAAGCGACTATTCGCACGATGACATACCCTGGAAAACTGCAAAGGAAGGAACTATTATTGAATATGAATCTGTGTTTTATCGAACGCCAGGTTATTCCGTAAGGGAGTATGAGGGGCATGTTCCGTGAGATAGTCAAGCTCCCTGAATATGAAAAGGAGGTGAAGAGGTTGCGAAAGCGATTTCGGACACTCGATGAAGATATCGACAACTTCATTAGATTTGCACTTGTTCCTTTTCACACGGAAGGTATCGATTATGGTGGAATTGTTGCTGTATTTCATTTAGGACTTGAAGAACCAAAGATGTATAAGGTTCGTAAGTTTGCATGTCGAGCGTTGAAGGGAAAAGGGAATCAGAAAGGAATTCGTATTATATATGCATACTTCAAAGATAAAGATCGAATTGAATTTATAGAAATCTACTTCAAAGGTGACAAAGAAACTGAAGATCGGAAGCGAATTAGAAGCAAATATATGAAAGAGGCGAAATAATAATCAAAAAGCCGATTCGAAAGAATCGGCTTCTATTTGCCTGCAAAACGAAGTCACGCTGCATTTACGCGTGACGTAGTGTGCCTGCAAAACGAAGTCACGCTGCATTTGCGCGTGACGTAGTTTTGCGGAGAGGGTGGGATTCGAACCCACGTTACCCTTGCGGGTAAACCACCTTTCCAGGGTGGCCAATTCAACCACTCTTGCACCTCTCCGGTTGAAGAACAAAACAACTCCAAGGAAAAGAACGATAGACCAATTTCACTAATGAGAAAAGGACAAGATCTTACTGCTCCTAACACTCTTTCTCTCAAGCTTGAACCGTGCAAAGATAGGAAAAGGATGACGGAAAAGCAACGAGTTGCATTTCAATCAAGTTTGATTATTTTATAAAAGTATAGAGTGTCCAGAAGACACATCCCTGCTGGATTCTGCACACTGATGAACCAGCATGCTTAATGCCATAGATTTCGGATCAAAATTTCATTGTTCGATAAAAGCACTGCAGTCAACCATGGCAGAAACAATTCTTGTTGCGGAAGATCAACTGGCAATACTCAAACTGATTGAATTCAGATTGAAAAACAGTGGCTACAATGTCATCTGTGTCGGTGATGGCCTTGCCGCATTGGAGCAGGCGAGAGCTCACAGACCAGATCTCATTCTCCTCGATGTAATGATGCCGCTGATGACCGGATTCGAAGTCCTGGCAGTTTTAAAGAAAGAGGATAAGACAAAAAATATCCCTGTCCTTCTGGTGACGGCGCAAAGCAGGGAAGAGGAAATTGTCAAAGGATTAGAACTTGGTGCAGATGATTACCTCATCAAACCATTCAGTCCGAACGAACTCGCAGCGCGGATTAAAACGATCTTGCTTCGAGCTAAAAGAAAATGAGATGCTGATGTGGTCGGGGTATTTCTATTGAACCAGAGTAGCTCGTTGAATCCGGCGTGAAGGTATCGATTCCCAGGGTATTGAATTAGAAGTTCACTACTACTCTGTTCTGTTCCTTAATCGCAACCGTGTGGAATCGTTTCGAAATGCAGTCCTCGAGACAATGACGTGTGATTGCTTCATCAAAGAAGGTGTTAATTCATTGCGCTCCTCTTTGCAGCCGATGCCACACGGCGCTCACCAGCGAACTGTCTCAGGTAGTCCAGAACGTCCATCTTTCCGAACGATCTTCTTACTCGCTTTATTCTATTGACATACTTATGCAACAATTCGGATTGAATCTCTTTTTTGGTCTGGCAGTAGCGGCAACGATTTTTGTAGTTTTTGTTTCTATAGTGTTAGTTCTGAGAAAGGGTATTGAAATCCGGTTGGATTATGTCCGACGCAGATTGTACGACTACTATTCATCGTTGCTTGCTGAAATCCTCTTAACTGAACTGCCGCAGCTTCCCGCCGGTGCAAAAACAAGTGCGATCTTTAAACACCACGAATCGCAAGTTGTTCATATTAAAGATAAGATGAAGTGGATGACGACTCGTACCCGGAACTACCATTTGGACGCAATCCGTCAAGTCCTGAGCGATTTTTCAAAAGATCTGACCGGTGAGACTTCCGAGAAGATTGTCTACTATGTCTATTCATTCAATCTTCTTGATGACCTGCTGAAACAAATGAACAGTCGGCGATGGTGGATTCGTGCCCAAGCGATCCGTACCGTCGGACTCCTCAAGGCAAAACGGGTAATAACTCCTTTGACCGCCGCCTTGGAAGACTCCCATCCTGATGTACGTATGCAGGCTATGATCTCGCTTCTTACGATTGTTGGAGTTCCAGCGCTATCAACGATTTTTAGAATCAGCCGACGGTTTTCGCAATGGAACAGCATCGAACTCTCTGTGATTGTGATGGGATACCGGGAGAATGCAGCTCCGTATCTCGTTGAAGCCCTGTATTCACCTGATCAATCCATTGTCCTTTTTTCTATTGCCATGCTGGCGGAGATTGGCTTCGTGGATGCTGTTGAACCGTTACTAAAACTGCTTGACTACTATCCAAGCTCTTCCGTCCAGGCTGCATCTGCAGAAGCTTTGGGGCGCCTCTCTGATGAGCGTGCCATCCCATCACTCATCAATGCTTGCACGAGCAGTAATCTCCAGGTGAGAATGAACGCTGAGGAAGCTCTTGGCCGCTTGCAAAGTGTTAAAGGAATTCCCAGTCTTAAAGATCGCCTGGTCGCGGGATCGATTGAAGAAAAACTAACAGCTGCCCGAGCTCTGAGGTTGCTCGGTCCTGATGGAATCGACGCCCTGGAATCCTTTCGGGATAGTTCGACACCAGTGATCCTGGCTCTTATCAATGAAGTGATGGAAGATCCCAGTTCAGGGATTTAGGGAAAAGAAAAAATGCTCGATGTTATCTACAGTACTCTGGAAGCCTATCTGTTGTTCGTGTTGCTCTATTTCGTGTTCGTTAATACGGTATACACGGCATTTCTTCTTATTTCCATCCGGGCTATACTGTATCATATCCGCCATAATGCATTCAGCGATTATCGTAAGCTCGTTCAATCTGAAATTACTCCACCGGTATCGATTCTTGCCCCTGCCTACAACGAAGAGCCCACGGTTGTGGAAAGCGTCAAGAGCCTGTTGAAGCTCAACTATGGGAAATATGAAGTGGTAGTCATCAATGACGGTTCGAAGGATCAAACGCTTGCAAGAATGATCCGTGAATTCGAATTGTTCAGATCGAATCAGTTTTACCGCGCTCAAGTCGCCGCAAAACCTGTACGTGGAATTTATAAATCGAAGAAGCCGGAATATAGAAATCTCGTCATCGTCGATAAGGAAAATGGTGGGAAAGCCGATGCCTTGAATGTCGGCATCAACGTGGCACGCTATCGATATGTCTGTTGCATCGATGCCGATTCGTTACTAGAAGATGATGCCCTGCAGAAAGTGATGAAGCCCTTCCTGGAGGATGAGAGCGTTGTTGCGGTAGGAGGAATTGTGCGAATCGCTAATGGATGTGAGGTGGTGAATGGCAGAATCGTCAATGTTGGATTGTCCGATAAACTGCTGCCCATCTTCCAGGTTGTCGAATACTTCCGTGCCTTCCTCTCCGGAAGAATGAGCTGGCATGCCTATAATGGCTTGCTGATCATCTCCGGTGCGTTTGGGCTCTTTAAAAAATCTGTTGTGCTCGAGGTGGGTGGTTATCGGCATGACACGGTGGGGGAGGATATGGAATTAGTGGCGCGCATCCATCGAAAAATGATCGAGAAGAATAAGCCCTACCGGGTGGTTTTTGTCCCTGATCCGGTATGTTGGACTGAAGCTCCTGATTCGCTCAAGATGTTCTCCAGACAGCGAAATCGGTGGCATCGGGGATTGCTGGATACATTGTTGATTCATCGAAAAATGCTTTTTAACCCGAAGTATGGTATTATCGGCCTTGCTGCGATACCGTACTTTGTCATCGTGGAACTACTCGGGCCTGTCATTGAAATGGTTGGATATATCTCGTTGGTTGTCATGATGCTTTTAGGAATTCTTAATACTACACTCGCTCTTCTATTTTTCATTGTCGCATTGTTCTATGGAGTGATGTTTTCAGTGGGAGCAGTGTTGCTGGAAGAAATCTCATTTCAGCGGTACCCCAAACCCAAAGATCTAGCACTGCTTTTGTCATTCGGTGTCATTGAAAATTTCGGCTATCGCCAGCTTACGGCATGGTGGAGGCTGAAAGGAATTTTCGATTATCTAAGGGGCAAACAGGGATGGGGGGCGATGCAGAGAAAGGGTTTTGGATCTACTGCGGCATAAGAATCGTTAATGTATTCGCGATTGAGGAGCAAAGGTCTGAAGTCTCAAGCACTTTAATAGTAGATTGAAGCTTGTTCAGAGTGTGGAAAAGTGTTCGGAATGAATAAGGATCCAGGGGATACCACGAGATGTAAAAGGAGATTTTCCTCTGTTGTGTTGTCGAAGCCGCTCCTGGAGATCCTCGGTTGCGCCGACATAGCGTTTCTGAAGCTTGTGACTCCAAAGAACATAAACCGAAAACATATGGTGTTGTCCAGGAATTTTTCGATGCAAGAAGTGCGGAA
>JAZDJN010000021.1:0-63259 GCA_043803945.1 bacterium | reverse complement strand
TGCACAGAATAACCGCGGTCTCATATGAAGGGTTAAAACTCAATCTGCATTTACATGCACTGAAAACCGCATTCAAGCATTTGAGATCTCTTCAACCGATCGATTGGACCGCAAAACCTATTTTTGCGTAACATCAGTTATTAATACTTCCCGCGGTGCTCTGGTGGATGAAGAAGCTCTGGCGCAAGCATTGATCGAGCAGCGGCTTGCAGGGGCGGCAGTCGATGTTCTCAGTTCAGAACCGCCGCCCGGTTCGAATCCTCTTCTTAGCGCACCCCGATGTCTCTTCACTCCGCATATCGGTTGGGCGAGTGTTGAAGCACGCATCAGACTCATAAGCCGTTCAGCAGAGAACATTCGAGCGTATCTCGCTGGTGCGCCAATCAATGTTGTGAATGGGTGACCGTAGGAAGAAATCACTGTAACGATTTAGTGAGGGGAAAATATTTAGCAACTGCTTCATAATAAAAGTTAGAAAATTTATTAGACTCATCCCCTCCGCCTCACTCCCGCTTCGGCGGAGCGGGCCTACCCCCTTCTCTAAAATTGAGAAGGGGGATCGAGGGGGTTGAGTTAAACCAATAGCGTATGGTTATTATGACATGCTTAAAATAATCGTGTCATTGAGCTTTAGTAGAATATTAATTGAGCAGTAACAAGGGAATCCTATGATTCATCGAACCTCCCGTACAATCAAAGACTTTTATACACTCTTCACGAGCGGCATGTCGCTTATCGAAATCCAACGCCTTGTGAATATCGAGGCAAAGGGGACCTATGATTTTTATGTTCGGAATATGCAAAACCCTATCGATGAGAATAATTCTGTTAAGCGGTTCTTCGTATTTGCATGGCGTTTCTTTCTGACATTCCTACTGAAACTGACTCCAGCCCGTCGACTCTTTTATGCTATCGCGTTGCTCCTCCTGCTTCTTGGATTTCTCTACTCTCAATATTTCTATGCTATTTACTCTGGAATAATTTTCTCATTTCTGCTTGCGCTTGAGGTGGCCGATAAGCTGATGACCAGGGATGAACTGGATCTTGCCCGTGAAATTCAGATCGAACTGCTCCCAACCCAGTTAATCAATCCTGCCGGTTATGAGCTTGCAGCGTACAGCGAGGTTGCACAGAACGTCGGTGGGGATTACTATGATATGATCCCCTTGTCGGATGGGAGCATGATGGTGGTGATCGGAGACGTTTCCGGTAAAGGGCTCTCAGCAGCGTTATACATGGTGAAAGTACAGACGACGCTGCAGATCCTTGCAAAAACCGAGACCGACCCGCGCATGCTGCTCACACAATTAAATAGTTATATCTATGGCCAACTGAAGAGGAATTATTTCCTGACAATATCGCTGGTGCGTATTTATCCGAATGGTGCCATCAACTATTGCAGAGCGGGGCACACTCCGGCGATTTTGTATAAAAGTTCGGTACGTCAATGTTCAGTACTACAACCACAGGGGCTTGCCTTGGGCATGGCTCCCTCTGAAAAGAACGGTTCGTCAGCAACTGGCTCAACGGTATCAAAGAATGGAGAACGTTGTTTCGAGGAGATGCTGGAGGTACACGGCACCGTTCTCCATAAAAACGATTCTCTGCTCTTGACTACTGATGGTGTGATCGAGATGTTGAATAGTGCAGGAAAAGAATTTGGGCAGGAGCGATTGCAGGAGATCGTGGTCGAGAGGGGAGATGCTTCCGCCGAAGAGCTGAAGAACTATCTGGTGAGCGAACTGGAATCGTTCCAGAGTGGTTGTGAACTGCGGGATGATGTAACTATTGTAGTGATTAAGCGGGTCGGATAAAAGAAACGCCTCCCGGAATCCAGAAGGCGCTTGCTGGTCAAAAGAGGTAAGTGCTCAGTTAAAAATCATTTTTAACCACTGATGGCACACGGATAGTCACTGAGGAATGTAAGTAGTTTGAGATCTTATTCGAAGAAATAACAAATAAAATTATCCGTGTTCACCCCGTTGAACGGGGTAAATCGGTGTATCATCCCCGCCTGCTCGCCGACCTGCCCGACGCAGGCGGGCGCACTTCGTGCTTAGGCGAGCCTGCCTTTCTAGATCCACAGTGGGCGAGCAGGTGTGGAGAATCTCATGAGCAATTACAAAAAAAGAGTGCTAAGATAATTATCAGTGGAATGAATGCCCACCCCGAACTCGTCCCGCGTTTACACTTTGACCGATACGAAAGCGATTGGTGCTCTTCGCTTTGAGTCCGGTACGTTTTTCGTTGAGATTGAACCTCTTGAGGGATTTGGATTGTTCGCTGCTCTTCAGAGGGATATGGGTTGATTTCATACGATCCTCCATTGAGTGATGTGATCGGTGAACTTCATTGTGAAGTACTCCTGGAGACCTGGCCGAAAAGTTAAGATTAAAATCAAACCGCAAAGTTCGCCAAGGATGCAAAGGAAAATCTGTTGAATTAATTTAATTTTCTATTAGTCTGTTTTCTTTTGCGTCCTTAGGTACGCCACGAGGCGTGCGTAGCAACAACATAACAAAATACCTATATGGATGAAAGAACCATACGGCGAAATTTGTCGTTCAAGTCGAAGCCACCGTGAGGTAAGACGTGGGAACACGTCGTACTAAGTTCACGGCGAGCGTTCTGAATAAGCTGCGGTAGTTAAGCCTCGTTACGCGAATAAAAGTGGTCAGCCTGTCGAAGATGGTGAAACCTGCAATCTTACCGGAAGCAACGACAGACAGCACGGTAAGGACTTTTCGGGGTAAGATATCGTTGCGTGTTCAGAGAAGGTAGCGCATGAACGTGGGAGACCCCAGCACTGTTTGCGGCGAGAACAGGAGCGGGAGTCGGATATGCCCATAGTAGTGACGATAGGCGGAAAGGTAAAACCGTCAGGAGCGAAGGGGCATTACTGTAAACAAGTTTTCAATGGACAGGACATGGACAGAATTGAGGAACAAGACAGCAGTACTCAGGAACAAGTTGAACGGTTGGTAAATCCGAGCGGAAAGAAACGCAAGGATATGACCAATCGGGAACGAGTGCAAATGTTACAGAGGAAACTCTATCTAAGCGCCAAGCAGGATAAACGACGACGGTTCTATGTATTGTATGACAAAGTATTTCTGGATTACATCTTGAGAGAATCCTGGCAACGGGTGAAAAGTCAAGGAGGGAGTCCGGGAATAGACGGGCAGGACTTTGCGGCAATTGAGCAAGAAGGCGTAGAACAGTTTCTTACAGGGCTCAAGGAAGAACTGCGAACGAAAACATACAAGCCAAGTGCGGTGAGAAGGATTTATATTCCAAAGCCGAACGGAGAGCAGCGACCATTAGGCATACCCACCGTAAAGGACAGGGTGGCACAAATGGCGTGTAAGCTGGTGATAGAACCGATATTTGAGGCAGATTTTGAGGATAGTTCGTATGGATTTCGCCCGAAGAAATCAGCGCAAGATGCCATCATAAAAATCAAGGAATACCTCCAAACAGGATATACCGAGGTTTATGATGCAGACCTGAGCAAATATTTTGACACGATACCGCATGATAAGCTGATGAAGACACTGGCACTGCGGATAAGTGACCCTCGGATACTGGAGTTAATCAAGAAATGGCTAAAAGCTCCGGTGTATGAGAACGGACGCTATACAGGAGGTAGAACGAGCACGATGGGAACTCCTCAAGGAGGAGTGATATCCCCACTGCTTGCAAACATCTACTTGCATCTACTTGACCGTATAGTAACCAACCTCAAGGGAATATTTGCGAAAGCGGGTATACGCATAGTACGATATGCAGATGATTTCGTGTTAATGGGGCGAACGCTGACAGAGGCAATTATCACCAAAGTGCACGAGATACTGAACCGGATGGAATTACGAATCAATGAAAAGAAAAGCAGATGCATCGATGCTCGAAAGATATCTTTTCACTTTCTGGGATTCACGATACGGTATGATCGAAGCATCTTTGATGGAACAAAACGCTTCTGGCACATCAAGCCCAGCGATAAAGCCTGTAAGCGAATGCGACAGAATATCAATCTGTCGTTGAAGCGCATGGGACACTATCCACCGAAAGAGCTGGTAAAGGAACTCAACTGGATACTTCGAGGATGGCTGAATTACTTCGAGATACAAGGAGTGAGCTATACCGCGATAGCCAGACGAAAACTGAACTGGTATCTCAGGGAACGATTGCCCCGATATTTTAATCGAAAGAGTCAGCGGAAGACACGCCTGTATCGCAAACAGGCATTTACCTTACTGGTAAATAACTATGGGCTTATCGACCCATTGGTGTTTCATCCGGCGACCTAACTGTGAAAGCATTAGATGAAGGTTACAGGGAAAGCCGTATGCGGGAAAACTGCACGTACGGTTTGACGAGGGGGAGAGCGGGTTTGTATGAACGCTCTCTCTACTCTACTGTCCTTCGTGGTTGGATTTTTCGTTCAAGTTTCCAGGTAAAAGACGGACTTCTACTCAACCTACTTCTCATTCAACTTAATATTCCCCGATTTTGTTTCGATGGTGATTGAGCCACTCCCATTACCGATTTTTCCAATACCGTATGACCCGCCTCCAAGATTTTTAATCCGGATCGGCAGGTTACAATCTACTTCGCCATAGGTCGCTTCAAGATTAACCTCACCGCTGTACCCTTTGGGCATTGTAACACTCACGCTCGTATACTCGGTTTTGATCTGCATCTGCAAGGGAAGTGCCGCGAGTTGCAGATTGACCCCGCCGCTTGTGTTGGTGATGGTGATTTTTTTACTCTCCATTTGTTGCAGTGTGAGGGAAGAGTATGGAGTGTCCGACGTCCAATCACCCGCAATGCCATCTCCAGTAATCGTGCCGCTTTGATCTGAGATATCAATGTCTCCCTTGATTTTCTGGAGTCTAATGGTCGTGTAAGGGCTCTCAATTCGTACTTTTCCGGCAATGTCTTGCAATGTGATACTTCCCGATTGTCCTTTAAGATCGACTCCCCTGGAATTCTTCGCGTTAATGGTTGTGACGCTGACGTTGCTGTACGATACATCGCCGATCAGGCCCGTAACTTCTTTCACTGTAACTTTTCCGCTTTGATCCTGCACATCAACAACTCCTTTAATTCTCTCAGCAGTGACAGTAGAGTAATCCGCATCCAGTGTCAAGTCCCCCTCAATATCTTCTGCTTTGATCGTTCCACTTTGGACCTGGATAGAGAGAGCTTTTGTGAATTTTCGCACCGTGACGTTGGAATAATTGGCATCAATCCTGCCGCCACCGGCGAAATTCTCGATCAGAATTTTAGAGCTACTCTGAGCGGAGAGGTTGAGTGTCCCGCCGCATTGTTCAATCGTTGTGCTGCCATAATTATTGTCGATCTCGGAGAGCGCATCACATCGTCGTATTTTTAATGTGTTGCCCTGTCCTGTCAAACGGATAGTGTTTTTCATCCCCTCTAATGTTATGGATCCATACTGGAGATCGGAGGTTAACGCATTCGTTTTAGGCACATAAATTTCACCTGAGATACGTTTCGAACGGTAACTGCCTGAGAATATTCTCTTAATAATCCCAAAGAATCCTTCTTTTCTTGAAGAGGATGGTTCTTTGTATGTGATTCGAAGCGTGGTGGATGTTTGGGAATCGACGATCTTGATTCCATCGAGAAATTTCTTTTCCTCATCGCGATCGGAGGCATCGTACTCCACGATCAACGAAATAAATACCTCGTTTTTCTCCCAGCTCATGAATTTGACATCTGCGCCATGGAACCCCATAATCTCAACGGTCTGGGATGATGTTGGAGTGAATCGTTTCTCAAATGTTCTGGTCTCATCACCATAGGAGATGCTGACGAGCAGAGAGAGGGCAATCACGTGGAATAAATATTTCATAATTCAATTTCTCCTTGTTCAATCATCTGTTGAAGAATTTGTAGTTTCATACTGTACAACTCCCGGAGACGGGACCGTTTTGTGGGAGAGAGATCGACACCATTTGCTTCGGTGCGTAACATTTGGATGGTATCATCGAGCAGACGGATCTGTTCCTTCCTTGCCTTCATTTGGCCGAGGATTGGCTCCACTTGACTTTGTGTATTTGCAACTGCCGGCAATACCCGTTCAAATTCTGTTATTGCCGATTGATACGCGTGATCGAGTTTGAGAACGGTTGGTTGGGAATTATCAATCATTCCACGCAGCGTATGGTATGCCCCTGTCAGAGAGAGGTAGAGTACAATCATTGCTGCGGCACCATACAAGAAGCTGCGCCTGTCGAGTACAGAAAACAATCCGCGTTTGGCCGGCAGAAAGCGGCTTGCGATCCGATTCCACATCATCTCACGCCGGTCCGGTGCCGGGCAATCCTCAGGGTTGTAGAATTCATCGGGATGTATCATTGTTGTTCGACCTCCTCGTTCCATCGTTTCTTCAAATGCTGTTTGGCACGCGTCAAGAATGTTCTGGATGTACTTTCCCCGATAGTAAGCATCGAGGCAATCTCAGCGTGGGAATAACCTTCCACTTCGTACAGGAGAAATACCATTCGTTTATTCTCCTCGAGTTCGCCCAACCAGCTAGTCATACTCTCCCTCCACACAAAGTTTTCGGTCTGGTCGTCAGGGCTCAAGGCCGCTTCTTCGTTCTCCAAAGGGGAGGAGTGTGGTTCTCTCCGGCGCCGATCCATCCTCATTTCATTCAATCCCACAGTAAAAAGCCAGGTTGAAAATTTCGACCTTCCATCGAATTGCGGCAGATGTTCGAATACTTTGATGAAGGATCGCTGTACCCAATCAGCCACCTCGTCATGACTCCGGGAGAACTGCGTCAGAAACCGGTACAGGGGAGTAACATGCAAATCGTACAGGTTTCGAAAAGCACGATGATTGCCTTTCCTTGCCTGGTGCACCCAGAATTGTTCTTGATCGATGATTGTCATTGAGCCGGCTCAAGAGTATGATGCTTTGTCGGGGCAAAACGCTACAGATGCCTGAGCGAATGATACGATTTTTTTCATGAAGAGGAATCCTTATGAAACTCATTGGGATGAAAATTGACTACAAAAGGAAAATTCATCTGATGTGGAATAGATCACAATTCTCAACGGAGGCTGAAGGAATACAGGCAGGTGATTTGAGTCACGGCAAACCGGAAAGCGGCATGGTATATTACCGGCGAATTCTGAGTCATCAATCCATCTGATAGCGGGAAGGGAAGCCCGTTAGGATTGGTGAAGCAGGAGAATGAATAATGGCGCAATAGACAAAAAGCGTACCCTCGGGTGCGCTTTTTGTTTGTTAGTAAAACGAACCGAAATTCAGCGTTATATAGAATCCACCAAGATTCTTAATCTGAATTCCCTCCATACTCTCAATTCCCTTGTTGAGCGGGATCCAGTAATAGCGGAAGCTGATCCCCGACAATGTCCCCTTGTCAATACCGAAATGCGCACCAGCACCGACAAAAAGACCCATAGTCCAGTGTGCTTTTCCATATTTGAGGCTGGAGAAGAATTCTATCTGTTCGGTTTGTGGCGCCGGTCCATATGGAGTCTGAACAACCTCTGACCGCGAGTAAGGAGAGACGAATACCATCGCGGGACCCATGCCTCCCGTGATGAACGGCCGGAAGTTGTCCACAATGTCATCTTTAAACAATCGATATTGTGCTCCCGCCATCAATGGAAACATGATCATGCGGTTCTTTTTTCCGGGTGTGTAGCTTTGACCCCAGTAATCGTAGTATTCAATCTCTCGATCGTCCTTCACCTCAGAGGCAATCAGAGAAATTGTACCTGCAAGCTCATCGTCAAATTCGCGGCGGAAAAATGCACCGGCACCAAATCCATTGTTTGAAATGAGAAGATCAATACCGAGAGCGTCGCGAAGAAATTGATAATTCTGTTTTTGTACCAATTCTGGATTCGCCGGTTTGAAAATGATTGTCGTATCCCTTAGTGGAATCTCCTGTGCGGACACTGTCCACGGAAGAAGGAACAATGTACAAATGATCACGATTCGGAAGGATTTCATGAGGTTCTCCTTTTACATTCCATCATTTTCAACTTCTGCAGTTGGAATATAGTTCCTTCGATCCTGAGAGGCAATTTTTCTGTGATTAAATGGCGGAATAGATACAGCACTTGAGGTATGATGTTTCGGGCATCATTGCCAAAGTGGGGTGATCCGGACTCGCGCCGCGTAATTCGAGCAGTTGAAGCTTCCGATGGAGCACCCGGGCGCTGGCTTCGATTGTTTCCAGGAAAGAATCCTCCGTGATATGATGCGAGCATGAGGCGGAAACAAGGAAACCCCCGGAGGTGAGCAGGCGCAGGGCCAGAGTGTTCAGCTCTTTATACCCCTTCAATGCTGTTGCAACGGTTTTTTTGTTACGGCTAAACGATGGGGGATCGAGGATGATGAGATCGAATCGGTCGCCAGATTGTTCGAATTCCTTCAACCGCTCAAAAACATCACCGACTTCGAAATGTGCATTTGCAGCGTTGTTCAGTGTAGCATTGACTTTTGCATTTGCTACAGCGATCTCCGAACTATCCAGGCCGAGCGACTTATGAGCGAGACCCTGGATAGCGTTGAGACTGAATCCGCCTTCGTTGCAGAAGCAGTCGAGGACATTGGCATCCTTTGTGTACCGCTGAATGGCTTTTCGGTTTTCACGCTGGTCAAGGAAGAATCCGGTTTTCTGCCCATTCAGAATATCGACTTTATATTTCGTTTCATGTTCGATCATAATCGTCTGGCCCAGTGTTCCCCGAAGAACATTCTTCCTCTCAGGCAAATGTTCCAATGAGCGCACCTGAACATCGTTCCGTTCGACGATAGCCTTTGGATGGAAGAGGGATTCCAGAACGTCGCAAAGTAATGTCAGCCGATGATCCATCCCGACAGAGAATGTCTGAATGGAAATGAACTCATTATACTTGTCGATAATCAGTCCGGGCAGGAAATCACTTTCGCCGTGGACGACCCTGAAGGTTTCAGAACCGGGAAAGAGCTTCCGTCGCAGATTGAGTGCCTGCACAATTCTTTCTTCGAAGAAATTGAAGTTAATCTCTTCGTGTTCGCGGCTCAGTAATCTGAATGCGATGAGGGAGTGCGGATTATAGAAACCGATACCGAGAAATTTTTCGTCGAACCGGAGCAGCTCAACGATATCGCCGCGCTCGGGCTCACCTTTCACCGTTTTGATCTCATTGCTGAACGCCCAAAGATGGCCGCCCAGGATACGGTGTTCTTCATTTTTTCTAAGGATGATCTGTTTTTTCATACAATTAAAGTAGAGAGTTTTGCGCTGAGACGCAAGGTGTGTGCTTTCGCACAGTCAGAGGTTGGGTAAAACACAGCCGTCTACTTGGTAAACGAGAAAGTTCACTCAACAGTTATCAGCTCCACGTTTCTTCGTTTCTCTTTCGAACCGTTGCAGATTGCAAGACAGTGAAAGGTTTAGTATTTTTATCCTGTTGATGATTATCTATTAAATGGAAGGCGTCAAGAATCGCTTGGCGCCTTTCTGTTTCCGGTTCATGGAGAAATCGTTTATTGATCGCGGCTTCCTATGATTTCGCGCGATCGGGTAAGGCCGGAAGTGTACAGCAAAAGGATGTGGAATGAAGAATTTGAAGTGCCTCATTTTCGACATGGATGGTACGCTGACTCAAACCAACCAACTCATTTTTGATTCATTTAATTATATCGCCGGGAAGTACACGGGCAGAACATTCTCCCAAAGCGAGATTGCTGCCATGTTTGGACCGCCGGAAGAGGGAGCCCTTCTCAGCATTGTCAGCCAGAAAGACATTGAAGCCGTCATGGCTGATTATCTCTCATTCTATCGCAGCAATCACCAACGCCTGGCACGACTGTATCCTGGTGTCAAAGAAATACTCGCGTATATGAAAGAGAGAGGAAAGATTCTGGCCCTATTCACCGGAAAAGGTATTCACACCACCAGAATTACGCTCGAAGAATCCGGAATCTCAGAGTATTTCGATCTTATCGTCACGGGGAATGATGTTGTCAATCACAAACCCTCTGCCGAAGGAATTTATAAAGTGCTGAGCCACTTCCAGCTTCACCCCGATGAGGCCTTAATGGTGGGTGATTCGGTTTCGGATATCAAAGCCTCACGCGAAGCCGGAGTGAAGGTCGCAGCCGTGGTCTGGGATTCTTATGGCAAAGAAAATGTGTTGGCGATGAAAACCGACTTTCTGTTTCACAATGTCGATGAGTTTTTCTCATTCTTGAAAGGGAATCTTGACTGAGGGGCAGTTTCATATCGAGCCGTCGGAA
Organism: bacterium; assembly: GCA_043803945.1. Lineage (GTDB taxonomy): Bacteria > Bacteroidota > Ignavibacteria > UBA10030 > UBA10030 > JAZDJN01. The sequence continues at coordinate 52,963 of JAZDJN010000021.1, read as the reverse complement.
GAACCTACGGGGTGGATGGCGATTCTTCTGAAGTATGGGATCGCTGCTATCGTTGGTGTTTTCTTTCTAACCGCGGCATTGCACTTTACCTATACGCCAGATGAAACCTACGTCTATCTGCGTATGGCGAAGAATTTTGCAGATGGAGATGGCCTTGCATTCAATATGCGTTCACCCTCGTTAGAGGTGCCAAGCCCTCTCTGGGCTTTGCTTCTCGGCATTGGGGCGATGACGCATATCGATCCTTATATTGGAGCAAAAACACTGGACGCTGTCCTCGCGAGTTTCTCCATTCTCCTACTCTATTTGTTGGCATTGGGAATAATCAGGGATCATCTCTTCGCGCTGGCAGCAGCGTGGATATTTTCATTCGATTCCTGGATGATTCGATGGTCGGCGACCGGACTCGAAAGTTCACTCGCTCAATTTCTCACGCTCTTGGCGCTCTGGTACATTTTTAAAAGGGAATACAGCACCGCGTCCTTTATCCTCGTGCCTCTTTGGTTTATCAGGCCTGAGACAATTCTGCTCTATGGAGTGATCGTCGTGGACCTGTATTTCAATTCACACGATCGTCCGACTTTTTTTAGAATTCTCTTCCGTTCCCTCAGTGTGTTTTTAGTCGTGTTTGTACCGTTTGCATTTCTTGCTATTATGTATTACGGCAGAATTGTACCCGAGCACTATTTTACTGTTGAGCAGATTTCAGCCGGCAAACTCTTCAATGCGGTGAAACTTGTCTTCTCTACTCAGGGGATGACGCTTCTGGTTACTATCACTGGCACGATCCTCGCCTTGCTGACAAAAAGCTGGGATGTATTTCGAGAAGATGGATTCCCCCTATTTTGGATCTTCCTGCTCTTCTGTTGCTCGTTGGTTCTCGCCCATGACGTTTTTCTGCGGACATCACTGCTCATCACTCCGGTGATTTGTATCTATGCTCTCTGGACAATTAAACGATTGGAATTCTCGCACGTTGTCAGCACCACCCGTTCACTCACGCTGCTGGTCGTGCTTACAGGACTCGCTTTGGTACAAAATCAATTTCTCTATCGCTCCACAGTGAGGCCGTACATGCAGCGATATTCGGAGGGAGTGAATGAATCGATCCGTCCGATTGCCCACTGGTTGAACACGAACGCCGAGTATGGAGGGAAGATTGCCGCGCCGGAGATTGGGCTTCTGGGATATGTCTCTGAACGAAGGACATACCGCTCCGGTCAAAACGGATATGAGGGAACTGTGGATTACCTCATCCTCTATTCCACTGAATCTCAACAGGTGCACGCCGATTCACTCCAACTTGTTATGACGAAGCCGGCATTTGGATTATCGATGTTTAATCCTGAGTTTACCTATTACTCATTGTATAAGGTGATGCGATGAAAGGGGCTCTGATCGTACTTTTGCTGTGCTCTTCAGTGTTGATGGGGCAGGAGGTCTTCTCGCCCCGGATACGCGGCCTGCGAGTGACTGGCACTGCAGACGCGCGATTTCCGATTGCCGAAAAGTCCTCACGTCCAATCACCATCGAATTCGATATGAATGAACCGAATGCCGATGATTTCATCTTCCGATTCTATCATTGCGATCGTAATTGGCAGGTGACGAGAACTATGTTCGTGAATGATGAAATGCAGAATCGAACAAGGATGCCAATTCCCTACGAATCCGCTCCAGCGGGTGTGAGGGAGTATCGGTTTCACTACTCGCTGAGCATCCCCGGTTTTATCGGTTTCAAAGAATTCCCTCATTCGGGAAACTACCTATTCGAGTTGTGGGATTACAATCAAAAAAATCTTCTTGCGCGTGGACGATTTTTTGTTGTCGAACGGCTGGTGCAACCAAGGATCAGTATTGAAAAGCGGTTGTTGCCGGAGGGAACCAATCCGCTCAATCAGGTGCACGAAATCAGCACATCGTTTTCCTTGCCGCATCCCGATTCGATCAGCCAGGAATCATTCTATCCCCTGAACCTGAGCACAGTTGATGTATTTAAGAATCGTGAACTCTTCAACTCGCGTCGTGTCGACACCAACGATCAGGATCCCCAGACATTTGTGGATGGATTTGGGACGGCAAAGCTTTCATTCATCATCCGTACGATCATGCCCGGGAAAGAATACCGGCAGATTGATTTGCGAAAAGTAGAATATTATCCCGCAGGGAAACCGGCTCGTTCGCGCGAAGGAGCAGACGTCAGCCGTTTTCTCGCAGGGGCGACACCGGCAAATTTCGGCACCTCCACCTTCTCAATCGGTAATGCATTCGCCGATTATCTGCCCTTTCAATTTGAGCTCTTGCTCGAGCAGAGAATTCTCGATCCCATCTATGTTGTGGGAGACTTTAATGGCTGGAGAAGTTCCCCCGCTTCAGCTATGGTCTACAATGAAGAGCAGCAACGGTACGTGTGGCAAACATCGCTGCGCCGCGGCTTGTACGATTATCAATATGTTGTTGCTCCTAATGACTGGACGAGGTTGGAAGGGAACGACTGGCAAACCGGTAATGTGTATACGGCTCTTGTCTATTATAAGGATGTGCGCTTCGGTGGATTCGATCGCATCATCGGCTTTGCACAACGGCGAAGCGCTGGGAGCCCGGCCAGATAGCTTGAGTACTAAAAAATATTTTATGACCGCTCTGCAAGAGGAAGCAATAAATCGCTTTTCTAACCACTGATGCCACACAGATGATCACCGATAAAATGATTGACCTCTTGTATAAAGAAATAACATATCAAAAGATTCGGCGTATTATAGAAAAAGGATATGGTGGCAATGGATAAAATAAAAGTTGGTGTGATCGGAACCGGCCATCTGGGAAATTTTCATGCGAAGAATTATGCTCAGATAGAACAAGCAGAACTGGTTGGTGTGTTCGATGTGGATCCGGAACGATCCGCAAAGGTGGCACGAGAGTACTCCGTGCGGTCATTCAGTTCTCTCCCCGACATGCTCTCTGCAGTTCAGGCTGTCAGTATTGCCACTGTCACGAAATCCCATTTCGATGTTGCGAACGAAGTGATTGAACGCGGTGTGCATGCACTGATCGAGAAACCTATAACCGAAACGATTGAACAGGCAAAAGAACTCGTTGACCTGGCGGAACGGCGTGGGGTTAAACTCCAGGTCGGCCATATCGAGCGATTTAATCCAGCGATCCTTGCCCTTGAGCAATTCAATCTGAATCCGTTGTTCATCGAATCACACCGGCTTGCGCAATTTAATCCGCGCGGTTCGGATGTCGCTGTCGTCCTCGATCTCATGATCCATGATATCGACCTGATCCTCAGTTTGGTAAAATCGAAAGTGATTCGTATTGCAGCGAATGGCGTGGCGGTTGTTTCCGAGAGTGCGGACATTGCCAACGCCCGCCTTGAGTTCGAGAATGGCTGCGTGGCGAATGTCACTGCCAGCCGGATTTCCCAGAATAAGATGAGGAAGATGCGCCTCTTTCAACATAATGCCTACATCTCGATCGATTTTTCTCAGGGGCTTTCTGAGGTCTTCAGGCTGGTCGATGAAACCGATCCATCAATTACACCAACCATGATGCTCGGCAAGATCGATCAGGGGACGAAGAAACGGATCATCGCCTACGAGCAGCCGGAGGTGCGGGAGGTGAATGCTCTGAAGTACGAACTGGAGCTCTTTCTGAAATCCATTCGCGAGAACACTGAACCGCCCGTCACAGGCCGGGACGGATTGCATGCGCTTGAGGTGGCTCAACAAATTTTGAAAACGATTGATGCACAAACCATTGCAATGTCTTAACGAACGATGAAAGAACACTTTCACATTCCCGATCCGATTCTTCACCAGATAGGGTTAATTGCCGATCGGGATTCTGTTCGCGTCTATGTTGTAGGAGGGTATGTTCGCGATCTCCTGCTCGGCAGGCAGGTAAAGGATATTGATATCGTTGTGGAAGGGAGCGGCATCGACTTCGCGCGAGTCGTTGCACGCGAGTTTAACGAGGCGCAAGTGGTCGTGTTTGAAAAGTTCGGTACAGCCATGTTGCCGTTGAGAGACCGGAAAATAGAATTTGTCGGAGCACGGAAAGAGAGTTATCAGAAAGACTCGCGGAAACCGGCGGTTGCCGGAGGCACTCTGGAGGAAGATCTTTCACGAAGAGATTTTACCGTGAACGCTATTGCTGTTTCACTGAACGCCGATACCTTCGGGACCCTCCACGATCCCTTTTTCGGCCAGCATGATTTGGCGGCAAAAATACTTCGAACACCGTTGGAGCCGGCTGCAACCTTTGCCGATGATCCTCTGAGGATTATGCGTGCCATGCGGTTCGCATCGCAGCTTGGATTCTCCATCGAGCCAAACGCCTTTCAGGCGGCGAAAGAGATGGGGCATCGACTTACAATCGTTTCTCAGGAACGTATTTCCGATGAGTTTCTCAAAGTGATGGCAAGCCCGAAGCCATCAATTGGTTTGTCTCTGCTCCATGAGTGCGGAGTGATGAACGGAATATTTCCTGAAGTGGCGCAGCTTGGCGGAGTTGATCAGAGGAAAGATTATCATCACAAAGATGTCTTTCTTCACACGTTGAAGGTTGTCGATACGGTTGCTGAGAAGAGTTCGAACATTTGGCTTCGCATGGTGGCGCTTCTTCACGATATCGCCAAGCCCCGTACCAAATCGTATAAGGAAGGAATCGGTTGGACATTCCATGGCCATGAAGAGCTCGGAGCGCGCATGGCGAAATCGATCTTTCGACGGATGAAATTTCCGCTCGAGTTTGTGCCGTATATCGAAAAACTCGTACGCCTGCATTTGCGGCCGATGGCCCTCGTGGATGAAGGTGTCACGGATTCCGCAGTGCGGCGCCTCTTGTTTGAAGCGGGAAATGAAGTTGATGATTTAATGATCCTTTGCCGGGCCGACATCACATCGAAGAATCCAAAACTTGTCGCTCAGGTGCTTGAGAATTACGACCTCGTCGCACAAAAGATGAATGAAGTGGAAGAAAAAGACCGCATGCGAAACTGGCAGCCGCCGCTGCGGGGCGAGGAGATCATGCTGGTTTGTGGATTGGAGCCGGGGAAGTTAGTCGGCGTTTTGAAAGAAACCGTTACCGATGCAATCCTCGATGGCCGGATTCCCAATGACCATGACGCTGCACTCCAATATCTTCTGGATGTTAAAGAATCCATCATTTCTCTGTTCCAAAAAGATGGCAAGTCCGCTCATAATCGTTGAACTCTATTCAACTTCCGGTTGTTCATATTTACCAACACACCTTTTCCTGGAAGGATCAAACCTTCCTTCCTGATTGGATGTGTCCTCTGATTTTGTAAAAAACCTGTGAAACTTTGCTTATTTTTCAACGTCTATTACGTAGTGAATTAAAGTAAATACATCATTTTTAAGGGGATTCCACCATTTCCGGAGGCACTATAATGAAGTCGGCTCAGTCAATTTTCATCCTGGTTTTACTCTTTACTCTTATTCTATCGACAACGCTCTTTGCTCAGCAGAGTAAGTCACTCACGCTGGAACAGGCAATGACCATTGCGTTCCAGCGAAACGTATCGGTTGCACAGGCTCAAAACAGTGTAGAAAGCTCTAAGCTCTCTGTATTATCTTCCTATGGTGCTTATATCCCCGTTGTCGGTGCGAGTGCAAGCTGGCAGCGATCAGGTGTGAACACCCCGGCAACAACTCAGTTCATTAATGGTATTCCCTTTCCTATTCCAGAGCGGGATGAATGGCTTGGTCAATATAATGCCTCTATCGGTTTGAGTTATACAATTTTTGATGGTTTTAGGCGCGAAGTAAACCTCGATAATTCAAAATCCGGTCAATTACAGAGCGAGCAATCCTTTGAACGTACCAAGCAGCAGATCGGATATTCTGTCCAGAGTCTCTATTTGAACGTTCTTCGCAGTGAGCAGTTGATGAAAGTCAGTGAAGAAAACCTCACCAATGAACAGAAACGCCTGGAACGGATTATGGAGATGAATCGTGTAGGTGCAATTGCGATTGGCGATGTGTACCGGCAGCAATCATCGGTCGCCTCCTCTGAATACAATCTCATCAATGCTCAGAGCACGTTTAAGAAGGCGAAGGCAGATCTTCTGAATATTCTTGCCCTCGACGTTAATGAAGAGTACACTATTGCTGATGAAGCGCTTGTTTCACAGATCCAAACGGTTGAAACTGATCCGGGGATCGAAACACTCGGAACGTTTGGATCGCTCATGGGGCGTGCGCTCGATTCGCGCTTCGACTATCTCAATTCAAAAGAAGCATTGATTGTAGCGGAGAATAATATTACTTCGACCTGGAGCGACTACTATCCAACCCTCAGCACCTATGCCACCATTCGTTCCTCCACCCCATTGTTTAAGGATGTCATAGATAAAAGGAGTTATAGTTACGGATTAACAATGAGCTGGAGGATGCCGGAAATCTTTTCTTCCTACCAGAGGATTGAAGGGGCAAAGATTTCAAAGAGTAATGCCGAACTGCAACTGGAGCAAAAAGTCCGCGATATCAGCGTTGAAATGAAAAAAGCGCTTCTCGATCTGGACGCAGCCCGAAAACAATATGAGGTCAGCCAGAAAAATGTCCTCGCCGCTGGCCAGGATCGGAGAGTCGCAGAAGAGAAATATAATCTTGGCTCAGGCACACTGCTCGATTATCAGGTAGCAAATACAGCATACATGAATGCGCAAGTGACAAAAGTTAACAATGCGTACAGCTACCTGATGTTCAAGCGCAATCTGGAGTTGGTCATCGGAGAAAAGAAATACTAACGGTTGAAGAATTCGACAAGAGAATATTGTAAAGGAGTATGTACCCATGGCAAATGGAAAAAAGAGTAAGAAAAAAATAATCATTTTCTCGATAATCGGTATCGTGTTGATTGGACTGGTGCTGCTGGTCATACTGGGAAGTAATCGTGAAACGATTATTACCGTTCAAACCGAAAAAATTGAACGACGGACAATAACTCAAATCGTTTCCGCCACCGGGAAGATCCAACCGGAAATGCAGGTGAAGATCAATGCGGAAGTAAGCGGCGAAATTATCGAGCTTCCCGTACGGGAGGGACAGCGTGTCGGCCGGGGCCAGTTGCTGGTGAAGATCAAACCCGATCAATACCGCGCCCAGGTTGAACAGGCTGAAGCGAGCGTCATGAGTCAGGAAGCGAGGCTTGCACAGGCGGAAGATGAATATAAGCGCATCTCGGAATTGCACTCGAAAGGATTGAGTTCCGCATCCGAGTTGATTTCCGCAAAAACTTCTTTTCAGACCTCAAAAGCATCCGCTGATCAAGCCAATGCCTCGCTCAGGCAGCAACGGGAGAACCTTTCCAAAACAACGATCTATTCTACGATGGACGGTATTGTCAGCCAATTGAACACCGAGCTCGGTGAGCGGGTGAGCGGAAGTACATTCACCCAGGGGACATTGATTATGACCATTGCCGATCTGTCGCGGATGGAAGCACGCGTTGACGTAAGCGAGAATGACATTGTGATGGTCAGTGTCAGCGATACGGCAAGGATCGAAGTCGACGCATTCCCTGCAAAGAAGTTCAATGGGACTGTAACGCGCATTGCCAACACAGCGAAATCCACGGGCCTGGGATCCCAGGATCAGATTACGAATTTTGAAGTACGGATTCTTGTGAAAACTCCAGAAGGAGTCCAGTTCCGGCCCGGTATGACTTTAACGGCTGACGTGGAAACAGAGACGAAGCCGAATGTTCTTGCTGTTCCTATTCAATCGGTGACAGTCCGCATGCCGAAAAAGGATGAGTCGAAGAAAGAAGAGGAGCCGAAAGAGGGCGAAGTACAACTGGAATCGAAGAAGAAAAAGAAAGAGGAAGATAAGGTTGATGAAGTTGTATTCCTCTATAAAGATGGAGTCGTCAAGACAGCGGTGGTCAAGCGCGGCTTAAGCGATGATACGTTTGTTGAAGTCACAGGCAAGGATCTTGAAGGAAGTGAAGTTGTTTCAGGACCGTTCAAGGCAATTAATCGTGACCTTGAAAATGATTCGAAAGTGAAGGTTGAAAACAAGAAAATCTTGGTCACAGGCGCGAGCGTCGAGACTAAGAAGTAGCCAATGAATTCCGGCATCCGCATACTGTTTCTGACTATTCTTGGCAGTCTCCTTGTCTCGCTTTATGCCCAGGGATTGCCGGAGGGAATAGCGCTCTATAGACAGGGGCGCACGGGAGAGGCTAAGAAAATTTTTGATGGTCTCATCCAGCAGAATAAGAACTATGCTGATGCTCATTACTGGCTCGGAAGAATCTACCTCGTCCCTGCATTCAAAGACTACGATCGGGCAGTCGATGAGATGGAAGAAGCTGTCGATCTCAACGCTAACAGTGCAGAGTTTCATTTTGGATTGGGTGAGGCGCTGGGGCTGAAAACCCGCGATGCAGGTGTCTTTAAACAAGCAATGCTCGCGCCGAAAGTAAGGAAGGCCTTTGAACGAGCGGCCCAGCTCGATCCCGGCCATCTGGGCGCACATAGAGGTTTGGCGGAATTTTATTGGCAGGCACCCGGAATTATGGGGGGCGATACGGAAAAAGCCTGGAAGGAAGCGGATATGATCCTTCGCATCGATGAAACCCAGGGCAGACTGATGCGAGCAACGTTCTTTGAACGACAGAAGAACCTGGCGGAAGCGGAGAATGAAGTACGGCAGCTCCTTGCTCATCGACCGCGGGATTGGAGAGCGCAGCGTGCTGCAGGTCTATGGTATCTCAGAAATCAAAAGACAGACGATGCGATTGCGGCATTGAAACAGTATACCGCTCTTCGACCCGATACCGCTGACAGCTATGCACGCCTCGCTCAGGCATATTTGCAGAAAAAGGATGCGGATCGTGCCTTACAGCTTACAACAAAAGCCCTCACAATCGATAAGGATAGTTTTAATGCAATTTCGTTCCAGGCCTATGCTCTTGAATTGAAGGGTCAGAAAAAAGAAGCTCTCGAACGCTATCAGAAGCTGCTGGCGCTTGATCTCTCTGAAGAGCAGCGAAAAAATTTGGAGAAGAAAATCAAAGAGTTACAATAACGAACCTAAGGATTCCAAAATGTCAAATATCATTCACCTTGTGAATATTTCCAAATACTACCAGATGGGCACGGAAGAAGTTCATGCGCTTCAGGGGATGAACCTCGAGATCAAACGGAATGAGTACGTCGCCATTATGGGACCCTCCGGATCGGGAAAATCGACCTTGATGAATATTATCGGCTGTCTCGATACACCAACTTCAGGATTATACGAGCTCAATAATTTGAACGTCAGCGAAATGAACGATAACCAACTCGCGAAGGTACGAAATAAAGAAATTGGATTTGTCTTCCAGACCTTTAATCTATTGGCACGATCAAACGTTACCCACAATGTTGAATTACCATTGATCTACGGCGGTATCAGTTCAAGTGAACGGAAACGCATGGCTGCAGAGGCCATTGCCAGAGTCGGTCTCAGCGATCGTGCCCATCATAAACCCAATGAGCTCTCCGGTGGCCAGCGGCAGCGCGTAGCGATTGCTCGCGCACTGGTGACCCACCCTTCCATACTTCTTGCCGACGAACCTACAGGAAACCTGGATAGCAAAACGGGCGAGGAGATTATGGGGCTCTTCGATATTCTGCAGAAGGAAGGGAATACCATCATCATTGTGACACACGAAGAAGATATCGCAGCCCATGCCCATCGGCGTGTGAGAATTCGTGATGGCAAGGTTGAACATGACGAAATCGCGAAAGACAGAAAAGTCATTCATCAATCATAACAGGTTATCATGCATCTCTATTTCAGTGAATTTAAAGAAGGGCTTCTGATTGCATTCAATGCTATTCGTGCGAACATGATGCGATCTGCCCTGACGACGCTCGGAATCGTCATCGGAATTGTCTCGGTGACGTTGATGGGAACGGCCATTGAGGGATTGAACATAGCCTTCAATGAAAGTATTGCTGCAATCGGTGCGGACGTGCTGTATATCCAGAAGTGGTCATGGATGTCGAACGACGATTGGCATACCATACGCAACCGGCCCGATATCAGGATCAAGGAAGCAAAGATGCTCGAAAAGCAATCGGTGATGGCGCAAACGGTTACTCCGATTGCCGGTACTGGTACCCGCATCAAGTATAATCAGAAATATATCGAGAGTGTGGTACTCATCGGAACGGATGAAGAGCTTCCGACAACCCTCGGTGTGAATCTCACAATCGGAAGGTTCTTCACAGAAATCGAATCCGAAGGCGGCCAGCCTGTCTGTGTGCTCGGTTCTGAGATAGCAGCGAACCTCTTCCCGAGTGAATACCCTATCGCCAAGGTGGTCAAGATCGGCGGCCGCCCATATAAAGTAGTGGGTGTCCTCGAAAAACAGGGGAGCCTGTTAGGGATGGAAAGTCTGGATAACCGTATTTATGTCCCTCTCAACCGATACTTCAGAGATTTTCGATCGTTTCGAGGCGGAATTCAAATCTGGGTCAAATCAAAAACTCTTGAAGGATTAAGTGAGACCAAAGAAGAGGTTCGGGGAATTTTGAGAAAAGCGAGAAGGTTGAATCCTAAAGATCCCGATAACTTCGGCATCAATCAACAGGAGATGATTATCCAGACGTTCAATCAAATTGGCGGTGTTATTGCTGCCGCAGGATTATTTATTACCGGCTTGGCACTTTTCGTCGGCGGTATCGGCATTATGAATATTATGTTCGTTTCAGTCACTGAGCGTACACGGGAGATCGGAATACGCAAAGCAATCGGCGCACCCCGGCGGTCAATCCTGGCACAATTTCTTATGGAATCTGCTGCGCTCTGCCTGCTCGGAGGACTTCTCGGTGTTCTTATCGCCTGGCCCTTGAGCTTAATTATCGATCAGGTACTCCCGACAGCCATGCCGCTGAGTGTTGTTGCGATTGCACTGCTGGTGTCAATATTTGTCGGTGTCGTTTCGGGATTTTTGCCGGCCTATCGCGCTTCGCGACTCGATCCGGTTGATGCATTACGGTATGAATAACTGATTTTACGCAGAGGAAAGGATCTTCTTAATTGAAACAATTAATCTTGTTTTTGACCTCCCCTTTTTGAGGCTGACCAAAAAGAAAAAGGTAACTAGTCATTCCGGCACGCCTTAAGCCGGAATCCAGATAATTCGATTTAATTGGGCACTGGACACCGGATTAAGGCATTCCGGTGTGACAAATTCTTTCTTTTTAGACACCCTCATATGGGGAGGTTTGAGTATGCTAAGAAAAACCTCCATTGATGGATGATTTTTCCTTTTTGCGTAACGTGAGTAAATAATTTAGAAGTAGTTTCTCTATCTCTCAATATGAACGAAAATCGCCGTGAACTATTCTGAAGTTATTCGAATTGCTTTTTCTGCCATCAGGGCGAACAAGCTGCGTTCTGCGCTCACACTGCTCGGCATTGTGGTGGGTGTTTTCTCCATCATCGGAGTGATGACAGCGGTAGCCGTTTTGGAGAACAGCATCGAGAGCGGATTGATGCAGCTTGGTTCCCATACATTCCAAATCCAAAAATTTCCAGTTATCCGAACCGGTGGCCGGCGTGAATGGATGAAGTACCGCCGCCGAAAAGATATTACCTTCGAGCAGGCACAAGCGGTCGCAGAGAAAATTACCACTGCAAAATATGTGGGCATTGAAGCATATCGCAATGGCAGAATTTTAAAATTTGGTGAGCAAAAATCCAATCCCGATGTAACACTCTTTGGTGAATCACCGAATGGTATACCGACAAATAATTGGGAGATCAAAGAAGGACGAACATTGGTTGAGAGTGACCTGGAAACTTCTTCCATGGTTATTATCCTTGGTGATCGTGTCGTTAAGAAACTCTTTCCGAAGGGAGATGCAATCGGCCAGGAGATCAGGGTTGACAGCGATCGGTATAAAGTCATTGGAACATTTGAATCGAAAGGTGCCGGCCTTGGAGGGAATAATGACAATTTTACCGTAATCCCTCTAACCACATTTTTGCAGAAATATGGTAAAGACCGGAGCTTGAATATTATGATTAAATCTGCGACGCCGGAGTTGTACGACGATTGTATGGAGGAGGCGAGATTTATCCTGCGGGCCGCACGGAAAGTAGAACCGGCTCAAGAAGATGATTTTTCAATCTTCTCGAATGACTCTATGATCCAGACATTCAATGACTTCACCTTCTATGTCAAGATGGGTGTCGCCTTCATCAGTTTTGTCTCTCTTCTTGCAGCCGGTGTCGGTATTATGAATATTATGCTCGTCTCCGTTACTGAGCGAACCAAGGAAATTGGTATCCGGAAAGCAATCGGTGCAAGAAAGGCAAATATTCTCAACCAGTTCATTGTCGAGGCCATCGTCCTTTGTCAAATGGGTGGGGTGATCGGAATTCTCCTCGGAATCCTTGCCGGTAACCTGGCAGCGATAGCGCTTTCCATTCCGGCAATCTTCCCGGTGGATTGGGCTGCCTTTGGGTTTGCACTCTGCACAGTCATCGGAATTGTCTTTGGCGTGTACCCCGCATGGAAAGCCGCCAATCTCGATCCAATCGAAGCATTGCGGTACGAGTAAAAGAAAAGAGAAGAAAAACCAATGGGTCAGAAACGGATAATCCCCGTTCTGACCCATTGCTGTTTTGTGAACAGTTATTTGTTCTTCGAGGCTAGTACTTCTTTTACTTTTTGGACTAAATCTTCAACATCAAACGGTTTTGTCATAAAGGCATCAGCGCCAAGCGCTTTCGCCCGTTCGACAGATGCACGGTCATCCATGATCGTCAGGAAAATAAACGGGATCTCCTTCGTATGGGCCCGTTTGCGGATCAGCTCCAGAAGATCAAATCCGTCCATCATTGCCATACGGACATCGGAAACGATGATGTCCGGGATATAATAGGTGAGGAGCTTCAGCGCATCTTCCGCGTTGAGGGCGACCTTGACTTCAAAACCCTCATCCTGGAAGCATGATTCAACAATTCTGACCAGATCTTCTTCATCTTCTACCAGCATTACGCGAGTTGCTTGTTCCATAAATCCTCCAGGCTAAACCTTTTGATATGATCCCTTTTCTTTCTACTTCCTGCTGATAATTTTTAATTTTTCATTTTTACTTCCTACTTCCAACTCCCTACTTCTTACTTCTCTCTTCTGACTTCTGTCTTCTCATTATGCTTTCATCCGCTGTCCTTTTTCTTCATCAGAGAAAATCCAGCCTGCAATCTTGCCAGGATCGATTTCGATGAAGTTATTCCAATACTGCTTGTTGCGGAAGTACCGGGAAGAGGTATCCTGTTCGGGAATGGATTTCATCTGTTTGACAATGATTTCGAATCGTTTTTTCCAGTGCTCCATGTTTGACACGCGTAAATCGATCCAACCATCGTGCGACCAGGCATTTAACGAGCGTTCAGTGACCTTGAGATTATTGGAGCCACGATATGGAGGGATTTTCATGTCGCTGCCTCGCAACAGAGTCTTGCCATCGGACATCAGAATTGGTATACCGATGGAAATAATCTGTGAACGGAGCTCCGCGTTATCGCGAACCAGCGATTCTAACCGCTCAGCGACAATCTTGGCAGGAGATTTGAGCACTGAGGGAATATCCCCGAATGCAATTTGGAGGAGGTACGCTTCATAGAGCACCTTCGACAATCTCGGTGGTCCGAGGATCTCGAATGCAACACTCTTAGTATGATGTTCCCGTTCGAGATTGACCATCTGCTTCAATGCCGATTCGAACATAAAACCTGCACGGTAGGTCGGGCCGAGTGAGGCATTATCAAGAGCGTTGATGATGTCGTGGCCCGTATTGCCGCCGCGGATTTCATAGAGTACATTCTCACCAATCTCTTCAGGAGTGACGTATTCCATTTGTCCTGGTGTTGATATCGCTTCAAATTCACCCCGTGAAAATACTCCATTCTCTCCGGTGTCAATAAAGACCGATTTCAGAGGACGGTTCATATCTGTCCAGATCGGTTTCTCAAGTTTAAGCTGAAGGGTATCCTTGAGTGGAATACCTTTCTCCGGCGGACAGTCTACAAGACGGATAACGTTACCTCGTTTTTTGATCTCACCATAGCCAATTTTTTTCCAGGCAATCGCTGCGGTCGGTTTGATCTCCTTCGTGATCGGGCCCCCTGGTGTACGCCCCATGAGGAAAAGAAGCATCGTGTGGGCTCCGGCTACTGCAGATTTTCCAAGGAGTACACTCGATGGCCGCTCTTCACTATGGGTGTAGGGAATGTTGAGTCCCATACCGCCGGTACCGCTCGTCCCAATCTTGACATAAATCGTGGTTCCATGAATCTGCATGGAACGGTAGAGGGTTTGAACATGACGAATGAGCTGCGGCATGTACAGGGTGGCAAGCAATCGCTCAGTCTGTTCTGCAAGCATGGCCTCTTTCTTTTTGCTGTTGGATGTCCGCAGGGCTTTCCGCACTTCGCGGGCAGTATGGAACAAATCCTGATACGCAATGGCAGTGGCGGAGTTGATACAGTCGATAATGATGTCGGGTTTATACTTTTTCAATAATTGAAAGACTGTGGTACGTTCGAGAACTTCGGCGGTTAGTTCATCCAACAAGTCGTCGACCAGTTGATTGCGTAAATTGGGTTTGGAAAGAATTTGATCCCGTGGAGTATCTTTCAAAGTATGGCGCACAAAAATATTTCCCCACCAGGGGATGAAAAATTTTTTCCCTGCTTTGGGGTATTCCTTTTGCAGCGTTGCTACGGCATCCTTGGCATCAGATTCGAGCAATGAGGTGACGATGATGCGTTTTAATTCCTCTTCCATAAGTTGACGGCAGATAGCAGAACCGACAAGTCCCCACCCGCCTAACACGAGTACAGTTTTATTTTTGATGTCCATAATGTCTCTTCAATGGTGGTGTGAATATTGATCTCTTACATCTCGCGGAATTTGTACTTCTAACAATGCAAACACTGGTTAAATATAGCTCAATTTCTATAGAACTCCATGAGTTGTTCGCAGTCAAAAACTATTTTAATCGGACACCACAATTCGAGCAAACAGAAATGTTTTTGGACGATTGTCCGGATTGTGTTTCCAGATGAATTGCGTGAATGTGAGAGGCGCACCTCCGCATTCAGAACATTGCATATGATTGCTCCGGATAAAGAGTGCAAAGGCAGTTAGCTATCGCTGTTTCCACTAAATGATCTTGTGTTTACTCTTGAAACCCATTGTGGAAATGAGTCCCGCCATGAGGCGGGATGCTCGCTCCCAGTTTGAGGGTCGTTTTCAATACGCAGGATTTCTTTTTGGGAGCGGCACTAGTTACGGAGAAGCTCTTTGACAAGCCGATAATAGTCCTGGACTTGATTCTGATACTCTTCACCTGTACCAGGCCCCCGGAATCCGGAATGAATTTCTTTCACAAGCCCGTTCCGGGCGATAAAGAAGGTTGAAGGGTATCCTCCAAAATTATTCACCTGGCTTCTGATCTTTGCCTCAACATTTTGTGATTCTGTACTCCCCGAAAAAACTAGCGGGTACGTGATTCCGTATCGGGCTTTGAATTTCTGTAGGTTAAGTTGGCCAGCGTTAAAGTCGTTTGATAATTCAAAGGCCAAACCGACGACCTCCAATCCTTGTGCTTGAAATTCGGCATAGAGTTGCTGCAGTAAGGGTGCAGCATCCATGCAATTATGACACCACGTTCCCATGACTTCAACAAGCAAAGCTTTCCCATTAAAACGCTTGTCGTTGGAGGTGATGCTGTCTCCTGCAAGTGTTCTGCCGGAGAAGTGGAATGGCTTCTTGTTCTCTCTCATCGTTGCTCCGCCGCGGTTCGCAGAGACCGATGAAGCACTGGCTAATGGTTCAAGCGCAAAAGAGACTGGTGGATTATTTCTATTATACACCTTTCCACTCCAACTTGTGCCGCGGCGCGCAAGTTTAATCATGGTCGCCTGCCAGCCTGTGAATCGGTTTAGCTGTACATCATCGCCCTGTTGCACCCCGGTCATTAAGCCATAATCTCCATCAGGAGCGATTAAGGTGCCAAAAATTGTATCCCGTTTGATCCAGAAGGTTGCTGTTGTGAGACTATCTAATCCTATGGCAGTAGTAAAGTACGCGCGAAATTTCCCGACCAGAGGAGTCTTTGTAACGGTTGGTGCTGCCTGCTCTGCTGCCTGAGGCTGGTCAGCCATAGATGTTGCCTCGAAGGCAATCCAACTGGTATCTTTGCGGTATCGGAAAAACTGACCGGAATATTTGCCTGCTTTCAACAGACCTCGCATGGCTGAATTGAATTCTGTGAAAATGAAATTCATTGAATCGCCATGGATTTGGATCTCGGGGATGGGTGTCTGTTCATCGTCGACCAGGAAAAATCCGGTTGGTTTTGACAGATCAAGGTACATCTGAAAAGGGAGCTGCTTGCCGTCGTAGAGTGTGACAGAGCCACACCACCTCCCGGCTGGAGGTAACGATCGTTGACATCCTTGGACAACAAGGAGCAGTGTGAGAAGCACGGGAATGAGGAGTATGCGCAGTCTCATAGCGATTGATCCTTTCTAATATGCTCTCACAAAGATAGAAAAAAGAAAGGGAAAGGGGTAGTTCACGGGGCTTTCCGCAGATGATCCGAAAGGTCCAAGAACGATTCGATCCTGGAATAGGTAAGGCGCGAGAACAATTTCCGGAGTTTTGATTCAGCTTTTGAAGAACAGTTAATCACTTATGTTACGCATGGAACTGAGTAAGACCAGAAAATGAAAAAGATTTGCCGCCCTGCTCACCGCAAGCGGCGCACAGGCGGGCAAGAACGCCAAAACACCAAGATTAAAATGTGATAGATTTTCAGATCCTTATGAAAAACAATCAAACAATAAAGTTCTTCCCGCCAGACCGCATGGCGGGCTGGGGCGCACTTGCCCGCCTGCCCAAGCGGATACTCTAAGTCGGGCAGGGCGGCCAGATTTTCTTTCAAAGAGTCTCATTTTTTTTGCGTAACGTGAGTTAATCGCTTTTTTGTCAATGGCGATTAGTATCGCATGATCATTGCTGACTCGGTGTTGGCTTTACTCCAGAATCATAGGTTCAACCGGTTTACCGGCTTCGAAATCAAAAAGGGTCTTTCGCTTTAGATCCGAAAGTCCCAGCCGATAGTCGATCAAGGCGCTGAGATTATTCAACTTCGCATTGGTCAGGCGCTGTTGTGCCTGTGCCAGTTCATTGCGGTTAATAATTCCAGTCTTGTATCGCTCGAGGCTGATGTCGTAGCTCTTTTGCGCGATGGCAATTACTTTTTCTAAAACGGTCAACCTTGACTCTGCCAACTGGACCCGGTTGATAAGGTCGGTGATCTCCTGGCGGATACGCCGCTGCAAATCATCGAATGAAGCGAGTGCATTCTGGTATTGGATCTGCGCCGATTCGACCTCGAGTGCATTGCTCCCCCAATCGAACAGAGGGATTTGGATACTGACAACCGCATTCCGGGTTCTGTTGAGATCCTGAAAGACATCGGGAAGGACCCCGGCTGTCCGATTGAATCCATAGGCTGCCGAGAGATCCATCCGAAAACTGCCGCGAGATTCTGCCTGGAAAATATCAATTTTCCGCAGCTCCTTTGCACTCTCTGCGTTCCGGATTTCCGATCGATTCTTCAAGGCGGATGTAACCGCCTGTTCAAGATCGATTGCAACAGGCTTGAATTCGAATGAGGCGGTCAGCTCGACTTCTTCAGAGAATTGGAGGCCCAGCAGCATGCGAAAGGTATTTTTTCGACTGGCAAGGTCCCGCCGGGAATTGAGGAGATCGTTCTGACTTTGAGCAAGATCGACCTCAGATTGCAACACGTCCACCTCCGGGATTAATCCGGCTGAATACTTATTTTTGGCCGTCTGGTATGAATCTTCATTTTGTTGAACCTGAATATTGAGAATTTCCATTCGTTGTACGAGTTGATACAGCGAATAGAATCCGTCGCTGACTGCATAAACAATATCGAGCTGACTTCTCAGAAAATCCGACTTTGATTGTTCGAGACCGAGAATTGCCCGGTCATAACTGATGCGATGTGAGTTCGGTGAGAGGATCGGCTGGCGAAATTCCACCGAAAAGCCATTGAAAAAATCGCGTCCACGGCCTGTCTGGTCTCGTCGGAACATACTTTCTCGAAGCGTGAGTGTCCCTCCAGTCCAGAGTATTGGCTGGCTTATGGAAAGATCGGCCTGTGCTTGAACAGTTTCGAGTTGATAAAATTCGAAACGCTGCGTGATCGGATTAAACTGATTGGAGAGTGACTCGGAAAACCGCGGGGCATCCATAGTCAGGTTGACCGAGGTGCGGAGTTTTCGGAGCGTCGCTTCATACGACTTCTTCGATGAGAGATATTGCGATGTTGCATTTTGTACAGCATAACCCTGTTTCAACGCGAGTGAGATACTCTCATCGAGTGTGAGCGTAGTCTTCACCTGGGCGATTGTTATGAGTGAAGAAATCAGAGTGAACTGCAGAAGGGAAAATAAGCGTTTCATTGAGAGTTACTCCCTGGAGGTTATTCGTACCGTAATGACTCAATGGGATTTTGATAGGCCGCTGTGCGGGCGGGATAATAGCCAAATCCAACGCCAACTGCTGCCGAGACGCCGAAGGCGAGAATAATAGAAGAATATGAGACGATGGTGCGCCACTCAGCATAGTAGGTGATAATTTTTGTCAGGCTATACCCCAATCCGATTCCGATGATGCCGCCCACAATGCTTAAGAAGAGTGCTTCGAAGAGGAACTGGCCGAGAACATCATACCGTGTCGCTCCGACTGCACGGCGGATGCCGATCTCTTTGGTTCGTTCGAGAACTGAGGCAAGCATGATATTCATGATGCCGATACCGCCTACCAGAAGTGAAATACCGGCAATGGCGCCCATGACGATATTGAAGATTCGTTGTGTTTGCTGACTCTGCTGGACAAGCATCTCCGGGACAATGATCTCGTAATCCGAAACGCCGAAATGTCTTCGTGCAAGAATGTGTTCAATGACACGGTATGCCTCGCCAATTTCGAAATCGTGTTTCACCTTGATGGTGAGCTGCTCCAGTTGTTGCTTGGGGATGAATGTCAGATCGCGCGATATGGACATTCCACCAGGCCCTGAAAATCTAAAAAGGGAATATTGACCGCTTCCTTTCGTTCGCATGATTTTATTCTGACCCGTTGTGAGGGGTATGTAGATATCGAGGTTGAGGTTTCGAATTTTGAGATTTTCGACTTTCTTCTTTGGATTCAACTGGCGTTCCATAACACCAATCACTGTAAACCATTGCTGATCGAGCTTCAGTTGTTTTCCGATCGGGTTTTCAAAATGGAAGAGCTGGTCCTTTGCATCGTTCCCCAGGACACAGACATTCGCCTGATTGTCGAGATGTGTCTGCTGGAAAAAATTCCCGTTGCGAAGTTGATAGTTGAAGACCTGAAGAAAATTTGTTGTTGTTCCGATCAAGCGAACATCCAGCCGGTTATGTAGATACATTGCAGGTACTGTTTTTTCCCATTGCGGTACCATCGTTTCGATGAATGAACAGATCTCCTTGATGGCACTACCGTCATAGGCGGTCAATCCGGGAGAAAAATTCGCCTTTGCTTTTTCAAAGCTCTGCGATGTTACCTCTTTGCTCCTGATGATGATGTTGTTGACGCCCATCATTTGAATCTGTTCGAGTGCTTCGAGACGGGCTCCTTCGCCGATCGAGAGCATGGCAATAACGGCGGCCACACCAAAAATGATTCCAAGGGCCGTGAGGATGGAGCGGAGCTTATGCACCGTCAGCCCATTCAGGCCGATGAGTGTACTCTGCTGAATATTCACAATGAAGCTCCCTTGGTCTTCGCCGGCTGCTCCGGCTCGCTCTGTTTGACGAACGGGTCACGAAGCGCGACCAACTCCCCCGCTTTTAATCCTTCTATGACAACGATATAGTTGCTGCTTTTAACACCGACTTGCACCGTTTGTGGGATTGGGTTGCTGCCGTTCATTTTGTAGACAATGGTTTTTCCTTCCTTCTCAAAAACAGATTCAAGGGGAATGTAAATCGCTCCAGCAAGAGTTTCCATGATAATCTCATTACTGGAGGTCATCCCGGGCCTGAGAATCGGGCTGCTCTGCAACAGGTCGATGATCACTTCAAACGATTTCAGGTTCGTATTGTAGTCCCGTTGACCGATGGAGGCGACAGAGGCGACCACGGCACTGAATTCCTTCTCCGGAAATGCATCAAGGTGCACGCGAACCGATTGCCCTTTTTGAACCTTGCTAACATCTACCTCATTGACCGTTGAGGTAACCTGCATTTTTGAAAGATCCGGCAGGCTAATGAGTGTCTGTCCGGGATTCACCTGATTGCCGACGGCAATTTTTCTTCCTGTATTCCAATTGGTTTCATAAATAACCAATCCGGGCATCGGCGCAGGAATCGTGAGTTGATCTCGCTCTTTCTTTAATCTATCCAGATCGTTTTCAGCAAGTTTAATTCTCAACAGCGATTTATTCTCGTCTGATTTCTCTGCGACCTTTTGACCTTCAATTTTCCGTTTTGCTTGCTCGTACGCAAGACGGTTCCTCTCCAGATTGATCTCTGCTTCTTTTCTTGCCACTTCCGCTTCGAATTTGATTTTCTCAATTTGAAGCTTTGCCTGCTCGTATGAGAGATCGGCATTTTTCAACGAAGATTCATAATCTCCCATTCGAACCATTTGATCGGCTCGCAGTTTATCAAGGTCAGAATTCATTACCGTAATTTCCTGTTCTTTATCCGAGATGAACTTATCGATCTCTGTCGTTGAAAGCCGTGCAAGCAGTTCACCCGGTTTTACAGTCGTTCCTTCCGGTATCAGGTAGACAATCTGAGCCTGCCCGATCCGGCCTCCCCGGGGGATGCTGATGTTTGTCGAATTTGTAGCGCGGATTTCACCTGCAATGGTAATGCTTACAGTGAATTCACCCTGTTTCACTTCGAAGGTCGCGAAGGCTTCAGCATCATGTGTCCTGAAAGTAAGTCCGATTAAAAGGAGGATGAGAAAAAGGGAACCTGTCAGCGTGGTCTTTTTGTTTTTCTTCATGAAGGAGAAAATGGTCCGCCCCGTGGAAATCAAGCGATGATTCGACAGGGAGGAGTGGTTTTCAGCGGAAGGATCCATGATTGTTTTCCATTAATAAGTAAGGGGCTTTTGCATTAGACGAATTGAGGAGATAAACGTTTCTCTGTTCTACACCGGGGACTTGATAAAACTGTATTGGACTCGGTGCGCAAGGAATACTAAGGAAAAAAAGTTGAAGCTTCAAGAGCAACGCTGTATATTGGACTCGGTGTACACTTGTTGAATCGCCGGCTGAACATGCTAAAGCATTGAGAGTGAATCTGAATTCTCTCATTCCCAGTAACGAGAAGAAAGGAAGTGTTGTATGATTCATTTTTCAATCCGTTCTCTGCTAATCACGGCAATGCTCCTTTTTTTCAATTCTAATACGATCCTCTTTGCCCAATCGCCGCGTTCCATGAGTTCGTCAGACCTGGCCGTTGCAATCAAGAACCTAAAAACACTTGGATCAGTGCTGTTCATCGCTGCACATCCGGACGATGAGAATACCTCCGTTTTGGCATATCTCGCAAAAGAACGCGGAATACGGACTGCCTATCTGGCCATGACCCGTGGAGAAGGTGGACAGAATCTTCTCGGCCCCGAACAGGGAGAATACATGGGCATCATCCGTACCCAGGAACTGCTGGCTGCCAGGCGCATCGATGGTGCGGAGCAGCGTTTTGCGAGAACAATCGATTTTGGATTTTCAAAGACATCGGAAGAGACAATTCGGATATGGGGGAGGGAAGAATCTGTTTCCGATCTTGTCTGGATCATCAGGCAATTTCGGCCCGATGTTGTTATTTCTCGTTTCTCACCAACTGCAGGCGGCCATGGAAATCACACAGCGTCTGCTATCATCGCCGAAGAAGCGTTTCGGGCTGCAGGCGATCCCGAAAAATTTCCGGAGCAGTTGGCTTTCGTCAAACCATGGCAACCCAAACGACTGCTCTGGAACGGTTTCCGGCCTCAAGGAGACCAGAGCGCACCATTGACAAATTTCATCAGCGTCGATGTCGGAATCTATAACCCTCTCCTTGGTAAATCCTATACGGAAATTGCCGGACTGAGCCGCAGCATGCATAAGAGTCAGGGATTTGGCGCTGCAGAAAATCGTGGCTCGCTCATCAATAATTTTATCCACATGG
Source organism: bacterium (assembly GCA_043803945.1). GTDB lineage: Bacteria > Bacteroidota > Ignavibacteria > UBA10030 > UBA10030 > JAZDJN01. Next base: position 30,677 of record JAZDJN010000021.1, on the reverse strand, counting down.
CAGGAGATTCTGCAAAAACAGATTTATTCGATGGTGTCAATCTCTCCTGGTCGCGTTTGAACGGCGGTGAAGTTGTTGGAAGAATCCTTGAGCGCGCTGCCCGTGAATTCAATCCGCAAGATCCTTCGAAAATTCTCCCTGTTCTCCTGGAAGCATACACAGCATTGAATTCGCTCAAGGATGAGTATTGGGTTGATGTGAAGCGCAAGGAACTCCTGGAAGTCATACGATCTGCTGCAGGACTCTGGATCGATGCACTTGCATCGGAGTACACCGCCAGCCCTGGAACCGATGTGCGTATCACCACAACATTCCTGAATCGTTCAGCATTTCCGTTCCGTGTGAAACGTATCGTACTTCCTTTTGGAAACCGCGACACACTCGCTGAGACGCAGCTCCAATTCAATAAACCGATTCAGATTCCATTGTCCTATCGTTTACCCGAAACGCTGCCGTTGACTCAACCGTACTGGCTGCTCGAGAAACAATCACTGGGCCGCTATGTGGTTCGCGACCAACGACTCGTCGGGAAACCTGAGAATGACCCTGCGCTTACGATTCAGGTCGACATTATCGCAGACAAAACTTCATTAACGCTCAGTATCCCCGTTCGCCATCGATGGGTGGATCCGGTCGAAGGCGAATTGTACCGCCCCTTTGAAGTTGTCCCTGCAGTAGCCGCGACAATTTTGAATCCCGTTACGGTCTATCCGAGCGTCCAATCGAAAAAAATCGAAGTTGCTCTGAAGGCGGGCAAAACTAATGTTTCGGGAATTGTCCGTTTGGAACTTCCCACGGGTTGGCAGTCAAAACCAAAAAGCACTCCCTTTGAGATTAGTAGAAAGAATGATGAGGTTACTGTAGCTTTTGAGGTGCAGCCGACAAACGGAGCAGCAACGGGAATCTGCAAAGCGGTAATGGAAGTGGATGGAACGACCTATTCGACAGGAATCAGAACTGTCGAATATAAACACATTCCACCACAGGCGCTCTTTCCCGCTGCGGAGAGTAAGTTAGTGCGGGTTGATCTAAAAAAGCGGGGAGAGAAAATTGGATATATCATGGGAGCAGGGGATGATATCCCCGTCGTTCTGAAACAGATTGGCTATTTCGTCAACATCATCAATGATGAAGATATTATCGAGGGTGATCTCTCTCGGTTTGATATTATCATCGCCGGTGTCCGCGCGTATAATACGCGTCCGCAGCTTCGTCTGCACAATAAACGGCTGCTCGATTTTATTAAGCAGGGTGGGACCTATGTTGTTCAATATGTCACATCACAGAGAGGCGAATCGGAAAACCTTGCTCCATTTCCACTCAATATCTCTCGTGATCGGGTGACAGTAGAAGAAGCCCCCGTAACATTTCTGCAACCGAATCATCCATTGCTGACGACGCCAAACAAGATAACCCAGGAGGATTTTGCGGGATGGATTCAGGAACGTGGATTGTGCTTTGCCGATAAATGGGACCCGCAGTTCACAAGTATTCTGTCGATGAATGATCCTGGAGAATCGCCGAAAGAGGGAAGCCTGCTGGTGGCTCAGTATGGGAAAGGCCACTACATCTTTACCGGACTTGCATTCTTCCGGCAAATACCCGCCGGAGTACCGGGAGCAATTCGATTGTTTATCAATTTGGTGTCGATGGGAAAATAAAGAATCTGAATGACTCACTTGAGTTATCCAATAAGATGATCAAAATCTTTAACGGAGGAATATCAACCGCCAATAACGCCAAGACGCCAAAATTTTATTATGAATCGAATTAAATCCATACAATGATTTCTAAAATCTCCAATCATAAACCAGGTATCGAAAATCCAGATCCTGATTCTGAGGCTGGGCACCTTTCATGGAAGACGCTCTACTCGATCGTGCTCGGTGAACTGGTTGTTCTTATCCTACTCTTCTTTCTCTTGACGAAGCTATTCGAATGAAGCCATTAGATTGGATCGTCCTTGCTGCGACACTCCTCTTCATTGTTCTTTATGGCCTCTACAAAGGACGGGGCAATCGGAATTTGAAGGGTTTTCTTCTCGCTGACCGGCAGATGAGGTGGTACACTGTGGCACTTTCCATCATGGCAACACAGGCAAGTGCAATCACATTTACTTCAACACCAGGCCAGGCTTTCGTCGATGGGATGAGGTTTATCCAGTTCTATTTTGGGTTGCCGATTGCCATGGTCATTCTCTCCATCACCGCAGTGCCGATATTTCATAAGCTCGGTGTCTATACGGCGTATGAATATCTTGAGCATCGCTTCGATCTTAAAACGCGCATACTGACAAGTATCATCTTTCTCGTTTCGCGGGGGCTTGCTGTCGGCATAACGATTTATGCCCCGTCACTGGTACTCTCGGTCATGCTGGGTATCGACATTCGCGTCACTTCCACAATCATCGGCGGTATTATCATTGTCTATACTTCGATGGGTGGTGTGAAAGCGGTAAATTGGACAGACTTCCAGCAGATGCTGATCATTATGAGTGGGATGGTGATCGCATTTATCGCTGCGCTCATGCTCCTTCCTTCAGGTGTCGGTTTTAACGAGGCGATGCATATCGCCGGCTCAATGAACAAACTGAATCTCATCGACTTCTCCTTTGATCTTGAAAATCGGTACAACTTTTGGTCGGGAATTATTGGAGGGATGTTTGTGGCACTCGCTTACTTTGGCACTGACCAATCGCAAGTGCAGCGATACCTCACAGGGCAATCGGTGCGTCAGAGCCGTTTGGGGCTCCTATTCAATGGGATAGCAAAAATACCGATGCAATTCTTTATCCTCCTGCTGGGAGTGATGGTCTTTGTCGTATTTCAATTTGAACGCCCGCCATTGTTTTTCAATCCGGTTGAAGAACAGCAGGTTATGTCTGGAAAGTATCAGGAGGAGTATAAAAAAATTGATGGGAGGTATGCACAAGCATTCGGGCAGAAATCGCGTGAACTTCAATCCTACCTTAATGCACTCGAGTCCAGGGATTGGCAGCGACTCGAAGCCAGTAAACTGAGACTGCAACATGCAGAAGCAGGGATGCGGGCGATCAAGAGCGAAGGGATTGCAGTTCTCAAACAGAACAATCCGGCAATTGATCCCTCCGATACCAATTATATTTTCCTCACCTTTGTGCTCCGCTATCTTCCGGTTGGCTTGGTGGGCCTGCTCTTTGCGTGTATCTTCGCTGCATCAATGTCCTCCACATCCGGTGAGTTGAGTGCATTGGCCACGACTTCCGTTGTCGATATTTATAAGCGGCTTATTAAAAAGGAGGCAGGAGAGAAGCATTATCTCCTGGTCTCAAGAATATCGATGGCTCTTTGGGGTATCTATGCAATCGGTTTTGCCCAGTACGCCACACGGTTGGGATCGTTAATTGAAGCGGTGAATGTTCTCGGTTCACTCTTCTATGGGACTATGCTGGGAATTTTTCTAATCGCATTCTACGTAAAATCGGTTGGCGGGACGGCAACGTTCATTGCAGCGTTTATCGGTGAGTTGTGTGTCCTCTACTGTTTTTTCTTTACTCAGATCTCATGGCTCTGGTATAACGTGGTTGGATGTATTCTCGTAGTCGGCGGAGCATGGCTCCTCAACATCCTCCTCAGAAAAAAACCGGTTCCAGGATAATCAACCGCCGATCATTCCTGCACATTCCATGCGGTGAAACAACATTCAAAAATTCTTAGTGATGTCCATCAGGGCCATGGACGTGGCCATGTTCTAATTCCTCTTTGGTAGCTTCACGGACATCGATGATCGATACATCGAAACGAAGTGTCTTGCCGGCAAGAGGGTGGTTGGTATCGATGGTAACAATCTCGCCTTCGATCTTCGCAACCCGGACAACATGCTTTCCTTCATTGCTCTCGGCGACAAACTCCATTCCGGGCTCAAGGTTGTCGGAACCTTCGATTCTGGATTTGGGAAGTTCGATTATCCTGTTCGCTTCCCATTTGCCTTAAAGATAACAACTCCCGCTCTAAGTGCAAGAATATTTTCTATCAACGTGAAAGTGTTTCAAAATTCGGATTGCCTTTCTCGCGAGCCATCCGTATTATTCATTCAGTGTAAGTAACTGACGTTACGCAGGAAGAAGAATCTGTATGATTGGAGCGATTAATCTTGTTTTTGACTTCCCCTTTTTCTCCTCCCTGCCTGCGGCAGGCAGGCTTGCCAAGGAGGGGATAAGGGGTGGTTTGGGATTTGCTAATAAGAATCCAGATTGATTGATGATTTTTCTTTTTTGTGTAAGGTGAGTTAGTAACTCATGATTTTTTATGCTGCACGTTTTTTCTCGGCCAATGTTCTTCGATGATAGAAACCGGGACAAGAATATGCAGCATTAAAAGCATAATCTTCCGAGATTCACATATGGTGCTATCACTTTTTCTCGTATGTCTGTTGTCGGCAGCACAACCGGATACAGTAAAGAGCGGGTCGAGAGTTATCATTAATAAGATAATTCGTGATGATCCGGATCCCGGTGTCAATCCGAACAAGGATTCTGTGAATTATTATTATAAACACCCAGAACGGTATCGCGGCATTCCGCATAAAAGTGCAAGATTGTTTGTTATGAAGAAGAATGGCGATACGCTTTCCCTCAAGCGCTATTTCCGGAATGCGCTTCCTGATTTTCCTGAATCGTTGGAAGTCACTATCTCCTTTGAAATTTCCTGGAACGGAGCGCTGAGGGGAATTGTAGAGGAGTATAAAGGAAATGGCGCGGGGAAAATTGACTTTACAGTATTATTCAAGCCAATACGAGCAATACCGGCTATTCTCTATGGATTTCCAGAATGGGAGAAGCAGTATCTTCGGCTGTCGAGAAAATGGTTGCTGAGTGATAGATGAAATGGCTGCTATTTCTGAGCGTTGGGTGTCGTCATCACTCAGACTTTCCTTAAATACTCCCACCCCTCACCTTCGATTTCGGCTTGTGTATATCCACCTTTTTTACCGGGCGGCATCAGATAGAGTGCTTCCTGTGTGCACGCGGAGAAGTCAATCTGTCCAACTGCACCAAGCAGCTTACTGAATGTCGATCGTCCAAAGTAAAGCTCAGAAGGGATCGCTTCAATTTTCGTGAAGAACGGTTCAAGAGAGGATTGAGTTTTTAAGAGAAAGACCTGTGTGATGACCAGGTATTGTTTCTCTTTACTGTCGGTAGTACCCGGTTCTGGAGTTGTCGACTCTTCCGATTCGATCATAAAAACATCCTGAATTTCTCCAGTCCATTGCTGGTACTCGGCAAGGGCGGCTTCCTCGTCGGTAATGAAATCCCAATATCCGTAGGCGATGTCCGGGACCAATCGTAAGAGCTGTTCGCGTAGTTGCTGGTAGAACAACTTTTTCTGGCTTTTTCCTTCACTTTTTGTGTAGTCAGTGATGATCTTGTAAAAGCCCGGGCGAATATCGCGGTTGGGAGAATAGCTGATGACAACCTGCAATCCAAAAAAGACTGTTGAGGATTCTCCTCGGCCGCTGCGAAAGAATTTGTTAAAGAATGAAATGAATCCGCGTCTGTCCATAGCTGCACTGTTCCTTTGCTGGGAATGTTAATCTTACGATGAGAAGAACGAACGACTTCTGCCGTACGATCCTGAACGTCCGGATCGAATACCGGTGATGGATCGTGAAGAACGGGAAACACGAGTCGTTACCTGACCAAAATTCGAAGGTCTGGTCTTTGCAATTTCCGATCCCCGGGTAAAGGATCGGGTAAATAATGTCGATCGCCGATTGGGCTGGAAAAATGGCCGTGAGAAAGGAAACGGTTCGTTAATGGTGCGATACTGATCGCCGATTCGGTAATGGGGATAATTCGAATAGAACCACCAGTGGCCATAGGAACGCCCGCCGTAATAATACACGTGATGCGGTTGAATGGGCGGCCGGAGCAGATACGTATTTGAAGAGTCTGGTGGTGCCCCTGGGTCTTGTGTAAAGTGATTCATCGGCAGAATATCGACGGCAAGATTCTTTTCTTTGTAAGAAACAAAATCTTCATTGAGATCATCCAATTCTTTTCCCGCTGCATTTTCCGGTAAGACATAGAGGAGCTTCTTGATTCCGTTTTTCGTCAGTGATTCGGCTGTCGGTACTTTGGCCACATATCGGTTATCGAACTGGTTGTCTGCATCGGAGTATGATGCGAGTCTATTCCGGTCGAGCACCAGCATCGCGGGCGCTATTGCAGGCCGTGAAAGCGATTTCTGCATTACTTCTCTCGCATAATACAGCATCGCTGAAAGAAGCTGGTGTGACGGAACAACGCCGAGCGGATGCGGCCAGTTGTCGAACGTTAGGATTGGATCGATGAGATCGGCGATGGCTGCCGTGAAGGCGATAGATTCAGGCCCGGGTAAATCCACCATCAACATAGTGTTGGTGAAGAGAGGATTACTGTTGATTATTTCACGCATACCTAGACCGCGGGCGTAAGCGAGCTTCATACCATAGGAATTGATTGGGAGCAGTGCCTGGCGCAGTGACGGTTGAAAAAGCGATTGAATCAGAGTTGGTACGAAGAACGGTTTCCATGCAGTCTGACGCGGTTCGTATGCTCGTATCAACTGGTTGAAATCGAGGTAGGATTTCCAATCCGCGGATCCCATGCTGTCATTGTTGGTCTGGTCACTAAAGAGGAGTGTCCGCGCTGTCGATCCGACATTCCATCCTTGGGCTTGCTGGAGCTTTAATGAATCTGTTGCCAGCTCATCTTCGTCCTCGAGGGCGTCATATGCAAGTTTGGTCCCCCCGATGGCGATGAGAGTACCAACGGTTCCAATTTTCAGAATTCGCTGTGTCGCTTTCCTTCGATTAAGTTGATCGAGCCACCAGGGGGTAGAGTAGGATTCCATTATCTGTTCTCTTGTTGAATATATGTTGGCAGCGCGATCGCAGTGTGATCTGTCGCCGATTTTGATAACCGGGTATAGATACCGGCTGCCCGGCCTGCTATGAGAAATACACCGAAGTTTGGGATGTATTCATCTGCGGTCTGTGCAGCTTCGAACCGGCGCTGCACAATCCAGCGATCGGGCAGCGCGCTCATGCACGACTCTTCCCAGATTGTCTCAGGAACATCCTTGCCGATGATCACCTCATCTCCCTCGCAGCCGTAATCGGATTTCAAAACCCAATCATCTTTTGGCAGCGTTCCGATCGGAGAGTCAGTGAGCCGGATTGATTCCGGTATGAGTGAGCGAATCGTTTGCTGAGATTGCAGTGAGAATAATTCCATGTGTTGCCAGAAGAACGCCAGCGTGAGTTTATTCTGGGTGAGCACTGCCCCGAAAGGATTAACGACAGTCAAATGCCCTGCAAGTTCGGCTTCGAAGAGCATGCGCAGTTGTTTCGATAATGGATCAGCGTCGGGAAGAGGAGGTTCATCGCGCCAGACAGGTGTCCGTTCAGCCCACCAATCGGTTTTGTAATGACGGATGAGAATGTCGAGTTCTATATCAAAAAGTTTCACACGGCCATTGGCAGACTGTTGGAGATTGAACGGCGAGCCAAGCACTACCTTGCAGCCCCGTTCTTCCAGCCAGGCTCGATAAAGTGCAATCATTGAGAGGTCTTCAGGCATTTCCGTCGGGTAGAGGATGCCTATGGCAGGGCACGCCGGGCCATTCTTGATTGCTCGGTGCGAGGCAATCAGCATCGAATAGAACTTTTCGGCAAATCCATTATTGGGATCGATTGTGCCTGGTGAGCAGTGGTGAAGGAGGTGATTCAGTACAACCGCCTCCGCCTCTCCGCTGGGAGTATCGGAATTCATCTCGGCAATCTTCAACGATCCGTCGGCAAGGCGAAAGACATCCACCCGGGCAATTCCATGCCATCGTCCTTCGGAGGAATGCCACAGGTACTTCTCGTATGGCGTGAGATGATAGAAATCGTCGAGCCACTCTGGGTGTTCCAGTGTCAGTCTGCAAAGTTCTTCGTATAGGGTTCCTATTGATTCGGCAGCAGTGCAAAAGCTAGAATATTCATTTCCAGACAACAGCATCGGAGAAGTTCGGAATCGTTCGTTTCCATCAAGCCATGGATCGGTTATGGAACCTGTGGCATACAAGAGATGTGCGAACTCTCCATATGTGGAGAAGGGTGATTGAAGATCTGAGTTCACGTCTATGTGATTGTTCCCATCCATTTTTGTCACAGGGGAGTATCTGTTCTTATCAAAGCATATTCGTTGCGAGCAGTGCCGTGGCAATATAGATGGATGCCTCAAGCACGCCGGCACTGATATTGCGGTCATGCTGGATTTCTGTATCGAGCCTGCCGCCGTACAGCTTAAAACCACCCCCAAGTACTATCCCCTGCACGAGCCATTGCCGGACGGGATAGAGGATGATGACAACGATCAGGGCATTCCCAAAGGCGATGATGCTGGTTTTATAATCGACCAGGTCTCCGATTAAGGCATGACGAACAATGATACCGATGGCAATCATCAATCCGATGTAGCTGACCGCCGCAGCGATGTTCCCATCGCGAATTTCTATGGAATCATCGTACGTCGTCAGGAGGCGAAAGATGTAGGTGATGAACAGGAGTGAACACTGTCCGAGAAGAAAGAAGACGATTGCTGAGACGATCGTACCTTCTCCAATCATTGTTCCAGTAAGAACAAGTGAAGTAGCAACAAAGCTTCCTGCAGCGGCAATTCCGGCGGCTGTATTTCCCTCGATGATATACTTTCTGCAATCCTTCATGAGAAAAAGGCGCAGTCCCCCAATGGCAACCACCGCAAGGAAGATGTTGCCGGCGATTCCAAATCCCGCGACCCAAAGCACTTCAGTTAAAAAATCTCCGTGAATAGGTCCATTGATGACGGTGGCAATAATGATCATCACACCGAAGAGGTACCCGGAGAGCTGGATACCCATCGCTGCATTATCACGTTTGATGAGCACGTCGGTGAGTGAGACGTGGAAAATGAGTTGATTGATGGTGCGGGCGAAAATAAGCAGGAGCACTGTGGCACCTGTGACAAAGAGAATACCATCCCACGACATGCAAGTCTCCTTATGAGCTTGATGGAAGTTAGTATTGACATTGAGAAACATGGGGCTGACTAAAAAGAAAATATAATACTAAACCGAAGGCGTCTCGCCGAGGGAAATAGCGAAATTATTATGCCCGGCGAGCCAGCCCGCCATGCTGTCTGGCGAGGACGCCTTCGCACTAGAAAATACTTTTTGGTCAGTCCCCAAAAGAACATTACTTCTTTGCTTTGAGATCAGTAATCAACTTTTCCAGAACGGGCAGCATCGTCTGTTGATTGCGTGCTTTTGCCAGCGATAACGCTTCTTCCGCTGATGCCAGAGCTTCGGCGTTTTTTCCGTCGAGGGCGAGTAACTCCGCTTTGGTGCGAAGGTTCCCGGCATTCTTATCGATGGCGATTGAGCGGTCAACCCAGCCCATCGCCTCTTTGTAATACAGTTTGTTATCCACGGCGAAGCGCGCGGCCTGGTTTAAAACACCCGCTGTTCCAACAGAAGCCTGAAGCTTTGCCAGAAGATTAAACTCGATCTTGAATGCGATTCGAACCTTCTCCCAGGCCATAACGATTTTTGCAGAGGCGGGAGTGAGATCCTCAAAGCTCAGGGAGAGCCACTCTTCGTTTGGCCCGGATTCGGGTTTCACTGCAAATCGAAGAGTATCATACTTTGCATCGTACACCGTTCCCCAACTTTTTACCTCAGCATTTAAGACCACAGACCATTCCTTCTCACCGGGAAACATCAGCAACCGGTATGTTCCTGCCGGCAGCTTCTTGCCCTCAATAGTTACTTCATCGGAGAACTGGATCAGTGTCGGCTCATTCGCTCCAACACGCCACGGCTCATTATACTTTACCACATCGCCCCAGATTTTTCGTCCTTTGACTCCAGGACGATGATAGAAAATTGTGACTTCGCTCAAACCGATCACCTGTGAAACCTTGGCTCCCTGACTCAGCCGCGGTGCGCGAACACTCGGTAAGAGCAGAGAATATGGAATTTGTGCAGAAACATCCTGGGCCACGATAAGCGTTGCCAGCAGGATGACTGCAAGGAGAATAGAATATTTTTTCATTGTTCCTACTCCTAATGAATTGATGATGATTTGTGAATTGTGATAAACTCTTGCTCAGAATCGTGCTGAGAGATTCTGCCCGATGAGACCTGTTAACCGGGGAGCCCCTTCTTTGACACCGTCTCCATCACACCGCAGAATCGGTCCAGTTCATAGAGAGCAGTGTAAACACTCGGTGTAATCCGGAGTCCTTTAAATTCATCGTGGATGATTGGCACTGTAAAAATCTTGTGCTTGTCCATCAGGTATGCCGCCAATTTACCCGGATCAACCCCGACGATTTCGATATTCGCGATGCCGCAGGACTGATTCGGCTCCCATGAGGTATTGAACCGGACATTCGAAAGATCCTTCAACTTGTTCATCCAATATCGTGAAAGGTAGCGCAGCCGTTCCTCTTTCCGTTTTGCACCGATGGCATTATGGAATAGAATCGCTTCGCCAATAGCTAACCTCGGTGCAGCGGGATGTGTACCAATCTCCTCAAATTTACGGATATCGTTGGCCTGCTTTTTCTCGGCCGCCATTAACGGCCATAGTTGTTCAATTTTTTCTTTCTTGACAAAAAGGAGACCCGTCCCTTTAGGGGCGAACAACCATTTGTGCAAACTTGTTCCATAATAGTCGCAGTTGATATCTTTTTGTTTGAAGTCAAAGTGCGCAAATGAATGCGCCCCATCGACGATTACTTCAATCCCTTTTGGTTTTGCCAGGTCGCAGATCTCTTTCACTGGAATTACCTGTCCCGTCAAATTGATGACGTGAGAGAGAAGAATCACCTTGGTGCGGGGAGTAATGGCTTTATCGAACTCTTTCGTAATTTCTTCAAGATGTTTCGGAGCGATCGGGATCTTGATCATCTTGAGGCTGATTCCCTCGCGTAACTCACGCTGTCGTAATGTCGTGAGCATTCGCGGATAATCTTGTGTAGTCGTGAGAATCTCATCTCCGGATTTGAGATTTAATCCCATAAGACAAATCTCAAGGGATTCAGAGGCGTTCCTTGTAATGGCAATCTCTTCGCGATCACAGCCAAAGATTTCAGCAAGGCCGGTCCGGACTGTCTCCGACTGTGGTTCAAGAATTTGCCACATGGTGTAAGCCGTGACATCTTCCTGTTGCCAGGTGTACCGAACAAATGCTTCCGTTACCAATCGTGGTGAGGGGCTGACCCCGCCGTTGTTTAAATTGATGATACTTCGCGATACAGAGAAGGACTTCTGAATGTCCACCCAAAAATCTTCATCGGAAGCCGTTGCATCTGCCGGCAGGTGCTCGATTTTTTTCACGGAGGCTTTGAGATCGTTAAAGAGTGTTCCAACGGATGCCGATGCGAGAGTTGCCAGGCCTACTCCTTTGCCGACCATGGCGAGAAACGAGCGGCGATTGTATTCGAGTTCCTCGAGTAACGGTGAGTGCATAAAGGTCTCCTTCCAGTGTGCGAGATCGATGCAGATTTATATTTTTCTCTGTACTGTCTTAGGCCGCCTGTGATGGTATGGACCATCATGCCGACAGTGTTCAGATGATTCTGGAGAAAGATACAGAAATGAATTGTAAAAAGGGAAGAAGAAAATGAAGCCGCTTCGCTGGGCGCGGGCGGCTTCATCATTCACGCTACTTTAAGACGATAAGTTTCTTTGTTTCGGAGGAGTTGCCAAACACAAGAGTGTAGAAATAGATACCGCTGGAAAATGTTCGTGCATCAACGTGAACTTCATAGTAGCCTGCTTTTTGTTCACCTTCTGCGGCATTCAGGACCACCTGTCCCAATGCGTTGTAGATTTTCAGACTCACATTGCCATTCTGAGGCAAACGATACCGTATCGTCGTTGTAGGATTAAAGGGATTGGGATAATTCTGTTCGAGGAATATTTGATCGGGGACGAAATCAGGCTGTTCGAATTCTACCTGCCATACACCGTCCGTTTGATACACGAGGGTGTGCCCAAGCGATTGCCCCGTTAAACTGTTAATAATGGTACTGACCTTTGGTGACAATTCTATCCGATCGATACTCTTCCAGAGTGTGAACCTGATTGTTTCATCGGGAAGAGCGCCTTCTTTTTTATCTGTTGTGCAGGTATTATCACCCCAGAGTGTAATGAGACATCTTCCATTTTGAACAACACCGCTGCCGATTAAAAGCCCATTAGCTGCCCAGGCACCGACTTCATCGCCCTCGTTGAGTGAACTTCCCTGCACCAGAACAATAGCGGTTGATCCGCTGACGCACTCTGTCTTGGGATAATGCTGCGGTGACAGATCGTTTAAACTCTCCGCTGATCGTTTTGAAAATACAACCGAAGGCGCAGCACTTGTATTGGCAGGGTAGGTCAACGTTGCTGTACTGGAGAGGTACAACTGATATCCCAGGCCCGGTTTCATGTTGACCATTGTATTGATTGAGAATGCAGGCCAATAAATTTGTCCCGCACCATTCTTGGCAATAACAAGAGCGCCACCGAGCGTGATGAGCGATGAATCTGCTCTCATCGGACTATTTCTCAGATAGGAAATCATATTCCATCCCTGTGGTAGGGCGAGTGGATTACTTGCAGGATTCACCTCCTGTCCCACGAGCGATAGAGTATCGGAGGATGTCATATACACTTGATAACCATGCCTCTGTTTCCAGTTACCAATGGTATTGATGGTAAAGGAAGGCCAATAGATCTGACCTGCTCCATTTTTCAGGATAACGAGGGATGGTTTGATCTTAATCAGCAGTGAGTCGAGGGTTGAATCCTTGGGTGCCAGGAAACTTGAAATCATATTCCAGCCCGACGGAAGGAAGATGCTGTGCCGAATATCTGATCCCGCCGCAAGAGTCGTTACGGTAATCGTGTTCGAATTTGTACTTGCTCCTCCGCTATTTGTTGCACGAACTCGGTAGTAAAAGATTGTGTTGTTTGCCAGGCCTGGTACCACTTTAAACGTATCACTTATCATGGCGGCGTTGTAACCGGAAACAAATGACACAAAATTATCACTTGAAATATCCAATTGGTAACCTGTTGCACCGTTAACAGTACTCCATCGGGCGGTAAATCCTGACACCGTGATGCCCGATGCAGATGCTGCCACCGGTTGAGCGGGTGGTGGAGTCAATGTCATTACAATGATGAAATTGGAGCTGGCCCCGGATCCACCGGTGTTGGCTGCCCTAAGCCTGTAATAGTACGTTGTATTTGGAGATAGTCCGGATACTGCATAGGTCGTTACTGTACTGATGAGAAGATTATTATATCCGGTCACAATTGAGGTGAAGGTGGAATCAGTCGACACATCCAAACGATATTCCGTTGCTCCACTCACCGCATTCCAATTTGCGAAGAAACCGTTGGAGGTAATATTCGATGCTGCAAGAGCGGTGGGTGCTCCGGGCGGCGTTTGAAGAGTGGTGACAGAGGCAGTATTCGAACTTGCACTCGTTCCACCCGCTCCTACCGACCTGATGCGAAAGTAATAGGATGTATTTGCACTGAGTCCTGTCACATTGAGTCCAGTTCCTGTAACTGTGATATCGTTGTATCCAGTGACGATCGATGAAAACCCAACGTTTGTTGCAACATCAACGCGGTAACTAGTTGCACCGTTCACCGATGACCAACTCGCAGTAAATCCTGTTGAACTGATTCCGGATGCAACATTAGGTGTTGGAACCTGCGGCGGTGTAAGGCCAATGCTTAGTCGGCCATTAACAACCGTTGCTGTTGGTGTCGTCCCGCCCGCTTCATTAAATCGGAAGAGAGCGAAGTTCAACGGACTTACTTGGCCGTTCGTCGCACCCAGTGCGGGAGCGAATCGCAGTTTGAGTAACTGGCCGCCGCCGCTGAGTGCGGATGAACCGGCGACTGCCACGCGTAAGGTATCAAGTGTATCACGTACTGTCACAGTAAATGCACTGCTCAATGTCCCCGTGGTTATAAAGTCGCGAAATCGTATGATGGATGAGTTGTATTGAATTCGGGTTTCATATGCGTAGAGTTCAAGGCCGGTGAGCGTCTCGGTGAAGATTGGTACTTCTATTGAATCACCCAAACTGACCGACGTGTCGGGTAATGCGATGCGAAGATCGTTGATGTTGATGATACCTGAGGCTGTGCTGAATCCAAGAGCATCAATAACATTAATAGTTGTGGTACCTCGTGCGAGCGCTGTAAGAAAACCGCTGCCCGCATCGATCAAAGCCGCAGCGGGATTGGTTGATGACCAGGTGTAGGGTGGTGTTCCGCCGCTTGCCACGATGAAGGTCAGTGTATCGTTTCTGGTCATCACCCTCGAGTTGGGCGAGATGACGAGGGTCGGTGCTGCTTGAGCCGTGAACGTGCCATTCACAGTATTTGCATTAATGTCTTCGTTGAAGAGCACATTGGAGGGGGAAACCGTGGAACTTCCCGATGCTGTGTTTGATACCTTGAAGCGGACATAGAGCAGTGCGCCGCTCCCCGAAAGCGGTGTCGTTCCGGCAAATGCGATATCGATATTTCCCGCGATGATATTGAAGACCGGTTTAGGCCAGGATGCAGTAAGTGTTCCCGCTGTAATAATATCAATGGCCTGCAATTGTCCGGCATTGAACGAGAGAGAAAACTTCCCTGAGTAAATGCCGAGTGAGGAGACATCCGATATTGAAATCGGCAGATTAACATACAGCGTCTGTTTCTGCGTTCCGTTGCCGGCAGTTAGTGTGAGACTTTTCAGCGATGGCGAATTAATTGCGAAGAGATTTGATGAATCCCTCAAACCGCGTGAGTCCTGCACAAATACTTTAAGTTGACCGACCCCGGTTGTCCGGAGCTTGCCTGAGGCATCGATTGATCCTATGGATGGTGTCGAGAGAGACCAGATCAGCGGCGGAAGTTGATCGCCGGAGGCTGTAAACTGTACAGAATCTCCGGGAACAAGATTCGCCGGCGGATTTTTTGGTGCAAGAGTGGTTGCGAGGATTCGGAAATATCCGTTGTCGATTGTCAGCGGCGGTGCGCCCTCATTGAGTTGTGCACTCTGAATTCTGACTGAATCAACTTGCGTTGTTGGAGAAGAGGAGACAACAGCTCTCAGGTACACAAGTGTTCCGCTTCCTGTCAGGATAGTCGTTGAAGCAAAGGCCAGCCGGCGAGTCGTCGTATTATAGAGTAGAGAACCAACGCCCTGTGTCAAGGTGCCATTGGTTTCGATTCCGATAATATTCAACACTGCGCTATTATAGGAAAACGTTGCCTGCGCCGAATAGACGCTGTCGCCTGTCGTTAAGGTCGAGATGCGAACCGGAATGAGGAGCGTATCGCCTTTCCGGGCCGTCGTATCGCGAATCGTCAAGGTTTTCATTTGCGCATGAAGACCAGCCGCCGGAAGGAGCAGGCCGAAGATCAAGCCCAACGAAATCAGTGTTTTATTTATCATGGAAGTCATTTCTGCTCTTATGGTTGAGAATGAGTTGATACCGAGGTCAGAGAATCTCTCTGACCTCAGAGGAGCACCATCCTACTTCATGAGCAGCATTTTTATGACATGCATGTATTGAACATTCGTACCGCCAGTTGCATCGATACGACAGAAATAGAAATTACTGGAGACTGAAGTTCCATTATCGTTACGACCATCCCATACAATCCGATAGTAGCCGGCAGATTGTTCCTTCTGCACAAGTGTCCGGATCTGCTGTCCGAGCACATCAAAAATTTTCACTGTGACTCTGCTTGAAGCCGGCAGTTGATAGTTGATGGTGGTTGTCGGATTAAACGGATTAGGATAATTTTGCTGCAGGCCAAATTCAACAGGAACGCCGGTTGAGAGTTCGGGAATTTTTTCTCCATCGGACATCTGAACGAGGAGATCAACATCGTTCACTGTGAATTTATCGACCTGCACGGATGGAGCCTGGGAAGAAGCAGTTTCCCCGCGTGGCCGGAATCGGATTTGAACGAGCTCTCCACTATCCTGGATTGGTTCACCAGTCGCCAGTGCAAGCTTCATTCCCTCTGCATTCACATGATATTCAAGAGCAGCGTTTTCAGTTGCAGCAGTTTTCTCTACCGTGATGAGCTCAACCGCATTCGAGTCAAACCGGAGATGAATTTCAGCGGTTGAGAGAGAAGTGCGTTGTTTGGTACTAAATGCTATCGTATACTCGCCGTTTGCTGAATGCCTTACGGGCGAGAGTTCGTAGGAGGAGGCAAGAGCCGGAGAGGCTTCAATTTTTCCGAGCCGCGGAAATCCGCTGATTAATCCGACCACATAGCGCAGAATAAATGAAGCATCGAGGGCACTCACGGATCCGTCGCCGGAGACTTCCGCTGCGGCAAGCTGGGTAGAATTCAATGTTATTGCATCTACCACATATCGGAGGATCATCGAAGCATCGAGCGGGGAGATCGTACCATTCAATGTGACATCTCCCAGCAAGACTCCTGTCCTCGATGTGAGATAAGGCCGATAGGTGACTGCGCCATTGGCGAGATATATTCTATTGCCAGTGCCCGACAAATTTTGATCGGATCCCTGATTAATATAGGGACCAAGATTCGTTCCCCAGTAATTATTTTGGGCATTGATTGTACTGCCCGTATTGTTGTATAATCCGTATTGACTATTGTCGGAGATGTTGTTGTAATTGGCAACCGTTCCGCCTGAAGCTCCCTGAAGTTCGAATCCCCAAACGTTATGATGAAAATCACTGCCATTAATTGTTGCCGATGAACTGTAGAGGTAAATCCCGCTGCTTGAGCTGTAGGATGAGATACTCGAGTCAATTGCGACACCGGTAGCACTGTTGATTCGGATGTTGGCATATCCACTGCTCCCCCCATACCGTGCGATGGTGTGGAGCAAACGACTATTGTTCGCACCCGATCCATTCATCCAGAATGAATCCCAATTCCCCTGCGCTGGAACGGTCGCGTTCGAGTCTGCATTGGTGTCACCGCCGTAGGTGTCATCTCTCCATGAGGTAAAGACAATCTTATTGCTGGCTATTCCCTCCGATTTCACTGTTCCCTGAACTTCTATCCGGGCGGTGCCAAATTCTCCAGGGAATTTAATCACAGTTCCTGGTGCGATGGTGAGTGTTGATCCGCTCGGGACGAATCCACTTCCACGAACTGCAACAACATGTGCGCTGTCGCCTTCGAGAAATGAATACCCTAATTTACCGTAGAAGGTGTTTTCAACGACCAGCGTTTTTCCAAGCACATTTCCGGTGACAACATTATTGGAATAGACATTGCCGTTGGCTGTTCCTGTGTTGATAAGAGACATTTGGCCTACGAGCCCGACAGGATAACGATTCCCTGTGATGGAGTCATTTGCGATATAAGCACGTGAGGAATATATTCCAGTAATTCCATTATTGCGCACACGGTTACCGGCAATGGTTATCAATGAATCGAAAGCATCGTTGACTGAGTTGAGATATAAACCATGGTCGTGGTTGTTGTTTACAGTGTTACCGATGAAAGAGAGAGGAACAGAATTATTCTCGACGACCACACCGGTATATCCATTTCGTGATATTTCACAATTTGAAACAACCGATACTTTTGAGGGGCTCTCTGCCCAAAGTCCATATCGACCGTTATCCAGAAGCTTCGAGTTCTTTAGAATGAGGTTAGTGCCTGCAATGCCATTGAGGTAAATACCGTGATAAGTAGAACTGTCCACCTTTGTACTATCAATGGTGAGTAGCGTATTGTAGATTCTTATTCCTGAGCTGGATGATTTACGAATGAGGTTGTTCGAGAATACAACTCCGCCCACATTACTATCGAAATACAGAGCCTGTGATCCATCACCTCCGCCATATCTGAACTGACAGTACTGTACGATTGAAGCACCGCTGCCATTGCGAAGGGCGAAATATTGCCAATCTCCTGGCGCCGGAGCGGCATTGTCGGATGCTGCTGAAGTTTTACCACCGGCCGTATTGTCCCTCCACGATGTGAAGACAATGGGATTTGCCGGTGTCCCAATTGCTATGATTGTTCCGTTCACATCGCAGCGTCTGTAATTTCCGGGTAACGGTTGAAATTTTACTGTGATTCCCGGCTCGATGATGAGTGTTGTTCCAGTAGGAACATTAAAATTATCTATACAGACATAGGTTTTCGAGGTCATTTGTACCGGGAATACCGCCTTGAGAGTATCGTACAACTGATCATTCCAAATAGCGATAGCATTGTTATAAACATTGTCCGAGATAATATTATCATCGATCCCGACATCATTGGTATAGATGTTTCCTGTTCGTTTCCAGACTGCTAACGGAAACCGGTTCCGTTGAATGGTGTTGCTTGCGATGCGGGCCCGGGTCGTAAGAATACCTTCCCCTCCATTATCGGCAATAATATTTCCACGATAGATCAGATTCGTCGCCGGTATTGATAAGCTGTTGTTCCAGATACCGCCGGAAATATTATTCGAGATAGTATTTCCCTGAAACACCTGGTCGAGTGTTCCATTATCAACACCGATTCCCCAACCGTTATTTCTTCGAATGATGGAATTTGACACTTCGCGGAAAGTGGAGTTGTCCGTTGCCCGGAGACCCTGGCCATTGGAATTATCCTGAATAGTACTATTCCTGACCGTGACATCGGAAGGCCGGTTCCCTTCAATCAAAATTCCGTGGGTTGCATTGCTGTCTACCTGAGCATTGTTAAAAATCACCTGACTATCGTAAACACGTATTCCCATTGAACTTGATTTACGACTAACAATATTTGTAATAGAATTAGTTAAAACCACTCCATTGGAAATATAGAGATTTCCATATCCGTCATCTCCACCGTATTTGAAAATGACATTATTGAGAATGGAGGCACTTGCATTGGCAGTGTACAGTCGAACATAACGCCAATCATTCGGTGCAGGTGCTGTAAGGTCAGTCGCGAGATTCGTTTTACCGCCATAGGAGGCATCCCGATAGGAGGTAAAAACGATTGGATTTCCAATGGTACCGTTCGCAATCAATGTCCCATCAACACGGAAATACGTATAGGACTCCATCTTGATAATTGCCCCTGGCAAAATAACAAGTGTGGTCCCGGAGCTCACAGCAACACCAGGAGCGTATTCGATGAAGACATAAGTATTGGAAGTCATTCCTGAAGGAAAAGTATTCCTTAAGGTATCACGCAATGTTTCTTCGCCCCGGTTTACACGGAGAGCGATAGCGTTGTTATACTTGTTGCCGGAAATTGTGTTGCCGTTATAAGAGGTTCCTACTCTCCCTATCAACGCGATCGGATAACGATTTCCCTGGATGACGCAGTTCGATATTGAGGCCTTTGAAGTAACAATCCCATCGTTTCCATTATTGACAAGAGTATCGCCAACGAATGTAGCGACGGTATCGACATTGAAGCACCAAATGCCATACGCTGGATTTCCTTCAATACGGTTATAGGCAAAGATCTGTTTCCCTGTACCGTACCAAGCATACACACCGCCATTAAAATTAAAGGAGACGATTGAGCTATCAAGAGAAGTCAGGGTTGCACTGGCTGTCCCGCCATCGGCAACGACACCGTAGCTGTTGCCGGTAATGGTAGATTTGCGTACGCTGAAGCGGCCATTTCCATCAGCATAGATACCATGCCCTCCATTATTACTAATTGTTGCTGCGTAGATGGAATAGATTCCATTATAAAAAAAAAGCCCATGGTTGTTGTTAGAGGAAAACGTAGAATAGGAAATTGTTGGACTTGAATTAACCGAATACAACCCATAATTGGAGCTTTGTGTGCTTGTCACATAACTGATAACTGGAGCGCAGCTTTGGAGGCGAATATTTCCATTACTGGAAGATCCCCCATATCGGAAGAGGCAATAGGTAAGAATGGATGAACTATTACCACCTGCATTGAGATAGACCATGTCCCAATCACCACGTCCAGGAATAGAAGTATTCACATCGCCGTTGCTATCACCGCCATAAGGGTCATCTTTTTCTGAGGTGAAGACGATCAGATTATTTGCTGTACCGCTTGCGAGTAGCGAGCCATTAACAGTCATTCGGGCATTGGGGGCGAACTTCACAATAACACCGGGATTGATTGTCAGCTTGGCGTTTACTGTGATGCTTCCTCGCAACCAGTACACACCGCTGGCCCAGGTGACATCAGCACTTATTGTCGTGCTGGCTGCGATTTGTGTGACAGGCAAAGCAGCCGCAAGAATACTCCAGGGCTGAAAGTCGACTCGATCACTTACCTTATCACCGGCACCGGTAGGATTCAACGATGCATGATAAGGACCCATATCGCTGCCCCAGTAATTATTTCGGGCAAGCACGGAAGATCCGCTTGATGCGGTATTCAAAAATCCCCAGGTGATATTATTGGTTATTGTATCCTGGGAGATGGTCGGTTGGGTAGAGCCGAGACTGCTGAATTGTATACCGATATTGTTCCGTCGAATTCTATTTTTCTGAATGACGGGAGCGGCACTGTTTCCAATAAGAATACCAATTCCGTTTGAATCGATAGCGCAATTTGTGATCGAGCCCGTCGAATTCGTGCTGATAATGATACCACCAAGAGTATTGCTCGAGACAGTACACGAGTCAATCGTGAAGGAGAGCGAACCATTTGCATTGATTCCATACTTACCGTTCTGCCTGAAGGATGATGACGAAATTCGCGGCGAGGTATAGAGGATATTGATCCCGTCTCCTGCACTGTATTGAATGATAGCATTAGAAACATTCAACGCAGGGGCGGAATTATTATAGAAGAGAGCAGCGCTCTTTGAACCCTTGCCGGCGTATTCAATTGTGCAGTAGTTAAGGATCGATGCCGAATTCGCGGAAGCTTGTATTTCTATTCCATTCCAATCGCCTGCGGCAGGGGTGCCTGCATTTGACGTAAAGACAATTCTGCTCGCTGATGTACCATTTGCATTCAGTACCCCTGCAATCACCAGGGTCTTGCCGGCAGTAAACTTAATGATCGTTCCGGGTTGGATGGTGAGTGTTTTACCGGCAGGCAGGTAAACAGAATCCGCAACGACTGTCCCTGTCCACGTTGTATCGGCTGTGATGGAGCCAGATACGGTTTGGGCTGTTGCTGTGAATGGGAAAAGAATGAATGCAAGTACAAGTAAACCAGAATACCATTGCAGTTTGGCGATCATGATTTCCGCCTTTCAGATTATTATTAAGTGGTAAGAAAAGACTTTTGGTTCAAATGTTGAAGAAAATCTATTCGAGTTCAGTGTGCATCGTGCTTCCGCCACAGGCTAAATCCCCCCACACCGATGCGTTCGGCCGGTAGATATATTAACTGCTATAGTATAAAGAAATGAATACGGAGAATCAATATTCTCCGTCTGGAACGTGATACCGAGCACAACAATTGAATGGAATGGATTGGCATGATGTGTTCCAGAAATTTTATCTCTCTCTCAATGAATAAGAATTTTGAAATCAATCGTCCTCGCGGTAGGCTTCGATGCCGTAAACGCGAAAAGGAATATACTACCATCTCCTTCTTCAACACAAAAACACTATTTCTGGTTTCGTAAATATTCAAGGAGTGATTCAACAGAATACCTTGTTTTTTTTGCATAGAGCAGGAAAAGAGAAAGGCAGATCCATCCGCAATTCTCGATCACTTTTGTCCAGCTAATTTTTTCGGTTGATGGATCGCGGGAGAAACATCCACAGGAGATGTCCAGATGTCGAAGGAGAGCAACAAAGAGAGCGGTGGTAAAGAAGAGCAACAGTACCAAGGAGAGAAGTGCAGCCCCCCGTTCGAAGAGTCCAAAAAAAATGCAAAGCCCGCAGAACAATTCGATCCAGGGGAGAATCGTCGCGGCGAGAAGCGAGAGACCGGGCGAAAGGAGCTTGTAGTGTTCAATCGCCTTGGCAAAGGATGCCGGGTCTGCAATTTTGTCGACGCTTGCGATAATAAAGAGAAGGCCCAGCACAGCCCGTACGACGAGAATGAGGTAGTCGTTCTGGAGTAGTCGTTGAAACACAGTCTTTATGGTTACATGCGATGCCACGCGCTCTTCCATTGCTAGCGAAGGGAAGCGACCGGCAATTTCTGTTGTTCCCACAACTGCCAGCCGCCAAAAAAAATATGAATATTCGTATATCCGGCGTTCATCAGTCTTGCTGCGACCTCAATGCTCGAATTACACTCGGCACCGTCGCAATAGGCGATGAGAGCCTTGTCTTTGGGAACTGAGCGGAGAGTATCAACTTTCTTATCGAATTCTTTCAAGGGAATATTGTAAGCACCCTTGATGTGGCCAAACTTAAAATCGAATTCATGCCTCGAGTCGATAAAGAGGGCAGCATCTCCATCAAATAAGGCCTTGGCCTCTTCGACTGTAATGGAAGCGAGATTTGCCACCGGGTTCGAAAAGGTAGTTCCAACAGAGGTGCTTGCAAAGATCCCCTTTTCCGTCGCCAGCGAGTAGAGCAGTGCAACAACGACTGCTGCAATGGCGAGGATCCCTGCCTCCTGAATCGCCTGTCGTAATTGATTCAATCGCGTTTTACTCCGATAAAAGTGACCCGCAGTGGAACCACACTCTGCTTTTTACTGTCGGTTTGGAAATGGATCATTTCGGAAAAGTACTCTGCTTTCTGCGGTGTAAATTTAATAGTTACCCGCAACGACTCCGCAGGCAGTATTGCACGTTTCTCAATCTGGACCGAGAGCAGTGGCGATGGTGTTGTGAATCCTTTGATTGTAATGGTTCGGCCGGAGATATTTTTAAAAGCAGCGCGGGTCGTAACCTCTTTGCCAATCGGCAATGTTCCAAGCCAGACTATCCCGGAATTTGAGAGAGGTTCCAATTCTTCCAACACGTCAGCCGTAATGCTCAATCGGATTTCCGGAGAAAATGGATCATTCGATACGATGATCATGGATTTGGTAAGTTTTCCGCGGAATCCCGTTGAGAGGAATTCGGTTTCGATTACATCGGATTCATTCGGCAGTAAGGAAGTTTTTGGCTGCTTGACAGTCGTGCACCCGCACGATGTCTGCACTCCAAGAATCTTCAAGGTATCACTCCCGATATTTTTGACGGGTATTTTAAAAATTTTCGTTGCTCCATTATAGACAATCCCAAGATCAATTGTCGGGCTGCTTGTGGCAAGTTTTGGCTGGGAATAGGAGAAGGGAATAAAGAGAAACATGGAGAGTATTCCACAAAGGCCATAGACGAAGAACAATGGCCTCTTGGTTCTCGAGAATTCTAACGACCTGTTCATCTGTAGGGTTACCTCTTTATAAGGCGATTGAATTCAACCTTCTCAAAGCTCCCGGGAACCTTAAGGAGGATCTCATTAATACGTCTCTCCACAACTCTGACCACTTCGAACCGTAACACCTCATAGCCGTTGGAATCTCTTTCAATAGATCGCAATGCGGTAGCACTCATACTAAGGAGTTTTACTTCCCAGGGTGTAAACGTAAATCCCTTGCTGCTCATCGCAAGATGAAATCCTCCCAGGCTTCCTAGTGCCTTGGCTGCCCAAAGCTCTACATCACCACTTTTCGTTTTTAGCGAGTATTGAATACAGGAGATCTCGGCGATTTCTTCCGTCTCTTCTTTTTTCTCGAGCTTTATGGAGGATGGATCAACACCGGGAGGATTGAGTGAATATTCGGCAATCCGTTCACGGGCGCTATTGACTGCATAGACTTTATTCAATGCCAGATCAACATAGTAAAGAGGCGAGGAACTCATTTCGTCAACCGATCCAATGCGTAAACGGTCGCCTTTGACTAGGCAGGTAAAGAGTGCAACTTGTTCAGTATCCTGAATTTTGAAAATAATTTCTCCTTCGAAGGAGGCTGCTATTTGCTGAGCAACCAATGCTCTCGCAGTGAGGATCAGGAGCGTTGTTAAGACGATTAATTTCAATGTACTGGAAGAGTTCATGTTCAATCCTTTCATCTGTTCAATGATCTTGTTTCCACCACTTCCCGGTATGTGCGAGTAGCGGCAGAAGAGGAGAAATTCTGGTCCGTCCTCCACCCTCAGCCTGCTGAACCGCAGCAAGAACGGCAACAACCTGGTCCAGTCCGATGCGATCAGCCCACTCAATTGGTCCTGCTGGAAACTGACAGGCCTCCTTCATAACGATATCGAGGTCTTTCGGATCTGCAACCCCTTCCTGGATGGCGTGTGCAGCTTCGTTTATCACCTGGCAGATCATGCGAGGAAAGACCATGCCAATGCGGTCCTGGACAAGAATTATTTCTTTATCGAGATGATGGAAAAATTTTCTGACGATTTCAATGATTTCATCGGGATTGAAGACTGTGGGTGCAACTTCAATCGCTGGACGGTTGGAGAGTGTTGGCAGAGCCCCAATCCCGACCAAGCGGTGTTTATGCATGATCCAGCTCGATTGCTCGGTCGCGGTCACCGTAATGGATGAACTGAGTATTGTTGCAGAAGGAGGGAGGGAGACATCGAGTTTCCAGAGATTCTGTTTTTTCAATTCGAGGTTGGTATTTGTCAACTCGAGTGCGACCACACTATGCTCAGGGATGTGATCGAGATAATGGATTAAAGTTTTGTATTCTGACAGATCGGAATATTCTTCTTCTGAACCGAGGATGTACACCTCAAATCCCTTAGTGCAGCATGTCCTTGTATATTCTCCTATCAAGGCATTTTCACCAAGCAAGAGGATGCTGGACTTTTGTTCCTCTAGGAGAAATACTTCGGCTGCTGCTTTCGGGCCGCTCTCCAGCGGGGGAGCCTGTGAAGGAATTACCTCTTGAACCAAACTCTCAACTTCCTGAACGAGCAGGATTTCCGTCTCAGGCTGCTGAACCTTGGCGGTAGTCCTTGGTCCTACTTCTGGGGCCCGCCTCACCTGCTTTTTCTTGACCGGCTTTGGAAGTTTTTTGCTACTCCTCGTCGAGAGCGTCTGCTTTACCGTTTTTATTGCACTACGCTTCAGCTTTTTCACAGAGACAAATTGCTTCCTGTCGGATTTCGTTTTCTTTACTGAATTCTTTTTCATGGGGAAATAATCATGGTACCATGCTGCTATCAGTTACACCCGAGTTGGGTACGGGTAGAATCCTCTCTCAGTTTTCTTCCCGAGTTTTCCGGACTCGACCATTTGCTTCTGGAGAGGGTGGGGCCGGTAGCGTTCATCTCCCGAGGTCTGTTCAAAGAGTGCCTGAGTTTGTTGAAGGTCGACGTCAAGGCCAATCTCGTCCAATTTGGCAAAGGGCCCTTGCGGAAATCCCCCGATGGATTTCATGATCGAATCGATGGTGTTCACCCCGGCAACATTCTCATGCAGGATTCTGATTGCCTCTCCGTAGTAAATTCTCGTCAGGCGTCCGACGATTGAGCCGGGAGAATCTTTCACCAGGATCGGCTGCTTTCGGAGCTTCAGCAGGAATTCGGAGGTTCGTTGTATTGTCTCTTCAATTGTATCCGTCGTCGGTACGAGTTCAACAACTTTTGACGAGTTCATCGGGAAGAGAAAATGAACACCGAGCACACGATCGGGTTTCTTGGCAGCAGATGCAATACTCGATATCGAAAACCGGGTTGAGGTTGAGATGAGGATTGTCGTCGAACGTGCAGTTGCCTCCAGGTGCATGAGCATGTCTCTTTTGACGCGAAGATCTTCTGTTACCATCTCAAGAATCAGGTCACAATGGCTCAGGCCGTCGATATGTGTCCGTGGATGAATCCTATCCAGCGAACCGGTGACCTGTGCCTGTGTGATGGAGCCTCGTTTTAACTCCTCTCTGAATTCCCCCTTCATCCTTTCGAGTGCTCGGCGAAGTAGGGTGTCATTCACGTCATACAGCACAACATCGAATTGTGCCTGGGCACAAAGGCGGGCAATGGCTGCAGCTTCAACTCCTGAACCGACAATTCCGATGTACTTCATTCCATCACACCAACTCTCGCTTCGCTCTGGTAATTATTGATATGACAAGAACAGTGGATAAT
Organism: bacterium; assembly: GCA_043803945.1. Taxonomy (GTDB): domain Bacteria; phylum Bacteroidota; class Ignavibacteria; order UBA10030; family UBA10030; genus JAZDJN01. The sequence continues at coordinate 4,625 of JAZDJN010000021.1, read as the reverse complement.
TCATTTCCTGTGGAAACGTACTCAAATGGTGCCTGAAAAACAACGGGACTGTATTGAGGAAACGAAGAGAATGAAGATTTCGATCAAGCGAGGAGAATGGAGTTGCTCTATGATTCCCATTGAGCCTCAGGCTTGTTCTTCCAATACCAAACGATGAGGTCTGTTAATGGCGGTTCGCCGCCTAATTCGCGAAGCCGTGTGGCATTCTGACCCCGGTGATAGTGACTGTGCATGGCAGCCTGCATCAACGCCAGACGAATCGGTAGGTTGACAGGTGGATTTCTAAACCAGGGAACAGTAACGATCTCTTCAAGCTGAGCTTCAGAGCAGGAAGCAAGAAAGCCGGCTGCTTTCTTGTGAACGGCAATGACCGATCCCTTGAGAGCAGAAAGTTCAGAAAAATCTTCTGCCCGGCTGCGGATGAACCGTTCTTTCTGAACAACGGACAGGAATGCACTCTGGACAAGGAAAATATGATGGAGCCGCGCTCGTAATGCTGTATCTTCCATAGCAGTTGGTAATGCTTCAATTGCCCGCCAAAGTTCTGCATCAGCCCATTCCTGATGACCATAAAGATCTCTTAACAGTGTCAGCATGTGTACTCTCCCATCATTGTGATTTCTTTCACTACCATCGATTTTTCCTCCAGATGTACATGACGACTCCAACAGATGCCAGGGCAAGGGTGAGGATTATCCAGAATGCATACGTTCGTTCTTGCAGGGGAATTGGCACATTCATGGAAAACACACTCACCACAAGCGTTGGGGTCATGATCATGATGGTGATGAGGTTGAGTGTCTTCATAAGGACGTTGAGGTTATTCCCCACGATGGAGGCCCGGGCATCCATGAGGCTGGCGAGAATGTTCGAATAAATCTCTGCTTGTCGATAGCACTGGTTGTTCTCGACGAGAATGTCATCGAGATATTCCATCTCCTCAGTGTTCAGCATGAGTTTTGCTGAGTTATGTTTCAGCTTTTCGATGAGTACAGCATTGGAGTTGATGGAATTCAGGTAATACACCAGACTCTTCTCGAGAGTAAACAGATTGAGAAGGTACTTGTTCTCCATGGATTTGTTAATCTTCCGCTCGAGTTCGTCGGAGATCATGTTGAATATTTTCAAGTGTTCGAGGAAATGGAAAATTGAGCGATAGATCAGCCTGAGTGCGACCTCGTTGAGTGTGGTTATTTTTTGAAACTGTTTCGCCTCGAAGAGAGGAAGGTCTTCCGCAAGCACGATGATGAGCTTATCTTTAAAGTGAAAAAGCCCTGTCGATCCCACCTTAAAAACAAAATGGTCCCGGGCAGAATAGTTCTTTGGCCGTTTGAAAATAATGGCAGTGTGTGTGGGTTCAAACTCGATCCGCGACAATTCATCGGGATCAAGTGCTGAGGTTAATGTATGTTCATCAACGCCAAACTCATCGACGAGCACTCGTTTCTCTGACTCCTCAGGATTAATATAGAGGAGGATAGGACCATCGGTTTCTGTCTCGATGATGCGGCCTTCGGAGATCGTATAACATTTCAGCATGATCGCAACCTTCTGATGGATGATGAAAATCTTGGACGACTAGTTCTGTTTCCAGTAAATAAGGCTGTAGTGTACAATACGTTACTTCTACTGGAAACGAGTCCCGCCGAAAGGCGGGATACTGACTTATATTGAAATAGTCAACAAAGAAAGCATAACCTTTATTTTTTGAAGCGGCACCAGATAACCTCTTTCACGAGGATCGACCTGGATGATTCTTACCCGACTCCTGATCCTGAGATCAGCAGGAATGTACTCAGAATGATAAGAATAATCGATGTCGACCAACCAATGAAATTTTGGAAACTATTATTTGTATACTGCTCCATGATTTCCACCTTATTCACAATGATCATCATGCAAATCAGGACAATCGGCAGCAAGATGGCATTCAAGACCTGAGTCCAGATGGTGATCGCAATCAACGGAGCACCCGGGAGGAGGATGATTCCCGCGCCGATTGCGATAATAATGCTGAACAGAGCATAGAACTGTGGCGCCTCACTAAACTTTTTGTCGATACCTGCCTCGAAGCCAAACGCCTCGCAAACATAGAAGGCTGTTGCCAAGGGCAGAATGGCCGCAGAGAAGATCGAGGCAACGAATAATCCGAAGGCAAACAATTCGCTGGCAAGTTGACCAGCGAGAGGTTTCAGCGCCATTGCTGCGTCACTGGCTTCATTGATTTGGACATTGTTAGTGTGGAGAGTGGCAGCACAAGCAACGATAATAAAGAAGGCAACGACAATAGTAACAATGCAGCCGAGAACCACATCCCAAATGGTATACTTGTAATCACTGATCTTCAGCCCTTTCTCAATCACGGAAGATTGCATGTAAAATTGCATCCAGGGCGCGACCGTGGTTCCCACCAATCCCAGAACAGTCTCAATGTACATGCTGTCGAATTGCAGTGTTGGTGTAACCATCGCGTGGCCGATGGATTTCCAGTCAGGACCTGCCAGAATTGCCGACACGACGTACGACAGGAGAAAGATGCTGAAGAGCAGAAAGACCTTCTCAGAGAACTTGTAATTTCCTTTGAGGACCAGTACCCAGACTACGATTGCGGCAATCGGCACGGAAATATATTTGCTCACTCCGAACACATTCATACTTCCAGCGACGCCGGCGAACTCTGTTGCCGTATTGCCAACATCGGCAATAAGCAGAAGGACAAAAATATAGAACGTGATGCGGACTCCAAAATTTTCCCTGATAAGATCGGCTAATCCTTTGCCGGTGACTATTCCCATTCGTGCATTCATTTCCTGGACCGTCAGGAGTGCAATGAACGACGGAATCAGTGTCCAAAGGAGCTTGTACCCATAGACTGCTCCCGCAACAGAGTATGTTGTAATTCCACCTGCGTCATTGTCGACGCTGCCGGTAATAATTCCCGGGCCGAGAATGCCCATGAAAATGATGATGTTGCGTATGGCAGGAGTATCTTTCAGACGTTTGAGAAGTGTCATGATAATGCTGCTTCCTCTTTCACCTCAGGGAAGAATGCCGTCAGGGCGTCACGAAGAGAAACCACGCCCTGGATGCGATCTTCATCGTCAACAACGGGTATCGCTTCAAAATTATATTTAAAGAAAATCTGCGCCACGCGACGGATGCGTGTATCGATTTCGACGGTGACAGGTTGTTCACTCATAATATCGGCGATGAGCGTTTCCGCTTTGTTCAATAAGAGCTGCCTGAGTGAAACAACACCGATGAGCCGTTCCTGGGAATCGAGAACGTAGGCATAACGATACATCTCAGCTTTCTCGCATTCGACTCTGATGCGTTCCAGTACTGTGCCTACCGTTTCGTCGCTTTTTGTCGTGACGAAATCTGTACTCATAATGCTGCCGACACTGTACGTTGAGAGTTGTGTCAGCTCTTTGATCTCCGCCACCTTCTCTTCCGGCAAGGCAGCATAGACCTTGCTTCGTTTCTCGGCAGGGCATTCATCGAGAAGGTCGACGGCTTCGTCACTGTGCATCTCATTGATGATCTGGGCGAGTTTCTCCACCTCCAGGGATTCTGCAATCTGGAGACGATGTTTGAATTGTATTTCCTGCAGTGTCATCGCCGCTGTGTAATGATCGAGCGATTCAATCAATCCGATACGTTCGTCAGTTCCCAGATCTTCCAGAATGTCTGCAAGATCGGCGGGGTGAATCTCGGAAAGTCTCGATGCATCAGTTTTAAGCTGTACCGATGAGTAGACTGATGAAGTCGTTGTGGGTTGGACATGTTTCCAGGAGACAAATTTATCTCTGATGTCCCGATCGGTGACCCAGCGGAAAGCAGCATTCACTGCTCGCAGGAATCCCAGCCGTCGAAGCAATCCCTTGATCCCGATGTCGATATGAACAACCCAGAGGTTTGTACTTTCTTTGGCCTTATCCTCGATAAGGAGCTGAAGGTCATTCACACGGACAATTTTATACCCTGAGGTGGAAATAATCTGTTTATCGAGAAAGCTTTTACAAAGCAGAATTTCATGTTCCGATGCCGCAGTTGCCTGGCGCGGACTATCGGGTGAAAAATCGACTGCGAGATGCTCTTTGAAAACTAAGCGCGTAACAAGGTTCCAGGAGATATAGATCGGCTGGCGGTCATTTCTGGTTTTTACCATTAATCCGGTAATACGGGGATAGACCTGTCCCGTCGATGCAGCGACATCGACGAGTTTTCCGATACGGTAATTATCGGATGCCCGTACAACCGGCAAACGAAGAAATTCGCTCAGGTATGAAAACTTAATGAGTTCAAGAGTCATTGTAAAAACAGAATGATTATTCGACTAAGGAACTAGTTGGGTACTGGTATTCTTGCACCAAAGAAAAGAATAAACTGGATAAAATCAACCGGGTAGCGATAGTTTCTCGTGCTAACTAGCGGGTCCGATTATCGCCGCTTTTGGTAATCCCTTCATCGGAGGATGGCAACTATACATAGCGACATAAATAATTGCGCATAAAATATCTTTCCGTTATATTAAAGAAAAAAGCGGAAAGATGAAATGAAACGGCTCGAAATCAAAGATGCAGACATTATTCGTATTGCTATTCAGCAAGAAATTGTCAGAT
>JAZDJN010000020.1:0-19488 GCA_043803945.1 bacterium | reverse complement strand
CCGTTGACCTCCAAGTGCGGCAACTTGTTTATCTTCGAAATCAGAATTGATCAAATAGCTGCACGTATCTGGCGGTGCGGCTGATCGTTGATTGCCAAAGTTGAGGCTGTCAATGTTCTGTCCTGCTGCAAGCGTTACCGTGTAGCGGCCTGACGAAGGTGCCGTTTGCTGCCAACCGCTTTGCATGACTTCTGTAAGCGTGTACGTCCCGGCAGGTAAGTTGTTGAAACAATACTTGCCATCCTTGTCTGTTCTCACCGGCGGAATCGATGCAATGTTCAAATCCATCTGCCAGTCCGGAAGTCCAGGTTCATCTCTGTCTCTCACTCCGTTACCGTTCAGGTCGTTGAACTTCACTCCGCATATAGAGCCAAGCGCAGGTGTTGCACACGTTATAGTTATCGCATCAAGAAAATTCCCGCCCGCTTCCGTACCACCTACGGGGAGAGAAATAAATCGTAACTCATACGCTGTTACGGTAGTATTAGGAAATGTGTAGGTGACACTATCCTTTTTCCAGACAGTCGTACTCGTGTATGTTCCTAAAATACTATCGACACCATTAACAGGTCTAATGGAGACACTCATCTGGTTGGTAAACCCTGCCCGTCCTCTGCGTGCAAAGGCAACCGTAACCGTACGACCTGGGATAGCGGTAAAGCTTTGATACAGTGTGCCGACCATAGTGGCATTGAGTTCTATAAACTGATTGCCTGAATATGCCGGTACTCCACCAAACCCGCTGCCCCATACTTCTATGATATGGTCTGATGCTGTGGTCTTCCAACCCGGGACTGAGTCTTGACTAATAAACCGTTGACCTCCAAGTGCGGCAACTTGTTTATCTTCGAAATCAGAATTGACCAAATAGTTACACGTATCTGGCGGTGCGGCTGATCGTTGATTGCCAAAGTTGAGACTGTCAATGTTCTGTCCTGCTGCAAGCGTTACCGTGTAACGGCCTGAGGAAGGCGCCGTTTGCTGCCAACCGCTTTGCATGACTTCTGTAAGCGTATATGTCCCGGCAGGTAAGTTGTTGAAACAATACTTGCCATCCTTGTCTGTTCTCGCCGGCGGAATCGTTGCAATGTTCAAATCCATCTGCCACTCCGGAAGTCCCGGTTCATCTCTGTCTCTTACACCATTGCCATTCAAATCGTTGAACTTCACACCGCAAATAGAACCTGTTTGTGCAGAAATCTTACTGGTATTCAACAATACTGAAATAGAATTCGAATTTAAGTTCGCCACCGCCAGATCCAATTTCCCATCTCCATTCAGATCTCCAGCCGAAATTGAACGCGGATAATCTCCAGTTGCAAAATCTGTTCTTGCGGAAAAAGAAGGAACCAAGGCTCCTGTAGTTGTAGTGTTCAACAATACTGAAACAGAATTAGAAGGAGTGCCGTTTGCAACAATAAGATCGGGTTTTCCGTCTCCGTCGATATCTCCAATCGAAGCAAAGGATGGTTGACTTACAGTTGAAAAATCTGTTTTCGTAAGAAAAGAGGGGGTAGACGCATTGAGAGCTGTAGAATTCAATAGGACTGAAACAGAATTTGAAACCAGGTTTGCCACAATCAGATCTGACTTTCCGTCTCCGTTGATATCTCCAATTGAAAGATAGGTGGGATTAATTCCGGTTGTGAAATCTGTTCTGGTTGAAAAAGTAGGGGTTAACGCTCCCGGAGAAGTTGTATTCAAGAATACTGAAACAGTATTTGAATTACCATTTGCCACAGCCAGATCGGGCTTTCCATCTCCATTGATATCTCCAAGCGATACTGAGTATGGATTACTTCCGGTAGAGAAATCTGTTTTGGCCGTAAACGTAGGAGTAAATGTACCCGTAATTGTCGTATTCAATAATACCGAAACAGAACTAGATGATGTGTTCACCACAGCCAGATCGGGCTTTCCGTCTCCATTGATATCTCCAATTGAAACATAGGTAGAATTACTACCAGTTGGAAAGTCTGTCTTCACAGTAAATGTTGGAGTAGAAGCTCCCGAAGCTGTAGTATTCAACAATACTGAAACCGTGTTGAGAATACCGTTTGCCACTGCCAGATCCGGCTTTCCATCTCCGTTGATATCTCCAAGAGAAATATAGAGAGATATAGGTGTAAAATCTGTTTTAGCCGAAAAAGAAGGAGTAGAAGCTCCCGGAGAAGTTGTATTCAACCATACTGATACAGTGTTGGAACCGAGGTTCGCAGCAGCTACATCGGGCTTTCCGTCTCCATTAATATCTCGGATGGAAACAGAAATAGGATTAATACCGGCGATAAAATCTGTCTTAGGTGAAAAAGAAGCTTGCGCGAATATCTTTGCGGTACAGAATAAGCAAGCAAGAATTATAGACACCGTATAAAGTTGTTTCATCATACCCTCGATTGTAAATTATTTATAGAGATAACCATAGAATTCGTGAAAGTCAGAATAGCTTGTAACACATTAAATCTTATTCTTGATAGCATTGATTTCATTTAATTATTTCACCGTTCCTAATCTTGATTGAAGTCTTATTCTTCAATCGTTTCAGAGACGTTCGTATTTTTTCTATTTTCTCTGCAGGAACATTCACATCGTTTTCCAGGTCGACGATCGCTTCTTCAATTGACCTGTATTCTTTTATATCAGCATCATCCGTATCCTTCTTTATGATGATAAGAGGCACTGAATCGGACTGCTTAGGTTTAAATATTTCCATGAACTTTTTCATAATCTTCAATTTGCCGTATTAGAGTTATGTTCAATCTATAGACAATGGAGTGACGCGACAACAGCTAACAAGTATTCGGTAGAGACTAACAGGTGAACGGTAGGTATTGAAAATCAATCGGTAAGCGATGAAAGAGTATCTGGTACTTGAATAGTAATTTGATAATGTGGTGCATGGAGAGAAATAACTACTGCCGTTCGCCCGTTATCAGATATAAACTTTAAGCAAGACAACGGCATTGCCGGCGTTCTGCCAATGGTCGTACCAAGATTTCGGAGTTTGCCGACTATCTCTCCTTCTCATCCTCGATAGATTCATCCTCATCCCACAGAGATTGGACAAACGGGTCGTTACCGATCCTGTCGCTGAAATCGATGTAGAAGTTCTTTACAGGATTCCGTGGGTCCACATACGCACGAAACTGATCACCTTTTTTTAGTCCCGCTTCGGCTTGAGATGGTTTCCAGTCAGAACGTTCGATCTCAAATGAATTAAAATCGTCTGCATTTACATTAGGTATTCGGGTTCCCCTGTCGATTCGAAACTGGAGTAACCGAGCTTCTGGATTCGCTTTAATCATAGTAGCTACTGCAGGAACTCCGGAGGTCTTGAGTTTCTCCTGACTTCCCGTTTCGCTTGTGGAGAGAGCAATGGACCCGCTCAGCACGAGACCAAGCAGCACGAGAAACGCGATCTCCATGAAGCCAAAAAAAAGCGGATAGAGGTACAGCTCGTCCCAGGTGTTCACCATGGCCTCGTTCGGATGACGCACAAGATAAATGACCTCCACTACGTCGCCAGTCTTCAGAGGAGAAGAGAGCGGTCCGCTCGACGACGATCCCAGAATCGTGTGCTGTGTGCCGGAGACATCTTCATACGCGATCTCCGGATAATCACTGGTCAACATATCGTCGCTGTTCCTCTTCGTTTGATACCCGATGACGCGGCCAACCGTTTTGATGCCGTTGAAGCGCAGGTCGAGCGCTCGTTTTGAAAACACATACGTCCCTATCCCGCACACAGGAATAACAATCGATAATAGGAAGAGAACAGGAAAACGAACTGGATTCAGGCGTAAATGAGAAATGATAACAGGAAGGAGGTGGAAGGGATCGTCCAATGCGGAATTCCCCGATATGAGAATGCCCGATATCCACAGTAAGATGATGAATGCGATAAAGCCCAGGATAACACCAACAATGACGAATTCCTTCAACAGGAGAAGCTGTGCATCTTTGGGGTATGATGGATCGTACGCTACGGTGATCGCGTCTCCCACATGCGCTGAAGGCGATGCGTCATATTCCCGACCGCTGACTCTGACTCGTTCCCCGGTTGACGTAACAAATTCAACAAGTGGTGCTTGCACCGAGTCCTCTCCGGAAGATCCGGGCGACGTAGCCATACCAACTACGATACCTTCAGCTCTTTTTCCTGTGATCAATAAGCGAACCGGATTCTGTAGAATCGCTCCGACCGCAAAGAGCAAAAGAAGCACGATAGCGCTCAGCATCCATCCAATCCAATTTGTCATCATGGCTATGATAGAAATTAGTTTATGTTTTGTTTTTTGTTCAATGGAGATTACATCTTGAGTAGATTTTACCTCTCCAATACATTGGTACGTCACTATATCATGGGCAAATAAACAAATAGCCTAGAAATCCTTGAGGCAGCGAACACTGAAACCGTACTCCTTGGTGATATAGGATAAGTTGATATTGTTATCACTGCGCCACAAGTACACGTAGTGCGCCTCCTTAATATCATAGTGCGTAACATCATAGCGCTCTGTAGAACTCCAAAAGCCAGTGTAGTCACCTAAAACAGTGAAGTTACCATGGGGTTCGCGGTGGCCCGCAAGCAACGCAGAAAATCCACTTGTGTTTGTTCCGGCGCCTTGGCCAATCTCTTTTAAGACATTGCTGTTATTGCTTAGTGTTCTGTCTAATGTTTTAAACTCATCAATAGTTGGTACGTGCCAGCCTTCTGGAGCCAATCCTCTTTTATCACTCACCGCATACCAATTATACAATCTACCATATGTCCTCCCTTTTTCACTATCATTTTCATAGTAACACCAAGCTGGTTTACTATTCTCTCCAAATGTAATCCATTCTTCCGTTGTCTTCGCTTCTGGAATCAAATCACCATTTCTAAATCTGTCAACATTTAAATTTTCAACCGACCATTCTTGAATACCTATTTTGACAGTCCCGTTAGTTTTTATTCCTTTCATTTCTGGTTTCTCTACAATACTGTCCTCGCTTTTTCGAAACACTTCTTTAGAATCTGTTCCCGGTCTATGTTCATCTTTAATTATTTTTTCCAAGTCAAGAAGTCCAACATGTTGGGTATATTTATTTACTTCGCTTGCCGCTTCTCCATTATATGTCATTATAAACTTCCCGTCTTTGTAATAGGTAATATACGAGATGAAATCAAATTGTCTGCGATTGAATAGAATTGCAAACTCCTTATTTGAAAGGGTATTTACAATCAGATAAAATGTTTCCGAGTCGCCACGGTATTGTCTGTCAATACTTTTTAAAGTTACTTTTGAATATTTCTGTTTATCAACAGGAACATTATGGAGAGAGTAACCGCTTTTATATTCCCCTGTACCATCGTTAATTAAACACTCTCTTTCCTTTTCGATGGTAAACGGTTTTAAAGTATCCAAAATAGCACCGTTGTCTGGGGATATTACGACAAATGTCGAATCCCAATTTCTACCGAAAATGAAGTTCGATTCTTTTAAATAGATTTCTCCAACCTGGTCTTCAATTTTTATATTCCAGATAAAGTCTTTTAACTTAAACGTATAGTCTTTGTGATTCAAAAAAGTCATGTTGCACATAATATTGAATGATGAGAATATGGTCATAATGAGTATTAAGGTCTTCATATAGAATTGCCTCGTACACTTGGATGATCGTTAAGGAAGGATCGTCCTATTCCGGATGTGCCGACACCTTTCCTCATTTTCAAGAATTAGAAAATCATAAACGAACCTGGAGGGGTCAATGTAATTATTTCGTGAATGTTAGAAACTGTTCGCAAAACCTTGGATTGTCTTCCGACTCTACGTCGAGCCCCAGATCGACTCCACGTTTTAAGCAATCATCCCAATCGATTCTTCGTATAGGTTTTCGCACCCACCCGAACTGATCCCGCAAGATTCTCTATCGGTTGACAGAATCCATCACCGGCTGAAACGGATTATGAAAAACAACCGAGCTATCCTTTTCCAGTGTATAGAGCAAAGCCATCATTTTATAGTATCGTGCATTCTCACCAATTTCATTTTTTGCTTCTGGATGTACACTATGTGAATCTTCCCAAAACTCAGCTATATAGTTATCACCATCGGGGTGTTGAATACGAATATCCCACTCCTCTGCAATCTTTTTTTGATCCATCTCTTTAAAACTGCTGAAAACCAACATAAATGTACCAACATCGAAAAGCGTCTGAGCTGTATACGCTTGAATTGATTGCCCACCCAAAGCCTGCAATTGATTCTTCTTCTCTTCCGACCATGCTTTCACCTGTGTTTCTATTAATTTACTTTCAGGGGACTCTGAGTCCATATAGCTTGTTGACCGTCTCAGATCCGTTACTGCCCGACCTTTAATGGATATGACTATTGGATCATTGTTGTCCAGGTAACTCGGTGCTACATTTTTTGTTTGAAGCCTCTGTGTTTGAAAAAACATCGCTGCAGAAAACCTCGCAGCATCAATCCCTTCTAACAAAGCTGAAGGGACAGGCTTTTTATTCAGTACAAAAGTAAAGGGATATTCCTTACGGACAATTTCGGCTTGATATATTTTAATTGATTTTGGATTCTTAGCTTGTATTTGATAAGTCCCTTCGTCTAACGAAGCGCCTTTTTGATCGAGTTCTTTTCCATGTGCATCATAAATTATCCATTCGTAAATCTTCTTATTGTCACCAGAATAATGAAATGAGATTTTGTCTTTGGAAATGCTCTTCAAGGTTAATAGCCCATCGGCAAAAGGCTTTTGAACACCGATATCCCCTTTGGTTAAGGCAATGCCAGTGATATTCGTTGGAAGATGCATAACAACCTTCCCTGAAGCAGTCCCGGAATTCATATCGCTAAACGATTTATATTCAAATGTGTTTTCTCCGGTTTTCACTCCCATTTTGACGTCCCGGCTTCCAAACCAGTAGGATTTCGAATCGGCAGATCGAATATCGAGCGCAAGTTGAGTAGACTCATCCTCCTCTATTTCATCTATTCCGCCACCTTGCCCAAAACTTCTCTCCTTACGATTTAGAAAATCAAGACCATTGACATCTTTGACAAAATCAAAAATTACATACGCGTCTCCTTCTCGAATATTGGGAATCTTTTGGAAAATGGTTTGTACAACTTGCTGTATTCCATTACCAGCAAATCCGACCCCAACCAGTATTCCACCCGTTGCCGTGGTGCGCGGCTCAAATCCGTTAACGATTCCGATGGGTTGAGAAAGCAGAAGGTCGTAGTCCTCTGCCGTAAGCGAAACAAAGTCATCGCCAGCTGCTGCAATTCTTTTTTCGAGGGCGGCGATACGTTCTACTTGAATGATGTTTGTATTCATGGTTTGTCCTGTTTTAGGAGATTGAGAAAAGCAATATCCACCAGCAACTATAAGTAGGGCAGTTATTGCAATACTCTTGTGGTGAGCACGGAACTTCTCTCGTAATTCTTTTTGCTGCGCGATAGGTCTATTTGAGTGCATTCGTATTATTCTTTCCGATTATTGCTAACACTTCTACTTCTGTAATTTCATCTGATAGTTCAGAGAAATTCCCCGTTGCGTTATCCTCAAGAAGTTCCCTGGTATCTTTAGAATCATCAATCTTTTTTACTTGCTGTTTTTTTTAACAAAATCCATCATCGGCTGACCAGGATCCTGAAAAGTAACCGAGCCATCTTTTGCTGCTATATAAAGCAAAGCCATCATTTTGCTGTATCGTTCTTGCTTACCACCCTTAATAGATTTCCTGGTATTTGCATAATTTTTTTTGATCACTTCGACATCCCCAACATTTCCTTCCGGGTGTTTCTTAGCATATTCACTGTTCGCCAATTCATGAGCATAAGCCACGGCATTTGCTTCTGAATTTACAGCAAGACCATCTTCCCAAAATTCCGCTGCATATTTATCATCGCCAAGGTTTTGTACACGAATGTCATACTCTTCTGCTATCTTTTTCTGATCCATCTTTCCAAATTCACTAAAGACCATCATAAATGTCCCAACATCGAAATGTGTCGTAGTTGCATAATCGTTAATTGATTTTGCACCTAACGCTTGTAATTGATTTTGCTTCTCTTCTGTCCATGTTTCTATTTTTGCCGCAATTAATTTATTCTCAGTTGATTCCGGACCCGATCTTTCTGAAGACTGCTTTAGATCGGTTGCTGCTCGACCTTTAATTGAAATAAATATTGGATCTTTTTTATCGAGATAAACAGATGAAACAATTTTTGTTTGAACTTTATTTATTGGTGTTTTCATGGTTGTTCCTGTTTTTTGAGACTGAGAAAAACAATATCCGTTACCGAATAATATTAGAACGGTTATTATCAAAATCATTTGGAGAGAAGGCAATTGTTTTGAAGGTCTATTGGGTTGCATTTGTTGATCCTGTAATGGTAATAATGTTTGACGCTTGTCGAAGCTGGATTTAGAAACTCCTATTTGTCAAGCGGCTGTGTATTATATAAGATTCTTATTCAAATTTATCATTATGGCATAACTTTACAATAGCTAACAAGCAGACGGGTTGTATAGGAGAGTGAGCGGCACGAAATACAAATTAATCGGTAATCAAAGAGAGAGAGAATCTTACTCCGTACTAGACATTTTATACAACGGCGTGGGAAGGGGTTTAGTCACTTCTGTTCCGTGCGAATCGCTAGCAAGGCCAACCAACATGGCCCGCCGTTAGCTGTCCGCTCGACGGAAGGGTTAGACCCGTTTGTGCCACCTACCATGCCGCGCCTTCAAGTATTGTGTGCGTTCCAGGCGCCCAGCCAAGCCCGTGAACGGGATGCCGTACCAGGACATCGGAGTGCGCGCGAATGATGGATATCGCTACGCCGATCGCATGCAGTTCATTGTCGTCTGGCGCCAGAAGGCGCTCTCGTTCCGATTCGTCGATCGGACACCAATACTTCCAGGAGTCATCGTATATATCGACCCGGTAGCAGAGCGCAACTTGATTGCAGTGGGAGCACGCTGAGAGAGATACCTCTGCATGCCCATCCGCGACGATCTCCAGGCTTTCGATGAAAGGCGTCTCGCTCAAGCTCGTGGAGCATGGTTTGCAATATGTGCAGGACATATGTGAGTCCTAACAATAATTAGATTGAAAAGTGTTGAACAAGATTCTTGTTCAAATCTACCATAGCATGGTATAACTTTACAACAGCTAACAAGCAGACGGTTTGTAAGGGTAAGTCAGCGGTATGAATAAAGAATTAATCGGTAAGTGAAGAACGAGAATCGGACTCCGGAAGAGATATTTTATACAACGGTGGGGGAAGCGAAATAATAACTTCCGTTCCATGTGAATCGATAGTACGGCTACTCAGATCTTCAAACACGATGGGCTGCGGAAGCTGCAATTTTGTGCTCAGCAGCCGGAGACGCTCTTCAATGATTTGTATGCCTTTGGATGTGTGATCTTCTTTCCTCTTCTTTGCTTCTATAATTCCAATGCCATTATCGGTAACCTTGATTACCAATGCTTTGCATTTGATTGAATCAATATCGACATCTTCAAGTGAGAATGAAACTGTTATCTGCCCTGTGCTGCCGGAATCGATGATGCCATGCCAGAGAGTATTTTCTACAAAAGGCTGGATAATCATATTGGGAATCATAATCGAACCGGGATCAAGATCGGTTCCCGTCATAATCTCATAAGAAAATCTCTCCTGAAATCGGAGCTTCTCAAGATCCAGATAGAGCTTGAGCCGATCTATTTCCTCGGATAAAAGAATAAATCCGGATCCCGCTGTGTCGAGATTTTTCCTGATCAGCTTAGCCATCATCGCGATATAATCATTCGCCTCTTCATTCCTCCCGGAGTTAATGAGGTATTGCACTGAATTGAGAGAGTTGAAAATGAAGTGTGGATTCATCATTGCCGATAATGCCTGATGTTTAAGTTCATTGATCCTTTCCGTTAACGCTAATTCTTTCCGAATTTTTTTTGTATTCAGCTTTAAGCGCCATGTGACAATTAAAATAGAGATGAAAACAAGTGCTGATAGTATTCCTAATTTATACCAGATCGTTTCATTGAAAAGAGGACGTACGTCAAAAGTTAGGTAGTATGGCTTACCCCAGTTACTATTCTGGGATTTAGCCATGATCAGCAGTTCATATTTTCCACTTTCAAGGGAAGTGAAATCAAGAAAATCATGATCAGTTTCCTCCCACTTACCATTCAAGCTGTATTTATAGTGTACCGAACCGGGGGCGGAAAAGCTTAACGCCTTAAAGTTGATGTACACATTATGTTGTTCCGGTTCAAAAACTAAACTGGAATAGCTTGTATAGACCGAATCGCCCGCCTTTATGCTTATTATTTTTACATCGAGCGAAGGGAGAACCTGGTTGTCGAATAACTTAATGTCAAGAAAAGAGATCCCTTCACTTGTTCCGACATAGAGAAAGTTGTTTTCCCTATCATAACAAAGCGAGTATACTTCATCCGACGGAAGGCCGGTTTGTCTGTTAAGATGTTTTATTGATTTCCCCTCATATACATAAAGTCCCTTCATATTACCGACCCAGATTCTGTTCCAGGCGTCTGAGACAAGAGATGTCGAAGAGGACAAATCATGCCCCAATATCGTTGTGTAGCTGGACACCGAATTATTTTCCAGGTTAATGCTTGCAATTCCATTCACACCGGTAAACCAGATATTGTTTTGCTGATCCTGGTAAATAGCAACTATTTTTGAGTTCAGGACGGGATCGTCATGGAAATATGTTTTCTGCCAGTCTGGTTTTCCCGATTTAGACGAACGGTTGGATAATTTGCATAAGCCCAGGCTGGTTCCAACCCAGATGTTCTTTTGCGAATCCTCATAGAGCTCGTTCACACGGTTTATTTTAGCACTATCGCCGATTATATATAACAATGACGATCCCTTCGATTGATAGGTAAATTCTCTTTGAGCGATTATGGCATTCCCTGGACTTCCGAACAAATACAGTCCGTCGATAGTCTTACAAAAAGACTGCCGCTCGAACAGATGCAGTGTTATTCCTTTATGAGATAGGGTCAATATCTCTTTTTCAGCTATCGAGGCGCAGATATAATAATCGTTATTAAAATATTTAATACTATGGATATATTCCGTTATCGTTTTCCGCGGATGAATTTTTATAAGATCGAATTTATCGTTTTCTAAAATATTTACACCGTCAAACGTACCAATTATTAATTTTCCAGATCTCTCTTTCACAATGGAATAGACGCTATTACTACTCAAGCCATCGTGTTCATTAAAACTTTTGAGATAAAGATTGTTGAGGCAATACACCCCTTTACCGTACGTACTAATCCACAAATTGCCTTCATTATCTTCAAGATAATTATTGACAAGGGTATTGTGCAGATCCATCTTAGATCCGACATCGATGATTTTATTTGAACCGCTCGGAATTAAAAAGAACCCCCTGTTCATAATCGAAAACCAAAGATTTTTATTCTTGTCCTGTACCATTGCGCAAACATCGTTATCGCCTGCTATATTTATGATATGTCTTCCGACCACAGTATTGTTTTTTATCTTGTAGATCATCCCTTTTGTACCGATGTAGTAACTGCTGTCATCACTTTTTGCCAGGCAGTAAACATTTATTTCTGTTAAGCCGGTAACATCCAGCTTGGTTAATTTTTCATCGTTATAATTGAATATTCCGGCCGGGGATAAGACGAGGATGTCACCATTCGGTGCTATTTCTATCTTATTGATATAAATGGGGTAAGTATTTAAAACAGTGGTGCTAAGTGCGCCATGGTCTTTTTCGCTGAATGAATTGATCGATCCAGAACTTCTATAGGCGTATAATTTTTGTTTATCGTTTCCTGATGGTACGAGCAGCAAGAATGATAGCGCAAAACTATTTCCGTTAATCTCGCTGCAATAGTGTTCTATTCGACCTTTGTGAAAAACATTAATCCCTTTCTCATAATTACCGATATAGAGTTCGCCACCTTTTCCTTGCACCAGAGAGATAATCGAATTGGAATTAAGGCCATCCTTCATTCTGAATGTCGTAAAGTGTTTTCCATCAAAGCTGCTTATGCCATTGAGTGTAGCAAACCAGATGAATCCTTCCCTATCCTGAATGATTTCAAAGACAGTCGATGAAGCCAGTCCGTCAGATGAAGTGTAATGATAATACGATGGTGTCTGTGAATAAAGGCAAGGAATCTGAAGAAGGCTGATAAAGGTAAAGAGGAAATATTTCCTGCAATGCTTATACAGCATTGAGCACTGTCCTTATTTTCTGAACAAACTCTTGCGCTTTTCGGCGAGAGACCTCAACCCTGCTTCCATCAGTCATTGTGACAAAGCCCCCGTCGACGTTTGAATATTCTTTTACAAATTTTAGGTTGATGAGATGTGATTTATGAATTCTGAAAAATTTATCTTTCGGTATTGTATCCTCAAAATCTTTTAATGTGCGGGTAACGAGTGCGTTTTTTCCGGCTTTCATAATTACTTTCGTATATGACCCTTCTGCTTCCAGCCGGAGAATATCATCAAGAAACAGCACGGTAAAGCCGTGAGATGCAGGAAGAACTAATTTATCCGCATCATACAGAATCTCACCTTTCACTCTTCGACTCTGCAACAATAGAAGTTTTTTAACTGCCTGTTTAAGCTCCTTAATGTTTATCGGTTTAAGAAGATAATCTGCAGCGCCGGCTTTTACCGCATTGATGCCATATTCCTCATAAGCGCTCACGAATACGACCATAAAATTTGGTTCATCATATTCTTCCAGGAAGTCGAATCCATCGAGAACCGGCATAGTAATATCGAGAAATACTACATCAGGTTTATGAGCACTAACAAGTTCCTTCGCACTGACAACAGAATCAGCACAGCCCAATACTTCGATCTCATGGCAATACGTTTCAATGATCTTCTTAAGATTTTCCCTTCCATACAGCTCGTCATCAACTATTATTGCTTTCAACTTATTCAAGGACATTTTGAGAATAACTGTCTTATTGGTAAAGGTTGAAATGTGGCGTTTGAACAAATATTATAGTTTCTTTTCCTCGATGCCTTCTTCGCATCCACTCTCCTTCAATTCGATCCCAGTTCATTGCCCAATGTCCTTTCCTTTCAGGTATTCCTCAGAAGAGGTTCCCTTCGGACGTTCATAAGAGGAAATGCTCAACCGCACGTGAAAAAGTATACTGATGCTTGCGTCTCAGCCATGTGTACTAAATCTAAAATTATCCATCCGGCGGTTCTCTGTTTTTCAAAAAGCTGCCGCTTTCTAAAATCTCAACTGTGTAATTGAGTGAGGATTCCCTGGTTCATCTTTTCATTTTTTTTCTCTTTCTTAGCCGCCCTTTTTTCTTTCAAGGATTTTACTGGTTCTTTCTTTGAACCCTTTTTACTGTTTTGACCTTTGCTCATGATGTTTTACCCTTTTAGTTGAGATTAAGAATCCTTGCTTCATAGGATCGTATTATTTATTCCTGCTACGATAGTAATTTCTTCATCCATGAATACTTGATAGTATGTATTGGTGCCATACCTCCACTTCCAACACACACTGATGGATGTCAATGGTTTATTTGCTATGCTCTTCGAGCCACTCAAGCATCTTGCGTATGCTGCTGGTCGCTAGGGCTATACTCGTATCTGCCGCACCATAATAAATATTGATGGCATCGCCATCCTGGCCAATCGTGTATCCGCACGGAAATACAACATATCCGACGTCACCGCGTTGTTCGTACAGTTCTTCCGGAGCGAAAACCCATTCGTTGCTGCGCTTAAGCAAAAGCTCCGGCCTGTTCAAATCAAAAAGTGCAAGTCCTATCCTATAGATGCACCCGGCACAAGACTGTTTTACACCATGGTATATCACTAACCATCCCTGGGGTGTTTCAATGGGCGGGGGCGAAAGACCAATTTTATTTGCATCCCACCATGCACCCTTCCGGGCTTGCATCATGAGCGTATGACCGCCCCAGTTTTTAAGGTCCGGCGAGTACGAAATCCACATATGCGCTCTCGGTGCACTCACAGGACGATGAATCAAAGCCCAGTTACCGTCAATTCGAATTGGTAAAAGTGCTGCATCTTTATCTTCAGGCGGCATGATCACACCAAAGCGTTCAAAGGTGTGAAAGTCTTCCGTAAGGGCTAAAGCAACACCAGGACCATCGCGCGTATATGCAGTATAGACGACTGCATATTTTTTTAATTCGGGCACAAACGTGATACGCGGATCTTCAATGCCCCAAAGTTCTTCGGGGAAATTTTGAGGATCGGGTAATAGCGTTGGCTCCTTATCTATCTTCCAGCCATCTATTCCGTTCGTAGATCGGGCAGCGCACAAGTGAGAAAGTCCTCTCCGGTCTTCCACTCGACACAAGAGCAATGTTGTTCCATCAGGCAGCATCGCAGCACCCGCATTGAACACACTGTTGATAGGATAGGGCCAATTTCCGGCTGAAAGAATTGGATTCAGTTTATGCCGGGAAAAAAGTTCTAAATGTTGATTGTTCGTTGTAATAATGCCTCCATGGATAAATGTGCCTGTTCTGCTAAACGCAATTCCAATAAAGACTGAAGAAATGCAAGTGTAGATTCTGCTCCTTGATTTTCATTCGGCCGGTCGGGATGTAAACCATCACGGCAGCCGCCGGTTGTTGCATCATACAAAGGAAGCTTCAAATCGTTCCGCCCGAGGAACCACTCGAACGCGCGCCGGGCTTCTTTATTCCAGTATTTGTCTCCTGTAATTCTGAATGCTTCGAGACAAGCTGAAACCATCGCCTGCGCTTCCACCGGCTGTTGATCGAAGCGGGCACGTTCGTTTCCAAACGGATAAAATCCATTCGAACCTATTGGTACAAAATGTCCATTGCCCGCTCGGTGCAGAGCAGCCAGCCAACGTAACGACTCCAATCCGGCATCAGTCATAGCGCTATTAGGAATTGATTTGCCGCAGATGAGGAGGGCATGAGACAAAACCGCATTGCAATAGGTCAAACTTCGTTCAAACCAGCGCCAATCATCCGAGCGATTACTTTGATACAATCTCAAAAGTCGACCTGCCAATTCTTCGCTGACCTGGTGAGCCATTCGATCACCGGAATACTTTTGTGAATACTCGGAAATGCCGATGAGAGCAAATGCCCAGGCGCGCGGGCTGGTCGTTACAAGGATGGAAGGAAGAGCTTGCTCAAACAGCCAGCCTGCCATACTATTGAATGACGGTGTCGAAGAATGACTCAAGATCGTTCCTAATGCCCATAATGCCCGACCATGGCTATCGTCCGAACCTGTATCTTCTGCCCACTTGCGTTGATAATCCATGACATTTCGAAAGCGTTTATTCTGGACATTAAATGCAAACCCGAGGAACGCAAGATAGCGGGAAGTTAATCCGAAGCTTTCACTGTTCCCCAATTCGTCTAAGAGAATACTCACCAAAAGAGCACGTGCGTTGTCGTCAGTGGTATATCCATGAGAATAGTTGGGCACGGTAAAAAGAGCATGCTGCAAAATTCCTGTTTCATCTGTCATGGTACGTAAATGACCAATTTTTAATGGAGGTAATTCATTTGGATATTTGTCGAGTGCTTTCGCAGTAAAACCTGGCGGGACATAATGGCGACGTTCTGCTCGAGCACGTTCAAAACTTTCCATATAGCGTTTCGCCACTTCAGACCAAATCATCGCTCGCCCAAACATATACGCACGCTTGCGCATTGCGTGCCGCTCTGATTCATTGCCCAGCAAGTTCATCACTTGCTCAGCCAAGGCCGCGGGATCACGGAAGGGAATAAGTACGCCTCGTTTATCGGCAAGCATTTCTTGTGCGTACCAATATGGTGTAGAGATGATTGCCTTCCCTGCTCCTAAGGTGTATGCAAGAGTTCCGGATACGATTTGTGCTTCATTGAGGTAGGGTGTTATATAGATATCAGCAGCTCCGATAAACTTAACCAGTTCTTCCAGACTGACAAAGCGGTTGTAAAAGATTACATGTCTTTCCACACCCTTCTGTTGAGCGAGCCATTGAAGAGAGAGCCGGTAGGTTTCACCTTCATGCTGAACAACATGAGGATGTGTCGCACCAACAACGATATAGACAACATCGGGAAAGCGGGCAACAATATCGGGCAACGCAGAAATAACCGTCTCGATTCCCTTGCTCGCTGATAGTAAGCCAAAACTGAGTAATACGGTTTTACCCTCTACGCCAAATAGATCTTTATTGAAACTTGGATCGACGAATGCTACGTCAGGAATTCCATGCGGAATCAGATCAATCTTTTCAGGCAGAACATGATAGACTTTTTGTAAATATTCAGAACCGCGTTCACTCATGACGACCAATCTATCCGAAAGAGCGGCGACCTCTTCCAACACCAATCGCTGATCAGGAGTTGGGTCGTTGAGTATAGTATGGAGTGTCGTGACAATCGGCATTCGCAGATCACGCAAGAGCGTGAGAATGTGGCTTCCAGCTTTTCCACCAAATATTCCATACTCGAACTGCAGGCATACCAAATCAACATTATTGATATTGAGAAAGTCGGCTGCACGCGTGTATGTATGGATGTCTTTCTCCGTGAGTTCAAATCGAACCCGGGCAGGATAAGCGTAACCAGCTTCGATATCGTTGACCGGCAAAGCAATACATGTTGTTTCAATAAATGCCGATGCAATAGCCTCACATAAATCTGTGGTAAACGTTGCAATGCCGCATTGACGGGGCAAATAATTTCCGACGAATGCAATTCGGTTGAATGTTGAATTTGTTACACTATCTTTCAAAGAAGATATCCCCTTCTGATTATTATTCGTCGAATAGGTTTTAGCAATGGACAGTGATATGCAATACTAAGCGTAAAAACATACTGACGATTTCGTCAAACGGGTATAGGTCGAAAGGATGAAAAAGGGATTAATTCTTTTTGGAGCGGATAGATACTGCTGGAGCAGACGAAGCCCCATTCTATTCATACAAAAAGAGTGAAAAGAACACAGAAGCCTTTTAAAACCTCTATTTCATTTCACTTCTCTTCTCATAAAAATAAAATCTCCTCCTTCATCACCGGTCTCTCGAATCTCGCCAAATTGAGGAATCTGTTTTATCGGACTGTTATTGATTACAGCTTGCTTAAAACTTGAAAAAAGTACTTCGGCAGTTAGCATGGATTCCTTATTCTCCTGTAACCGTTTAATCAGGTATTCCACAAAAACGCTCTTATCGGGTACCGACTCTTTCATTGTTCCACTCGTCATCGCTTTTCTACTGGGACGTTTATAGAGCATCTGAATCGCCGGTGGTGCAGCCGTAAAGGCTTCACGAGTCTTGAAGATTCCGCCGCTGAAGCAAGCATCAGAAACTAATAATGTGTGCTTTGTTGAAACCCCTCCGATGTAATCGCGCACCGTCCCATTCGAGATCCATTCTGTGCGCGTTGCTTGACTTGCATTCGCGGGTAGCCAATATCCTTGTTTTAACTTTTCGTCCCAATATCCATGTCCGCCATAGAAAATTAACAAATTATCATTCTCTGTCAGTTTTTTTGCAAGTTGATCGAATGCCTCGATAATGTCTGTCCGTTTTGGATTTTTAAGAAATGTAATATTGTTTGGCTCAAATTTATAAGAGGTGGTGAGAGTCTTAATTAATTTCTGGGCGTCCTGAATTGGATATTCCAGATCATTCATCTCAGAGCTTTGATAATCCTGTATGGCAATAATCAATCCATAATATTGACCTACTAAAAGAGCTTCTTCACGAACTACTTCTAAGACCATTCCTCTTTGATTTCCATAGTTGTCCAATGCTTTGATTTCAATGGGATTTGTTCCGATCTGTAAAGATGCGATGTGTGAAAATTCTGCTCCTTTCGCGGTTAAAGAGAATTGAATCTCCTTTCCATTGATCGAGATGAGTTTCACTCCACTAGCATCAGTTACGACACCTTTTACTACAACGCTACTCTTTTCAGTTTGATAATCGCCTTTCTGATCAACGACTTTTATGCCACGCGTGGTTATCCTGACAGGCTCCAGGATCTCAATATCCGGCGCTATTGATTCAGTTATCACCTTTTCTTTGGTGATCATCGTTAGATTTTTTTGCAGAAGAGCAATGAGATCAGTAGCAGTGACTTCAATGGCAATGTCCAAAACCTGATTAGATATGGTTTCCGATGCTGTTATCGATACTTCCTTTGTGGAGGATGTCCCCGCTGCAATAGTACCTAATGAGATCGAAGGTGGGAACACGAGTTTAGGTTGTTGAATCGAAGTTGAAAACTTTGCGATGACATTCTGCGCGTCAACTTTCCCACTATTGCTTACCGTTAGCGTTATTCTCCCCGTCTCTCCTGCATCCAATATGTTGTTGCCTGATGGATCGATAAAAGCAACCTCGATAGAGAGTGCAACCGGTGGCGACCCGAAAGATCCGGCACTCGTCTTTCCAGTAATCTGTTGTGCCTCAAGAATCATTGGCAGAGATACAATCATTATCCAGAGGCATATCTTATTATTCATTATTACCTCCAATCACCTCGGTAAATTTCATTCGTAATTACTCAGCATGTCTAAGAATGTATTGAGTGTCTCTTGTCTTTCTGAGGGTGTCTGAAAAGTATTGAATGGGTCAACCTCGTTTTTCAATATTGTGCAATCCGATGAATTTTCGCAACTCCAACGTGGACGAGTTGGCAACTCGTCCTACATTTCAGACACCCTCCCGGGGGGATTTCATAAAACTTCTTTCTCATGAGTAATACCAAATCCCCCTTCCCCCCTTTTCGAAAGCGGGAAATTTATTCCTCATACAACCGCCTGTTCAGTATCCAATTGATACTGTGTTTTCCTCAAGGAGAACCAGAGACCACATTGATATAGTGAATTTCACGCTGAGCAATTACTTTTATTCATACATTATCATCATTGATTCGGTCTTGTTTTAGGTGCTTCAGGTAATCCTTGTGGAACTGTACTATCTCCTCCTGTTTTAGGTTTCCCTAAAAAATATGCTCCTCCTCCGCCAATAACCGCCAAGGCTCCTAAGGCATAATAATACCAGCTACTGGATTCCACAACATCGACACTAAATTCAAAAAAGTAACCGTCACCATAAATACCTGAAGGAAGATCCTTCATATAAGACCATCGAATTTCTTTGTTGACACCTGCATGTTTCCCTTCCCCAATTGCACCTGATACAGTTTTTGGAGTAAAACTAAAATTCCTATCGGATTCTCTCTTTAATACGATTTTCACCTCATATTCAACATCAGGCTTCGCAACAAGATCATAATTAATTACTACTGTTCCTTCGACGATTGCCCATCGTGCATTTTCAATTCTCTCACGTTGTAATCCTTTTTCCTGAGCTAGAAGTGGGGGTGGCGCTAAATAGAACAGAAGTGCAATGAGAAGAGGCGGGACAATCCGCCTTGAGGAATAATGAAATCTTGTAAGAATC
>JAZDJN010000019.1:0-50881 GCA_043803945.1 bacterium | reverse complement strand
CTAAGTGGTTCTCTCTTCTGCAATGTATTTCCAACGTACAGTTCCAGTCGTTTCCCTAGAAACTTGGACGAAAAGTCTAACCGCAAAGGACACTAAGGATGCGAAGAATAAAAAGAAAAAGGAGTAATGGAAATTTAAATTGATTCAACAGTTTTTCTTTTGTGTCCTTGGTGAACTTTGTGGTTTGATTATGTTCTTAACTTTTCGGCCAGATCTCTAGGGAAAGCAGATAATACAAGGATCTGTCATATAAACTATATATCCCTGACCTGGATTCATGGAGCCGAGCGTATTGATAGAAAACTTAGGCCAAAATATTTTGCCGCTGTTTTCTTTCAGAATGACAAGTTTCGAGAGACAATCTCCAAAAACTTCCGCCGGAGATCGTGCAACAGTGTCAAGATATGCGATGTAATTCCAGCCACTCGTGAGACTAATACAACGCTGAGCTGTTGCAAGTGTGTCAACATCAATAGTTAAGGAATCCTTTGCCGACATATACATCTGATAGGCCTGTCTATAACTCCAATTGCCAATCGTGTTGATGGCAAAGGAGGGCCAATAGACCTGACCTTTCCCATTTTTCATTATGACCAGATTCTGCTTAATTTTTCCAAGCACAAGATCCAACGATGAATCAATTGGGGCAAGGAAAGACGAGATCATATTCCAACCTTGATTGAGCTTAATGTTCTGTATGAGTCCGGTGCTACTCGACCGTATCGTAAAATTTGAACCAGCATAGCTTGTCACAACATTTGTGCTTGTTGAATCACCAAGAATAACATTAGAAATAGATACTGGATATACTCCCGTAGAATCTCCCAGTACCACAGGGATCTCTATTATAGCTCCTGAATTACCGGTGTAACTCTTCAGCGAAGAGGAGTAAGAGATCACCCGATACGTATCTGATGAAAGTTTGCTTGTTGTGATTACATGATCACGTTTTCGCGAGGCGAGTCTTACGGAATCTTTTTCTATTCTTATCACTGCTGGGAAGGTGATATCGAATTGAATTGCGGTGATCGATTGAGAATTGGATAGTTCAATTTGAACTATACCTCTTTTATTTTTAATACCACTACCGCCGAGGATAGAAAGAGTATTGAGGCTCAGTATTGATGGCAGGCTCGGGCATTCTTGGACGAACCACAATGTCAAACCAATGAATATGATGGAAAGCTTTCTTTTCATACTCCCAGCTTTAGAGTAGAGCACATTTGGAGGAGGGTGTAGGCTCCAGAAAGTATGACGGAAAAGAGGTGCTTATTTGACTTATTGATACCCACAGTGAAGGGGTCCGATCATTCAGTCCAATTAAGAGATGGTGTGAAACAATAGTATGAAAAGAATGATCCTCAATCAAGCATTTTTAATTAAGAGACTTTGTAATTGCTCAGTAAGTACTCCACGCCTACCTGCCGCTTTGCCCGACGTAGGAGGGCAGGCAGGGATGACACACCGATTTACCCCGTTCAACGGGGTGAACACCGATAATGATTTTTTTTGTTATTTCTTCGAACAAGATCTCACACTACTTACTTTTCTCAGTGATTATCAGTGTGCCATCAGTGGTAAAAAAGATTTGTTACCTGTTTAGCTGAATAGAAACGAGGCTTTAATATAAATGAACAGATTTTGAGCAGGAAGAAAAACTTCTGGGTGGA
Organism: bacterium; assembly: GCA_043803945.1. GTDB lineage: Bacteria > Bacteroidota > Ignavibacteria > UBA10030 > UBA10030 > JAZDJN01. The sequence continues at coordinate 49,211 of JAZDJN010000019.1, read as the reverse complement.
AGAATATAGAGACGCCAAACCCTGACGCGAGGTCAGGGCTTGGTAGAAAAAAAATTACTTCAACGAGTTAACGTATTTTGCCAGTTTCGACTTCTGGTTCGATGCCCTGTTCTTTGGAATGATCCCTTTTACCCCGAGTTGATCGAGTGCTTTCACGGCAACAACCAGGGCTGCCTTTGCATTTTCTTTCTCTTTTGTACTGCGAACTTTTCTAACCAGTGTTTTCAAACGCGAAATGATAGCCTTGTTATGGACACTTCGCTTTGCGATCTGGCGGGTTCGTTTCTCGGCTGATTTATGTTGGGGCATCCTTTTCTCCTTAAAAACTCACAAACTATTTACTTCCTCGGTGATTTTCAGTGTGCCATCAGTGGTAATGAATGGTTCATTACTCTATTTACAAAATACTAAAGATTTCAATTATTTACAAAGACTTTTTCTGGTGATCATCCCTACCGGTATTCAACTCATCAAGGAATAATCGGATCATGGCGGCTGTCACACCCCAGATTTCATGACCCTGGTAATAATAGAAGTAGACATCTCTAACAACTCCATTCCGCTCCATACGGCGCACAGTTTCTTTCCCCATCCCCTGGAATGCCGCCAATGGCACTTCAATAAGCTCAGCAACCTCTTGCTCGTTCATTTGTAATGCCGGAAGTGTCTCGACATATCCTACAACCGGCGTGATTACAAACCCCGTCGGAGTTGCATAATCATCCAGTACACCTAATACACACACCTGATTTCTCAGCAGCCCAACTTCCTCTTCGGCCTCACGCAATGCCGTGGCAATGGAATCGCTATCTTCATCATCCTGTGTTCCACCGGGGAAAGAAATTTGTCCTTTATGATGCTCCACATCTTCTGTCCGTTTGGTTAACAACAGGTGAAGCTCTCCGGCCTTTAAGAACAGCAGCATCAACACAGAAGCCCGAGTGAGCCCCCTCGTATCAATTGGATCTCTCTGGTAGGAAGAGAGGAACTGTCGAATGGTTTGCAGCTCAACTGTCATATGCTGCTACTTCTTCCCAATGATGATTTTCCCCTGGGTCATCTCCTGAAGGAGCGTCAATAAAAGTTGTTTCGTATCATGCCGGCTCATCGCCGCAGCAGGATTTGATTCCAATTGATACAGGAGATCATTCAGAACTGAAAATGATTTTCCAGTAAAGATACGGCTGCTGGAGCGAACGATTTGATAGCGATCTCTCAGTCGATAGAGAAAAAGCAGGTATTCATCAGCCATACCTGCGAGCTGATCTTCGGAGTGTTGATTCAAGTACAGTAGAAGATGGGACGCTTGAGAATAGACTGCCCGCAGCGATTCCGGCGGTCCGGTCATTGGGGGATTTTTCATCGCTGCTTGTTCTTCCAGAGTCTGTTCAATCGTTCACGCAGCGATTTCTCTTTTCCGATGTCTGTCGGTTTGTAGTAAATTTTATCCTTGAGGTTATCAGGCAGATACTGCTGCTCGACAAAGTGTTCGTCGAAGAGATGACTGTAGCGGTAGTCCTTGCCATAGTTCAATTGTTCCATCAAAGCGGTTGGCGCATTCCGAATATGCAAGGGAACGGGCAAATTGGGAAGAGTACGTACATCCGCCAGCGCCTCTTCAATTGCAGCATACGAAGCATTGCTCTTTGGAGCTGATGCAAGGTAGGCAGCAGTCTGACTGAGTATGATCCGCGCTTCTGGCATACCCACACTATCGATCGCCGTAAAACAGGACGTTGCCATCGTCAGAGCATAGGGATCGGCATTACCGACATCTTCCGATGCAAGAACAACCATACGGCGTGCGATGAACTTGGGATCTTCTCCTCCTTCGAGCATCCGTGCCAGCCAGTAGATCGAAGCGTCGGGATCGCTCCCGCGTAAACTTTTTATAAAGGCAGAGATTGTGTCATAGTGCTGCTCCCCATTCTTATCATAGAGCGTGTACTTTCGCTGGAACGCCTCCTGAATTTTTTCTTTCGTAATAAGAACCCGCCCGTCCTGCTCCGGTTTGGTAATCCGGAGAGCATTTTCCAGACCTGTCAACAGTTTGCGTGCATCACCACCGGAGAGGAGCATGAGGAAATCGCGATCTTCAATGACAATTGATCGCTTTGAGAGGAATCGATCACCGGTGAGTGTCCGATCGAGGATGTTTCCGAGTTCTTCTTTGCCGAGAGCTTCGAGAACGTAGACGGGAGAGCGTGAGAGCAGCGGTGCAATAACCTCAAACGAGGGATTTTCTGTTGTCGCACCAATCAGGGTAATGACTCCTTCCTCAACACTGTGGAGCAAACCATCTTGTTGAGCTTTATTGAAACGATGAATTTCATCGATGAAGAGAATTGTCTGCCGATTGAGGTGCTTGCGATTTTTTTCAGCGCGGGCGATCACTTCCCGAATGTCTTTCACACCGGAGGAGACTGCATTCAGTTGATGGAATTCTGCGTCGACATGCTGTGCCAGTAAGCGCGCCAGTGTTGTTTTTCCTACACCTGGGGGGCCCCACAGGATAATCGAAGTCAACTGGCCTGTCTCAATCATCATCCGAAAGGGTTTGCCCGGTCCCATTAAATGCTGCTGCCCAAAGAATTCATTCAGTGTTGCAGGTCTCATCCGTTCTGCCAGCGGTGCAGCCGCCTTCGTTGAGGAGGAGGGCAATGGAGGTTCTGTGTTGGAAAAAAGGTCTGCCATGGAAGCTGCATTTACTCCATTGTTATGTTATGATGCTGATCAATATCGCTATGAATAAAAAACCAACATCGAGCGTGACGTTGGCATTTGGTACTGCCGTATTTCTCCTCCTGGTGGTTGCTGAAAAACCTCTTGTCAACGAAGGATTGAACCCGGGTTGTCCAAAAAGAAAAAAACCAGGGCATCACGAACCCCCGCCTGCCCTAATAGGTTCAAATGAGGCGGGCAACCTGCCTGCCGCAGGCAGGGACTTCGTGACGCAAAATGCGGAAGACAATCAGATTTCATTTGTCACGGTGTGCCCGCCCCGTGTTTTTTGCGGGGGACCGTGACACCCTTGGCGTACTTTTTAGTCAGCCCCGGTTTTCTTTTCCAGCACCCGGCTAGCAGAGAATTTGTCCGGTCTACAAGTTACTGCTTTCGTTCCACTTTATAGATTGTTTCTCCAGGTTTCGCCATTCCATATTTTTCGCGGGCAACCTTCTCGATCGTTTTCTTATCGCCCTCGAGTGCCTTAATGTAGGCTTGCAGCCTCTTGGTTTCTTCCTCGGCGAGGCGCACTTTCTCGGCCATCTCTTTTCTCTGCGATTCAAGCCGGATCCGCGTGATAATTCCCTTTGTATTGAACGCAAGGAACGTCAGTACGCATATCGAGAAGATAACAGCGATCCCCCGTCGCTTCGTCTTGAAGAGATTTTTCGTTATCCCTTTGACCCATCGGGGCTTTTGAATTTTTCTGTAGAAATCGCCTTGCATCATTTCCAAGGTAGCTCAAATTATCTGGTTTTGCAATCCGGACACTGTCCTTAATCCCGATTTAGGTGAATTGGAAATGTCGATTTCATAATGATCGTAGCATCCATAAGCTTTTTGGGATTAGTTTACAAGGGAAATGCTTCTATACCTTAGATTACAGAGAGAAGAATCAACGTCTCTCTTTTCACCTTGGCGTAATTATCCGACCACTCTCATTTATCTTTCTCTTGTGCAGGAGGGTCGCCTTCGGGCTAGTGGTATTATTTTCTTTATAGACGGCCTCGCTATGATTTACTTCTTGTTCTGACTCATCCCTCACACCCCCTTCTCTAAAACTTAGAGAAGGGGGTGTGAGGGGGATGAGTAAGCCCCACAGCGTTTTCCAAAGCAGCATCATCGCAGCGCTCTTTGCGGGACAAGAATTTCCCGCGAATGATGCTGAGCAATTTCGAAAAATAAATTTATTAAAATTTTCGGCTAGATTTTTAAACGTCCGCTTATTGTTTATACCAGTCGGACTTTGGAGTATAAGTCGTCTTTAATCTTGCTTTCATCTGATGCCGTTCTAATGCCAACTGAATCAACCGGTCCAGCAATTCCGGATAGGAAAGGCCCGATGCTTGCCAGAGTTTCGGATACATACTGATTGATGTAAAGCCGGGAATGGTATTGAGCTCATTGAGGTAAATACGGTTTCCTTTTTGAGCAACCAGAAAATCCACCCTTGCCATCCCGGCACAATCGAGAGCTTTGAAACCTTCTACAGCATAGTGCTGGATGGTTTTCATCATTCGTTTGGGAAGGTTTGCGGGAACGATCGCCTGCGATTTCCCATCAACATACTTCGCATCGTAATCATAGAATTCGTTCGAGGGAATTATCTCACCGGGGAGAGAGGCAATCGGATTGTCATTACCCAGAACACTGCATTCAATTTCTCTCGCACGTTCAATTCCCTTCTCCACAAGAATTTTCCGATCGTACTGGGCAGCAAGCTCAATGGCATCAATAAGTTCCTTCCGATGATGTGCTTTTGAGATGCCAACACTGGATCCCATATTCGACGGTTTGACAAAGCAAGGGTACTTTAAGCTCCGTTCAATATCACTCACGATCTTCTTTTGATGAAGAGAGAATTCCTCATAGAGAAACCAAACGCCGGGTGCAACAGGAATTCCGGTATGTTCCAGCACCTGTTTCTGGATTATTTTATCCATACCGAGCGCCGAACCAAGCACCCCTGCACCCACATACGGAATATCCGCCAGTTCCAGCAATCCCTGAAGCGTTCCATCCTCGCCATAGGTCCCGTGGAGCAAGGGAAAGATGACATCAATGTGGAGCGGGGATACTCCAACCTTGCTGTTTTGCAATGGCACCAATCCCCTCTTCCGCGGATCGGGAATGAGAAGATGCTCGGGAAGATGATCAATATTTGCCTTCTGTTTGAGAAGAGCGATAGCATCACTGCTGCTCAACCATCGCCCCTCCGGCGTTATACCGACAGGCACTATTGTATACTTCGAACGATCAAGAGCCTGCATAACAGAAGTTGCTGATACCAATGAGACTTCATGTTCTGCTGAACGGCCGCCGAAGATGACTCCGACACGAATTTTTGATGGCATAGCGTTCCAATGTACTATGAGGTGATCAGATTGTTCAAGACCAAAATAGATAAAAGAGTTGTGAGGTTCAATAAGAGAGAAACATGGATAGTACCTTAATCTGAAAAAACAGTTTAGAGTGTTTCACTTTAACCGGTTTTTCGGTGTGGATTATTTCGTAGGTGGGGAAGATTTAGAAATTCAGATTGTCAAATTATTTTTTTAACATCAAGTGATCTTTCCATATTAAGACACTACCGAAACGAGAGGGATGAGTTATGATCGATTCTGATCCTAGTGTGATAAATTCGATCATTCTGAGAGAAGCAAATACGTAAGAAGAGCGAAACTAATTTGGGTGAGCGCAAAAGTAATACCTGCCTGACGATCGAGGCGCCGCGTTGAGGCAAGCAACGCCGGATCTTTTGTACGAAGATAGTTATCAAAATCCTGATTGGCACGTTGCTTGAGAGCAGCGGAAATGATCCCCGAAACGACCATCGTCCCTGCAGCCGTGTAGGTCAGGAAAGGCCGCGAGAGTCCATTGTGATGATTATTCAGCACATCCGGAAGTTGCCGGCCTTGGGATGGTTCTTCTGGACGAAGTGTTACCACAATTGATTCTGTCTTTCCGTCAATGATTATTTTCTCCGGCAGGAATCCTTCCTTTTGAAGAGAGAGCGTTCCTTGAGTGTCTGAACTCAGGCGCCACCTGAGTGGTGTAATCCCCAATTCCTTTCCCTCATAGAACACCTTTCCACCGAACGGCAGGGAATGAAGCGAGAGCAACTTCCCAAGCGGAACATGTTTTTCATATGGCACTCCGGCAGCTAACCTCAGTGTATCGGTGTAGACCAGCGCATTCCATGCTGTCGCGGAGGGAGAGTACAATCGGAGAACATGAACACCCGACGGTACCCGCTGATTCATCAATGGTGTTTTTCCCAGATAACGGGACCCCAGAAATATTTCTGCACCAGGATATGTTGTCGTAACGGCGAGCGTGCTAAGCGAATCCTCCATCACCGACTGCTGGGCTGACGCGATGCAGCCGATCAGGATCAAGCCACACCAGAATATTCTGATCATCGGCCCTCCGATTTCAAGATAACCACCTGATTATCCTCAACCGAGAGGAAGAGCATATCGCCCCAGATGACAGGTGAAACTTTGATGCGGCCCGAGGCGACGTAATTCCATCGTTCCTTCCCATCCTGCACTTGCAGAGCGTGAACAGTACGATCCAGCGAGGTGACATAAAGGAAATCACCCGCGACGAGAGGGGCAGCATTGACAATACTGTGGGCAGAAAATTTCCAAACCAGAGAACCCGATGCGACATCAAGAGCATAGACCATTCCATCGGATGCTCCACAGAACACAGTTTGTCCATTCGATGCTGCCGGTGCGTACACTTTAGCCTTCGCAGAAAATTTCCAAACCAACCGGCCCGACTGTAGATCGAGGGCAACGATGGTTCCGTCAAACGATCCCACAATTGCCTTTCCCTGCACAATCACCGGGGTTGCAACCACACTCGCCTCGGCATGGTATTTCCATCGGAGAGTACCGCTGAGGGCATTCACGGCATAGATTCCACCATCATCGCACCCGAAGACGAGTATCTCGCCATCGGAGGCCACCGATGAATGAATTGGTTTTCGCTGCTCTTTTTCAGCGGTATCAAACCTCCAGATCTCTCTGCCGTCAAGTTTCCGAAGGCAATAGAGCGAACCATTGAGCGAGGTAACAAAGAGAACATCATTCAAGAGAAGCGGTGAAGATTCAAGGTGGCCAACCTGGGCTGACCATCGTTTCATCGAGCTTTCCAGATCGTAGCAGGCCATCGTTTCCTTGCCATTCGCGCTTGGAACATACAACCGCGGATGCTCCCATGCTGGGGTGCCAATGACCGCAGCTTCAACAGTAATCGACCCAACGCGTTCTTTCTTCCCGATATGAACGGCTTGAATATCTCCCTTCAACGTTCCAATCATCATAATGCTATCCCGCACAAGAGGTGTTGCACGTAAGCCGCCAACGGCACCATATTCCCAAATCACTTTCAACGGTGGCGTAAGGGACGTACTGCTGAGGTTCATTCTCGCCCCGGACCCGCCATAGGTTGTCCAGTCGATGGGTCGGGCAATTAGCACCCGTGTAAGGCGAATTCCAACACAACCTGATATCAGCAATCCACCCAGCATCACCAATCTTGTTGCTGCTCTCCAACCAGATCGTTGAATAAAAAAACGGAAGATCGCCATTAGTAGTCCCACCCAAAGAAAAATTGATGATACAAGCCTTCCTGAAAACGGCTCAGGTTGTTTTCAAGACGTTTTCCGATGTCATAGCGTAGGACGAGTATACCGCCGAGAGACAAACGAACACCTCCACCAAGGCTCCCGAGAGTCTCGGTATACTTCAAATCCCATGCCCCGCCCAGGTCGCTATAAATCGCTCCCCGGATAGGCCCGAAGGTGATGCCGCCAAAAGGAAATCGGATACCAAGTTGATCGATGAACGGGAAGCGCAATTCATTGGTGAGCAGCCATAATTTCTGACCGCGAACCCCCCAGCGAGGCCAGCCGCGTAAATCCCAGCTCCCCCCCATAAAAAATCGCCGTGCCTCTTTTCCTTCATTGTACCAGAGATGTACCCGCGTGGCGAATGCACTTTGGGTAGAGAGGCGTAAGTAATTCCGGTAATCTGCCATGATCGTATAGTAACTGACATTGGAATATTGGATATCGTTTGTATAGGCAAGTGTGAGCTTTGCCCTGCTGCCGTCGAGCGGGCCGCTTGGTCCCCAAAGTGTATTGTCGGCGACAAGAGAAAATGATGATGAAACCAATAACGCTTTCCGTGTGACAAAGCCTGTGTAGACGTCCTTATCGGAACGGCTCACCGTGATGCCGGATTCGATTCGTTGAAACTTGGAAAGAGGGTAACTGAGTACGAGATATCCACCGAACGATCGTTCATAATAAAAGAGATCTGGGTCCGTCAGGTCGTACCGATTTCCGGAGAAGTGAAATATTCCATAAGCATAATTTGTACGTTGGCCGAGTGAAATGCGCGACATGGCAATATTAAAACTCTCAAGGAATTCCGACTTCACCTGCGCGGTGTTGTAGATGAGAAAGTAGTATTGATCGTTGCCCAAAACATCGCTCATGGCAATCGCTGCGCCGCCGGCAGTGCCGAAGATTGGATCGGTGGAAACAACGCTCTGCGCGATATCCATTGTGTAATCGCCCTTATACAACAGATCGGCAAGAATTGAGGGTGCTTCAATATTCCGTGGAGTCCATGGATCCCCGGCCATGGTATACCGGATTACATGCTGCGATGTGGTGGTATCGATGATGGAAGCGACTCGTTCAATCTTCCGCAACTGGAAACTGAAATTTTCAAACGCTGTCAGCACGAGCCCATCCTGGCCATTCCCCTCAACACCCGAAATCCAGCACGGATCCATCGCTGCGGTCGAGAAGTGCGTTACCTTCTTCATCACCCGTTGGAGTGTGCTTGAAGGAGTTGAATCATGCATGGCGAGAACCCACACATTATTAGCGCCGTCGATATCGGACGTGAAGGTCAAATATTTTCCATCGGGAGACCAGGAAGGAGCAAGATCGCTGTGAGGACCAACCGTTACATAGTGGATCGATGAAGAGGCCACGGTATAGAGAAAGAGATTCAGTTTTCCACGCTGGCCAAATGACGAACGGTCGGAACTGAACGCAATACTCCTTCCGTCAGGTGACCATGCCGGGTCGCGATCTTCGTACAAATCGTTTGTCAAACGTTTAAGGGATCGATCGTTGAATTGAAAAATGTAGAGATCGCTGTTCCCTGCTTTCTCGACCGCTGAAAAGGCGAGTTGAGTACCATCGGGAGACCATGAAGGAGATCCGATGACAACAATGTTTCGGAAGCGAAGCGATTCACTTAATCGGTTATGTTCGATATCGTAGATATGCAAGGCATCGGTTTCACCGCTCTTCGTTACAAAGGCCAGCCGGCCATCCCGTGAAATGTCGGGTTTGTTCTGCAATAAATGGAACGCTTCAAATTCATCCGTGCGTTCTCCGGCGATCACAACCTCGGGTTCAGGTTTTTCCACATCGATCGGAATTCTGTACAGGTTTGTGTATCCGGTGTGGTTGCCAATAAAATAGATTTCCCGTTTCCCATTTCTTCGACAATAAACAGGCTTTGTATTAAAGCCTTCATCAATGACCTTCTTCGCAACACCATGAGGCAAATCCGTGGCTGTCATGACCGGATAGTACTTTTTCTTCAGGGCATACATCCACTCCTCATCGAACTCTTTGTAGTCCTTCCCCAGCGTCATTTTCATCACCTCATTGAAGCTGCTGGATTTCCAGAAATTTTCCATCAGGAGAAGGATCTTTTCTTTTCCATAACGCTCACTGATGAACTCCAGAATTTTCTGTCCCTCTTTATACATAAGGAACGATCCATAAATGCGTTCAATGTTATCCAGCGGCACAACGTAGGTATTCAGTACGGCATCACGCATCACCATCTCGGCTTGCGTATCCCACTCCGTTGACCAGAATTCCGCCAGCCCTTCGGTGAACCACAATGGCGGACCCTGATCGAGCGTCAGCCGATGATCGATGAGAATACGGTTGATCTTGCTTGTCATGAAAACGTGAATTAATTCATGATGAATAACGTGACGGAACCGTTCATAGGATCCATCGAAAGGAATCACAACACGACCTTTGAGAAATTCAAAGAATCCCCCTACACCTTCGGGAATAAAGCCCGCCGTCGTGTTCGTTTGCTGAAAATGGAGGTGAGAACTATAAAAAATAAGCGGGATACGGACGTTGACATTATGATTGAACAGTTGCTCGTTGATCTTGTAGCTCTCTTCTGCGATATAGGCTCCCCGTTCCGCCAGTTCTCGCATGTCTGTATAATAGTAGATATCGAAATGATCGGTGCGGAGGACTTTCCAGGTAAATTCGGTGTACTGCACCTTATTTCGTCCGAAATAAAAGAGCTGTGCAGAAGCTTCTGAGATGCCGGTAAAAGCGAGAATCAGCAGGAAAAGGATCGATCTGAAAGAATTCATCCGTCAGTTTGTTCTGGTACGTAGAATTGGATTATCTATCGTCAGAATTCGGGCTCTCGACAGTATCACTGATCGGCGAAGTCAAGAACACCCATCACCTCTACAACACTTCGGCAGCAAAGAAAGCTCCCCTCAGGAAGGAAAGAACTCCAGGATCGAAATTCAAATCCTTTGTGATGAAACCCCCATGGGGAACGATAAGGACTCAAATCCTGAGATAGATGCCATCGGCAAAGGGAGCATCACCGGTGAATCCCTCTCCGCCGATCACTGTTGTGCCGATTCGATATGTTTCTCAAGTCGTAAAAAGTGAGAGAGGTTAGAGTTTTGCCAATCCGTCTTTTAGTCGTGAAATCACCTCAACAGGAACCGGATCAACCTTGTTGAGAATCGCCAGATAATAACTTGTCCAATCGCCAAGATAGAGGAGGGAGAACATCCTCGCTAACAATGATTTTCCTTCACTCCAAACCTCCGTGACATTTCCTGCTTTCTGAAGAAGAAGTTGTTTTGTGATTTCCTCGCGGGCTGCGATACGGTGATGTGTTTTTCTATCGCGGAGAAAAAGGACATGCATCTTTTTCATCCACTCCTCACCGATGTTCCATCCGACAAGTTCATTATGATTCATTTCCGGGAGGACATGGCCAAAAGCGAGTTGCTTGGCATTCTCCGCGATCTGTCCGCGCCAGCGAACATTGACAGCGTCGAGGTGCTCAACTGGCGAATAAATGATAGGGAGATTGCTGTACAGTGAAGTAGCCAGATGCAGAGCAAGGTTGTCAGGGTGCGATGGATCGCGAAAGAGAAGAGACTTTTTTCGAAGAAGAAGAATCGTTTCGCTCACGTCGCTTACTTTTGATCGGATAAATCCAAGCTTTATAAGTGCGTAGAGCGTTGAAAAGAAGGAATAGCCAATTGCTGCACGCGGCTGCAATCCTCCCGGGATTTTAATCACCGGGTGTTTCTTCCGTGCTGCAAGTTTCTCAATGGTCCCTCCCGTTGTGATGCAAAGAATCTTCGCCTTTCGCCGGATGGCGTCCTTGTACGCTGATACTGTTTCTTCCGTCATCCCGGAATAGCTGGAGACTATCACCAGCGAATGCCGATCGACGAAATCTGGGAGCAGATAATGCCTGCTGACAATAAAAGGGAGGGACAACTCTTCTGCCAGGTACGATCGGAGTAAATCGCCGGCAATGGCGGAACCGCCCAATCCGGTTAACACGATTGTGCGGATGCCCCGTACGTTGATCTTGAGTGATGCTCGTTTTCCGATCTGGACAGCTTCTGCAACCTGTTTGGGAAAATCGGCAAGCCATGAAAACATCCCGGTAGGATCGCAGGCGGTTATTTCTTCAATCGTCATTCCTTCCACTTTCTTTTGTTAAGTATTATGTCAGAGGAATATCGGGCAGTTTCTTCTTCATCACGTCACGGAGAAATTCCTGTACTTCCTCTTCTGTTTTCAGACGTAACACATGCTTGGCAATTTTTTGTGCATCGCTGTACTTCACCGAACGGATGATCTTTTTAATTTCCGGAAGAATATCCGGAACGACGCTGAACTCATCCAGTCCTAAGCCAAGGAGAAGAATCGTTGCAAGCGGATCTCCGGCCATAGCACCACACATACCCACCCATACTTTTTTCTTCTTCCCCCGTTCAATGATTCGACGCAGAAACCGAACAACCGATGGATTAAACTCCTGGTAGAGCCCTGAGACCCGGTCGTTGGTGCGATCCACTGCGAGCAGATACTGTATCAGGTCGTTTGTACCGATGCTCAGGAAGGATACTTCTTCGGCAAGATCTTCTGCGACCACGGCGGCTGCCGGTACTTCAATCATAGCACCGATTTTTATTTTATCGTCGAACGGGAGATTCTCTTTCCGTAACTGGCGTTTGACATCCTCGAGCATTTTCTTCGCCAGTCGGAGTTCGTGCAGTGTGGATACCATCGGGAACATAATGGCAATATTTTTTCGCGCACTTGCCCGAAGGATTGCCCGGAGCTGATCATTGAAGAGTTCCGGACGATCGAGCATCACACGGATACCACGCCAGCCAAGGAAGGGATTTGCCTCATGTTCGGGTTGCGCCATATACTTGTCGCCACCGATATCGAAGGTTCGGATGATGACCCGCTTCGGAAACATGGAATCGGCAAGCAGCTTGTACTGTTGGTACTGCTCTTCTTCCGGTGGGAATACTTCTTTTCCCAGCAAGAGAACTTCCGAACGGTATAGCCCGATGCCATCGGAACCCTGGAAGCGTGTAAACTCAAGCTCCTGCTCAAGCTCAACATTGGCCGAGAGATCCACACGCCGGCCATCAATTGTTTCCGCCGGGAGTTCACGTAAACCGGAAAGCTTCTGTTCAAACTTGTGATACTGTTCTTTCTTCCGTTCATATTTCTGCATGGTTTTTTCGGACGGATGAAGAACCACCACACCGCTATAGCCATCCAGTACGACCTTGTCTGCAGAATGAATCATGGTTGAGATCGTGTGAAGTCCTACAACAGCCGGGATCTTCAGTGCGCGGGCGAGCAGTGCCAGGTGTGATGTCATGCCTCCCACATCGGTCGCATATCCGAGTACTTCGTTCCGGCTGAGAATAAGGGCATCTGCTGCCGAGAGATTATGGCAGCAAATGATTGAAGAGCCTTCAAGCCTCGATATGAGTTTCTGGGCCTGCAAATTACGCAAGATTCTGTTTCGAACATCCTCCACATCCTGGGCCCGCTCGCGCGTATATTCATCGTTGGAGGCGAGCATTAAGCGGTGGTACTTCCCGATCTCATGATCAATAACATATTCTGCATTCTTGAATTCTTTCCGGATCCGGCCATAGATCACATCGAAGAGGATCTCGTCCTGAAGAATCATCAATTGCGCTTCGAAGATTTTTGACTCGTTGGTACCAAGTTTCTTCTCGGCAAACTCCAGGATTTTTGACAGTTCTTTCTGCGATCGTTCGACAGCTTGAACGAGACGGTCGATTTCACCCTGGATTTCTTCTTCATGGAGTATTTTCTCGAAAACAGCAGGAGTGTGTTTTTCGAGATGGAAGATTGGGCCGATGGTAATTCCCGGCGATGCAGGAATTCCCTTAAATACCATATCCTCTTTTTTCTCTAGAGCAGGTTTCATAGGATCACTCGTGTATAGTTAACTGCAAAGTGATGTTACTTTAAAGGTTCGTCGAAACCGCGTTCAAACAGATCAATCATGGCAGTGCTGGCGTCCCGTTCGTCGGGTCCTGTAAAGCGAAGCATGAGTGTCGATCCCTGTTCCGCTGCCAATGTCATAACACCAATAATACTTTTCCCATTTATTTCAAAGCTATCCTTATCGATAAAGAATTCGGATTTAAATTTTGCTGCAAGCTTTACTATTGCTGCCGCTGGTCGAGTATGCAGCCCAGCTCTATTTCGAATTGTCACTTCACATTGAACCATACCTGTTGGGCTGACTCCTTTTCAATATGTTCTATTCAAGAGGCGATCCGTTAACCATTGCAGCATAGAGCGGGCTGGAGAAGAGGGCAGCAATTGGAGCTGTGCCATTGCACGCCTGATATCACCCAGGATGTGTCGTCGTGCCATTTCGACGGCACCGGTGTTGTGGTAAATTTCACGGAAACGCGGAATCAACCTTGCGGGGATTCCGTGATTCTTCACAAGCTCGTCCAGCAGTTTCTTGTCCTTCCCGCTGGCGCGTTGAAGAGCCGCCAGGAGAAGAAACGTCTTTTTCCCTTCCAGCAAATCGCCCCCGATCTTCTTCCCGAATTCCGCTTCGTTGGCGACGATATCCAGGAGGTCGTCCTGAATCTGAAATGCACGACCCACCAAGGCTCCATAGTAATGGAGAGCTCGCAAGTACGTCGCGTTGGCATTGCCAATCAATGCTCCGATAACGGTTGACGCCGAGACCAACTTTCCTGTCTTCTTACCGATCATCCGCAGATAATCATTCATGGTCACATGCTTCGACGTTTCAAATTCTTTATCATAACCCTGACCTTCACAGACCTCGATAACTCCTTCCGTAAAGGTATCTGAGATTTTTTGGATATGAGGCGATCTTGTTCTTAAGAGAGTCCGATATGCCAGTGCCAGAAGCACATCACCGCTGAGCAGGGCAATATTGGAATCCCATTTGACATGAACCGTCGGCCTTCCCCGTCGGGAGTTTGCATGATCCATGATATCATCATGGACAAGAGTAAAGTTATGGAGAATTTCTATTGCGGTCGCTGCATGCAAAGCACGCTTCATTGTTCCACCGACAGCTTCGCACGAGAGAATGACCAGCACCGGCCGAATTCGTTTTCCCCCACCTGCAAGGACATACTTCACCGGTTCATAGACCGTTTCGGGATATTGTTCATGCACACATTTGGCAAGGTAACGATCAATCCGGCTGCAATAGATCGCGTATCGTTTCGAAAAATCCATGCCCGGCCGTTATCCTTTTAAGACAAGCTGTTGATGTTGAAGGTCCTGGATTGTCCGCGAACCGGTAAGGAACATTGCCCCCCGCAATCCCATCTCATAGTTGTGAATCACTTCAATGAGCCCTTTCTTCCCTTTTGCTTCAAGGGCTTTCAGCATCGGGCGCGCCGAGGCGGTCAGGTCGGCACCAAAGGCGATCGATTTCGCCATCGTAATTCCGCAGGTGATGCCGCCTGATGCGATGATCGTCAACTCTTTATGCTGCTGCTTCAGGCTGCATACCTGTCTGAGGGCATCGACCGTGGGAATACCCCAGTCCCAGAATTCCTGAACGTACGAGTTCTTTTCCCCTGCCCCATTCCGGTGTTTCGTTGTGTGGCCGGTTCTTCGTAGTATTTCAACGCCTGCCCAGCTTGTCCCGCCTGCACCGGCAATATCGATGATGGTGACGCCGGCATTTAAGAGCCTAGTGGCAACACTCATCGAGATTCCTGCGCCAATCTCTTTGACGATGACAGGGAGAGCGAGTTCCCTCACCAGCATTTCAATGTTTGTTAAAACATGATGAAATTCCGTACTGCCTTCCGGTTGGAGAAATTCTTGCAGGGGATTCAAGTGGATGGCAAAACCATCAGCCCGGATCATCTCAGCAAGCCTCAGGATCGGGGTGACAGACTCCAGTTTGGCAACCTCAGCAGCTCCAAGATTTCCAATGAGGGGAATCTCCGGTGCAGCCTCGCGGGCAGCCCTATACGATTGGATATATGTTTCATTCTCCAAGACTTGCCGTTGGCTGCCGACTCCCATGGCAAGCTGTTTCTCGCCACACACTTCTGCAAGCTGCCGGTTAATTCTCTCAGCATCCCCATATCCGCCTGTCATGCTTGAAATTATGAGCGGAAGAGCGATCTTCTTTCCGAGGAAGGTCGACGTCGTATCAACATCTGCGAAATTGAATTCAGGAAGAGCGTTATGAACAAAATCCCACCGTTCAAAACCAGTGGTTTTGCCTTTAAAAGCAACGTCTTTTGAGATCACCAATTCGACGTGCTCTTTTTTTCGTGATGATGTACGAGTGAGTTTCATCGTTAGAATGTTTATGGCATAATACTGAAATGAGCTTGGAGAAGCAAGAAATGCCCCCATCTTGATAAATTCACCATCTCGCTGACTCCAATACAATACCGTATCTCTCGTTGAGGGAATTCTTTATTTTTAGTGATTTCTTTCCTATCTTTGGTGTCGCAAAATCAGGTTCATGCAGAATGAACCGTCTATGATCATTTACTGTTAGCAAGGAGAAAGCATGAGATCTCTGTTTACTTCTGAATCTGTGTCAGAAGGTCATCCGGATAAAGTCTGCGATCAGATTTCCGACGCCGTTCTGGATACGTTGATTGCTCAGGACAAATATTCGCGTGTTGCCTGTGAAACTTTTGTCACAACCGGCCTGGTTGTCGTTGGCGGTGAAGTAACAACAAAGGGCTACGTCGACGTTCAAAAAACAGTGCGGACAGTCGTTCGTGAGATAGGATATTCTGAAGCAGGCATCGGATTTGACGCTGATTCATGCGGAATTCTCTCAGCACTTCATGCACAGTCAGCCGATATCGCCCGTGGTGTCGACACCGGAGGTGCCGGTGATCAGGGCATGATGTTTGGCTATGCTTGCAGCGAGACTCCGGAATTAATGCCGATGCCCATTACGTATGCTCACCAGCTTGTCCATCGTTTGGCCGATATCCGAAAAAACCATCCGCGCCAGATGCCATATTTGAGGCCCGATGCCAAATCGCAGGTCACTGTCGAATATGACGGCAAACGCGTGAAGCGAATCGATACCGTCGTCGTCTCCACCCAGCATTCGCCCGATGCCTCTCAGAAAAAAATCCGCGAGGATGTCATTCAGCATGTTGTAAAGGAGATTATTCCTGTACACCTCCTCGACAAGAAGACACGCTACTTTGTCAATCCAACCGGTCGATTCGAAATCGGCGGCCCCCACGGCGATAGCGGCCTGACGGGAAGAAAAATTATTGTTGATACTTACGGCGGACGGGCACCTCATGGCGGTGGGGCATTTTCCGGAAAAGACCCGACAAAGGTCGATCGGAGCGCCGCCTATGCATCACGCCACCTGGCAAAAAATATCGTGGCAGCCGGCTTCGCGTCTGAATGCCAGATTCAGGTTGCGTATGCGATCGGTGTTGCTGAACCTGTCTCTATCAACGTTCAGACCTTCGGAACTGGCATCGTGCCGGATCATGAAATAGAAGAGATCATCAGGAAGGAAGTTGATATGACGCCGCGAGGCATTATCAAGCGGCTGAACCTCCTGAGGCCAATTTATCGCAAGACTGCGGCCTATGGACATTTTGGCCGGATGGAACCGGAATTCACCTGGGAGAAACTTGACCTTGTGAAAGCGTTGCAGAGCGCAGTGAAATAATATTCGCTGTCCCCTGGACGCTTTGGCGAAAAGACCAACCACACCTGCGCCGCGAAGAATCTTTATGGGCAGGCGGGAAGGACACAAAGGACGCGAAGAACAAAACGAAAACAGATTAATAGAAAATCAAAATAATTCATAGGACTGAAATAGAGAATAAGTATGAATGAGAAAAAAGGAGTTTTCAAGGTAAAGGATTTGAAACTTGCCAAAGCGGGCAAACTTCGCATCGAATGGGCTGAATCTCGGATGCCCGTTCTCATGGCACTGCGTGAAAAGTACAGCACAACCAAGCCACTCAAGGGATTCAAAATTGCAGGCTGTTTGCATGTCACAAAAGAGACTGCCGTTCTTGTGAAGACCTTTGTTGAGGCAGGTGCAGAAGTGAGCTGGAGCGGCTGCAATCCACTTTCCACACAGGATGATGTTGCTGCCGCACTTGCCGCCGAAGGCATGTCTATCTTCGCCTGGCATGGAATGAACGTGAAAGAGTTCTACTGGTGCATCGAGGAGACGTTGAAATTTAAACCGAACCTTACGCTGGACGATGGTGCGGATCTCATCTTCACCGTACACAACAAGCATCAGGAACTGATTCCGAATATGATCGGCGGAACAGAAGAGACCACCACGGGTGTTCATCGCCTTCGTGCAATGGCTCATGACGGTGCTCTGAAATATCCGGTCATTGCCGTGAACGATGCAGAGACAAAATGGGATTTCGACAACGTGTACGGCACGGGTCAATCCACTCTCGATGGTATCCTGAGAGCAACAAGCATTCTCTTTGCCGGCAAGAACTTTGTCGTTGCCGGATTCGGCCATTGCGGCCGCGGCGTTGCACTGCGCGCGAAAGGACTTGGCGCCAATGTTATCATCACCGAAGTGAAGCCCACTACTGCCCTGAAGGCGACCCTTGAGGGACTCCGTGTCATGAAGATGGACGACGCTGCCAAGATCGGCGATATCTTTGTGACCGCTACAGGCGTCAAGGACGTGATCGTGGAGCGGCATTTCAAATCGATGCGTGATGGAACCGTGGTGTGCAACACCGGCCACTACGATTGTGAAGTAAACATCACCGACCTGCAGAAGCTTTCCAAGAGTGTCCGGGAAGTGAGAAAAGACAACGAGGAATACACGCTGCAAAACGGGCGCCGCATCTACCTGCTCGCACAGGGGCGTCTTGTGAATCTCGCTGCCGCTGAGGGGCATCCCTCTGAAGTGATGGATATGTCGTTCGCCAATCAGTTTATGTCGCAGCTCCGGCTTGCCGAACAGTTCAGGAAAGGAAAGCGGTTTGAGAATAAAGTCTACGACATCCCAACTGAACAGGATCAGGAGATAGCGGGCCTGAAGATCAAGACAATGGGTTACTCGATTGACAAGCTTACCTCGGAGCAAGTTAAGTACATGTCGGATTATTCGGCAGGAACATAGCAACTCTGTGACTCCACGATCAGAATGATGGAGTAGGGCGTCTGGAAACTCCAGATGCCCTTTTACTTTCTCAACATACATCTATGATCAGCCTCCTCGATAGCAACGAAACAAAACAGAGACCGTTTTGGAAAGCTTTTCACCCCGCCGTGCCGCGCAACTGGCTTGTCTTCATTGCGGGTTTTCTGTGGAGTATTGCCGGAGGGGTGCTTTGCGCAAGAGGAATTGCCTGGTTGCAACTTCTCCCGCTGTTCTGGGAATATCTGTTCGGATGTGCGGGGGCAATTATCGGATGGATTTTCTATCACCGTCTCTTCATTAATTTGCTCGAACAAAACATCCGGCGAATCCATGCTCTTCCCGAATCAGTCTGTATCTTTGCTTTTACGTCCTGGCGGGGGTATGCGACCATCGCTCTTATGATAACGCTCGGCATCACACTCCGTCAGCTTCCAGTTTCAAAATCGTATCTGGCTGTTCCCTATTTCACCATGGGATGTGCATTATTGTTTGCCGGCACCCGCATTGTTCGACGGGCCTGGAACCTCCTGGAAAATTGAATCATCACATGTGAGGTGTGATCGAAACGTGGAGACACAACATCAAACCACAGAGACGATGACGGCGAAGCACTCATAATTCCCAGAAAATTCAAACACCATCACCATTTGACCTAAATCCAAATCACCCTTACTTTCACTGGAGTAGCTTTTATGAAATTCTTGTCAGTCATGCTGTTCGTTCTTCTCATAGCCCTTCCAATTCTTTCATTCGCTCAGGGACAACAAATTCCCGGCGCACCGATTAAAAAGGATTCTCTCCAGGTGGTATTCAAAACGACACTTGGTGACTTTACAATTCTCCTCTTCGAAAAAGAAGCACCTGTCACAGTGAAAAATTTTCTCGCTTATGCCGATAGCGGGTATTATAACGGCACGATCTTCCATCGCGTCATCTCTGGTTTCATGGCCCAGGGCGGCGGATTCGACCGAAGCCTGAAACGAAGACCGACCTTTCCCCCAATTATCAATGAATCAAACAACGGATTGTCGAACCAGCGCGGAACTGCCGCAATGGCACGCACACCCGATCCGAACAGTGCGACATCACAATTCTTCATCAACTATGGCAATAATGCACGGCTCGATTACTCTCCCGGACAAGCCGGATACGCCGTTTTTGGAAAAGTACTGCAGGGAATGGATGTTATCGATAAAATGGCAGCCGTACCAACAGAGAGTAAAGAGAGTTTCCGGGATGTTCCTTCAGTCCCGATTATTGTCATCTCAGCTTCCCGAAAGTAATTGATTACGCTACTCATCGATGAGGCGCTCTATGAAACGTTTCATGATTACAGCGATACTCTTAACACTGGCAATTGCATGGTGTTCTGCACAGCACTTTGATCGGTACTTCGTTAATAAGACGATGCGGGTGGATTATTACCACACCGGCACCAACGGTGAAGAAACAATCAGCCTTGATAAGGTGTATGAGGAAAGTATCTGGTCGGGGACACGGAACCACCTCTCCGATCCCTTAAAACTGGGTGAGTTTATGGTTCGGGGGTACGACCTCGCTTCTAACATACTCATCTTCTCCCAGGGTTACTCGTCGCTGTTCAATGAGTGGCAGACCACCGATGAAGCGCTTGCAGGAATTCACATGGATTATGTCTTCGTCCATGAACTCGGCCATAGTTTTGGCGGACTCAGCGACGAGTACTACACCTCCTCAGTCGCATACAACGACTTCAATACAAAATAACGGATCCGGAAAGCCCGCTGTTTCGCTGTGGCTCCTTTGAATTTCTCTGATTGGAGGGCCCAATGAAGAGAATTGCTCAACAATCGCTTCGGATTGTACGTCAGATCCTCTTTGCAGCAGTTTTCGCAATTCTTTTTTGGACAACACTTGCTATGATTTTCGAAAACAAATTCATCTATTTCCCTTCATCGTATAGCCAATCCGAGTATGTTCCTGCCGCAACGGTCCCCGGTCTGCAGGATTGCTGGTTTACAGCAGAGGATGGGATTAAACTCCATGGATGGTATCTCCCTGCGGACAGTCCGCGTGCGACGTTGATCATTTCCCATGGCAATGCCGGGAATATCGCACACCGCCTCATCCTGTTGAAAGGCTATCAACGGGCTGGTTTTAATGTCATGATGTACGATTACCGCGGATACGGTAGAAGCGAAGGGAGTCCCTCGGAAGAGGGCATCTATGCCGATGGACGCGCCGCGTACGATCATACCTTGATGTTGAAGGGAGTCGATTCGAACAAGATAATTCTGTGGGGAACGAGCCTGGGCGGCGCCGTTGCAGTTGATGTAGCTCTTCATCGAAAAGCGGCCGGGTTGATTCTCGAATCGGCTTTCAGCTCAGCGCGCGATGTGGCGAAGGCGGCATATCCCTTCCTCCCCGTCTATCTTACACTTCACACCAAACTCAACTCCATTGATAAAATCCCTCAGGTTCACGTACCGCTCTTAGCGATGCATGGCAATCACGACTCGGTTATTCCTTTCTCTCTTGGGAGAAAGTTATATGCTTCAGCGAACGAACCGAAAGAATTCTACATCATCGAAGGTGCGGATCATAACGATACGTACTTCATTGGCGGAAACGAGTATCTACAAAAAGTCCAGGCATTTGCCACTCGCCTTGGGGCATCGGTATCTCGGTAGCTCTAGCTTAAAACTGATGTCATTCCCTGAGCGAGTCTTAAAAAGAGTGACTGTTCCGCATCTTCAGTTACTAACAGTCCTCCCCCCTGCAACCTTTTCTCCCATCCTGTAGTCTGATATTAGATAAACCTCAGGGAATTACTCTGATCGGATGCCAAGTAAATCGGGTTAGAAACACCATCTATCGCACTGAAAAATTCGGATTTGTTGCGTCACGGTGGGTCGGCGACACCCTTTAGATTTAAAGATGCAAGACTCTTGTGATTTAAAAAGTAATCAAAGTTGCACGCAACATTTACTCCGCTCTCCACGTAATTTAACTCAGATGGTTTCTCTTCTCTTTCTTTTGATCTAACGCGAGGGTTCTCCCATGAAAAAGAAAATTTTTATCTCATCGGCTGTCGTCATCGTTCTTGCAGTGACAGCATTTCTTCTCTTTGGTAATTCCAAATCCTCCGAGAACGGCGCTCTCCCGAAAGTGAAAGTGGAGCGCCACGATGTTATTGATAAAGCGCTTGCCGTGGGAACAATTGAACCTGAGTTTGAGATCTCGGTGAAGTCGAAAGTCTCCGGTGTCGTGAACCGGATCTTTGTCGATGTTGGTGTCTATGTGAAAGCAGGCCAACCGCTGCTCGAGGTCAAACCTGACCCGACACCGCTGGAATTGGCAGACGCGAAACGACAGGTCCAGCTTACCGAAGTCGATCTGGGCAATCTGAAGAAAGAACGGGTCCGGCAAGAGGCACTCTACAAAGGAAAACTCATTTCGGAAAAAGAGTACGAAGATTTTCAGAAGCGCTATGATGAGGCTGAGTTACGGTTGAAAATCACCAATGAAAAACTGGCGCTCATGGAGAGCGGACAGGTAACCATCGGCGACACACATATTGAATCGGTCATCAAAGCTCCGATCGATGGGTATGTGCTAAGCAGGACGATCGAAGTCGGCGATCCTGTGACCCCTCTATCGAGCTTTCAAGAAGGAACAGTCCTGATGAAGATGGCAAATATGCAACGCCTGATCTTCAAAGGCATGGTCGATGAGATCGATGTTGGAAAGATGAAAGAGGGCATGGATGTCGAAATCAAAGTTGGGGCGTTACCAAGTGATACGGTAAAAGGATTCCTGAGGAAGATCTGGCTGAAAGCGGAGAAGAAAGATAATGCAACTGTGTTTCCTATTGAAATTCTTATACCAACGACGAAGAATACACTGCTCCGCGCAGGGTATTCTGCAAACGCCAATATCATCATTCAGAAAAAACTAAACGTGCTCACCATACCCGAACGTGTGGTAACCTTCCGTAACGATTCAACATTTGTGAAGGTACCGAACGGA
Source organism: bacterium (assembly GCA_043803945.1). GTDB lineage: Bacteria > Bacteroidota > Ignavibacteria > UBA10030 > UBA10030 > JAZDJN01. The sequence continues at coordinate 26,664 of JAZDJN010000019.1, read as the reverse complement.
ACGGAGGGCAAGGAGATTTGCATCAAGACCGGACTCAGTGATGCTATTAATATTGAGGTGATTTCCGGACTTGCCGAAGGTAACGAAGTCCTGGAAAAACCGGTTAAAAAAATCGACTAACGAATAGTGTGATGAGATAAAAGAACCCAACCATTTAAGGCAGTACTGGTTACACTCAGGTCCCGTAGTATGGATAAGTTTAGAACAATCGTCTCTGAATTTCTTGCTGACCTTCGTGCGCAGAAGCTGCGAGCGTTTCTGACAATGTTCGGCATCATCTGGGGAACGGTTGCCATCATTGTGCTGGTTGCATTCGGTGTGGGATTCAAGAAGCAGACTTCGGCAAACATGCATGGCCTCGGAGAACGCATTGCCATCGTCTGGCCGGGCAAGACAACCAAAGCATTCGCTGGATATGGCACTGGTCGATTCATGTCCTTTATCGAAGACGATATCAAGGTGATCACCTCGCAGGTCTCTAATCTCTCTTCTATCAGCCCTGAGTATTCGCGTCGTACTGTTGCCCGCGTGGGCGAGAATATTCTCAACCCACTTGTAACGGGCATTATCCCAAACTATGGCGATATGCGGAACATCATTCCGAAAGCCGGCGGACGGTTTATCAATGACCTCGATATCCAGCAGCGGCGCCGGGTTGCGGTCATCGGAAATAAGGTGAATGAGTTTCTGTTCGGTGAAAGCGATGCTATCGGGAAGATCGTTTATATTGGGTCTGTTCCCTTCACGATTATCGGTGTGATGCAGGAGAAGGTGCAGCCTTCCTCGTACAATTCACGCGACCAGGACCGCATCTTCATACCATCAACAACCTTTACGTCGATGTACGGTGTTAACAAACTCACAAACATTATCTACCAGGTCTCCGATCCGCGTCTCGGGGAGCAAACGGAAAAAGATGTTCGCGCAGCTCTCAGTAAACGCTACAAGTTCGATCCCAACGATGAAGACGCTGTTTGGATCTGGGACACGACTGAATTTGACCGGTTTTCGTTCTACCTCTTCCTTGCCATTAATATTTTCCTTGGCACGATCGGGAGTTTTACCCTCGGCGTTGCCGGTGTCGGCGTCGCGAATATTATGTTCATCATCGTCCAGGAACGTATCAAAGAAATTGGCGTTAAGCGTGCAGTCGGGGCAAAGCGCTCAAACATTTTGCTGCAGTTCTTTTCCGAGACATTCTTTATCGTCATCCTCGGATCCAGCATCGGCTTTCTGATTGCGTATGGAATTATTCTTGTGCTCGGACTGATGCCGATTAAAGAATATGTCGGAACTCCGGAGCTCTCCTGGGAAGTTGCCGTGGCAACAATCACAGTGCTCATGTTCGTAGGGCTTGCTGCCGGATTGATGCCTGCACGACGTGCGGCAAATCTCGATGTGGTGGAATGCTTACGGACGTGACACCCCCTTTTAGGAATGAGAAACCGCCCTGCCCGTCCGCCGCGGCGGACACGCAGGCAGGCAAAACGCCAAGATTTAATTGTGGTAGATTTTTAGATCATTATGAAAAACGATCAAATAAGAATATTCTTCCCGCCAGACCGCATGGCGGGCTGGGGCGCACTTGGCGGTTCAGATGTTGAATCAAAGGGATTCAATCTTTATCACTGGCTATAGCGCGATATTCACTAACCGATAAGAGACTAGTACCAATGTATTTCGAATTACTCAGAGAATTTTTTCAGGACCTCAAAGCCCACCGGACACGCGCCATACTGACACTCGTTGCCATTACCTGGGGAACCATTGCTGTCGTTCTCTTACTCTCGTTCGGTGAAGGGCTTGGCAATCAGATGAACAAAGGAATGATGAATGCCGGCGATCGGATTCTCATCCTCTCTGGAGGAGAAACCGGAATCGTCTATCAGGGATTACCCAAAGGCAGGCGCATCAGAATGGTAGAGGATGACATCGATTTGATCCGGCAGAGCACAACGGGTATCGATTTGATCTCCCCGCAATATCGGCGCAACGTGACGCTCGCCTACGGAAAGTTCATGATCACTACCGAGTGCGAAGGGGTAAATCCGGGCTTTGAGGAAATGCGGCGGATGTTCCCGACCGCCGGTGGAAGGTTTCTCAACCAGACCGATCTTGAATCTCAGCGACGGGTGATCGTGCTGGGATCGGCTATTGCGGAAGATATTTTCAAAGAGGAATACCCTGTCGGGAAAACCCTGTTGGTGGATGGAATACCAACCACGGTTGTGGGCACACTTCAGAAAAAAGTCCAAACGGCAATGAATAACGGTCCCGATACCCGGCGTGCTATCATTCCCTATACCACATTCCGTACCACATACGGCAATGAGTATGTCAATTCCATTGTGGTCCGCCCTTCCGATCCGACGCGGCAAAAGGAAATCAAAACTGCTCTCTATGAAACGCTGGGGCGAAAATATAAATTCGATGCAGCCGACGAGCGGGCACTACGCATTTGGGATTTCATTGAAGCTGAAAAGATCGGAAAGAAAATCGGCCTTGGTGTGAGTATCTTCCTCTTTGCCATTGGTTCGTTGACATTATTGATTGCCGGTGTCGGTGTTGCCAACGTAATGTATGTGGTTGTCAAGGAGCGGACGCGTGAGATTGGAATCAAAATGGCTGTTGGCGCGCGCCGCCGTTACATTCTGATGCAAATTATTTTCGAAGCACTCCTCCTTGCGTTCATCGGCGGGGGTATCGGTATACTCTTTTCCTATGGTGTAGTCTCGCTCTTCTGGATGCTCCCTGCAGAAGAGGGTGCGATGCAATTTCTTGGACGCCCTATTCTTTCCTCGACAACACTTTTCATGACGGTTGGTATCCTTGGAGCAATCGGGCTTGTTGCTGGGTTCTTTCCGGCCCGCAAAGCCGCCAGTGTCGATCCTGTCGAATCCCTGCGGTATGAATAAAATTCGGAATTCATCCCGAGCCTGACGAGGGATGGGAAATTCGGAATATTCCATTTGCGATTGCCGATTGTCGATTTACGATTGATAGAGAGTGAGAGTGCAAGAATGGGAGACGAGGAGAGTGGGAGGTGAAGAGAATGGGGGCGCAGGAACGGGTGTATGTAAGAGATGCTTCCATTTTACATTTTCATCTCTCATTTTGATATTTGATTTTTCCTTTTTGATTTATTACGGTGCTTGACAATCGTTTTGATTTCAGGTACCATTTATCGGCATCGTGAAGAGTCACAGAGGGGAAAAGGGTTGGATAATGCATACCGAGAGAAGGTAACACCTTCGCAACCGAAAAAAACTTCAGTGAGTAACAACACAAAACGAATTGCGTACCAGCACGGAAAATGACAAACCACGATTCACTGGTTCCGCATAAACGAATTGAACGATCCATCCTTCTCATAAGAGGGCTAAAAGTTATTCTTGATAGGGATCTTGCGGAAATGTACGACGTAGAGACGTTCAATCTCAACAAGGCAGTAAAGAGGAACATTGATCGGTTTCCTCCAGATTTTATGTTTCAACTGACCCGCGAAGAGTTCGACAACTTGATATTCCAATCTGGAATATCAAGATGGGGCGGCACACGGAAGCCCCCCTACGCTTTTACAGAGTTAGGTGTAGCGATGCTCTCCAGCGTCTTGAATAGCAATCGTGCCGTTCACGTGAACATACAGATTATGCGTGCGTTTGTGGCGCTTCGAGAGATCCTTGCTACACGCAAAGACCTTGCCCGAAAACTGGAAGAAATGGAAAAGAAATATGATCAGCAATTCAGGGTCGTATTCTGCACCGGAGGCGCATCAGCCTATGGCTGAGATGCAATCCGGCAATTAATAGCTGCTCCCGACAGTGTGCAAGATAAACCAAAACGCGGAATTGGATTTAAGCTTGAAGAGCCGAAGGTTATGTACGCACCTGGGAAAAAAACAAAGCAATGAAAATGAAGCAATAGAGGTACTTCCATTTTCCATTTTCATCTCTCGTTTTGATATTTGATTTTTCCTTTTTGAATTTTTATGGCGCTTGACAATCGTTTTGATTTCAGGTACCATTTATCGGCATCGTGAAGAGTAACAGAGGGGAAAAGGGTTGGATGATGCATACCGAGAGAGATCCCGATTTCATTAGACAAGTCAAACGAAACAGTGAACGGTTTCCAGTTGAATTCATGTTTCAATTGACGAAAGAAGAAAAAGAAGAACTGGTGACAAATTGGCACCGGTTCGAATCCTTGAAGCACCGCGCTACATTGCCATATGCATTTTCAGAACATGGGGTAGCAATGCTAGTGCCACTCCTAAAAAGAAATATTGTGAAATGTTTTTAGCCTATTCAAGAAGGCAGTAGTGCCCGCTCCCATTTGCACAATCGTTACCTAAAATAAAATATTAGTTAATGGGAGCGGCACTGGCTACGGTTTTGAAGAGCGACCGTGCCGTACGGATGAGTATACTTATTATTAAAGCTTTCGTACGTCTGCGAGAAGTACTCAGAGACCAGAGTGAGGTTATAGACAAGTTAAAGCTTCTTGAACTTCACACCGAAAAGCATGATCGAGAAATCCAAGCCATTGTAGAAGCTATTAGGCATCTCATAGAACAACCTAAATATCAAATAATGGTACTATGATAGCAGTCAATGATCTTTGGAAATCGTTCAAACTTGATCGTCAGCACCGTAAAGAAACGCGAACCGACAGCAATGCTGTCAGCGCAGTTGCCGGTATAACGTTCACGTGCAAACCCGGGAGGGTATTTACGCTTGTTGGTCCAAATGGAGCCGGGAAAACCACAACCCTGCGGATGGTTGCCACGTTGTTGAAACCTACCTCTGGATCGATCGCCGTTGGAGGCATCGATGTCGTGCTTCAACCGCGCGAAGTCCGGAGAAAAATCGGATTCCTCACCGGTACAACCCGCTTGTACGAGCGCTTGACCCCGGAAGAAGTCGTCAAATATTTTGCAGATTTGCATGGCATGAGTAAACATCATTTCACACAACGGAAAGACGAACTTTTTTCCATCCTCGGTATTCACGAATTTGCCCGTCGTCGCATCGGTAAACTCTCCACCGGAATGCGCCAGAAAGTATCGATTGCCCGCACGATGATACACGATCCCGAGATAGTAGTGTTCGATGAACCAACTGTGGGACTCGATGTCATCACAGCACGGCATATCATAGACCTCATCAGGAGCTGCAAAGAGGCCGGGAAAACAGTTCTCTTTTCCACACACATTATGGGCGAAGTGAGCCTTTTAAGCGACGACCTCGCCATCATTCATAACGGCAGGCTGTGCTACAACGGCACGTTTGAGGACTTCCGGGGTGCCATGCAAACTCCATCCATCGAGGAGGAATTCATTCGACTTGTCGGGGAGGCACAACCGTGAGAACAGTCTTTGTAATCTTCAAGAAGGAATTGACCGATACGCTTCGAGACCGACGTACATTGGTCACCATGATCCTCATCCCATTACTCCTATTCCCGCTGCTTATCGGAATCTCTTCGCGGATTATGATGAGCCAGATACGAGAAGCACAGGAAAAGGTCTTGAACATCGCTTTGATAACAAACGGCAATGCTGAGGAATTCAGGCAGATGCTTCTCAAAGAAAGCCGGATTCGACTCGTCGATGGCATCCTGCTTGACGAAGCTCGTTCCCTGATACAGAAAGACAGTCTAAATGCCTGTCTTGAGTTTGCTGGAGATTTTGACAAATCGATTGCGGCTCTCCGTCCGGGAAGCGTAACGCTGTACTACAAGACTGCGGAAAGAAAAGATATTGAGAAAGGACGTGTCATCGAACTCCTCAACAAGTTTGAAGATGCATTGCGGTCGGCACGGTTCAAAGCACTTAAGATCGATGAGTCAGTAACCAAAACAGTCCACCTTCGTGAGGAGAACCTTGCCTCAGAAAAGGAAAAACTTGCCGAGATTGTTGGCGGATTCCTACCCTATTTGTTCATCATCTTCTGTTTCCTTGGAAGCACGTATCCTGCAATCGATCTTGCCGCGGGAGAAAAAGAACGGGGCACACTCGAAACACTTCTCACCTCGCCGGCGAGCAGGCTGGAAATACTCGTAGGCAAATTTGGCGTTGTCGTGCTCACGGGAATACTGACGGCTGTGATAGCGTTGATCGGTCTTTATATCGGTGTTATGCAGGTGCGGGAGATTCCCTCCGCGTTGCTCGGGACGATTCTTGGGATTCTGGAGTGGCGATCCATTCTGTTACTTGTTTCGCTTCTGTTGCCGCTCACCGTGTTCTTCGCCGCCATCCTGATATCCCTTTCGATATATGCCAGGTCGTACAAGGAAGCACAGACCATCATCAGTCCAATGATGATTGTTATTATTGTTCCTGCGTTTCTCGGATTGATGCCCGGAATCACGCTGAATCCGCTCACAGCGTTGATTCCGATTCTGAATGTATCGCTTGCAACGAAAGCAATCATCGCGGATACCGTTACTCCGATTCTGCTTGCCGAGGTTTATCTGTCATTGATCGTCGTTGCATCCGTCAGTCTCGTAATTTGTGCCTGGATTTTCGAGCGTGAGGGAACGATTTTTCGGGGATCGTAAATGCAAACGGCAGCTAAACAAGAACTTGAGCCTGTGAAATGTTTAGCGAGAAAGATTTTTTTGACTCAAGCATGGATAAAATCTTAAACGTTATGCGCTATGGTGGCGTTTCTCTGGACATCAGGAGGAACTATCAACTGTAATTGAAATTCAGTACATTATCATAAAAGTATGGCAACCCATCATAAAATAATAATCGGCGACTCAAGACGGATGACGGAAATCGCCGACGAGTCCGTTCACCTTGTTATCACATCGCCACCGTACTGGCAACTCAAGGATTATGGAGACGAGAAACAGATAGGCTTTCACGATACTTACGAAAACTACATCAACAACCTTAATCTCGTCTGGAAAGAATGTTTCCGGATTCTCCATAAAGGGTGCCGGCTTTGCATCAACATAGGTGACCAGTTTGCACGGTCTGTTTATTATGGGCGTTATAAGGTTATTCCAATCAGGACAGAGATTACCAAATTCTGTGAAACCATCGGAATGGACTATATGGGTGCCGTTATTTGGCAGAAGGTAACAACCACCAACACCACTGGCGGCGCATCAATAATGGGGTCCTTTCCTTACCCAAGAAATGGCATCCTGAAGATTGATTACGAGTTCATTCTGATATTCAAGAAGTTAGGCGACTCACCGAAAGTCAGCAAAGAGATCAAGGAACTTTCAAAGCTCACGACAGACGAATGGAACACATACTTTGCTGGACATTGGAACTTTGCTGGAGAACGCCAGGACAAGCACCTGGCTATGTTTCCCGAAGAACTTCCCCGTAGATTGATTCGAATGTTTTCATTTGTTGGCGATACTGTACTTGATCCATTCCTTGGAAGCGGAACGACATCACTTGCCGCAAAGAATCTGTGCAGGAATTCTATCGGCTATGAAATAAGTACGACATTCATTCCAATTATCAAGAACAAATTGAAGATTCCCCAGCATGATATATTCGGCGATGCCACATACGATTTCGTCACACAACAACTGACCCTAGAGAACATTGACAAGGACATAGAATCGCTTCCGTACAAGTTTACTGACCCGCACGAGTTAGACAAAAAGGTTGACCCTCGAAAGTTGAAGTTTGGCTCGAAGATTGAGAACGGCGATAATGGAGAAGTAACCGAGCTGTACAACGTCACACAAGTGCTCAGCCCTGAACTTCTCAAACTCAGCAACGGGCTAACGATTAGACTCATTGGGATTGCTGAAGAGCCGACACATCGACAGATGGCGGTGGAGTTTCTCATCGGAAAGACGAAGGGTGAGAGAGTCTTTCTGAAGTTCGACAAGAATAAATACGATGATGACGGTAACTTGCTCTCGTACGTTTATCTCAAGAACAAGACATTTATCAATGCTCACCTAATCAAGAGCGGACTCGTTTCGATCGACTCTAAGCGAGAGTACAAGTATCGACACAAATTCCAATCACTCCTTGACCACTCAGATGCCTCTTGTTGAACATTACTCTCTGACTATTTGGAGACAAGAAGAGCAGCGGTTCAGAGAGCTTGAAGCAGCCGTCCGATTCCCCGACGCAAGGCTCAATGAGGTTGACCTAGTCGACCTATCGAACCCATCAGAGTTTGACAAGATTCCAGAGTCCGGCGGCTGTTACTGGCTTTGGACAAATGAACCAGTCCTTCATCGGCTGCACAAAAATCCGCTACCCGAGCGATTTGACAACGGAGAAGTTATTTACAACGGAATAGCAAAGGACAATGTGCGACTGCGAATAAAGCACCACCTCATGGGAGAAGCAGATGCGGGATGGTCAGGAATCAGTATTGACATCTACCCTGGAAAGTCACGATCTCATAAAAAGAAGGCTTGCTCAACAAGAGGAAAGGTTCCATACCTCGACATTGACCCATTACCGCCAATCAGATCTAAGGAATTGCTCGTTGAGCTCAACCTATCTGATCAGGAAAAGAATTTCATCAACAGTAGCGGACAAGCAATATTCTACTTCAGAAATGGTATCGATATTCGAGAACAGAAACATCGAACCAATTCATTTAGAGCATACTATATAATCACTCAGCCAGAAACATTGTATCTTGACTTCATTGAAAAGAAATGGAGAAAACAGTACGGCCTGCCGAAACTATGCTCATACACTTCCGGTCGATAACATAATCAAGTTTCCCTAACACTAGGATTTCACCCAATGCCTAAAGAATGGATATTGAACAGTGCCACCAACCGTTTCCAACTCAATTTTAAAAGAAATGTTGGCGCTGTGTCCGAAGCAATACGCAAATGTTCCCCAAAGACCGTCGATGAATGGAGAGAGTTCTATTTCTCGCAAGTCCGAAGCAAGCAACACATCGAGGAGCTTGGCAGGAAGCTCTACGTCAAGATTACCGAGGTCATCGCTTCCGAGGTTGAGGAGATTACCGAGGAAGATTGTATTCACTATATGTTTCAATTAGTCATTGATCGCACGTTCGATGGTTACACAACAGAGATTCGCACAATCTATGGTCAGCTTCAAGATCTGCTAAGTATTAAGATTGAACCAGCGCCAGACGAGTGGGATAGACTGTTCAATGTGGATTTCTTCATCAAGATAAGAGATAAATATATCGGGCTTCAGATCAAGCCTGCCAGTGGTGTCTCTCACATTCCAGAAATCTTCAAGGAACGGAATCAGCAAGCTGTGACACATAAAAAATTTACAGGTCAATACGGTGGCAGAGTATTCTATGTTATTTCCATAAAAGAGGGAAAAGATAAAGTTATTCAGAACAAGGAAGTCGTCAAAGAAATCCAAGCGGAGATAAAACGCTTAGGCGGATAAACACTACCACGCACCAGTTCCTCTCAAACATGATGCACCATTTAGCTCGGCACCTCCAAAGTCTACTTATTACTACTCATAAAAAGGATCCTATGAAACAGTTCCTTGCCTTTATCTTCTCGATGATCATTCTATCTAATGCTGCTGCACAGAACAATCCTCTGTGGCTGCGGTACCCTTCAATTTCACCCGATGGTGATAGGATAGTCTTCACATACAAAGGCGACCTTTACATCGTTCCGTCGAGCGGCGGAACAGCTACACCGCTTACATTCCACGAAGCGCACGACTTTATGCCGGTGTGGAGTCACGACGGCAAGTCGATTGCCTTCGCATCCGATCGCTATGGGAACTTCGATGTATTTCTTATGAGTGCCGAAGGAGGCGAAGCAAAACGTCTCACCTACCATTCATCTGCCGAATATCCCTATTCGTTCACTCCGGATGATAAGGCAGTAATCTTCGGTGGAGTCCGTCAGGATCTTGCCATCCACCGGCAATACCCGACGGGTTCACAACCTGAACTCTATCAAGTACCATCGAGCGGCGGCAGGGTGAACCTGGTCTGGACAATCCCGGCGGAAGACGTACAAGTCAGCAGGAATGGTCAACGCATGCTCTATCACGATAAGAAAGGAGGCGAGAATGCATTCCGCAAGCATCATACCTCCTCCATCGCACGCGACATCTGGCTGTACGACAACAAGACAGGTGAACATAAAATGATTACCTCCTTTAAGGGCGAGGACCGCAATCCGGTTTTCGCCGAAGAGGATAAGAGCATGTTCTACCTGAGTGAAGAAAGCGGATCGTTTAACGTCCATAAACTCGAGATTGACAATCCACAGCGTAAGCGGCAGGTTACCTCCTTCAAGAAGTTTCCCGTCCGTTTCCTCAGTATCTCAAACAACGGTACACTTTGCTTCAGCTATGACGGTGAACTCTACACACTGAAGCAAGGCGGTGAACCTAAAAAACTGCAGGTGAGCATTCGCACAGAAAGCAAAATCAACAACCAAACCGTGCTACCCATCAGCGGCAATGTGCGCGAGTTTGCCGTATCGCCGAATGGCAAAGAGGTTGCGTACATTGTCCGTGGAGAAGTATTCGTCTCGTCAGCCGAAGGCAGCGTGACAAAGCGCATCACCAATACTCCCGAACAAGAACGATTTTTAAGTTTCTCCCCCGACGGATCAGCCTTACTGTATGCAAGTGAGCGGGGCAATGGTTGGAAAATCTATCAAACCAAAAAAACACGCAAAGAGGAACCGTATTTCTATGTCTCCACACTGTTAACAGAAGAGCCGTTGATTGCCGGCGAGCAGGACAGCTATCAACCGCTCTACTCGCCCGATGGAAAAGAGGTGGCCTTTATCGAGAATAGAAGGACGCTGAAGATATTCAATCTGGAGACCAAACAATCCCGCGTACTGATGACTCCCGATGAACTCTATTATATGACCGACGGTGATCAGTACTTTAACTGGAGCCCGGATGGGAAATGGCTTCTGGCACAATATTCACCGGTAATGACCAACACGGAAGTGGTATTAATTCCTTCAGATGGAAAAGGCAAGATGGTCAACCTGACACAGAGTGGGTATGACGACTCAAGACCGCGATGGGTGATGAACGGAAAGCAGATGCTATGGTTCAGCGATCGTGACGGCCTCCGGAGTTATGCCAACAGCGGAACGCGTCAAACAGATGTGTACAGTATGTTCTTCACGAAAGATGCCTGGGATCGTTTCAATCTCAGCAAGGAAGACTATGCATTGTTGAAGGAGCTGGAAGAAAAGGAGGCCAAAGAAAAAGAGAGCAAAGAAAAAGCAAAGCAGGATGATAAAAAGAAAACGAGTACTGAACCGAAAAAGGATTCTGTGGTTGTAGTCATCGATTTGGACGGAATACGAGATCGCAAGGCACGGTTGACTATCCACTCTTCATCGCTGAGTGATGCAGTGTTATCGAAGGATGGTGAGAAATTATACTACCTGGCCCGCTTTGAAAAAGGGCTGAACCTCTGGAGCACAAACCTGCGCACCAAAGAAACCAAAATGGAAGTTCCTCTGGATGCCAGCTCGGCCAGCATGCAATGGGATAAGGAGATGAAGAGTCTCTTTCTCCTTGCGGATGGAAAAATCTCAAAGCTCAATCCCGAGGGCTGGAAAAAAGAGGCTGTGAATATTAATGGAGAGATGATTCTGGATGCGGCCGCAGAACGCAAATATATGTTCGACCATGTATGGCGAAGAACAAAGAGTATGTTTTACATCTCGACGTTTCACGGAGCACCCTGGGACGAATTGCGGGGAGCATACGAGAAATACCTGCCATCCATTGGGACTGGATATGAATTCACGGAAATGCTTTCCGAAATGTTAGGCGAGCTTAATGTATCCCACTCCGGTGCACGCTATGCTGCCAGCGATCCAAACGGCGATAACACAGCATCGTTGGGAATTTTCATGGATTACGATTATACGGGCGATGGTATTCGGATTGCCGAAGTGATGAAAGGAAGCCCGCTTGAAAAGGCCAATGTGAAGATCCAGGCCGGAATGATCATCGAGCAGATTGATGGAGAGATACTCTCCGCAGACCGCGATGTTGCACAATACCTGAACCGCAAGGCCGGCAAATACACTTTGCTCACTGTGCTCGATCCGGCGACAAAGAACAGGCAGCAGTTTATGGTGAAACCGATCACGCTTGGTGACGAAAACCGTTTATTGTATAAACGATGGGTGCAGAAAAATCAGGAAGAGGTTGAAAAGCTGAGCGGCGGTAAGCTTGGCTATGTGCATATTCCCGGTATGAGTGACGGCCCATACCGCACCACGTACGAAGAGATGATGGGTAAATACCACGATCGCAAAGGCGTTGTTGTTGATACACGATTTAACGGCGGTGGCGATCTTGTTGCAGACCTCGCGATGTTCTTCACCGGACAGAAGTTTTTAGACTATGCGATTGAAAGCCGATCGCTTGGTTATGAACCGACCTTCCGCTGGACAAAACCTACGGTAGCAATGTTCAATGAAGCCAACTATAGCGATGGCCATTGTTTTGCATGCGGGTATAAAGACCTCGGTATCGGTACAACGATCGGTATGCCTGTGCCCGGAACTTGCAGCTACGCTGGTTGGGAAACGCTGCAGGATGGTGTGACCACCTGGGGCGCCGTTCCAATAAGCTCCAAAAACAGCAAAGGGCAATGGCTGGAGAATGTTGAGACAATTCCAGACGTGATGATTAAGAATGAACCAGGCATCATCAGCAAAGGCCGCGATCAGCAACTGGAACGAGCGGTGGAGGAACTACTGAAAAATGTAAAATGAAAAGTTAAAAATTCAAAATGAAAGAGATCCATAATGAAAAATGTAAAATGAAAAAGGAAAAATGCAAAATAGAAATTTTGAGGGTGTTTACCCGGCAATTTCACCACTGATGGCACACCGATAATAACTGAGGAAAGCAAGCAGCATGATATCTTGTTCGAAGAAATATCAAAGTCCAGTATTATCTGTGCATCTCGGTGTGTCATCCGTGGAGGACTTATTGAGCAGTTACCTGTAGGGATTATTCCAAATGAACGTTGGCGATGTTATAACATGGAAACGCACATTCACCGAGGAAGATATCCGGCAATTTGGCAAGCTCTCCGGCGATGAAGGACTCCATCATCTTCAGCCTGACGAACAGGGCCGGCTCATGGCCCAGGGATTGCTCACTGCTACATTACCGACAAAGATTGGCGGCGACCTCAACTTTATTGCACAGGAGATGACATTTCAATTCATCCGACCTGTCTATGCATCCGACACCATCGAATGCTCCGTAACGATTACAGATCTCCACGAAGAGAGAGCGGTCATTCATGTGTCTTCTACCTGGATCTGTCGTAATCAGAAAGGGAAGGAAGTACTGCGCGGTAACGCCAGCGGAATCATACGCCCATAGGATGCTTTCTTTTATATCACCGCTTCATTCGGGGGCAATTGATAATTGAATCATCGGATCACTGAACCAATGGATTATTGAACCAATCATCATTCGCCATTCGTCAATCGTCACTCAACCATACCCTCTTACACTCTTACCCTCTCACTCTCTCACACTCCCCTTTTCCCTCTCTCTCATTCTCCCCCTCTCAAACTCACCCTCTCACACAACCTGCCCCGCCACCCACCCGGACGACCAGGCCCATTGGAAGTTGTATCCTCCCAACCATCCTGTGACATCGACACATTCGCCGATGAAGTATAAGCCAGGGACATTCTTCGACTCCATCGTCTTTGAAGAGAGTTCATCAGTATCAATTCCTCCAACCGTAACTTCTGCTTTGCCATACCCTTCAGTACTGCTGGGAACGATCTGCCAATGGTGTAACTCATGGGCAATCTCTTCAAGCTGTTTTTTTGAATAGGCAAACATCGGCTTGGATCCGCCTCGTCGATCGAACCATTCCTTCACAAATCGGCGCGGAAGAACTTGATCGAGCAGCGTGGCAACTTCCTTCCTGCTTTGGAAGTTTGCGAGAAACAGGTGGAGCAGGTCCAGATCGGGCAGGAGATTGATTTCTATGACTGCCCCTTTCTTCCAGTACGATGATGCCTGAAGAATTGCCGGTCCGCTTAATCCCTGATGCGTAAACAGGATATTCTCACGAAACGTCGATCCTTCGCACTGAACGACCGCATCGATGGAGATGCCGCTCAGCGCTTGATAAAAATCCCGTTCGGTTATTTCGGATATCAGCGGAACCAGCCCAGGTTTTGGCAGTATCATCTTCAGGCCGAACTGCTCCGCAACAGTAAAAGCTAAATCGGATGCACCAAGCGATGGGATCGACAATCCACCTGTGGCTATAACCACCGATGATGCGGAGTATTGCTCCTTGTTGGTTTGAATAATGAATGCCTGATTCTTGCTAACACTGCCAACGCGCACATCATTCTGTATCACAACATTGGCCGCTTCACATTCCCGCTGAAGCATGTCGATAATTTGCTGCGCGCTTTGATCGCAAAACAACTGCCCATGCTTTCGCTCGTGGTACGCAATACGGTAGGCTTCAATCAATGCAATGAAATCGGTTGGGGTGTACCGTGCCAGTGCCGACTTGCAGAAGTGAGGATTCGTCGAGAGATAGTTATCGGCAGATATGTTGAGGTTGGTAAAGTTACAGCGGCCACCTCCGGAAATGCGGATCTTACTCCCGAGAGAAGAGTTATGCTCAAGAAGAACGACCGATCGTTTGCGTTTCCCTGCTTCGATGGTGCACATCAAGCCTGCAGCGCCGCCGCCGATGATAATGACATCGAAGTTCTTCACCGCGATTGTCTCTGGTTCACCATGTTGGGTTGCGTCCCTTCCCGCCTTCAATTCTCATCTCAACAAAATCATTTTCTTTACGCCGGAACACTGTCCGCTGCGTAAGTGATACAGGTAGACACCGGAAGGAAGGACCTCTCCTTTCCCGGTTCTTCCGTTCCACGGAACGGCATGCGTTCCAGCCGGCATCGATTCATCAACAAGTGTAGCAAGAAGTTCTCCGAGTGTATTACACACGGTTAATAAAACATTGCCTTCGGCAGGAAGAGTGAATTGAATCTGCGTTGTTGGATTAAAGGGATTGGGATAATTCTGTTGGAGCAGAAATTCCTTTGGGATCGTTGTATTTCCCGTTGCTGACGCTGTCGTACTCCAATTGGCAGTCAGAGAATAGGCAACACCATTCAACACCCCAAGATTGCCGGTGTACTGGTACGATTCGGTGGACTGGATAGCGGAGACGACTGTTCGGCACTCGACTGCAATATACCAATCACCCGCGCTGAGTGAGGAATTCTCTGTTGAGATATATTCAATTGAGAAGTGGAGCGACTCTGCCGCAGCAGGCACTGCAAGCTTCGTCAAACCAACACCGGCATCCACAAAGAGGTCTTTGTAAAAACCCTGTCCGTGCAATGGTACCAGAGTGGTACATAATGCAATGAGTAATGCGAAAAATATTTTAGAAGGATGGAGAATCACCTTGATCTCGATAGGACACTGGCTTCAATAACTTTAGCAAAGAATATCAAAGAGAAACCAGTGAAGCAAGGGAGAAATGATAAGGGGGCAGTGTGAAACCTTTTTTGAGAGACTACTAACCCGAAGGCGTCACGCCGAGGGGCTATGCGCAACTGCAGTGCTCGGCGGGGACGCCTTCGCACTAGTGTCTTGTAAAAACACTTTGTAGCTTACTGTTTGCCTTGAAAAGGAATCATTATTGAACGATCGGTCCAGTCCAAATAGGCAGATGACCGTCACCTCAACGTAGAGTATACGCGTTTAGGTGGCGGTCATCTCTCATTTCCTATTTCATTAACGCCATCTTCTTTACCGATGTATAGCTCCCTGCCGTCAACTGGTAGAAATAGATACCCGAAGAAAGTGATTTGCCGCGGGAATCACGTCCATTCCACACAACAGCATGAGTACCGGCAGTAAGATACCCATCGAGCAGTGTGGCAACTTTCTGCCCAATCAGATTATAAACAACCACTGATGCAACCTGTGATTCAGGGAGGCTGAAGAGGATTTGTGTACTCGGATTAAAGGGATTCGGATAGTTTTGTTCCAGGATGTAGCCCGTTGGAATTGGGGCGATCTCCTCAACATCTGTAACCGCCACCGGTGAGATATCGAGAGTGATGTTCGCGGGTGATGCTGTTGACAACAAGCTATACGACGGGCTTGCGCTGGTGCTCTGTGAAGAGTATTCAACTTTATCAACCACAACGCTGTATGTCGCCGGAGATAACTCGGAAATCGTGAAGGCACCATCAGTGTCGGTAATTCCATATCCCACAACTTCCTTTGTATCATCGATCGCATAAACAACCGCTCCAGCGATTGGATACGTTGAAGTACCCTTTCGGAGGCCACCGGGGAGAACCGAAGATTTAATGAAACCGTTAATAGAAGTATATCCTCTCCGTACTGACCCCATGGGCGTTACGATTATGTTGATTCCCGTAATGCTGTTTCCATTCACACTCACTTTGGTTGCTTCATCCCATCGTATCGTCGGACCTTTGATGCTGTAGAATGATGGAACAAATCTCCCCAGCGGCATGGCAAAGATGATGTAATCTCCAGGAGCCAGGTTCTCAACAGTATATTTGCCCAGCGAATCGGTATCGGCATGATAGGCGGCTGGGGCATTGAGCGTGTCTTTAAGAATTGAGCTTCGCATCCTGAAGGCAATAATCCTTGCAGCGACGCCACTCTTGTTCAGGGAGTCGACCACCTGACCGCTGATTTTTCCAACGGCAAGAGGACTCAACGGTTTCAGGACAAAGTTGATGCTGCTTGTATCTTTCGAGAGCCTGAGTACATCTGCTGTCAGCAGATCTGTCTTATTATTATAGAACAGTTTATTATGTCCTGCAGCGTAGGACATGATCGTATATGATCCCTGAGGCAATTTGATGGAGTATGCTCCATTGAGATCGGTTTTGACCATGAAGACGAACTCCGAGTTTCCATCGAGGCGAAAATCATTCGTCCCAAATCCATTGCTGAAACCGGAACCCGTAGATCCGAACTGACACATCAGGGAGTTACTCAAATCAAACATATCCTTCGGATCCATCATCAATCCGATATCTGAAACTCCTCGAGCACCATTAAGGCTGAATCCCGAATACGAGAAAACAACCACGGCATCCTTGATCGGTTTCTTCAACGTATCAAGCACGGTACCCTTGACCGTGTAGAAAGGAATAAGAACTTTCGATTTCAGAGTAAAATTAATGACGCTTGTACTATTCTCACGCACACTGATGGGCGTTGCTTTATCTGAGCTTGAAACTCCATTATACCATTGTTCCAGATAATCACCTCTCATCGGAACCGCCTGAGCGATGTAGGTGCCTGTATCAACCTGGCTGATTGAATATTTACCGAGTTCATCACTCCACGCTGTGTATTCAAATGAACGAATTGTGCTTCTCTTGTAAAGTCTGACAGTCACTTTCGCAATCGGCTTTCCAGTCGTATCGGAAATTACTCCCGAAACCGTTCCGGTCGGCCCACTCACCGTAATAACATAAGATTGCTCAGTCCGACCTCCCTTGTTCGATCGCGCTCCAATGCCAACTCTAAAATACCCTTGAGTTGCCGGAGACCACGTTACCAGGCCTTTCAGGGTGTCAATAGTCATTCCTTCCGGTTTATAGGCAAGATAATATTTTAATGTGGCACCGGGATCAGACGATGTCGCTGTCACTTGGTAACTATAATTGCCTCCAATCGACACAGTTGTCGGAGGTTTTGAGGTAATCGTCACTTTGTCTGCAAGATCGACTCCGGCAGTGGTACTATAACGCGTTGTACCATTCGTTATCTTCGCGATAACCTGATAGATCGCGAGCGTTTTATCCGGGATGAGCGGCGGTTGATCGGTGCTCTCATTGAGTTTCGTTGAATCGATCTGGGTGAACTTTCCGAGCGAGGACATATAGGCCGGCTGCTGCAATCGATACACCAGGTAGTAGGCGACTGTGTCGTGGAAAGGTTTTGTCCAACTGAGATAAACCTTGCCTCCTTCAACAACCTTGGCACTGAGCACGAAATCTACACGAATCGGTTGAGCAACCAGGGACGCGGTCAGCAATAACAAACCGATCACGAGACTTAGAATTACAATTGTTTTTCTGCACATACTAATTCTCCTCCGTCACTTCTTTATTGATACATAGTGTCTGATTACAATGTACTTCCAGTGGTTTCTATTGTCAATGAGGTACAGGAACTACCTTTCATTTTCGTGCTTTCGATTGATCTGGAGCACACGATCAGGCACACCGCAGATACATACCTGATTCGAGCTTCGCGTTGATGATGTACCTTTGACAAAAAACACGCTTAAGCGTTTAACGATTAGACGGATCAAGGAGACCAATTTCCACCCTAATACAATTAAGCCTTTAAAAAGGGTGGCTGGCGGGGACTTTTACAGATTCCAGAACGATCTACAGTGGGGCAGCAAGATGAAGCAAAGCGGAGGTTTCCCCCCGCTTGTGCTGTTACTCTTTTGCAGCTCCGTTATTTAGAAAATTACTTTTAGAGTTGCTATCCCGTTCTGTCGCATCGGAATGGAAACACTGTTATTCTTCACCTCAAGTGCCTTGCCCTCTTCCTCGAGAAAATTCGTCAAGAGAGCTTTCTTCGGAGCCCGGGGCAATGTAAGCTGCGCAACCGATGCTCCTCCGCCTGGATTGACCATCTGAATCACCCAGGCGTTTGACTCCTCAGCTTTTTTTATCGAAGCAAGGATGATATTCGATGGACTTAGTTGAATGAACGAGGAGGTAGCCGGAAGTTTCCCTTGATGTGTATCGGTAATGGTGACCGTGAGGGGATTGTTGAATTCCATACCGCGGCGCAGTGTATTCGCATCCTTCCAAGTTCCGCGATGTGGATAGAGTGCGTATTCAATTGCGTGTGTCCCGCGATCTGCCATCGGATCGGGAGACTTGGGCGAGCGGAGCAACGACAGGCGCATCACATGATCCTTGATGTCATATCCATATTTTGAGTTATTCAGAAGGCTCACTCCGTATCCCTCCGATGAAACATCGGCCCAGCGGTAGGCGGGAACTTCAACCTTCGCCTTCTCCCAGCTATCCCGCATTTGCGTGGATCGTTGGATTGTGCCAAACGGTATTTCATAGGTCGCTACTGTATCGGTGAAACTCAATGGGAAAGCGACTTTCAGCATGGTTTTCTCTTCCCACCATTCGACGTTCGTCTTGAAAAATATCTGATCCACTCCCTCATACAGTATCACATCCTGCGTGAAGAAGGAAGAGGGGAAATCTTCAGTTGGGAAGGATTTTTTCACGCCGGGTTTAAGAAAATCCCGGTAGAGTCGCACGACGATTCGGACAGGCCCGCGTTCAATGACCTCTGCCCGACGAAACGTCGAAGGATATTTGACGCCAGTCAATCCGATATTCCATGCATCATACGCCGAAGGATAGTCGGCGAGAAGTTCTAATTCATTTCCCGATCCCTTCAATATCTCCTTGCCATTTCTCTTATCGACAATACTCTTGATCCAACCGGATCTTAAATCCAACTCTATCCGGAAGAATTGATTCTCCACAAGCGAATTTGTCACGGTCATCGCTGTTGCACTTGAAGCAGGTATCCGCTTCGCCAATTGATACGTACGGTATCCAATCGAAGGAATGTTTTCCGCTTTAAACAGCAGCGTCTTCTGATACCGACCGGCCTGGACCGACTGTGAGGTAACCTCATTTCCTTGCAGATCGAGGATGGCATAGTCTCCCATATCACCCTTTGGCAATTCCAGTGTCGCAATGTCCGATCGATCCCACGACAAATCATTCGAAACTACTACCGGGACACCGCTCTTAATGGTGGACGTATTCACCTGCTGCGATAGATGATTGAGCGAGGAAGTACACTCCATATTAATTATCTCAAACGCATCACGATATTCCTCCGCAGCATCGCGATAAACTTCATGGATACTGGAGCCCGGAAGAATGTCATGGAATTGATTGAAGAGGATGGTTTTCCATGCCTCTTCAATGCTCGCTGCATTGTATAGCCGGCCATAGAGTGATGCCAATGAAGAATATTTTTCTGCCTTGAGGAGCGCTGCCTCACCTTTGCGATTGTTAAGCTTCGTATTCGCCTGTGTCGTGAATGTTCCCTGATGATACTCCAAGTAAAGTTCGTCCTTCCAGACGGGGAGTTTGGAGAGGTCGTGCTGTTGAACCCACTTCAGGTACTCGTTTGAAGTACCATGTTCAATCTTTGGGAAGACAGTGTAGGTCTTCATCTTGTCGATCCGATCGAGCATATCGAGCGACGGCCCGCCGCCATGGTTGCCAACACCGAAGAGTACCATCATCTTCGTCATGCCGGTATTGGCTTCGTACTGTCTCAGCCAGTCAACAAGACGGTATGGATTTTTCACCTCATTCACATAGTCGAAGGGGAAATAGCTCAACACCCTTGAGCCATCCGGACCCTCCCACCAGAAGAGGCGGTATGGAAACACATTGGTATCGTTCCATCCTATTTTCTGGGTGATGAATGCATCGATTCCGGCATTGGCATAGAATTGCGGCATATTCCAGTTATAGCCAAACGAATCCGGATTCCAGCCGATCTTAACATTCACACCAAATTTCTCTCTGAAATATCGTTTGGCATAGAGCAAATGACGCGACCACGATTCGCCGCTGATCAGGTTGCAATCAGGCTCAATCCACATACCGCCCACCAACTCCCACCGGCCCTGCTTCACATATTGTTGTATTGATTTGAAAATTTCCGGATAGCACCGCTCCATCCAGTCATAGTACACTGCGGAACTTTGAGTAAAGGTAAAATCGGGCCGCGCTTTGAACATGTTCATTACAGAACCAAAGGTATTCTTGGCTACCTCAACAGTCTCTTTTTTACGCCACAGCCATGCGGCGTCGATATGGGCATTCGAGTTAAAGAAGAGTGTGAACTTTTTCGCGTAAGCATCGATCGGCTTAAGCTGATCCCGCACCGCATCGACATTCTGTACAAATTCACTGAGCGGTCCCTGATTCAGGAGCGTCAAGTTAACCTGGCCCGCAAGCGATTGGAGAAGCTCATTGAGCTTCACCTTCTCCGCCCGGTCCATGGTTGAGAGATCTGTTTTCGGATCGACACGTTTATTCGAACTTGTTTGATAGGTATCGAAGCTGAGCAGCTTCTGCCCAACCTGCATGCTCATCGAGAGATTCGTCATGAGTTCGCGCAGCGATTGTGCGCTCGCATCGACAAGCTCGGCACGGATCAGACGCAACGGCCCGCCGGTGTTGATGGCTTTAATGACAACGAGATACCGCTCCCCCGGTTTGGCATTTCTGGTAAGTTCAAACTCGCCGTCCCAGGGAAAGTGCCCTTTGCTCTCTCCGTTTATCCACATATACCCGTAATCATCGACAGAGACTTGGAGTTCGAGCATGCCACCGGTCGGTTTTCCGAGGAGACGATCGGGAAGAACAATCTCCTTCCGAATCCAGCAGGAGTCTAAAGAGAAACTTTGATTCAACCTCAACGACTGCCATTGGGAATCGTCAAAACCAGGTTTGGTCGGATCGCCTGCAGGTCTGTAACTCTTCAAATCCGGACTGATCTTCCAATTCGTATAAGAGACAGCCAGCACAGTATCCAATGCCCGAACGAGTTTGTCCACATTGGTTTGTGCAAGAAGTGGCGTTGCCAGAATTAAGAGCAGTGTAACGATTAATCCTTTTTTCATTTTTTCACCTTGATATGAATGTGCATAATTGCCCGGGATAATTGCCACTAAGTCCCAAAGGCACTAAGAAAAGAATTTCTTAACTCCTAAGTAATTTTATCCATACGCAAAACCAAGAATGGAACACTGATAACACAAGAAACACACTGATAGTCACAGATCAAGCATTATGAATAATTCTGAAGATCAATCTTTCCTCCATAGAACCATAGCGTCTGTGGCAATCTTGTATTTTTCAGCGTCATCAGTGTTCAATCTTTTTCTCGCTTAAGATTTCAGTTACGAAAAAACAGAGAAGAAGAATCCGCCTTATGTCTCAAACAACATTCGTGTTGCCTCGTCCAATTCGAATATTTCATCGGCTTCTAAGCGCCATCCTTGTGCACCGGCATTTTCGACCGCCTGTTTTGCAGTCTTCGCTCCCGGGATCGGAAATGCCCCTTTACAAATTACCCAATTCAGCGCGACCTGAGAAGGTGTTTTCCCGCCATGCTCTTCTCCCAGGGTAGTCATGATTCGAACGAGCTTTTCAACCTGCGGCAGCATGCTGCGATACCGGTAACGCCGCACTCCAACAGGTGCATGAGCGGTAGAATATTTCCCGCTTAATATTCCCATTGCTATTGGACTGTAAGCGAGAAGCATAATTCCGTGCTCCGCACATGCTTTCAACAGGCCTGAATTTTCCGGTTTACGCTTGAGAAGACTGAATTCTACCTGATTTGAAATGAGAGGAATCCCTCGTTTGGCGAGTGCATCGCGGGCACGGAGCATTTGCCCCACGGAATAATTCGATACACCCACAGCTTTCGTCAAGCCCTTCTCGACAGCTTCCGCCATCGCATCCATCCAGACATGAAGAGATCGGACATGCAATGGCCAATGGATCTGGTAAAGATCGACGCATGGCATTCCCAACCGATGAAGGCTTTGTTTTAACGCGGCGATGAGATCGTTCCGATTAAGCCGCCAGGGATAGGGAAAAAATTTTGTGGCAACAATCACTTCCCTCTCCAACGCATGCCGAAACTTGCCGATGAATTGTTCCGATTTCCCCTTTCCATAAATTTCTGCTGTATCAAAAAACGTAATTCCTGAATCGATGCTTGCGCGGAATGCCGCCTCAAGGTCTTGCTCACCATACTCTTTACCATACCCCCACACACTTCTATCGCCCCAGGCCCAAGTACCAATGCCAAGCTCGCCAGTCGGAACAAGGTCTTTCCATTTCATGGTTTGCACTCCTACGTGGTGATTTGAGAGAGGAGAATTACCTGTGAGTCGAATCTAAAAAGGTCTGATAAGTAAATACTCCTTGTTTAGAGTAGACTCACCTGTGCAAATATCTCGAACTGGAGAGATAGAGTCAAGGTAAACCTGAAAAAGGCAGATGACCGCATAAATCTAACCGTTCCCTACTCCACGATTGAACTTGAGAGAGGGAACGGTTAGGTATTCTTCATCACATCGTTTCTCACCTTACCTTGCATGTTCCTCAACTGTTCTGTACTTTGGTGACGCATTTTTGGGCGATAGCGAGGAAATATGATCAATCAGAAGTTTCTACTCTTCCTCTGTGCTGTTATTCTCACCCTCGGATTCGTAAGTTGCCGCAAGGAATTATTCACGGGCAAATACGAAGCACGCGGAGTCTGGATGTCACGATTTGAGTATGCGACAGAGAAAGCCCGCAATAATCCGGATTCTGCAAAAGCTCTTATTTGCCAGGTATTCCAACAGGCACGCCGGGCAAAACTGAACATGGTGTTCTTCCAGGTCCGTGGAAACGGAACAGCCTTCTTCAACTCTTCGTTCGAGCCTTGGGCTCAGGAATTAACCGGAACACTTGGGAAAGACCCCGGCTGGGATCCGCTGCAATTCGCAATAGAAGAGGCACATCAGCTTGGCCTCGAACTCCATGCCTGGATCAATACATTTCCGTTCTGGCGCGGTCCGATACCACCATCCGAATCGACACCCCGGCAGCCATTTCTCGATCACCCCGAGTGGATCGTTTGTGATGCCAATGGCAAGCCCGCACTCCCCGATTCCGGCAGCAACGAGTATCTCTGGGCAAGCCCAGGCAATCCCGCTGTTCGACAGCACATTGTCAATGTCGTTACAGACCTTGTAAAGAAGTATGAGATCGATGGCATTCAATTCGATTACATTCGATATCCCGAAGCATCTCCAACCAAAGGGTATTCGCATGATCCAGTCAGTGTTGCCAGATTTAATAGTGCGGAGGGCAATCCCCACAAGCTCTCGTGGGAACACTGGCAGCGGGAGCAGGTAAACCAATTCGTCTTCGAAGCTTATAATAGTATGACTGCCCTGAAGCCCTGGATTAAAGTCTCTGCTGCTGTCATCGGTAAATATATGGGCCCGGGATGGTCGTCGTACTATATTGTTTATCAGGATCCCCGTCGGTGGATGGAAGTAGGAAAGATCGATTTTATTGTGCCGATGGTGTACTGGGAACGGGAGCATAAGACCCATCCCTTTATTCCATTGATCACACAATGGCAGGATCGTGTGCAATACGACCGGCTTGTGGTTCCGGGACTTTCGGCCGGGTTGCAGCGACGATTCGGGTGGGAGGAGCTCTCTTCCGAGATAGCGTCAGTGCGAGAGAAGGGATTGGCGGGTGTTGTATTTTTCTCTGCAGGGGGACTTCGCTCTGCGTGGAAAACACTCGGCGTTGATGAATTTCCATTTTGGGCACTCCCTCCTAAAATGCCATGGAAAAACAGTATCCCGCCATCTGCACCGACAAATTTTTCAATAAAAAATCATACACGAGGCGTGCTCCTTTCGTGGAATTCCAACAACGAACAGGAGCCTGTTTCTTATATCCTCTATCGGTCGGAATCGCCGCTCGTGCCGCAGACTGATGTGAAATCAATTCTCCAGATCACTGGCCGGAATACTGTATCCTTTTTCGATACCACAGCCGGAGGACGCAAATGGTATTATGCAATCGCAGCTTTCGATCGCGCGGGAAATGAAAGTCCGTTAACGAGAGTTATTGCCCATCAGGGACCAACACTTGCAGCAATCAGTCAGAGCGGAAATAACCGATAATCAGATGCTGATACGAAGGAACAGGCATGGCAGAACTCACACCACGGGATAACGTAAAAAAGCAGGTGAGCGAAATACTCAAGAAAGTTGATCGCCTGTTGAAATCAGGTGAGATGGATCAAGCGATGCGCGAAATCGTTCGCGCAAAACAGCTTGATCCCAAGAATGTCTATATCTATGCTTATGAAGAACGATTATCGTTCCTTCGCTCGGCACACGTAAAAAATATTGATCAGGAAAAAACACGGGAAGAAGCCCAAGAGGGGGCACGCCGTAGCGACGAGGAACGAAAAAAGGCTCTCGAAGAGCAGCACAGGGTAGAAGAAGAGGCAGCAAAAAAGAATGCCGAAGAAAAACGCCGTGCAGAAGAGGACCGAAAGCGGCAAGAGCGAGAGCAACAACAGAACGAGGAGGAACAACAACGCCACCAGGATCTACAAAAACATATTCCTGAATTAGAACTTGATCACCAGTCAGCCCTTGCGGAATATAAACAGGCGCTCGCGTTGGCCTGGGAGGACGGCTCCAGTACAACGAGGGAAGATGTGCTTCTCGTCGAACTCCGACAATTGCTTCACATCAGTATCGAAGAGCATGCACGGCTGGAGAAAGAGATCAAAATTGAGATCTATCGCAAAGAGATCAGGGATGCATGGTCTGCTGGATCGGTAACTCCTCAAGGCGAGAAAAGGCTTGCCGCGTTTCGCGAACAACTGAATATCACCCCGCAAGAACACGTCGGCATGGAGGCTCAATACCTCTGGGAAGTCCGTGCGGCCCAGGAGAAACCAAAAATTGTCTTTATCGATGATGATGATAAATTTCTTGAAATCATGAGCCAGATTATTCGTGAAGCCGGTTTCGATGTGGAACCATTTACAACAACCGATGAAGCATACACCTACCTGAAGACGGCAACACCCGACATGATTGTCTCCGATATCAATCTTGAAACCTCCACCATGGGAGGATTTTCATTCTTTGAGAAAGTACGGGAGATTGAGAGACTCGTTGACGTGCCTTTTATCTTCCTGAGCGGGTTGACGGATGATGTTCTGATCCGCACCGGCAAAGAATTGGGTGTTGATGAGTATCTCACCAAGCCCATTTCAGATGATACCTTCCTTGCCACCATACGAGGAAAAATTAAGCGCTATAAACAGATGAAAAAAATGAGGGAGAAGAAGCAGTGAGGTGTATATGAACATGGATGTACATGGATAAACAGGATGAGGTGGTAGTGTTATGAAACATGAAGAGATAACAAAAACAATTATTGGATCTGCCTTTGAGGTGATCAATGAACTTGGAGCAGGATTTCTTGAGTCTGTCTATGAAAAGGCCATGCGTATCGCTCTGGAACAGAAAGGGCTTTTTGTTCAGGCTCAACATCCCATAAAAGTTATGTTTAGACAGAAATGTGTTGGCGATTTCTTTGCCGATCTCTATGTGGAACAAAAGGTGGTTGTTGAACTGAAGGCTGTGAAAGCAATCGCTCCAGAACATCAGGCACAAATAATTAATTACCTGAAAGCAACGGGAATCGAAGTTGGATTGCTTATCAACTTCGGTAACCCGAAATTGGAATACAAACGCTTTTCCAGA
Organism: bacterium; assembly: GCA_043803945.1. Classification (GTDB taxonomy): domain Bacteria; phylum Bacteroidota; class Ignavibacteria; order UBA10030; family UBA10030; genus JAZDJN01. The sequence continues at coordinate 268 of JAZDJN010000019.1, read as the reverse complement.
AACAAAGATGTTAACATGGATTTACAGGATAAATAGGATAGTGTTCATACCAACCCTATCTAAAATAATCCTGTCCATCCTGTCTATCCATGATAATAAATATGTAGACATCGATTTACAGGATAAATAGGATATTATTCTTACCAACCCTATCTAAAATAATCCTGTCCATCTTGTCTATCCATGTTAATAAATATGTAGACATCGATTTACAGGATAAATAGGATATTATTCTTACCAACCCTATCTAAAATAATCCTGTCCATCC
>JAZDJN010000018.1:0-91656 GCA_043803945.1 bacterium | reverse complement strand
TCACTGTCTCAACCACGGGCTCGGTGAAATTGTGGTACCGGTGAAGACGCCGGTTACCCGCACATGGACGGAAAGACCCCGTGCACCTTTACTGCACCCTAGCATTGGGTTCGGTCAAAGCATGTGTAGCATAGGTGGGAGGCATTGAAGCCGGGGCGCTAGCCTCGGTGGAGCCGTCAGTGAAATACCACCCTTGTTCTGATTGAATTCTAACCTTCTGCCCTTACCGGGTGGAGGGACAGTGTTAGGCGGGTAGTTTGACTGGGGCGGTCGCCTCCTAAAATGTAACGGAGGCTCTCAAAGGTTCCCTCAGCATGGTTGGTAATCATGCGGCGAGTGTAAAGACATAAGGGAGCTTAACTGCGAGACCTACAAGTCGAGCAGATGCGAAAGCAGGACTTAGTGATCCGTTGGTTCCGAGTGGAAGGGCCAACGCTCAAAGGATAAAAGGTACGCCGGGGATAACAGGCTGATCTAGCCCAAGAGTTCATATCGACGGCTAGGTTTGGCACCTCGATGTCGGTTCATCGCATCCTGGGGCTGGAGAAGGTCCCAAGGGTTTGGCTGTTCGCCAATTAAAGCGGTACGTGAACTGGGTTCAGAACGTCGTGAGACAGTTCGGTCCCTATCCTGTGCGGGCGCAGGAAACTTGATGGGTGTCGCTCCTAGTACGAGAGGACCAGAGTGAACGGACCGACGGTGTATGAGTTGTCACGCCAGTGGCATTGCTCAGTAGCCATGTCCGGATGGGATAAGCACTGAAAGCATCTAAGTGCGAAACCCGCCCAAAGATGAGGTTTCCCTTCCGCTTAGCGGAACTAAAGATCCCAAGGAGATTACTTGGTTGATAGGCCACAGATGTAAATGCAGTAATGCATGAGTCGAGTGGTACTAATAGATCGTGCGACTTAACCAATATTTTTATTGATCACAGACAAGATCGTCAGTGCATCAATAATATCTTGTCCGATTTTGCTTGCAAAATCGAGACTCCGTCTGTTTCGTAATGTGAAACAGCGGAGGTCAATTGTTGCGCAAAAATTTGGTGAGTGTGCAAATTTTCTCAATTGATTTTTTTTCTGGTGTCTATATCGAGGGTGTAACACCTCTTCCCATTCCGAACAGAGCAGTTAAGCCCCTCAGAGCCGATGGTACTATGCTGGTGACGGTATGGGAGAGTAGGACGATGCCAGATTTTATTTCTAATCCCGTTCCGAAGCAATTCAGAACGGGATTTCTTTTTTCTAGCTGTTGATAGATTTGTGTGGAAGTGGTACTTTGGATAAGAAGAGATCAATGTCATGAAACCTATCCGATGGACAGATCACGCAAAGAGCCGTTGCCAGGCGCGGGGTGCGACTGAGGAAGAGGTGATCAAATCTATTCGAGAGGGTATGCAAGAGCCTGGAAAACAAAATCGCATTCTCTGCAGAATGAATTTTAAATTCAATCAACAATGGATTGGCCATCATTATGCAATCAAGCAAGTTGCTGCTGTTATATCAGAGACAGAGAGTGAAATAATTGTAGTAACCGTCTATACGTTTTTCTATTAAGGAAGTCTATCATGAAAATATCATATGAAAAAGAAACAGATGCCCTCTATATTAGCCTTGTTGAAGGTGTTGAGCAATGTAAAACACTCCGTTTGACGGAGGAGATTGCTCTGGATTTTGGAGAAGGGGAAAAACTTATTGGTATAGAAATTTTAGATGCACGAGAGGTACTGGGAAAAGGCGAGTTACCGAAAATTGTTGTCGAGAATTTACCTCTGCATGTCGCCGCATAGTTTTTATACAATATTAGAGTTTATGCAATCCCGCATTTTTATAACATACTCTGTTGGTGATACTTTGGGAGTTCCAGCGTTAGCGTGGTACCCGCCTGCCGTAATTGTACAGATAGCGGCATGCAAGAAATCTGTACAATGCCAGTTCTATTACGACCACACTTATCAAGCGGAGCGCAGATAAGTGTGAGATCGAAATGCGAATCCCGTCGCTGTATGACAATCAGCTTTAAAAGGTTGTTCCACTTCCTTATTCCCTCTCAGTGACAGCACGTCAGATGAGAATCTACCCTGGCAGGTAAATTACTCCCGGTTGTTTTATCCATATAGTAATACGATATATATTTAGTAATACTATTTTTTAATTTGACATACCAAATTATATTTTGTATCCTTATTGGTGAAAGGAGACTTACTATGGAGACATCGGTAGTTACAATTAAAGGCCAGATCGTCGTACCAAAGAAGATCCGTACGAAGTTTGGTATCAAGAAGGGAATGAAAGTCGCCTTCATCGAACAACATGGTAAACTTTTTATTCAGCCTCTTGACAAGAACTACTTCGAAAGTCTCTCCGGCGTTCTTGGGACGGAAGGGGATATGCTGAAGTCACTCATGGAGGATAAAAAACGGGAGCGTGAATTATGAAATCAACGGTACTGGATAGTTATGCCGTCATTACATACCTGCAACGGCAACCCGGATATGAAGAGGTAGCCACTATATTTGAAGAGTGTGTAACAAAAGATAGAGAAGTATTTCTCTGTATAATCAACTGGGGTGAAGTAATCTACCAGGCTCTTCGAACCGGTGGAGAACAAAAAGCTATCCTTGCAGAAGATGTCATGCGCGCGTTGCCCATAGACCTCGTCGAGGCGAATAAGGAACTGACACTTCAGGCAGCACGATTGAAGGCGGTGCATAAAATGTCCTATGCCGATTGCTTCGCCGCTGCTGTAGCAATGAAGAAGAAATGCGAACTCTTGACTGGCGATAAAGAGTTCAAGCAAGTGGAGAATGGAGTAAAGATCCGGTGGATTAAATGACAGTACGTGATAAAATATTTTCTCTGGATGAGATTGAATTATCAAGATACGAAGGGATTGACCTCGACCGACTTGTTATTTATGCCGTTACTAAGTTAGATGAAATTGATGCAGAGCTTTCGTTAGAGAATATAATAATTGCATCCTTTAAACTGTTTCCCAAAAAATTTTCTCTGATTGGATATCCTGAATTTCCAGATGCTACAAGAGTTGAAAAATGTTTGTGGAGATGTAAAGGAAAAAGGCGTTGTTGGATTGGTGGAAAAACGCCTCATGGCTATTCACTAACAGGAAAAGGGAATTTGATTTATACGCAAGTTGAGAAACTCTTATTATCTGAGACCAAGCATAACAAAAAAGTTATATCTCAAACTCGTCGGAAAGAATTGATCATTGTTGAGGTGATTTCATCGCGGGCTTATCAGAAGTTCGTTCAAAATCGAGGAGAAAATATAACCGATGCTGAGTTTTGCAGCGTATTACAAGGAACCTTGGATTCTTTGAAAGAGAACTTGAAAGAAAATCTATACTCAATGAAGAATATAGCAAATGAACTTGATAGAAATGATGTTGCAAAATTTTTAGACTTCCTTGAAAGTCGTTTTTCAAAATTACTTTTAACGAGGTAGGAGGTTAAATGGAAAAATTTGAGATTCAGGCTGACCCTAGACATATTGTTCGTAGCGTTAATACTGCTATGCAAGGTAATACAATCCGGGCATTGGTGGAACTTATAACCAACGCAGATGATAGTTATTGCAGCTTAGAAGATTCTGGTAAACTCCATAGTGGATTAATCGAAATTATTTACAGGAAAGGTGGTTACTGTTGTTACTTTGCAGTACGAGATGAAGCAGAAGGAATGTCCAGAGACGATATAAAAAGATCATTTGGCGAAAAATCATACGGCGCTGCGACTAGTGGATTAAAAGAGGGTAAACATCGTAGGGGTTACTTCGGTCAAGGAGCCAAAGACGCGCTGGCAGGTATGAAAGATGGTAGAATCGTAACAATTAAAGATGATTTGTTAACTGAATGTAGAGTGTACATTGAATACGGGAAGCTCTACGGAGAAATTTATGAGACAGTTAGTGCAACACTTGAATTACGGAATGAACATAAGATAAAGGAAAATGGAACCATTGCGTATTTTACTGCTGACCCTGTGAAAACTGGTTCAGTTCCACGTTTCGATAGAGTTCAGACTGAAATTGCAAATAACTATATGCTCCGAAAGATAATGACGAATTCACGTAGAAAGGTTTTTTTAATTGACGAAAATAATGATGAGCGAAGACGGCTTCGTTATAAATTTCCTGAAGGCAAAGAAATTTTGAGTGATGATTTTATTGTTCCTTTAATAAATTATGTAGATTTCAAAATACATATATCTATTTGGAGATCAGATAAGGAACTATTGCAGTCGGGCGAAGATAGAACAGGTGGGCTTCTCATAATTGATGATGGGAGTGTCGTATTAGATATATCTCTATTCAAATATGACAACGAACCACTTGCATCGCGCTTCTTTGGTGAAGTAGTTATTAATGATTTTCGTGAATTGTTAAAAACTGAAGAGGCAGTCCTAAGTGAGGAACGAGACGGTCTAGTAAGTCGTCATCCTTTTTCTCAGAAATTGATTTCTGAAATTGAAAAACGGCTTGAGCTTAAAATCATTGAGGAGAAAAAAAGAAAACAGAAGGAAATGCAAACGAAGTTTGATTTAGATGAAGCGAACCGTTACAAGAAAGCATTCCACGTGCTTAATGAAATTGCGAAAGTTGAAGCAGAAAGTATTTTAAGTCTAGGTGAAAATCCAGATGAACAGGTAAATGAAGTTCCAGATGGATTTTGTATCTACCCACTATCAGCACAAATCACTGTTGGGAAGAGATTTGCCTTCCAGCTTAGAATTGATACTAAAGTTGTTCGTCAAGGTTCTATAATAAAAATCTTCACTACGTGTCCAAAAGTGAAATTGGAAACAACAGAAATACGACTTACAGCCGAAGATGGTGTTAATATTATACGCAAATACATCACATTAAAGGCTTCTGAGCCTAACGTTCAAGGGATTGTTCGGGCATCTATCGGCTCATTATCGAAAGAAGCAAAATTGTTTGTTGTCCCTGAAAAAGAATTACTACTTGACCAAGGAATGGTATTTCAACCTGAATCAGTCACACTTAGACCAAACAAACCAAGGAAAGTTTTTCTTCTGGTATATGTTAAAATCATTCAAGGTGGAAGCATAATAAAACTTTCATCGGATAATGAAGCCGTACAATTGTCAAAATCAGAAATAATCGTTAATGAGGCTGATGCAGATAAACATGTTGCGAAATATGAACTTGATATATGGGGAGAGGGAGAGGGTCAAGAAGCAATGATTACGGCAGAATGTGAACAATATATTGCATTGCTTGAAGCTCATGTCCATAGTAAAGACGAAACGACAAAAGAGCTAGGTGGAATGTTTAGTGAACCTCAATTTGATTATGATCCAGATCCCCCACAAAGAACGCGTTATAGTGCGGAAACGGGAAGGGTTTTTATTTATGTGAATTTTCCTTCTGTGTTTCATTATCTAGGAGAAGAATGTAAATATAAGAAAACACTAACAGCTCAGGTCCTAATCGCCGATCTTGTGGCGGAAAGATGCTTTTATGAGATTGCTAAAAAGAAGGTTGAAACAAGCGGGGTTCTTTTAAGGCCAGATGCGAAAGCTGATAAAGTTCAATTCTATAATTATGAACTCTCAAAGAAGTATGGAAGACGTATACATGAAGCGCTTGTAGATCAAAATCTTCTAGTAGAATCAAAAAATTTGCTCGAGGAGAAAACAAGAATAGCAAAGTAAGAAGGGATCCACTACACTACTAGCGGTAAACCACACACTGCATAACATTGCAAGACTTATACACTCTGTTATTCGAGGGTTGCATTTTCGAAGATAACTCTTACTGAAGTCATTCTCTCATGTTTCACGAGAGTAGAACTCTGCATGAATTTTGTCTAATACAGCCTCTGTTCGATAACAGAATTGAGATCTTGAGCCGATTCACAGAATCGGATAGGGCTTCAGTTCGGAATCTGCAACATAGGCCTTGAACAAAAACAGTTATAGGCCGATGTCTAATCTGCCGAAATAAAACAAGCCGTTTGCTTATCAAGGCTATATGCTTGGCGTTACGAATGTTTAGTTGAACTCACCTCTTCCCCCCAAACAACGTCCACGGATTTCCCTTCATATCCTTCAAGTACTTTTCCTGCCACTTGAACTCCGGATGTTTTTCTAAAAATGGAGCGGCAAGAAAATCTTCTCCGCAGGGATGACCCATCCTCGCCCAGATCTTCATCTCCTTCGCAAGTGCAGCGGTCGTTACCTTGCCTTGTACCGCACCGGTCGGGTAATAAGGCGGATTACTCCACTCTGGTGCCCCGCGGGGATCGCGATCCACATGGCCGCACAGAACTCCGCCATTCAATACGGTGATGCCCCTGATCGGATCGTAGTGATCTCCCTCCATCACTTTGGCAAGCTCTGCATCGATCTGGCCTTTTTTCTCATACATCAATTGCGCCCAGCGGCATTTCCGACTGTTCGCCGTGTTTTTCATATCGTTAGGATCGAACGTCGTTTCCTCGGCAATCAGCTTTGGATCTGAAGCGAAGTTGGAACCTTCATACATTCCATCGAATGTCCGCCAGACATGATAATTCTTTAAACCGAGTTCAAGCCGGGCGATCTCATTGGTCTTGATGTCACCCACAAGCCAATCGTTCGCGTACGCTCCGTTATTCTCTGTCGTCATAATTGTGATGTACTCATCAATCGAGCTTGCATATTGAGCCGCCTTCCGTGCACGCATAAATTCCGGAATACCATTCATATCAAACCCCTTGAATCCCGTTATCGTCGTTTCCGTGTAGAGCAAACCACCACTGTTAATCGCAAAGTCGTCACCGCTGTGAATCAATCCCGGCATACAATCCATCAATATCCGATAACCCTTCACCGGAACTATATCGGCAATGACATTCCATCGCTCACCACTGATATAATCGCTCCAGTTGTTGTGGGCTATAACGATCTTTCCATCCTTTGTATAGCTGCCGGTGGCTATAAAGGCGCTGCATTTGCCTGGCGCTTTATTGTTGAGCGAATCTTTCTTGAGCTTGTTCGCAAGCCATGGAATATAGTACGAGGCAATTTCGATATTGGCATTGAGTGCAGTGATATCGATCTTGTCGTACGTGTATCCGCGTGAAGCGAGACCTTCAACGATACCCTGAATCTCCTCCTGGTATTCCTTCTCAAGCTTCGGCCAGAAGAGTTGTTCTGCTGCCTGACGGAAAAATTTCCAGTCCTTCTGTGTCGGACTTTTTTCAAAGTAGTAGGCAAACATTTTCAAGCAATCGTCAATCTCAGGAGCAAGGAGATGGCCATGCTGGAAACCTATCCGGCCTGGCGTGCCTTCAAGATGTACATAAATCCATCCGTTCTTATTTTCCCTGAAGGAATTTTTTAACCGCACATCATCGCTGGCTGCGGCTGTAAGAAGTGGTAGAATGAGAAAAGAGATTGCTAGGAGCCGTTTCATACAGTTCACCTCCTTGTGATAAGTATCATGTAGATGAATAATGGATTAATATAATCTACCATGTACTATCTTTCAATGGAATTCACGTTCGCATAATTCCTTTGTCATCGTTTCAAATGATGAAGGCTGCACCTGGTCGGCTCCCCGGGAATTGCCGCTTTCATTAACAGGTGATCGGCATACCGGCAAGTATGCGCCTGATGGAAGACTGTTGATTTCATTTCGTGATATGGGGAAAGGATCGGAAACTTGGGGCGATTGGGTTGCGTGGGTGGGAACGTATGATGATCTTCTTCAAGGTCGTGGTGGGCAATATCGCGTACGCTTAATGGATAATACTTATTCCGGTGACTGTGCATATCCGGGTGTGGAAGTCTTACCTGATGGTACATTTGTGTTAACGACGTATGGACATTGGATCAAGGGAGAGCAGCCTTTTATAATGAGCGTTAGATTGAAGCTGGAAGAGCTGGATAGAAAAGGCAAGTGATAATATTTCGATCATTGCTGAATAAGTGATAGATTCCCGAAATTTATCTCAGAATATTCAAGTAAGATTTCGGGAATCTACACACATGCCCTTCCGAACCGTGAGTCTCGCCCAGGGAGAATTCTATCATATCTACAACCGGGGTAACAACAAGGATGCGATCTTTTTTGAGCGTGAGAACTACTGTTACTTCCTCCGCAAATTCCTCAAGTATTTCCCTCCATCTGTTGCCAACGTCCACTCGTTTTGTCTTATGCCTAACCACTACCATTTTTTGCTGCACCTCACTGCGGAGTGCGATTACTCATCGCGAATGCAACACTTTGGAATTGCCTATGCGAAGGCAGTGAACAAGCGGTATTTAAGAATAGGTCATCTCTTTCAAGGAAGATTCAGAGCGAAACTTATTGATTCAGATGAGTACTTTTTTCATCTCTCGCGGTATATTCACTTGAACCCTCTTTTTGCGAAACTCGTGAGCCGTGCTGAAGACTGGGAGTTTTCCAGCTATCGTGCATATCTTATGAAAGATTGGAAAAATCCACCAAACAGTACCGATTCACAAACATGCAGTGGTCTAAACATTAACACTTCTTTTATCCTCTCTCATTTCTCAAGCGTTGAGGATTACAGATTGTTCGTTGAATCATATGCAGTTGATCGGATGAATCAAGTGCAAGAGGAATTATGGAGCTGACGCCGGTTTCTCAGGTCGAAATATTCTTTCCATATGACCTTCATTTTGGTTTATCATCTTGAGTAAAATCATTCGATGTATTGAGTATTTCTTATTCGACCGCAGGAGTAATCGAGCCTTGCTGCCTCAACTTGTTTGCGAGATTCCCGAAATCTTTCTGATTTCGGGAATCTACACAAGGGACTCAACCTTCTGAATAATTGAGCCTTGCCGACCCAACTTGTTTTCCGTATGTTGTATTACAGAGGATGATGGTTATCCGATGTGACCAATTTGCTAGATTCCCGAAATCTATATCTGAACCTTATTGAGAGATTTCGGGAATCTACACACCAAAATCCATCTTAATGAAACAGAAGAAAAATCTTAAAGGTTTAACGCTTCCTGAACTCCAATTGTTCGTCGAATCCCTCGGAGAAAAAAAATACCGGGCCCAGCAGCTCTTCTCATGGCTCTATGCAAAGGGAGCACCGTCGTTCGAAGAGATGACCGATATCTCAAAACACTTTCGGTTGGTTCTCGAGGGATCGGCCTCCGTCGATAACCTTACTCTCATTCATCAAAAAGTCTCGAAAGACGGAACAATCAAATTTCTCTTTCAACTTTCGGATGGATTGAAGATTGAAAGCGTTCTTATTCCGCCTGAAGCAGACTCACCAGGCGCAGAGAAGCGGTTGACACTCTGTCTCTCGACCCAGGTCGGTTGCCCTCTTGAGTGTCGATTTTGTGCAACCGGAACGATGGGATTCGCCCGCAATCTCACTGCGGGTGAAATTGTCGATCAGGTGATCCAGGCGCAGCGCCTTGCTCATCGCCGCATCACCAATATCGTCTATATGGGTATGGGAGAACCGATGTTGAACTATGAAAATGTCATGACCTCGGTTGACATCATTACCGACGATCGTTCCCTCAATATCGGTACACGACACATAACAATCTCCACGGCAGGGTACGCCGATCACATCCGCAGAATGGCAGATGAGGAGAGGAAAGTGAAACTGGCCTTGTCGTTGCATTCTCTCGATAATGAGAAACGAACACAACTGATGCCGATTACTAAGAAATTTTCGGTTGAAGCATTACTAAAGGCGCTGGAATATTACTATCATAAAACCCGGCGGCGCCCGACATTTGAATATATCCTTTTCAATGGTTTCAATGACACAGCGGGCGATATCCGAAGATTTGCCGCTGTCTCAAAACGCATCCAGTGTAAAGTGAATATCATTCCATTTCATACAATCGATTTCACACTTCCGTCTGGATTCGCAGCGTCGCTGCATCCCACACCGCGTGTCAAAGTGGAAAAATTTGCAGATGCCCTCAGAGCTGCGAATATCACTGTCATGATCCGCGGAAGCTCCGGAAACGATATTGAAGCTGCATGCGGGCAATTGGCGATTCTGGCATCGGCCGCAACCGCCCCAGCGACCGGTCCCAAATAACTTTGATATCAATAGCAGTTTGTAGAGTTAAAATTCCTTTGTACATTCTCTCCATAGTTTTAGAAATCCGGTTGAAAAGTCGAACCACAAAGGGCACGAAGAATAATTAAGCAGACATTCTCATTGATAATCAAATTAATTCATCAGGATTTACTTTTTGTCCTCGTCACACTTTTCGACCGGCACTTTAGTATCCCATCAGAACAATAACTACAGTAGGCACAGCACTATGAAAATAATTCTTTTCGGTCCCCCGGGTGTTGGCAAAGGGACACAGGCCAAACTTCTTGTCGATGAATTTCATTCCATTCATGTCTCAACTGGCGATTTGCTCCGTGAAGCAATCAAGAATCAAACAGCGCTTGGCATGCAGGCAAAAACCTACATGGATAAGGGAAACCTTGTCCCTGATGAAATTGTGATCGCTCTGATTGAGCAAGTCCTCGATCCCGAACAGGCGCGGGAAAATTTTATCCTTGATGGATTTCCCCGAACGCTACCCCAGGCGAGAGCCCTGGATGCCCTCTTCGAACGGATGGGTGTTGCTCTCGATGGCGTGCTCAGCCTTGAAGTGGATAATGAGGAACTTATCCGCCGGTTAGATCAGCGGAGGATGTGCCATGGCTGCGGCCATATCTATACCACGAGCCAAATCCAACTCAAGGGAATCCAACGCTGCTGTCATTGTGGTGGTGAGTTTTATCAGAGGGATGATGATAAGCCGGAGACAGTGCGGCGGCGCCTCGATGTCTACAAGCAACAAACCAAACCGCTGATCGAATACTACAGAGAGACCGAACGACTGCTGCCGGTGAATGGGATGTACCAGATTGGCTATGTTCATAAATTGATCCTCGATCGCTTGTACAAAGATCGGACTTCCATCTGATGAGAGAGCCATTTATCCCGCTGCCGTCGAAAGAGATTGCTCCCTACGTTACGGCTCACCGGGGGATTTCTGCAAAAGCACCGGAAAATACAATCGCAGCATTCCTTCTCGCTTGTGCGACTCCGGGCATTGATATGATCGAGCTCGATGTCCGTTTGACGCGGGATGAAGAGGTGATCGTATTGCACGACCGAACACTCCAACGTACATCAACGGGTAATGGAGCAGCGCGGCAGTATACATATGCGGAAATCAGAGAATTCGATGCAGGTTCATGGTTCCATCAATCATTCTCCCGGGAACGAATCCCTCTGCTCAGTGATGTTCTGGAGGTCGTCGATGGGCGTCTCTGGATCAATATCGAATTGAAATCAGACCTGTTCTTTAGAGAACGGCCGGGCCTACTTGAACAGAAAGTTCTCGAGGTTGTTCATCGTCATAAATTAGCAAGGCATGTCTTGTATTCATCCTTCGATCACTCGATGGTGGCGAACATCAAACGGATGGATCCTGAAGCCACAACCGGTGTCCTCTTCAATCTGTACCGCGATTACGGAAAACCACCTTCGAAACTTGCCCGCAGAGTCGGAGCTTCCGTCTTCGTCTGTGCCAAGCATGAAGTCACACGAGGCATGATTGAAGATGCTCACGGCCACAACATTGAAGTCTATGTTTATACGCTGAATTCGATTGAAGGGGCGATGAAATTAGCAGGAATGGGTGTCGATGGAATTCTCTCCGATTGTGCCGATGATATTGTGCCGCACGTCAAACAACGTGTGGAAGGTCACTTGGTTCTCTGAAACGTTTTTTGCATATTTGCCTATAGACAGTAATTTTAACAACAACATCCAAGGAGTAGTGTCTATGAGAAAGTTGACAGTGATCATACTAGTGGCAGCAGGCCTCCTGCTGTTGACAAATGGAGCAACAGCACAGGATGATCTCGGCAAGCAGCTCTCCAAGTTGCTTGGTGATAATGCAAAAGGCTATCTCTCACCGGTATTGCAGGACTTTGGAGCAGGATTAAATGGCGGATTCTATCACTCTGCCGATTTGCATGATATTCTCGGATTCGATCTAGGGCTTAAGGTTGGTGCTTCTATTGTGCAGGATGCAGATAAAATCTTTTTGCTCACAATGCCAGCGGATCTGACGGTCCCTTTACAGATGTCCGGCTTCCCAACGAAATATGTTCAACTGAAAGCAGGTCGTGATTATGCTGCAACCCTCTCCACACCGACCGTTTATGGTGCGAACAATGGTATTAAAGTCTTTCCGACAAATATTCCTTCAACAACGACGGATGGAACACCGATTCCACAGACCGTACGGGACGCATTTTTAAAACAACAAATCTATGAGACTCCTCCGGGCTTTGATGTGAAATATATGCCCACGCTCATTCCTCAGGCTGCGCTTGGGTTACCGCTTGGATTTGAGGTGATTGGGCGATTCATTCCGAAAACGAATGTCAGCGATATGGGAAAAGTGAGTTTTATCGGCTATGGAATCCGTCACGATATCGATCGTTATTTCCCCATGATGCCGATCGATATAGCCATTCACTTTATGACTCAAAAATTTTCTCTCTATGATAATGCAGATGCCAAGGTCCTGAGTGGAAATATGACCGCGTATGGCATCGAAGTCAGCAAGAGCCTTGCTATTCTGACGATTTACGGCGGCTACCAAATGGAGAAATCCAAATGGGAGATAGAATCCTACAACTACATTGAAACAACGACGAACACAAAGGTCCCCATTCCGGGTTTTTCGGTTGAGGGCGACCGTACGTCGCGGTTTCATGCAGGCATTCGATTGCTGCTGCTGATTATCAATGTCCATGCCGATTATTCCTTTGGCAATCAACCCGTCATCACGGCCGGCGTAGGAATTACGTTGCGATGAGTCTGACAGTAGTCGCATTCGATTGATGCCATGGTATTTATCTCCCGCTCCGATGCACACCGTGGCGGGAGTTTTCTTTTTCCGAAGAGGAACCTCATGAGAGCCCCGGGAGTCATACTCGTTGCACTACTTCTCATTACGTTGTCCGGATGTGATTTTGGCAGTGCCGATCTCTCCGAAGCCGATGAGATGCTCGATCGTTCAGCAGCGTTGATTGAAACCCGTTCATTCGATGAAGCAGAACGGATGTTATTCAAAGTCCTTCCCTTATTCGCCCGGGCAGATGAACAACAGCATCTGGGAAAGACCCACCAATATCTCGGACAGATTTATCTTCAGCGGGGGCGGTATTCGACAGCGTTAAGTCGGTTTGATACGGCACTGGTGTATTTCAAACAGGCGATCGATTACCGGTCGGAACTTGCATTGAATCTTCTCTATGGTGATGTGTATCTCGCACTTCATCGGTATAACGAAGCGTTGAGTTTCTATGATATCACTCGGCAAGCCAGTGCAATTCTCCAGGATGCGGCCGTGAATGCTGAAACGGAAGCACGCATCGGGAACGCCCTGATGTACGCCAACCGGATCGAGGAGGCTCTGCAATCGCTCCAGTCTGCGCTGACCTTTTATCAATCAAAATCCATGGGGGTCAAAGCTGCCATTGTTATTAATGCGATTGCAGAAATTTATTCCCGCCAAGGGCGCATTAATGAAGCCCTTAATCTCCTTGCACAGGCCCGATCGTTGATCTCACCGTCCGATGATGTTACTACCGATGCCCGCCTGCAGATGAGTATGGGATTGCTGGAAAAGCAACTGAGTAACATGAATAATGCACTCAAGTTCTTTCGTGAAGCCGGGAATGCACTGCGCAGCCATCGTGCAGGACGTGAGTTTGAGATCCTCTCGCTCTTCCATATTGGCACAACGTACCTCGACTATGGGCGGCCCCTCGATGCTAAGCGATTCTTTACCGATGGAGTACGATTGGCACAATCCCAGGGCGATAAAATTTCCGCTGCATACCTCCAACTCTTAATCACACTCTGCGATGAACATCCCTCTCTTGGTGCGGATAAAGCGAAGACCCCCGCACAACTGATTCAGGCCTACCTGCAAGTGGCAAAGAGTTTTGAAGAATGCGGGCACCGTACCGGACAAATGTTTTCTTATTATAAAGCCGGTGAATTGTATGAATCGACGGAGTATTTAACACGGGCGCGTGAATGGTATCAAAAAGCCATTGATATCGATATGCAAACCTTTGGCGAGTATGCTGATCCGGAACTCCATCGGTTCTATTTGAAGTATCTGAAGCTGAAAGAGATGCGCGAGAATCTCTATGCCCAACTGGCCGGAGTTTATCTGAAGATGAATAATCCCGAAGAAGCTATCATGATTGTCGAACGGGCCTCCAATCGATCTCAGATTGTTCAGCTTCAGAATTTCGATGTCGCCATCCGCTATGAAAAAATTCGTGAGGATGTTGCACGCGGCCGGCAAAGCCTGAGAGACCTGGCATTTGCCCAGATGGAATTGTCCAGCCTGCAATCACGCTCGGTGCCGGCACCCGGTCCTCAACTCGTGCAACAACTCCAAAATAATGTCTATACCCTGCAGAGGGATTTGAGGGATTTGTCAACCCGGATCATCTCTATTCATCCGAACTATAGTACACTGGTGTATGGTGATCTCGGTAAGCTGCGCGATATCCAAATGACGATCCCTAAAGGGACTGTCGCGCTGCGATTCCTCCCGACAAAGAATCATCTGTCCATCTTCGTCGTCACGAGGAGTGCTGTTACCGTGCGCACTTCACCGATTGGCCGGGAGGGGCTTCTATCAATAATGGAGGAGTATAGGAGATTATTACAGAACCCGAGTGTCTATACAAGTTCCGCCGGTGAAGCGAGCGTTCCTTCCATGACACAATTTGCCCGCCTTTCTACACAACTCTATGACCATCTGATCAAGCCGGTTGAAGAGTTGTTCGAACGAAATGTGGTGATTATCATGAGTTCCGAATTTGAAAACTTTCCGTTTCACACCATCGAGCGGCAGGATAAGAAAGGCGTTGTAAAATATTTCGTTGAACTCACCAGTGTCGACTATCTTCCTTCTCTCTTCTCGTTCAGGTATAAAAGCGCCAGCGTGCCAAGATTTCAGACGATTGTTGCCCTGGGCAATCCGAGCGGCAAACAGTGGTCTATCGATTATGAATTACGCGATATCCGGAGCTTCTTCAAAGACACGAAAATCCTCATCGCACGGGAAGCGACCGTAGACAATTTCTTTAAAACGAGAGGGGATGTTCTGCAAATTGTCTCAGAGTTTGTTGTGGGAAGCGACGGCACTCAATTGGGAACAATTGCGTTCTCTGATGGCAAGGTGGAGGGACAGGCTCAGAGACTTCCCTTTGAACAACTTACACGTCTGCCGGCCTATCCTCTGCTCCTGCTCTCCAATGATTATGGCCAGGGGGTGGGTCTGGCCCCGATCCATGCTGTGGTGTTACAGATGAATGGAACAGCCGATGTGATGTACAATGCCTGGTATGCTGAGAGGAAGGCTGCCAAGTTGTTTAGTGAATACTTCTATACTCACCTGGCAAATGGTTTGGCCGTTGGCGATGCGTATCGGCAAGCACTTCTGAATCTCATCCGAACCCGCGAGGTGAGCCATCCACACTCATGGGGGCAATTCTTTCATTTCGGACTCGGGTAGAATTCTGCTTCGAAGTTTTTTCTCTTCACTAGTGCAAACGGTATTCAGGCCTATCTCATTGTGCTGCAATGATAAAAAAAAATCCCGGCAGATTTCTCTGTCGGGATGGAAGAATGAGTTCAATTGGTGTCAACGGCTTTTCACATTCACGCTGCCCAACCCTGCCTCTACCTTGATAGTGAAGGTTTTATCCTTCTTCTTAAAGTTGGGTGTCTCATAGGTGTTCTTCCGAACTTTTTCAAATGCATCATCGATGTCGACGCTGGAGAGCCAATGGTCATTCGCAATGATCCGTGTCGGTATATCGGGAGAGAGATAGATCGTCACAGTGCCGAGTCCGACGCTGATATCGGCTTCTGCTGACCGCAGCAAGCTTCCGCCAAAGTCCAGGCGATACGATCCGACACCACCCTTAAATTTCATTTTCTCAAAATTCAGGTTGAGGAGATCTTCAGCGACAAACTTGCTCACTCCAGATTCGATGAGAATATCTCTGCACTCGATTTCATTTGGCTTTGTGCAGATCATTGTTGAAGAGCTTGCACCTGCTGATACTCTGAGATCGTTTACCTTTATTCCTGTTAAATCCAGATCGCCAGATCCCGCCCCCAGCTCTATGTCGAAATTGATCGGTACATCGTCTGTGAATTTTAACTCCCATCGGTTATCTTTATTCGATTGTTTCTCGTGGTCGGCATCTTTCCAGGAGATGTTCTCATTGGAACGGGTTCCTCTGTTCCTCGATTCGATCAACAATTTACCGGTCGTACCGTCGAGATGATATTTAAAATCGACTCGTTGTCTTGATGTTTTATCCTTCCAGAATTCAGCCTCAACAATTTTCTTTGAAGAGCCTTTGATTATCGACAGGTCGAGGAAGGAAGCACTAATGGTTGCCGTGACCTCTTTTTCGGTCGTACGATTAACCTCCCGCTTCATCACCTCCTGAGCGAGGGCCTGCGTGATATTGAGCAGCATGATGAGGGGAAGGACACCTGCACAGTATTGGAGTATCAATTTTTTGTTCTGTTTCATAGCCCAACTCCTTTCTATCCCTTGCTAATTATCTCTACGTAAGAAAAAGAAGAGGAGTTGCATGGTGAGGTGAATTAGTAATGGCGAAGTTTATCGCGCAGATATTTGTACAACATTTCTCGTGCTCGGAAAATGTGCGCCTTGACAGTACCCAGGGGTAGATTTAACAGATCGGCGATCTCTTGATATTCTTTCTCTTCTACATGCCGTAAGTGTATAACCTGCCTGTATTTGGCTGGCAGCGAATTGATGGCGTCGTTCAGCATTTTCTTCTTCTGATTCTCAATCATTCCAATGTCAGGCTCGTATGTGGAATCAGGAAGTTCAAAACTGAAATCACTATCCTTCGATTCGATCGGCTTGTCAATGGAGAATGTTTGCAGCTTTTTTCTCCGGATATAATCGATAGAGTTGTTTGTTGCTATTTTGTACAACCAGGTGGAGAAAGCATATTCATCATTAAATGTAGAAAGCGAGATGAACGCCTTGATAAACGCCTCCTGGGTCAGGTCCTCGACCTCATCCTTTTCTCGAATCATCCGGTAGATGAGGTTGTAAATGGCATCGTAATACTTCGTCTCAAGCCGCTTAAATGCTTTTTGATCACCCCGCAGCGCTCTCTTGATCAGTCCGGCATCTTCATCGCGAGAATCGATGCGTCGTTGTTCCATCTTTTCAAGACGTGTACTGGCTTGCTTGGAAGGGGGTGCTTCTTTCAGTGTATGTTTTTTTATGGTTTTGGGCATTCAGCTCGAGATGATCATCGTTTGAAGGATCTCAGTTACTCCTCACCGCAATGGCGATACCAGCACATTACTCTTTGAATCAGTATTCCTGTTGCGAGGAGTTTACAGAAAAATACCCTGAGCCGCAACAATCACTCAACCTCAGAACAAGGTTGACTATCATGGCAGGAGGGGACTCATCAACGGCAGATTGCATCAGTTGGTGAATTTGCCTACTTTTTGTAAGCAAAAAGAGAACTCCGATGAAAAAAGGTTTGTTCATTACATTTGAAGGCATCGACTGTTCAGGGAAGTCGACTCAAGTCGAATTGCTTGTGGAACATCTCCGCCAGGCAGGACGGGAAGTGATCGTTCCGCGGGATCCCGGGGGAACAGAGATCGGTGAGAAGATTCGCTCGATCCTCCTTGATAAAAAGAACCTGGGTATGTCGCGGGAGACCGAGTTGTTTCTCTTCGGGGCAAGCCGTTCGCAGTTGGTTCAGGATGTAATTCTCCCCTCCCTCCAGGAGGGGAACATTGTTGTTTGCGACCGGTTTTATGATTCAACGACTGCGTATCAGGGATGGGGAAGAGGGCTCTCGATCGAAGCGATCAGACAGATGAATCAGGTAGCCGCGCGCGGGCTTATTCCGGATATAACTTTTTTCATTGATATCCCCATTGATGAGATTGGCAGGCGAATGAAAAAGCAGCAGACAACTGCCGACCGGATGGAATCGAACGGCACATCCTTCTACGAAAATGTGAGGGCAGGATACTTTGCCCTTGCCGCAGAAGATAAGCGAGTGATTGTGATTGATGGAACTCAAACTATTGAGAGAATACAACACCAAATTTGGAGTGGTGCAGAAGAAATGTTGTTTCGTAAGTAGCGTTGGAAGGAAGTTGAATAAGGAATTTTATGAAGAAAGTCGTACACCATTTTAAAATCATCGGTAAGATCGGTGCTCTTTTGTTTCTTAGCGTCATCCTGATTGGTTCACTGAGCGGATTTAACAACGATCTCTTATTTCGCATCAATCGTGGTATTGATCTCTTCGGCAGGGTTTACAGGGAAATAGCACTGCATTATGTCGACGAAGTCGATCCCGATAAATTTATGAAAGCTGGAATCGACGGGATGCTGCGGTCCCTCGATCCCTATACCGTCTATCTTGGTGAAAAGGATACTGATGAAATCGAACTTGTGACGAAAGGTAAGTATGCCGGTGTCGGGATTACTGTTGGAATGAAGGATGGAGTAATCACCATCATTTCGCCGATCGAAGGATTTTCCGCTGCAAAGCAGGGAATCCAGGCCGGTGACAGGATATTGGAAATCGATGGGAAAGGGGTTGCAACCGTATCACCTTCAGAATTACGCGTGCTCGTTCGTGGGGTGCCGGGAACGACGTTGAAAATGAAAGTCGAACGAGATGGTGAACCAAAACCCCTAGAATTTGTACTTGTGCGTGAAGAGATTCCCGTTCGCAATGTCACGTATGCAGGTTTTATCGAAAGCGGGATCGGCTACCTTCACCTTGAAAAATTTTCCAGGACTGCCGGCGATGAAGTCCGGATGGCAATAAAAGACCTTAAAGGCAAAGGCGACCTTCGCGGACTCATCCTGGATCTCAGGGGTAATCCCGGTGGTTTGTTAGAGGTTGCTGTCGAGGTGGCTGCGAAATTTATCCCTGAAAGTAGTCTGGTTGTTTCAACCCGCGGCCGCCAGCTTGAATCCGAACGTAAGTATTACTCGGCAGAGAAACCGATGGTGCAGGGAATTCCTTTGGTTGTACTTGTGGATCAAGGTACTGCAAGTGCCAGTGAAATTGTTGCTGGTGCAATTCAAGATTTGGATCGCGGAGTTATCGTTGGTACCCGTACGTTCGGGAAAGGATTAGTGCAAACAATTACACCGCTCACTGAATCGAGCTCGCTCAAAATTACCTCAGGCCGGTATTTCACCCCCAGCGGAAGAAGTATCCAGGAAATCGATTACTCAAACGATAATAAAGGGATTTTTAGCACAAAGCCGGATAGCCTGCGGAAAGAGTACCGGACAGCTCATAACCGAAAGGTCAAAGAAGCCGGTGGAATACTTCCCGATAGCGTGGTCATGGATCCGCCCATGAGCAAGTACATTCGCGAACTTAACCGGAAAGCAATGTTTTATAAATTTGCCAATGCTTTTGCAGCGAAACACCAGCCCCTGAAAGAACCGTTCGAAGCGAACGACGAGCTTCTAGCATCCTTTGAATCGTTCCTCAAAGAGAAGGGCTTTGCTTATGAGGAGGATTCGGAGATCAAGTTGAAGGAAATTCGTGAGATCGCCGTGAAGGAACAATACACCCCATCGCTCCGCAATGAGATTGAATCGCTCTCAATGGCCATCGAGGCAGAGAAGAAGAAAAAGTTTGAGATGAACAAGAACGATGTGCGCCAGGAACTCAGAGTAGAAATTCTCTCTCGCATGAAGGGTGAAAAGGCAGGATTTGAAGCAGCCCTGGAGAATGACCTTCAGGTGGATGTCGCCGTTATCCTCCTGAAAAATAAGACACGCTACAACGAGCTGCTCGCTGGGAAATAGATTGACAAGCGTTACGTCAGATTCAACTTCTCCTTGAGCAGTGCGATGATGTACTCGAAATCTTTATCTCGGTTCACGAAGTCCAGATTGTTGCTTTCGATGATCAGCAACGGCCCGCGGTTATACCGGCTGATCCAATCCTCGTAATGCTTATTCAACTGCTCGAGGTACTTTCGTTCAATTGCCTGTTCGAAGGACCTCCCTCGCCGTGAAATCTGGTCGACGAGTGTATCGACCGATGCCCGCAGATAGATCATCAGATGAGGCGACTTCAGATAGTCGGTCATCACATGAAACAGCGAGACATAGTTATCGTAGTCACGCTGATCCATTTTTCCAATGTCGTATAAGTTTCGTGCGAAAATCTCTGCGTCTTCATAGATCGAACGGTCTTGAATAACTGGTTCGCCGCATTCAACCATCTGTTTGTGATTTTTAAATCTGTTGGCGAGAAAATAGATCTGGAGATGGAATGACCAACGCCTCATATCCGTGTAGAAGTCCGGGAGGTAGGGATTATCATCCACCGATTCGAAGTAGGGTCTCCATCCAAATTCTTTTGCCAGTAAGCGGGTGAGTGAAGATTTGCCGGCTCCGATGTTTCCTGCAACCGCAACGAACAGTGACTTCGCTTCATTCTGCATGGTTCTCGAATACAGTATTGTGAATAGGACGAGAATAGTACTCGGTGAATGTATCTTTCTGATGGAAGAAAATCAAGCTCTTGCCAGGATGAATTTCAATCTCCATGGATGGCCGCGATTATTGATTCCAGTGCAAGCGCTATCCTGGGCCCCGGGCGGCTTACAATGTTGGCATCAACGATATGGATTCGATTGTTGCGTATTGCCGGCATGGAGCCCCATTCAGGATAGGCTCGCATGATCTCCATCGGTTTTTTTGCAACGTCGCTTGAGACGAGGATCACATCGGGATGTCGTTTGAGAATTTCTTCACGACTGAGTGTGGGATAAGCAATGGATGTGCCCTGCACAATATTTCTGCCGTTAGCCGTCTCCAGCAGTTCATTGAGGAATGTACCCCGGCCTGCTGCGACAATCGGATTGAGCGAAAGAAGAATAAGAACCTGCTTTGGAGGATGTGCCAGCGCCTTTTCGCACAGCGTTTGTATTCTTGCCTGAAGAAAGCGCCGTAGTGAATCGGCAGCCGAGGTCCGGTTCGTCAGCTTGCCGATATCGGCGATCGATTTATAGACTCCTTCAATCGTGCGGGGATTGGAGGCAAAGACCGGTATTCCGAGGCCATGGAGTTTTTCAAAATCATTCTTCAGGTTCCCAGAAGTGGTCAGGAGCACGAGATCCGGTTTGAGATTGACAATGCTCTCATGGTTTGGGTTCAGCAATCCGCCTACCACCGTTTTGGTTTTTGCAGCAGGAGGGTAATCGCAAAATTGTGTTACGCCCACGAGCGAGGAGTCGGCACCTACGGCAAAGAGGATTTCAGTAATATTGGGCGCCAGCGAGACAATACGATGGGGAGGATTCTTAAGTATGATTGAGTTTCCAAAATCATCCGTGATGATTTTTCCCTTAAACGGATATGCTTCTTTCTTTCCGCTGCAGGATGCGAGAAGTGAGAGCAGCAGTATGGCCGTCACTGGAATTTTCATAGAGCAATCGTACACAAGGGATGACAATTCTAGAGATAAAAAAAGCGTCCGCCTGCACAGACGCTTTTCACACATTTGAATGTGTAAATCTCAACTAAAGGAAGCGACAGCTTGGCTGACTGTATCATGATGTTCAAACACTGTAACAAGTTTGGTGACCACAAGGAGGCTTTCAATCTTTTCCGAGGCACGTGCCAGCTTCATTTTCCCGCCGGCATTGCGGATTGTGGCCAAGGCACCGATGAGCATGCCGAGGCCGGAACTGTTCATGAATTTAACTTCACCAAGATCGACGACAACATTTTTTTTGCCGGCATCGACAAGTTTGTGCAACTCCTCATTCAACAATGTCGCATCCGGCCCGCCCATCACATTCCCCTTCAATTCAACAACTGAGATGCCTTTGATCTCCTTGATTTTCAGTTTCATGCTCCGGCTCCTTTTTGAGAGATGTGTCCGATGATTAGAGGTTCCTGGTTATTTTGCCGTTTTCCTTTTCCTCAACGACCAGTCTACGACAATGGCGCTCGCGATGTAAATCGAAGAATAGGTGCCCACGATACTGCCGATGGTCATAGCAAAAGCAAATCCTCTGGTCACTTCACCACCAAAGAGAAGGAGTACTAACAGCACCGAGAAAATAGTTCCGTTAGTGATGATTGTGCGTCCAAGCATATCGTTAAGGCTTCTATTGACGATATCGCTGAGAGCCATGCTCCGGTAAATTTTGATATTCTCACGAATCCGATCAAAGACAACCACCGTATCGTTGATTGAGACGCCAACCAGCGTGAGAAACGCGGCGATTACTTCTTGAGTAATTTCGAGATTCAATCCGGGGATGACGCCATTGAGCAGTGACATGATGCCAAGGGTGACGAGTACGTCATGGAACAATGCGACAACTCCACCGACACCGTAGACAAATTTAAACCTGAGTCCGACATAGAGGAGTATTGCGATGAGTGAAGCAATGATTGCATAAAATGCATCTCGACGCAGTTCTTTGCCGATCTTTGGTCCAATTTTATCTTCCTTCAGAACCTCAAACTTGCGATCCGGGAATGCTTCCTGGAGAGCTGCTTTAATTTTTTCACCGACTACAGTCCCTTCACCTTGCTCCGTGGTCCGGATGAGGACATCCTTGGGCGATCCGAAGGATTTGATTTCACTTTGTCCGAGGTCTTTTTTCCCGAGAGCAGATCGGATATCTGCTGCATCCATTACCTGGTCGAATCGGAGGACGATTTCTGTACCTCCCTTGAAGTCGATACCAAGGTCGATGCCGCGAATTAAAAGCGACAGGAGCCCAGCGACGATAACGGCAGTCGAAAGATAGTACATCTGGTTTCGAATACCGATAAAATTTAGATTCGTTTTCTTGAAGATGTGCATGGAACTATATTCTCCTTATGGTTGTCAGGCCCGGGTTATCCGAGATTGACGTGCCAACCTTTGTCTGTCATGTAATCAAAAATTATTCTGGTGATGATGATAGCGCTGATCATACTTGCCACGATACCGATCATCAACGTCAGTGCAAATCCTTGAACTGGCCCGGTACCAAACTGGTAAAGCACAATGCCAGTGAGAAACGTCGTGATGTTGGAGTCGGCAATGGCCGCGAAGGCTTTCTTGTAACCGGCATCGATAGCAGCGCGGAGAGTTTTTCCCCCTGCAAGCTCCTCACGGATACGCTCATTGATCAGCACGTTGGCATCGACCGCCATACCAATGGTAAGAATGATACCGGCAATACCGGGGAGCGTCAAGGTACCTTTAAATGCTGCCATCACACCGAGAATGAACAGGATATTGAAAAAGAGTGCAATATCCGCCATAAAGCCGGCATTATTATAGTACGCAACCATAAAGATAATGGTCAGGATAAACGCGAGAAGGCTTGCTGTGACTCCCGAGCGGATCGAATCTTCTCCCAGGGATGGTCCAACCGACCGTTGCTCGATGATCGAGACCGGCGCCGGCAGTGCACCGGCATTCAGGATAATCTCAATGAGTTTGGCTTCATCACCGCTGTCCATGCCTTCGATGACCGATTGTCCGTTTGGAATTTTCGTACGTACGACCGGTGCAGTAAAAACCGCCTCATCGAGGACGACGGCAATTCGTTTGTTAATATTTGCGCCGGTAATGCGTGACCATTCGCGTGAACCATCGCGATTCATTGCCATTTGGACGACAGGCAAATTATTTTCTTGACTGACTGTCGCTCTCGCATTCTCAATCGCAGCACCGGTAAGCTCTACAGTTTTCTTTAAAGCATAAAGGTAATAGTATTGCTTCCCATCTCTAAATTTATCTCCTTTTGCAGACCAGACAAATTGGAAATCTCCCGGAAGGAGCTTCTGAATATCCGGACGTGCAAGCAATCGGGTGACCCGGTCGCGGTTCTTTTCTTCCACAATGCCATCACCAGGGCGTTGATTGGGATCTGTCATCACGTACTGGAAGAATGGATTTTCAACAGATTCGCCCGCTTTTTGGGATGTATCTTTCTCTGCAGGTTTATCAGTGCCAAGCAATTGTTGCAGAGCGTCTTTCGATTCAGTCTGCTGTGCAGCCACAGTCTTGGCAGCGGTTGAATCGACTGGAAGCTTACCTTTCAGGTAATTATTGACATCGGTCATCACCTTGTAGGAGATATTGGGATCCCGCAACAGGCGAAATTCGAGTTTGGCCGTGCCTTTGAGCAGTTGCCTGACTTCGTTTTCATTTTTGACACCTGGCAATTCAACAATAATCCTGCGGCCTCCCTGCTTCTGAATATTGGGTTCAGAAACCCGGTATTGGTCGACCCGGTTCCGGACGACCTCTTCGGCACGATCAATCGCTACCTGCGATTGATTGGTCAGGAACGTGATAATCTTCTGGTCGTCGTCTCGCATATCGCCATAATAGCGGGAAAGCCGAATCCCCCGATCCATAAATTTCTTTGCGAATGCCGGGATCAGAGACTCATCATTAGAGAGCAGATTTGATTTCATCTCCGCCATGACGGCCTTGAAATTATCATCTTCGTTTTTAGCTTCCTGTTCGAGGTATTGCAGAATGTCCACCTCGAGGACCACCCGCATGCCACCTTGGATATCGAGGCCGAGTTTCATCCTTTTATCCTTGGCAACACGGATGGCATCTTCATTTTGCTCAAAGAATTGGAGGCTGTCCTGGCCTGAGAGCGAGCTGAGTTTTTGTCTGAATTGATAATCTTCCAGTGTCGGGTAAAGAAAAATAACGGACAACACGACGAAGATTATAACAAAAAGGACTCTTGAAAGCTGGTTTCTCACAAAAAGTTCTCCACATAATTCACTTGATTCCCCACGGCTCTTCAGGGAAAATTATTTCGGCAGAGTGCCGGATGAGCCGGAAAAGAAAAAAACTTCAAAAAGCGATGCAAAATATAAACCAATGTGCCCCTAAAGTCAATAAAAAAAACATTGCATTTCAAGGGTTTGGGGGCTATATTAGCAATCCAATTTTCAGATAGTTATTGACAAGGAGATGTATCTGCTATGCCATTGATGACGTCTATTCGAAAGAATCTATCGAAGGCATTCGGTGCCTTTGCTGCTGTTTTTATCATCTATATCTTCCTCGATTGGGGATTGGATGTTGGCAACCGAAAATCCAACCGCTATGGTGGAAAAAGCCAGACTGATGCGGTTGGTTCGGTGAATGGCACCGATCTTACCTATCGTGAGTTCTCCGAGACCTATCAATCACAACTCGAGAATTATCGCCAACGTGCCGGTGAAATAACCGATGAAACAGAGCGCCAAATCAGAAATCAGGTGTGGAATTCCTTCATTCAGAACACCCTGCTCGAACAAGAAGCAGCGAAACTCGGCATCACGGTGAGCGATCAGGAGGTCATCGACATCTTTAAAGGACCCAATCCACCGGCATTCATCGCGAACCAATTCCGGGATTCCACTGGTAAATTCCGTCAGGATGCGTATGAAGCCGCGATGCGGGAAAAATCGAATGCCGCCGCATGGGCTGCGGCAGAACAAATTGTGAGACGCCAACGCACATTGGAGAAACTTCAGAGCGTGATCTTTGCCTCAGTCCGCGCAACCGAGCTGGAAATGAAGCAGCGATTCATGGACAAATCGATTTCGATGGAAACTGAGTACGTACAATTCGATCCAAATCGATTGATCCCGGATTCTATGGTCACTGTGACGGATGATGATCTTCAAAAGTATTACAATGCTACTCAAGAAGAATTCAAAGTTAAAGCTGGACGTAAGCTGAAATATATCTCCATTAGCACTGCACCGACTGCCGAAGATACCGCAGTCATCGAAAATGAGATGAAACGATTCCAGGAACAGTCAAAATCGGGAAGTGATTTTATCGATCTGGCAAAAACATACTCCGAGACACCGGTCAATGATTCAACATTTGTCAAGCATGGTCAGATGAGCCGACTTGTGGAGAATGAAGTCTTTAGTTCTAAAAAGGGCCAGATCGTAGGCCCCATCAAAGATTTTAATGGATTCACACTCACCAAGGTATTGGAAGAGAAAAAGGGTGAGTTGGAATATGTACGTGCGAGCCACATTCTTATCAACCTTGTTTCCGGTCCAGACTCGGTTGCCAAAATTCAAAAAGCCCGGGATTTGCTCAAACGGGCAAGGACTGGCGAAGACTTTGCAAAGCTTGCTCGTGAGAGCAGTGACGATTTTGGATCGCGAATCTACGGTGGCGATCTCGGATGGACGGGTAAAGGTGGTTGGGTAAAGCCATTTGAGCAGGCTGCTTTTAGTGCCGGTGTCGGTTCTGTCGTTGGACCAGTTCGTTCACAGTTTGGGTGGCACATCATTAAAGTGACAGGCAAAGACAATCGGGAATTGAAGCTGGCATCTTTGGTAATGAAGATTAAAGCGAGTACGCAGAGCATTGATGCGGCAATGCGTCGGGCCCAGGAGTTTGTCGATATTGCCAAAGAGCAGGGATTTGAAAAGGCGGCTGAAGTAACAAAGAACCAGGCTCAGGAAATGACTGACTTTTTTGTGAAGGGAGACTATGTGCCGGGATTCGGGATTAATGATGCTATTATGGGATTTGCCTTTAAGAATTCTCAAGGTGAAATCAGTGATCTCATTTCGACCAACGGCGGTGTTGCTGTCTTCAAAATTGATGCCGAGCGAGCGGAAGGGGTAAGGCCGCTGGATGAGGTAAAAGCGAATATCCGGTTCAAGGTCCTTCGAGAAAAGAAAATGATCAAGCTTCGTGAGCAGGTTGAGGCTTTTCGTAAATCTTTGACTCCATCGGCAAGTCTCGTATCAGCAGCACAGGCCATGCTCAACGTCGCAACACAGAAAATCGGTCCTTTTAAAGCTATGGATCCAATTCCCGGCATCGGCCGCGATCAAGCCTTCATTGGTGCTGCGTACAAAGTGAATATCGGTGAGATTTCTACACCGATTGAAGGGGCATCAGGGTACTTCATTTTAAAAGTTCTCTCTCGTTCCGCGTTTGATTCGATACAATACAATGCTGAACGAGTGACACTTCGTGATCAAATTACCACGGAAAAACGAAACCGTGTATTTTCCGAATGGCTCACATCTGTCCGAGACCGAGCGGATATCGTCGATGATCGCGATAAATTTTATCGATAACATATCCATCTCGCTGATGCGAGTAGGTTAGGAGAGAGCCGGCATTATGCGACGTGTCTTCTCATTGATTCTCGTAGCTCTCTGCTGTACTCTGGTGCTTTCGAGCCAGACACGAAACTGGTCCTTCAGCATCACAACGGGAGCGACCTACACCACATCGGCAAAAATTTTCTATAATCCCGATTCACCCTCCGCTGAGCTTCGCAGTCAGTCAAACGATTTTGATGGACTGTACGGCGGCAATATTGAAATCAGATTCCTTATCCCCGCATACGATCTCTCTCTCTCTCTGTATGCCGAGTACCTTTCTAAGACGCGGGACGAATTCCAATATGTCGGATCGACCAGCCCCGCCATTCAGACTCAGGTGAAGGAAGTATTTCGAATTTTTCCAATCGAATTAGGTATTTATGTGAACATTCCAGTCGGTGGCGAGTCGATCAGATTGGCAATGGGTGGAGGCCTCGGAGTGTACTACGGAGTTCGGACGCTTCAGATAGGAGGTGTCAAAGCTCTCCAGGAGAATAATCCCCTTGCCTTTGGTATTCATGTTGGTACGAATTTCGACTATCGCGTGAATTCAAGAATCTCTTTTCGCGCGCAAATGCGATTCCGGGACCCCGAGGTTATCACCGAAAGCAGGTTTGAATCACCCGCCGCTATCATCAACGATCAAGCGGTTCTCATTTCGAGAGACATCATCAAGAGCAAGATTAATGTCAATGGCCTCTGCTTTGGCCTTGGTATTGTTATCGACCTATGATGAGAAATGATCTTTCCTTCGGTGTAAATCCTGTTGGACGCTGACTTCTTCATTGTTATTCTCCAGCATGGGACGAATTGTTCTCTCCATCGAGATCAATTGTGATATTATCCTCCAGAGGGATTGTTTTTTTCCCTCTTGTTTTGCTCCTTCTACAGAGAAGAGAATCCCCTCAATGAAAACATCTGGCAAAACAGAAAAATCCATTATCTATCTTACCGGCTTTATGGGGAGCGGGAAAAGTACCATCGGCCCTATCCTCGCAAACACTCTGGGATTTGACTATATTGACATTGATAAATTTATTGAGCACGAAACGAAGAAACGAGTAGTAGATATTTTCGCTTCAGAAGGAGAGCAGAAATTCAGAGAGCTTGAACGAAGCGTGCTCGCGAAAATCTCTTCAAATCACCGCTATGTCATCGCGCTTGGAGGAGGAACAATTGCCAACGAGCAAAATTATCAGATCATACGGCAAACCGGTGTGATTGTCTATCTTCAACTTTCTCCTGAACACATTCTCCACCGTGTCCAGCATAAAACGGATCGCCCCATGCTTAAAAGCTCAACCGGCACGATCCTTCCTCCGGATGAAATGCGAGAGAGGGTTCATGAAATTCTCGATCACCGTGAGGAATTTTATACTCGTGCGGATATCGTGATCAGGACTGATAATAAACGCGTGGGTCCTACCGTAGATGAAATTGTAAAAAACCTCAGGGGAATGATCAAACTCTAATATGCAGCAGATACCCATTACACAAATCCCAGTTCATCTTGGTGAGCGCAGCTATCAGATTCACCTCGGAAGAACGATGCTCGACAGCCTCGCCGCATTGCTTGGAGATTTTTTTCGTTTAAAAAGTGTTGTTATTATCACTGACCGTAATGTTGCTCGTCATCATCTGATACCGCTTAAGAAGTATTTAGAGGGATTGCACTATCAAACTTTTTGCATAGTGATCCCAGCGGGGGAGAATCAAAAAAGTCCGTCACGTGCACTTGCTCTCTATACGAGATTGCTCAGAGAGGGAGTAACGCGAAAATCTCTTGTCATTGCCCTGGGCGGCGGAGTCATCGGTGATCTGGCAGGATTTGTTGCTGCTACCTATCAACGGGGGCTTTCCCTTCTTCATCTCCCGACATCGTTGCTGGCACAGGTGGATAGTTCCGTTGGCGGCAAAGTGGGTATAAACCATCCGCGAGCGAAAAATATGATTGGTGCTTTCCATCAGCCTGTCGCTGTGTGGACTGATGTGCACTATTTGTTAACACTTCCCCAACGGCAAATAATTTGCGGCCTGGGTGAGGTGATTAAGTACGCAGCTATTTTTGATAAATCTTTTTTTCAGTATCTTGAAACAGTTCTTCCTCAAATTCTTCGACTCGAATCAGATGTTCTGCTTCAGGCCGTCGCTCGCTGCATCACTGAAAAAGCGGCGCTTGTTTCCCGTGATGAACGTGAAGACGGCGAGCGGGTGATACTGAATCTTGGACACACAATCGGTCATGCACTGGAAACGGCAACCAACTATCGGGTCTTGACGCACGGAGAAGCGGTAATGCTAGGACTCATCGCGGAAGGATACATCGCACAGAAAATGGGGCTTCTCGATTCCGTAACTTTGGAACGACTCGTTGCACTGATTCAACGTGTCCTTTGGAAATTCAAGATACCATCGATTCGACAGGCACCTGTTCTTCAGGCAATCAGAGTCGATAAGAAAAATGTATCACAGGGAAGGAACCGTTTTGTTTTGTTGAAGCAGTTTGGAGAAGTTCACGTCGTCGAAAACGTTGAGGAACAGTTAATACGGGAGTCGCTCCAGCTTCTAGCGCAGATGCGCTTCGATAAGTCATGAACAATACACTTTGGTCTGATTATAAGAACGAACCACGCATTGAAACAGAGGTAACTCTATGAAAAATCGTGTCCGATTAGCCATCTTGATACTTATTGCAGTATTGTGCGTTTCATCCCTCTTTTCCCAGAAAGCGTTGAAGCGTGAATTCCGTGGCGCTTGGATAGCCACAGTCACCAACATTGACTGGCCCACGCGTGGCGAGGATCCGGCCTATCAACGGCTGCAATTGGTCAACATGCTCAACGGCCTTTACGATGCAGGTGTGAATGCGGTTATTTTTCAGATCCGGACTGAGTGCGATGCACTCTATAAATCTCCTTATGAGCCGTGGTCCTACTGGCTCACGGGAGCTCAAGGTACGGCTCCCTCCGATAATTTTGACCCGCTTCAGTTTGCAATTGAGGAAGCCCATAAACGAGGGATGGAAATTCATGCATGGTTTAATCCGTATCGCGCTGAACGGACGGTAGGGAATTATCCGTTACATACATCGCATGTGGTGAGGAGCAACCCTGATTGGATTCTCACAGTGGGATCGTATAAATTCCTCAACCCAGGATTACAGGTTGTGCGTGATCATGTCTCAAAGGTGATTGCCGATGTTGTGCGCCGCTACGATATTGAGGGTGCACATATGGATGACTATTTTTACCAGGAAGGCATTGCGAATGAAGATGCTGCGACGTTTCAGGCCTATCCTCGCGGTTTCACCAATCTGGGGGACTGGAGAAGAGATAATGTCAATCTTCTTATCAAGCAGGTTTATGACAGCATCAAGGCTATCAAACCGCATGTAAAATGGGGGATGAGCCCACGGGGAATCTGGAAGAATGGTGTCCCCAACGGTATCTCGGGTGCGGATAACTATAGTGTGATCTACTGTGATGCAGTGGCGTGGCTTTCCGGAAAATACATCGATTATCTTGCTCCGCAATTATATTGGTCGTTTGGCGGTGGACAGGATTACGCGGCATTGCAGCAATGGTGGTCAACTCAGACCAATGGTCGACACCTCTATACCGGTAATGCGACCTATCGTATTGGTACTGCATTTGGCGGAGCGTCGGAGCTTATGAATCAATTGCTGTACAACCGCACAAATCAAAACGTACAAGGTTGTATCCAATATAGCGCTACATATATCATTAAGAATACCGGTGGCATTACTGATATCCTGAAATCGCAGACCTTCCGCTCACCTTCGATCATTCCCGTGATGACATGGAAGGAAACAGTAGCGCCAAATGTTCCGGGTAATCTCAAAGCGGTATATGATCCTGTAACCAAACTCAGTTCGTTCCAGTGGGATCAACCAAGTGCAGCCAGCGACGGCGACATTGCTTCCCGATATCTTGTCTATCGTTTTATCTCGTCATCTCCACAGCCAGCGGATTTTGAAAATGCCAATAACTTGATTTCACTTGCTGGACAACGATCCGCCACACCGAGTGCGCGCATCGATACCTCGAATGTGAAATACTATTATGCAGTTGCTGCGATCGATAAAAATAACAATGAAAGTGTGCTCAGCAATATTGTCTCGCTGCAGTCTGTTGGATCGCTCCAAACACCGACGCTGGTCTCTCCACTTGAGGGTGGCTTCTTTGCTCGTATCGATTTGTTGAGGTGGAATAAACAACCCAATGCAACCTCGTACAATGTACAAGTCAGCACTTCGATGGATTTTTTTCCGTCATCGCTGGTTCTCAATCTTAATACCACCGATTCGACGTATGTGCTTACCGGACTCACGGTGCAGAAGAAATACCACTGGCGTGTTGTGGCAGGAAACCAAACTGAAGCAGGAGGGTACTCTGCACCACAGAGCTTCCAAACTGCATGGCCCGCACCGCCAACACTTGTCTATCCAGTCAATAAAATAAATGTTTCACGGATTCCGACTTTCAGTTGGTTGAACAATAATGCTACCTCCTATAAAATCCGGATCCTTGACGGGACCGGACTGCTTTTTCTCGAATCAATTGTGGCGGATACTCAGTGGGTTTGTACGAAAACGTTAAATCCCAACCTTATCTATCGATGGAATGTCTTAGCTGCAAATCAATTTGGTGAAGGCGATTGGTCGTCAGAAGCTCGGTTTATGACTGGTCAGGGTATCACCGTGGTAGAAGGCGATAAGGTGATGCCGTACGAATTCTCGCTTGCGCAGAATTACCCGAATCCTTTCAACGCATCGACACAAATAAGATTCTCGATCGCCGGCACTGCACTGACAACCCTGAAGGTGTACGATATCCTTGGACGTGAAATTGCTACGTTGGTGAATCAGCAGTTGACTCCGGGAAATTATCTTGTTAGTTTCGGTGCAAACGATCTCCCCAGCGGAGTCTATATCTACCGGTTGCTTGCGGGAGGATTTGTCAAGAGCGGAAAAATGAATTTGATTCGGTAACAACTCTCTAACACATGTGGGTGTGTGGGAGAATAGTCTGAGGGCGGATACGGTCATCTTATCCGCCCTCGCTTTTTGTACGGATGATCGTGTAAAAAAAACAGTCAAGAGGTTGCCCTTGACTGTTTTCATGAATTCAATTCTCACTTGCTCATTGAAACGCTACCAGTTAATTTTCGTACGCTCCTTGGAGTCTTTCCAGTTTCGTGTTGTGTGAATGTCGCATGGACCGGGCAGATACTTGATGTTGAAAATCTCTGTGGTATCTTTTGGGCAGAACTCTGTTGCCTTCTTTTTTGATTCCACACAAATCGTATCGGTGACGATACCATCCGGCTGCTTAAAATATTCCAATTGCAATCCGATGGAGGGATCCTCATAGGTCGCACGCATGAATCTTCCGAAGATCGGTGCGGCCGCGCGTCCACCCTGGCCGTCGGAACCGGAAAATTTTATCCGATGATCGTCAAAGCCAACCCAGATTCCCGCAACCAACTGAGGAGTGAAACCGATAAACCATGCATCGCCGTAATCGTCGGTCGTCCCGGTTTTTCCGGCAGCGGGGAGGAAGAAGTAGGAACGGATCCCTAATCCTGTGCCATGCAGTTCATTCACCACGCCTTCAAGGAGGTCTGTCATAAGATAAGCCGTTTCCTTGCTGAGCGCTTCCCGCTTTTCAGGAATATTCTCTTCAAGGACGTTGCCGTCCTTGTCTTCAATCTTCAGGATGGAGATTGGCTCGACATAGACGCCTTCATTTGGAAACACTCCATACGCTGCGGTTATTTCCAATGGCGTTACCTCGGCACTGCCAAGAGCGATTGATTCGTAAGGAGGTATTGGCGATTTGATTCCCATCCGATGAGCGTATTCAACCACCTGCTTAGCAGGAACGATATCATTCACTATCAGTCTCACTGCCACGAGGTTGATCGAGCGCTTTAATGCTTCGCGGAGAGTAAACATGCCTCCGAACTCTTCTTCAAAGTTTCTTGGCGACCATTCCGTCCCATCAACCATTGCTACAGTTACAGGCTGGTTGACCACTTCGTAGCAGGGTGGAGTACCATTATCCAATGCAGCCGTATAGAGGAAGGCTTTAAAAGCTGATCCCGGTTGACGGTGAATCTGTGTAACATGATTGAGCCCGAAACGAAACTTACTCTGGCCTCCAACCATCGCTTTAATGTACCCTGTATGTGGATCAATACAAACGAATCCACACTCTATCATTTGTGCAGCCTTCTTTACCGAGTCAACGAAAGCGGGATTGGCTCGGAGTGCACGCACGAGGCTATCGCGTGAATCTCCCTTCAGTTTCTTGTAGGCGTCGAGGTCCCGAATCATTTTATCGACATTTTCCTGAAGAATATCAACATGGCGTTCCCACTTCCAGGATTTATCAAATTGCTGCTGATGTCCTGCCAGATGTTCCTCCACGGCTCGATTGGCATAGCGCTGCAACCGGCTATCAAGTGTCGTGTAGATCTTCAGACCGCCGGTGTACAGATCGAATCCGTACTGCTCTTGCTTCTGTTCAAGCTGCTGCCGGATGGACTCCACAAAATGCGGGGCTATACCGCCTAGCATTTCCTGTTCGTGCATTTTAAAAATCAGACTGTCTTTTCGAACCTGTTCTGCTTCAGTTGAAGTCAGGTGTCCATCCTTCACGAGCTGAGAGAGCACGATACTCCGTCTGTTAAAAGCTCCTTCCGGGTTCCTGAGTGGATTGTAGAGGCCGGGATTTGGCAGAATGCCAACGAGGAAAGTCGATTCCCCCAGCGTTAAATTTTTCACCGGTTTATCAAAGAAACGCGATGCGGCAGTTTCAATTCCATACGTACTGCCACCGTACCAAACAACATTGAGATACAGCTCCAGTATCTCCCGTTTGGTAAAGTTCCGTTCAATCTGGACTGAGGTAATCAATTCCCGGATTTTCCTTGTGAGAAGAGCGAAAAGGTTTTCATTCCGTTCTTTCAGGTTATACAAACTACGGGCGAGCTGTTGTGTAATAGTGCTTGCGCCTGCTTTCCGGAGGGTCAAGACGTTTAATACCATCTGGCGAATAAACCGGGAAGAGTTGACACCCCAGTGGTCGAAAAAATCCTTATCCTCAGTGGAGATTAATGCCTGAATGAGATAGGGAGGAATTGAATCGAGAGGAACGGGAGTTCTGTTTTGACCGCGATGATATAAATGGATCACAACATTATCGCTTGAATACACCTTGGAAGCCAAGTCAAGCTCGGAGGCAGGATTTTCAAGGCGCTCCAACGAGGGTAATCCGCCCGCCACATAAAATCCATACCAGACCGACAGGCCGAGCATTATTGTGCCGGCGGCGAGAAACCATTTCCAAAAGCGTCGGATAAATCCTTTGCTGCGCTTTAGAAATGAGCGCCGGTATTCTGGGTCGTTAAAATACCGCTCCATATCTTCCGAACTAATTTTTCGCTTTGCCATTGCTTATTCGGTTCTCTCTCACGAATTGACTATGTCAATCATCGTCTGCGTTTGTGCCGTATTTTTTGGGAATTGCGTGCAGCCGGCCTCTGGGTGGCCAATGTCCGTTTGCGTTTCCGGATGTTTTCTTTGAACGTCCGTTCAGGAACGACAGCAACTTCTTCAACCGCACTGGGAGATTCGTTTTCTATCGTATTCCATTGCTTCAGGAGCAGGTGCTCGCCGTCAAATTCGGCATAAGTTGAATTGATGATCCAATCTCCAAGGTTGACGTATCTTCCCTGTCCAATGTTCCTGAGTTGTGAGGTATGGTTATGACCCATCACGATATAGTCAAATCCCTCACGAATTTTTTGCTCTGCAAATTTGACCATATCATCTTCTTCGTAGTGCTTGTTGGAAGTATACTTACGGCTTTTGCGAGACGACCAACGAGCAATCCCTCCAGTCAGATCAGGATGAAGAAGTGAGTACAGAAAAATATTTATTCTGTTTCGGAGGATCCGTTTTAAGATGTGGTAACCTGTGTCTTTCTTTAACAATCCATCGCCGTGGTGAATAAGGAACCGTTTTCCCATGATCGTCCGTTCGATGGGATAGCGAGATACTTCAATTCCCAACTCCTCTATAAAATACTGACCGGCCCAGGCATCGTGATTGCCAACGATAAAAGTGATGTGGATACCGGCTTCTGTTAATTCCGATAATTTTGTGAAGAGTCTGAAGTATCCCTTCGGGACGACGGTTGAATATTCAAACCAGTAATCGAACAGGTCGCCGACTATATAGAGTTCACTTCCATGAAATCGAACAAAGTCGAGGAAGCGAATAATGGCCCGTTCTTTTTGTGTCTCCTCTTCTTTTGAGCCGATTCCTAAATGTGCATCTGAAAAAAAGTAAATGTTTGGCATTCAATAAAAGAGCATTTGATGTAATGGTGCTTGGACTGCTGTTCTCTTAAGAAATTTCGAAGCTTAGTTAGCGAAAAATGGCACGAAAATCAAGGAATCGAAAAAGACGCTGGTTGCAAGGTCAGAAAAGCCCACCTTCTCACCATCACACCTCTCTATCAAAGGATGATTCTCTCTTCGTTCTACGCTCACTTTCGACTGTCTTTATCTAACTGTTTTTCTGAAAATTGCATCGATGAATATTGCTGTGAGTATAAATTTAGTGGTTTGACTCATAAAAGAACAGATCATGTATTTCATCTATTCCTCATATTCATCATGCTCCTTAATGTGTTTTGTCGAATTATTTTTTGATTAATCCCCACAATCGGATTTTATCTGCTTCCTGCTCTCCGCAATGTAAGGTCTCTTTCATCATTCCTAAAAAAGCTTGACTCTATAGCCCCTAATCCGTATATTTTCCGTGCATTTTTTCGAAAAACGCTCTTTTTATTGAAGAAATCCGGATTTTTCCGGCAGGAAATCTGACGTCGTTGGGAGAGACTATGCACAGCTTGCGAATCAATATCTCTAAGCTGCCGGAAGGAGTTCATGAACGCCTTCTTGAGGCACATCCTCAGGAGATCGGTCTCGATGAACGCTTAACTCAAATAGTCCGGCTCACCGTCATCCTCGAAAAAACGAGCCGACAGTTGTATGTACAAGTTAAATTCGACATGGGTGGGCTTTTCTCTTGTGACCGCTGCCTGGATGAATTTGAGAAAAAGATCGAGACTCAGTTCTCAATGATTTATGTAACAGACTCCCAAGGTGTTTCGAAGCGGGAAGAACAGGAAGTCGTAACCATCTCACCAGACACGAATCATATCGATCTGGATGAAGATGTGAGGCAGTTTGCGATACTCGCACTTCCGCAAAAGTTGTTATGTACGGAAGAATGTAAAGGGCTTTGCCCAACGTGCGGTACGAATCTGAACCATACCATCTGCAGTTGCGAAGAGGATGAGCTCGATTCGCGCTGGGAAGGGCTGAAAAAATTCAGCGCAAATTAAGAGTAGAAGGGTGCGACGGACATCATCGGGAAGTCACTTTTCTCTCAACTCCTGGCATCGGAACAAGTTTGTGAGCGCAATGTTTTGCCGGTTCAAGATAGAAAAAGATTGAAACAGTACTACTCAAGCATTTATAAGGATTCACGCTATGCCAAATCCAAAACGACGTCATTCGAAAGCTCGCGGACGCAAACGCCGTACGCATTACAAGGCCACAGTTCCGGCGACAGCCGAATGTCCGAATTG
The DNA here is from genome assembly GCA_043803945.1 of bacterium. GTDB lineage: Bacteria > Bacteroidota > Ignavibacteria > UBA10030 > UBA10030 > JAZDJN01. Next base: position 54,708 of record JAZDJN010000018.1, on the reverse strand, counting down.
CCACGAACAAAAGCTTCAACACAGAGCGTGCCCCAACTGCGGTTTTTATAATGGGCGCTCCATTATCATCCCGAAGAAAGCCTAATTGTATTCTCCGGTGTGCTCTGCCTGCCCCGCTGTTTTCTCCGGCGGGATTTTCTTTCTCTGGCGAAAAGTTCACCGGATCAATCTCGGCTTCATATGAACCTAGATTGGGAACTACATCAGTGAGCCCATGGCTCAAAACATAAGAATCGTCTTGGATGCTATGGGGGGAGACCACGCACCTGCAAATGAAGTTGCGGGAGCGGTCGCCGCGCTCCGTCAATCCGGAAATGCTTTCGAAGTTATTCTCGTCGGCCATGAAAAGGCCATCAGGAATGAACTCACCGCACACGATACCGAAGGACTTTCACTCTCCGTTGTCCATGCAGACGAAGTTATTACGATGGATGATGCTCCCACCGCTTCGGTGAAACAGAAAAAAAATTCTTCTCTTGCAATCGGGATTAATCTTCACAAGGAGGGAAACGCCGAAGCCTTCGCCAGCGTCGGCAATACCGGCGCAGTCCTGTCTGCATCAACGCTGATTCTCGGGCGCATAAAAGGAATCAGCAGGCCAACGATTGGAACATTCCTTCCTTCGATCAAAGGGAAATGTTTGCTGGTGGATGCGGGTACCAACGTTGATTGCCGCCCGCGGCAGCTTTTTGAATTTGGTGTGATGGGCAGTATCTATGCAAAGAAAATTTTTAAGTACGAAAATCCCACTGTCGGCCTGTTAAATGTCGGTGAAGAAAAAGGAAAAGGCGGAGAGGTTGTTCAACAGGCGTATGAACTCTTCGAGAAGAGCAATCTCAACTTCATTGGCAATGTTGAGGGCAGAGACATCCTGAAAGGCAAAGCCCATGTCGTGGTTTGCGATGGATTTGTCGGGAATGCCATATTAAAATTTGGAGAAAGTGTCCCTGGATTTTTGAAATACCGCCTGAAGGAATATGCGGAAACAAGTCTGTTCAACAAGATTATTCTTGGCTTGGCGCGGGGATCGATGCGCAAAGCATTAAAAGACATGGATTATGAAGAGGTCGGCGGCGTACCGGTGCTCGGCGTGAATGGTGTATCACTCATCGGCCATGGAGGGTCAACCCCCAAGGCACTGAAAAATATGGTCTTAAAAGCGTACGACGTTGCATCATCAGACCTGCATCAGACGATCGCAGAAGCTGTTGCCTCATTACCTTCGGTTGAATGAGGTAAAGGCACGAAATTTCTATTACACAATGAAACGAGAGAGATGAATAAGAAGCGAGCAACGATTACAGCAATTGGACATTATGTCCCCGAAACAGTGTTAACGAATAAAGAACTGGAGAAGATGGTTGACACCAGTGACGAGTGGATCCGAACGCGCACAGGAATTTCCGAACGCCGCATCCTCTCACAGGGAGCCACTTCCGATTTGTGTGCAGGAGCAATTCAGGCGTGTTTGAAGAACAGCACGGTGGAAATCACCGATATCGAATTAATTATCGTCGCAACTGTGACGCCGGATATGTTCTTTCCCTCCACTGCCTGCGTTGTGCAGGATAAAGTTGGTGCCCGCAACGCGTGGGGGTTCGATCTCTCAGCAGCATGCTCGGGTTTTCTTTATGCACTCTTTACAGGATCTCAATTTATTGAGTCTGGTGCACATTCAAAAGTACTCATTGTCGGTGCCGACAAGATGAGCAGCATCATGGATTATACCGATCGCAACACCTGTGTCTTGTTCGGCGACGCTGCCGGTGCGGTGTTGTTGGAGCCTTCAGAAGATCCCGCCTTCGGATTGCTCGATACCCGGCTCTATTCCGACGGCTCCGGGGCGCCCTTCCTCCATATGAAAGGCGGCGGAAGCCTGAATCCACCCACGCACGAGACGGTGGACAAGAAGATGCATGTCATTTTCCAGGATGGAAAGGCAGTCTTCAAAGGTGCCGTGATGGGAATGGCCGATGTCTCCGTTGAAATTATGGAGCGAAACAATTTGAAATCCGAGGATATCGCCTGGCTCGTTCCGCATCAGGCCAACCTGCGCATTATCGATGCAACCGCCAGCCGCATGGGCCTCGATCCATCGAAAGTGATGATCAATATTAATAGGTATGGCAACACAACAGCGGCAACAATTCCCCTCTGTCTCTCTGAATGGTGGCAGGCGGGAAAATTAAAGAAGGGTCAGAATGTCATATTGGCAAGCTTCGGTGCCGGATACACCTGGGGCGCATCACTCTTCCGCTGGTCTATCGAGTCGCCGGAGAAATAATTTTGCATGAGCAAGCAGGCATTCATTTTTCCCGGTCAGGGCTCACAGTATGTCGGCATGGGTAAGGATCTTTACGAGCAGAACAGCCGCGCAAAGGAGATGTTCGATGCAGCCGACGGCATTCTCGGGATTGCCCTGAGCAGGATCTGCTTCGAAGGGCCGGAAGAGGAACTCAGACAAACGAAGAATACCCAACCTGCAATTTATCTGCACAGTATGGTGGTTGCGGAACTGTATCGGGCTGAGCAAGCAGTGATGGCAGCCGGTCATTCGCTGGGAGAATATTCAGCACTTGTGTATGCCGGTACTTTGACTTTTGAGGATGGATTAAAACTCGTGCGGCTCCGCGGTGAATTAATGCAGCAGGCAGGAATCGATCAGCCTGGAACGATGGCAGCCGTGGTTGGCCTTGACCCTGCGCGTATTGAAAAAGTCTGTGCCGATGCACGTGAAGCGGGGATTGTCCAACCGGCCAATTTTAATTCTCCGGGCCAAATTGTGATCTCGGGATCGGTGAGCGGTGTACGAAGAGCGATGGAGCTGGCAAAAACGAACGGTGCAAAGCTGGTGAAGGAACTGCCAGTGAGCGGTGCATTTCATTCACCCTTGATGGAGTCTGCCCGAACCGGATTAAAAGCGGCTCTCGATAAAACAGAAATGAACAATGCACGAATTCCTGTCTATGCCAATGTCACTGCGAAGCCGGTGCAGAATGCATCGGACATTCGCGAATTATTGTTCCGGCAATTGACGAGCCCCGTACGCTGGGAAGAGACTGTGGTCAACATGGCCGCGGATGGTGCTTCATTGTTCATTGAGCTCGGACCGGGGAAAGTGTTACAAGGATTGGTGAAACGAATTCATTCGGCTGCCGAAACCCGCGGGATTGAAAAAGCGGGCGATGTGCATCGTGCATAATGAACGAGGTTTTTTGAATCACCTGCTTCCGATTATATGACGGGACAGGTATTACCAGGTCAATATGATTGAAAGGTACCGGAACGATGGGAATTCTTGAGAACAAAATAGCGTTGGTCACGGGAGGAGCACGGGGGATCGGGCGGGCCATCAGTCTTGCTTTCGCCGCTGAAGGATCCCATGTTGCATTCACGGACATCAAACTGGATGCGGATGCAGATGAGTTGATGTCGACAATTCGATCGAAAGGATTGAAAGCTCTCGCTCTTCAGTCTGACGTGCGCGATTTTTCTTCCAGTCAGGGCGCAGTGGATACGGTCGTCAAGGAATTCGGGCGTGTCGATATTCTTGTCAACAATGCAGGCATTACCCGGGACAACCTTTTAATGCGAATGTCCGAAGAAGAGTGGGATGCTGTGATCGACACAAATTTAAAAGGGACCTTTAATTTCTGTAAGGCGGCCTCCCGTCAAATGATCGGCCAGAGGGAGGGGAAAATCATCAATATTGCTTCAGTTGTTGGGCTTATTGGGAATGCGGGGCAGGTCAATTACTCAGCCTCCAAGGCGGGAGTCATTGGTCTTACAAAAACGCTTGCAAAAGAGCTTGCATCTCGCAATATTCATGTGAACGCGGTCGCTCCGGGTTATGTGGAGACCTCCATGACCCACAAACTTACTGAGCAACAGCGGCAGGCGCTGATGAATATTATTCCGATGAAACGGACTGCCAGGCCGGAAGAGATAGCCAGTGTTGTCGTCTTCCTTGCTTCGCCGGCGGCGAGTTACATCACGGGGCAAGTGTTGTGTGTTGACGGTGGAATTGCAATGTAACTTCAATCTCATTCTTCATTATTATCAATCTCGAAAGGAGATCATTTATGGCAGATGTCGATAAAAAAGTGATAGAAATCATTGTCTCCAAACTTGGTGTCGATGAAGCCCAAATCACCCCCGAAGCTTCCTTCACAAATGACCTTGGTGCAGATTCTCTTGATACTGTTGAGTTGGTCATGGAGTTTGAAAAAGCATTTAACCTCCAGATCCCCGATGAGGATGCTGAGAAGATCTCGACAGTTGGAGATGCAATTAACTACCTGAAGTCAAAGGTCTCCTAAATTAGTGCACCCTTGAAGAAGTATTTAGCATGACCCTCCGCTTCGTGATGGAGCGGAGGGATCTCATCCTGGTGAGATTGTCCTGCTGAATTTCGAAGAACTCTATCCACAAAAGGATGAATAGTGTATGGCATCGAACGGGCAAAAGCGGCGTGTGGTAGTTACGGGGATGGGTGTGGTAACACCCATCGGATTGACGGTGCATGAGTATTGGAGTAATCTTCTGGCCGGCAAGAGTGGAGCGGGACCGATAACCTACTTCGATACAACAAAGTACGATACCAAATTTGCATGCGAGTTAAAAGGATTCGATCCGCTGAAATTCATGGATCGAAAACTTTCGCAACGAAGCGATCCATTTACCCATTACGCCCTGGCCGCCGCGGAGATGGCTATTGCCGATTCCGGCGTGCAATGGGAAAAAGTCAATCGTGAACGGGTGGGAGTTATTGTGGGCTCCGGAATCGGCGGGTTGTGGACATACCACAAGCAGCAGATGACCGTCTGGGAGACAGGAGGGCCGCGGCAGATTAGTCCCTTCTTTATCCCGATGATGATTGCGGATATCGCACCCGGAAGAATTTCTATGCGTTATGGTCTGAAAGGGCCGAACTATTCAACAACATCGGCGTGTGCCACATCGTCACACTCGATTGCCGATTCGTTTATGATTCTGCAGCGGGGAGACGCTGATATGATGGTCAGCGGCGGTGCCGAAGCAGCAATCTGCCCGATGGGTGTCGGTGGATTCAATGCGGCACGAGCATTATCGACACGAAACGATGCACCCGAGAAAGCAAGCCGGCCGTTCGATTTAAATCGTGATGGGTTTGTTATGGGAGAAGGAGGAGCCATCCTGATCCTTGAAGAACTCAACCACGCCTTAAATCGCGGAGCGAACATCTATTGTGAACTTTCTGGAATCGGCCTGACCGGAGATGCCCATCACATTACCGAACCGGCACCCGGCGGAGAAGGGGCTGTGCGATCGATGCGGCTCGCTATCAAAGATGCGGGGCTGGAGCCAACCGATGTGCAGTATGTCAATACCCATGGAACGTCAACGCCGGTTGGCGACAAAAGTGAAACGGCGGCGATTAAGACAGCATTCGGCGAGCATGCAAAAAAACTTGCAATTAATTCCACGAAGTCGATGATCGGGCATTTGCTCGGTGCTGCTGGTGCCGTTGAGTCGGTAGCGACGATCTTGTCGATCCGTCATAACAAAGTACATCCAACAATCAACTACGAAACACCCGATCCCGAATGTGATCTTGAGTACGTACCCAACCTGGCCAAGGACTGGGAAATAAACGTTGCGATCAGTAATACGTTTGGATTTGGTGGTCATAACGCTTCCCTGCTCTTCCGAAGGTACCCTTCGTAGACGTCGCGTTGTGGTTGTAGGGTAACGAGGCTGGTGTGTTCGCCGAGATCCTCAATAACATTATAGAGCGTTTTTTCTCGCCGAGAAAAAACTTCCACCCACCATCGGCGGAAGTGCTGGCCGTTATTGCTGCTCAGGCAAAGCCCTTCGACTTTTACCGTTATCAACGTACCATCGGCTATCAACCGAAAGATTGGAAACTCTTCATCGAATCGCTGATTCATCGATCGTACCTCCAGTATATAACCGGCGACTGGCGTTCCAATGAACGATTGGAATACCTCGGTGATGCCGTACTCAATTTTCTTGTTGCTGAATATGTCTACTCTCTCCTCCCTGTTCGTGAAGAGGGCGAGATGACAAAAATTCGATCCCGGCTCGTGAACCGAAGGGTCCTCGCACAGCGTGCACGGGAATTACAGCTCCATGAATTTCTTCTGCTGAGTTCGAGTGCACTGCAGTCGATCGAAGGCGGCTCGGAATCAATTCTCGCAGATGCTTATGAAGCGACCATCGGTGCCATCTGCGTCGATGGAGGTATGGAACGTGCACAGAGTTTTGTGAACCGGACCATCCTCTCCAATCAGAGTACCATGGCAGTGGCTCTTCTTGACGACAACTATAAGAGCACATTGCTGGAATATGCTCAGGCCCATACGCTCGGGATTCCACGGTACACGGTTCTGCGCGAAGAGGGACCAGACCATGACCGGCGATTTACCGTCGAAGTGTTTATCGGAACAGATAGTCTTGGCACCGGCACCGGACGCAGCAAAAAAGATGCTGAACAGGCAGCCGCAGCCCAGGCTTTGGATAAAATCAACAATCACTCCACCCCATAGCAAATACCTCAACCATCATGAATACATCAATTTTCCAAGAAAACAATTTTCAGCGGCGCCACATCGGACCCGGTCCGGATGATCTGAGCGCAATGCTGGAAGTCATCGGTGTCAGTTCTCTCGATCAACTGATCGACGAGACAGTACCGCAATCCATACGATCCACCAGGCGCTACAATCTTCCTGCACCAATTAGCGAGTATCGGGTTCTCACGCTGCTCCGGGAGATGGCAAAAAAGAATAAAGTCATGAATTCTTACCTTGGTCAGGGATATTTCAATTGCATTCTCCCAACGGTCATTCAGCGAAATATATTTGAGAATCCAGGATGGTATACACAGTACACACCCTATCAGGCAGAAATTTCACAGGGGCGCCTGGAAGCGTTGCTGAATTATCAGACGATGGTTGCAAACATGACCGGCTTGCCGGTGGCTAATGCCTCGCTTCTGGATGAAGGTACTGCCGCCGCTGAGGCAATGACGATGGTTTACGGGCTCGTTAATAAAGCCGGTTCCGATCACCCCTCAATCAAGTTCTTTGTTTCCAACACGGTCTTCGTCCAAACTCTTTCCGTTATGAAAACCCGCGCCTCTGCCGTGGGAATTGAAATCGTTGTCGGAGATTACCGCACGGTGAAGATCGATTCAACTTTTTTTGGCGCGCACATCCAGTACCCTGCGGAGGATGGTTCTGTTCTGGATTATCGAACGTTCATCGAACACGTCCACAAGTCCGGCGGATTGGTGGTGGTCGCTTCCGATCTGCTCAGTCTGGCACTATTGACTCCCCCTGGAGAGTTCGGTGCCGATATCGTTGTTGGGAATTCGCAGCGCTTCGGAGTGCCGATGGGATTTGGCGGACCGCATGCCGGATTCTTTGCAACCAGGAATGAATACATTCGCTCCCTCCCCGGAAGAATTATCGGTGTCTCAATTGATGCACAGAACAACAGGGCTTACAGGATGACATTGCAAACCCGTGAACAGCATATACGGAGAGAGAAAGCAACGTCGAATATTTGCACAGCCCAGGCACTGCTCGCCATCATGGCGGGAATGTATGCTGTGTATCATGGCCCCGAGGGTATTAAGAACATTGCAACACGGGTGCATTTTCTTACAACCGTGCTGAACGCCGAATTGAAAACGCTCGGTTATACTCAGACAAATGAAGTGTATTTTGATACTTTGAAACTCACCACCGACGGAAAAGAATCCACCGCAACAATTTTGCAGCTTGCTGTTACGGCTGGTTATAATTTGCGGAAGATCAACGACCACTCTATCGGCATCTCTCTCGATGAAACAACCCAACTCGAAGATGTCGCTGCTCTGCTGAATATCTTCGCTCAGGCAAAGGGGATGACCGCGAAAACGGTTGACCTTGCCGTTCAGTACAAGGAGTGGAATCTTACCCTGCCGCCATTCTTTACACGAACAAGCGCCTACTTGCAGCATCCTGTCTTTTCACAGTATCACTCCGAAATGGAAATGATGAGGTACATCAAGTCACTGGAGGCGCGGGATCTTTCTCTGACGCAATCGATGATTCCTCTTGGATCCTGTACCATGAAAATGAATGCGGCCACAGAACTTCTTCCGGTCAGCTGGCCCGAATTTGCCCGGATCCATCCCTTTGTTCCGTTGGATCAGGCCGAAGGGTATCTCCAGATCTTTTCGGAGATGGAATTGGCCTTGTGTGAAATTACCGGATTTGCCGCCGCGTCGCTGCAGCCAAATTCCGGAGCACAGGGAGAATTCACCGGATTGATGGTCATTCGCGCCTTTCATCATGATCGGGGGGACAGCAAGCGAACCGTGGCACTCATTCCCTCATCTGCGCATGGGACAAATCCAGCCAGTGCTGTGATGGCGGGATTCAAAGTCATCGTGGTGAATTGTGACGAAATGGGAAATATAGATCTCACGGATCTGAAAGCAAAGGCAGAAGCGAACAAGGAGACACTCGCTGCATTAATCGTGACCTATCCTTCTACGCATGGTGTATTTGAGGAACAGATTAAAGAGCTTTGTAAGATTATCCATGACAATGGCGGACTCGTCTACATGGATGGTGCGAATATGAATGCCCAGGTCGGGCTCACCAGCCCCGCAGAGATAGGTGCGGATGTCTGTCATATCAACCTGCATAAAACGTTTGCCATTCCGCATGGCGGCGGCGGTCCTGGAATGGGGCCCATCTGCGTGACATCACAGCTTGCGCCGTACTTGCCAGGACATCCGGTGGTAAAAACCGGCGGCGAGAAAGCCATTGATGCCGTTGCATCGGCACCTTGGTCAAGTGCCAATATTACTCTGATCTCCTACGCGTACATCCGTATGCTTGGTGCTGAAGGATTGACGAATGCGACGAAGTATGCCATTCTCAATGCGAACTACCTGAAGTCGAAACTGGAAAAATACTATCCGGTACTGTATCAGGGAAAGAATGGCAGAGTGGCTCATGAATTCATTCTCAATACCAAAGGATTTAAGAACGATGCGAATATTGAGGTGGAGGATATTGCGAAACGGTTGATGGATTATGCTTTCCATGCACCGACAGTTTCGTTCCCTGTTCCGGGTACGTTAATGATTGAACCGACAGAGAGCGAATCGAAATATGAGCTGGATCGATTCATTGAGGCTCTTGCTGAAATTCGATCGGAGATTCAGGAGATCATCGATGGCAAAGCAGATAAGACTGATAACGTGTTGAAAAATGCTCCGCACACTGCCTTGGAGGCCATGCGCGACGATTGGACACATAAGTACACACGCATAAAAGCAGTGTTTCCTGTACCCGGATTGAAAAAGCGGAAATTCTGGCCGCCCTCCAGCCGGATCAATAATACGTATGGTGATCGGAATGTGGTGTGTTTATGTCCGCCCATCGAAGAATATCGATAACAGACGAATAGGGCTGCATTCAAATGCCGATTGATGATAAAGAAACGCTGAAAGAGATACTGCTGCAAACAAAGACAATAGCCATTGTTGGTGTCTCGCCCAAGCCGTGGCGTGACAGCGGTGCAATTGCCAGTCACCTCCAGGCACGGGGATATACTATATTTCCCGTTAATCCGAATTACGATGAGGTCAATGGTGCGCGCTGCTATCCCGATCTCCGATCGATCCCTGAGCAGGTTGATCTCGTCGATATCTTCCGCCGTTCGGAAGAGGTGATGCCGATTGTTGAAGAGGCGATCAAAATCGGTGCGAAGACGATCTGGATGCAGTTGGAGGTTGTCAATCATGAAGCTGCGAAGAAAGCGGAAGAAGCCGGCCTGAATGTCGTTATGAATCTCTGTATTGCCGTTGAGCATCGACGGTTGATTCGGTAACGTAATAAACCCTGAAGGGGCTGTCCAAAAAGAAATGATGTGTCACACCAGAATGTCCGTCTCGATCAATGATCGAGACGAGACCTCGACGAAGTCGGGCCTTAATCCGGTGTCCAGTGCCTTAGTTAAGCATTTTTCTGGATTCCGGCTAAAAGATTGCCGGAATGACAGACCGTAAGTATTCTTTTTAGTCAGCCTCTTTTTTATTTTATGATCTGATGTTACGCAAAAATAGGTTTTGCGGTCCAATCGATCGGTTGAAGAGATCTCAAATGCTTGAATGCGGTTTTCAGTGCATGTAAATGCAGATTGAGTTTTAACCCTTCATATGAGACCGCGGTTATTCTGTGCATCAGTTCAAGTTTTACAAATGCACAGAGAGAACAAAATATATGTGACGATTGTGTCCTCACCGTATGAGCAGGTGATACAGACAACGCACATTGTTGTTTTAGTGCTTTATGGTACTCTTCGATCTTCCATCGTTTTTGATAGAGGTCGATGATATGCTGATATGTAAGTGTTCTATCACTACAACAAAGGTACAACACACCCACTGAGCCGTCTTTGTTTTTATAGACGTGTCGAATAAGCGAGACCGGAAAGGTCAGCCCTTCAAGATATACTGTGATGTGTTCATTTTCTTTGGGTAGTAGTGTCTCGACTGTTACATAGTTACCAGCGCGTTTCTCTGCCGCAGATAATGCGACTTTGCGATTTGTTTTCAACGGCATCACAAAATCTCGGTGCAAAATATTTTTAATGTATTTCATATTTTCGACTGATGCGTACCAAACATCGCTTAATACATAACGAAATCGCATATTTTTCCTACACTGAGCAAGCATTGTTCGAAAATGTTCATTCTTGGTTTCGACGCTCACACGTTTTTCTTTACCGGTTTTCGAATCAACGATCATTTTTGATTTTTTCACGATCGTGAACGACACCGGGATGGAAAGACCTTGGCTGTGATACATAACAGAAACGATATTAACACCCTTGATACTTTTACCACTTGTATGATCATAATACCATCCCACAATTTCATTTTCGTCCATGTATGGTTTGTGGGAGATACTATCATCAACAATTAAAACACCGTACGGACTTTCGATTGACCGTACAATGGATTTTACCTGATACCAAAGATCGCGAGCGGTGAAATCATCGCTCGATAAAAATCGAGTGATAGCGTCATGGCTGTATTCTCGCTCAACGAGTGCTGAAAACGATGTCGCCGTTGAACGGGAAAAAGTACTCAGAAGACCATCAACATATAATTGAAGGAGTTTCTTGTCCATGGGCTATCCTTCGATTAATTTCACCAGTTACATAGTTTCACTCTTTGGGCTGTGTTCAAATATACGATTATTTCAATTTTGCGTAACATCACACACTAAGTAATATTCCTAACTTCACTGCTGTCGGGGATACAATCGGTTCATTTTATGGTTTTTCTGTCCAAATTGCAGATGTGAACGGCGATGGAATTGTCGACCTTGGTATTAGTACTAATGATCGTAGAGGATTTGCATTATTAGATATCTTTTATGGTAAAAATGGATGGACTTACAAAAAAACAGCCTTCAATCAGCAGCTTGACTCACGTCTTATTAACGGTCTAACATATCTTTATTCGTTTAATTTTGTTGATGTTAATGGTGATATAATTAAGGATCTCTATTGTGGTACTCCAGGTAGACAAGTTGGATATCTATTCCTTGGTAGAAGGGATTCTATAAGATGGACCCCTGATATTATATATCCAAATCCCGATACGACGTTTTTCCAAGGATTGGGTTCATTAGCTAGTAATATTGGTGATTTTAATGGCGATAGAATTGAAGATTATTTTATTTATACGGGATCATATGGATCACCTGGCGTGCTTATTTATATTGCTAAATCAAATCAGCCGACAAGACCCATCGCAGTTCGACTGATGGGACAAAGCCTTTTAGAGGTAAGTGGAGTAGGTGATGTTAACGGGGATGGCCTCGATGACCTTGCATTAGGAGAATTAACCTATGCATTATCGAGAGGATATTTTATTGTTCTAAGTGGTGATAAGTCATTTTCCGGTATCAGAGAAGAAACAGAAAAACCCTCGTACTATTCACTTAAGCAAAATTACCCAAACCCATTCAATCCATCAACAACAATTGAATATTCTCTTTCCAAACAAACTTATGTCGTACTAATCATCTATGATTCTCTTGGTAAGGAAGTTCGAAAGCTTGTCAATAAGGTGCAGGGGGAAGGACATTATAAAATAACTTGGGATGGAAAAGATCAAAGAGGGGTAATGTTGTCATCAGGTGTCTATTTCTATAAGTTGATTATTGATTCGAAAACCATTGCTTCAAGAAAGACAATGTTGTTGAAATGAATGAGAGTTAAGGCAAGGAGGTGATTCATATGAGCTGAATATCATTTAATAAAGCATAGCCCTCGACTCCGATCGATGATCGGAGTGAAAAATGATTCCTGCTTGCTTGTCCGCCAGACAAATGGAGAAGAAATGCATCTTCCCGGATGTTAAGACATCCGCGAGGGCTTTCCGTTTTTATAATACCTTTTTACGTACGATTTATCAAGGGAGAAATACAATGAAACGGAACATATACATACACTCGATCTTGCTTCTACTCCTCCTTCCTCTTGCGAATACAAGTGTAGAAGCGCAGACCCAAACCCAATCTAAATTTATTATTGGTGTTGATTGGATAACAAAACCACCCAGAGAGCCATACACTAACATCATTCCAACTCAGGCGGAGTGGAACATGCTTGCTTCGCTCGGAGTTAACTGTGGAATGATTGCTTTGCCCGAGAGAGTGAACATACAGGATTATTACAACTCGGTAACAACCGCTTTGGGAAACTCGCCAGTCGATTTGATCATATTCGGATACAGATTCTCACGCTTCACAGATGGTCATCGCTGGGTATATCATCCAGAATATGATCAACATTACCCAAACTTTACTGGCAGGATAGGTAGTAGTGTGATTGATCAAATTCAAACCCCTCCAGCAAAGAAAGATGCTGATGTAGAACTTGATGGTTCAGCACCCAACGCATGGGAAACGGTAGGCGGTCTCGCAGGCTTCATAGCAAAAAATTTATTACTTAGTAGTGAACAACCAGATTCAATTAAGTATTATCTCAAAGTAAGGATGCGTCTTAATCCAGGTACATCGTTTAATCACACACCCGTACTTGTTATTCAGGCTGTACGGGCTGATACCACAATGGTCGACACTGTTTTTGCAGATGAGTTCAACGATTATAATTATAGAGAGATCCCCTCGCTCTCATTTCGAAAAATGCCTGTCGGTAAATCTTTAGGACCTTACGAAAGCATCAACGAAATAGAGGTCAGCCATATACCTCCGCGTGATCTCATCGGATACGCAACAGGTCGGCCCGATGAAGTGATCTCTGCAGTAAGTAATACAGCTTATGATTACCAGCTTTACTGGCCAGGCCTGGTCTCCTGTTATGTTGATTATCTTGCAATCGATGATAGTACAAGCAATAGTTTATTTATAGGCACAAACGATATTGCTATCCGCGAAGAAGTCAATCTATTTCAAAGCAACCCAAAACTTAGCCGATTCAAGATCAACGATGAACCTACACCTCCGCACTGGCCTCTCGTTGGTTATGTTGACAATATCATCCGATCTTGGCTCACCGCTGAAAACTCAGAAAAACGGGGATTCCATTACAATATTGGTTATGATGAGAACGTTGGAATCCCTGATCGAATGGTGAAGAGAAACATCGTTATTACCAATAACCTGCAGAACACCGCTGATATTTATCCTTTTAAGGCAGACCCATCGAAGTCCCCATTGCCCGATCAACCGGGATACACCTCAACTATTCAAAATTGGATTCAGACCTATCTTATCGATAAACTCGCAATCAATATCAAGCATTCAAAAGCTCTTAACAGGAATTTCTGGTATCAAGCTCAGGCTCACTCCTGGAAGAACTTTGAAAACGGTATATGGAATGGTGATCAGCGGGAACCTACAGTACAGGAAATAAATCTTCAGGCAAACCTGGCTATTGCATATGGTGCGAAAGGAATACAATACTTCCTCTACAGATCATATGAATCACAGGCTGATCGGATAAGTGGTATCGGAATGACAAATCTCGATGGGACAAAAAGAGAAACCAATCCGTATGGCGATAACAAATGGGAAGGTGTCAAGGCTCTTAATCAAAAGCTCGCCATCCAGGGACCAACATTGTTAAACCTTACCTGGCTTGGCACTAAGAGCTGGCACAATAACTCCACAACTGAAAACTGGCCTTACTATGTAAATAACGTGACCACAAACATATCTGGCGAAACAAAATATGTGGAGACGGGGCATTTCACTGCGGGCGGCGATCCATATCTGTTTGTGGTTAATCGCCGGACACTGAGCACGGAGAGTCGGATCGTGACTGTCTCTCTCGGCAATACCGAATCCAAGAAGGTGACGGATCTGCTCTCGGGGAATAATTCGATCATCCCGATCAACGGAAGTTTTGTAGCAACTCTTGACCCTGGCGAAGGAAGGCTTTACAAAATTGAACTTGCTCTTCCCGCCGCCCCCACACTTATTTCCCCTGTAAATGGTGCAACAAATGTTTCTACCGCTCCTACGTTAAGCTGGAATGCTTCACCTGGAGCAACATCGTATCGCATACAACTTTCAACAAACTCCACTTTTTCATCAACTCCATTTGACCAGAGCGGCCTTACTTCGACCTCGTTTGCTGTACCAGGTCTTGTTACGAATACAACATACTATTGGAGGGTCAACGCCACAAACTCTATTGGAACGGGCGAGTGGTCACCATACAGGTCATTTACGACAGGGTCCAATGTCGATCAGAATACGGTATGGTCGGGATCGATCTCCATTATAATGGACGCAACCGTCAATAGCGGTATTACGCTTATGGTTAATCCAGGCACTAATATCGCCTTCTCCTCCAATGCATCACTCAGTGTTAATGGTAACCTCACTGCCCAAGGGACTTCAAATCAGCACATCACAATCGACGGCGGTAATTCCGGAGCCGGCATAAACGACTACGAAGGAGCTGTTATCTGCTTCCTCAATGGCGGTACGGGCAACATTCAATACACAGACATCTCTCATGCAGCACGAGGTATCTACGGAAATAATGCAGGTAATATCTCGGTTTCAAATTGCACATTTACCAGTCTCGCAACTTCGCCCTGGAGCTACGGTGTGCAAATCTATAATTCAGCCTCTAGTACGATAACAATCAATGGCAACACATTTACAGGTTATGGCTCAGATGCTTCGAATAAAAGTTTTGGAATCACGATTGCAAACCTCAATGGAACAACGTCGAACAACGTTACTCTGCAGCAGAATAGCATTCAGAATTCTTATGAAGGGTACAGAGTGCAAAGGGCAAATGCGATAATCCAGGGTGGGTGCTCAAATAGCTGTTCTTATGGAGCGACCGTTATCGGTTCGTCACCATCGATTTCGGGTGTTTCATTCCAAAGTAATACGAAGGGAATATACCTGTCGAAAAGTGATGATGGCACACCATCCGGTGGAACAATCCAGTCCTGTCAGATAACCCAGTTTGCCGAGCAGGGAATTTATTGTGATCAAATCTCTACCCCCTTATACAGAATAATACAATCTCTGTCACTCAAGACTCGTACGTACCATCGGGAATATATCTCCGCGGCGGGGGTACCAATGTGAATGTTTTCTCAAACATCATATCGGGCATGAACGCAGGTGTTTCGGTAAATGAAGATGCAATCTCTACAATAGGTCAAAACTCGGGCAACAACGGAGGTAATAATATTAATGATTGTAATTATTGTGTCGAAATATATTCATCTGCATCAAACATTCAGGTCAAACATAATACTCTTACGCCGCGCTCCGGGTGTTATGGAATCCTAACCTATGGATCTCCTTCCATTGAGTATAACCTCATCGATGGTGGAAGCATTGCAATATTTGCATTGAGCCAAGCGCCAGGTACCATCATAAAAAATGAGATAAAGAACTTTACAGAGGGGGTATATCTCGGTTACAGCACTACACCGCCCACATCGGGTAATCAATACAGTTACAATAATTTTACCTCGAACAATTGGAACACCTGGAATTGCGCAAAGGATGCAGGAAATAATCCAATTACTGTTTCTTGCCCCAACAACTGGTGGGGAATCTGTCCGACCAGCGATATTCCAATAAGAATGTACGGTCCGGTTTCCTATGTACCATTCTCAGACATTCCTGTGGTTAGAACAGGACCGTATGGAGCTGGCACAGGGGGATCCGGATGTCCACCACCAAGCGATATAGTTGCCTACTGGTCGTTCAATGGAAACACGAGTGATTGATCTTCCTATGGTAATAATGGACAGAATTTCGGCGTAAGCTTTACAACCGGAAGAATTAGTCAAGCCATCGAATTCAACGGGACAAGCAGTTATGTATTCGTCCCGCAATCGACAAGTCTCCAACCATCTAACATTTCTATAGAGGCCTGGATAAAACCATATTCGCTGGGCTCTTGCAATCAGGTCATCGCACAAGCTAATGGCGGTTGCGGCTGCGGGTGGCCCTACGGTTTTGATCTGATAAATGGATATGTGCGGTCGGCGGTTTACACGGTCACTGGCCAGTACGCTCTCCTTGTATCGACATCCCCAATCTCGGTAAATTCCTGGTATCACATAGTTGTCACTTATGATGGGACGACACAAAAGATTTATATCAATGGGCAGTTGAACAATCAGAATGTGATCAATGCTGGTAATCTGAATTATGGATCCTGGGCCGGCGATGTTGGAATGGGAAAGAAACTCGACTGGTGTTACCCGAATTACTACAGCGGACTTCTCGACGAAGTAAGAATCTACAACCGCGCTCTGTCGGCAAGCGAAATTCAGAACCATTACGGTGGAGTATTCGCTAAGCGGAGCATGTTGGATACCTTGATGATGGCTGATAAAAACAGTATAGATAATATACCAACTGAATTCGCTCTGAATCAGAACCACCCCAATCCGTTCAATCCCGAAACAATTGTTCAATATGCTTTACCGACGGAGAGCAATATTAGCATGAAGATCTATAACCTGCTTGGCAAAGAAATCCGAACGCTTCTGGAAGATGCGCAGAGGGCAGGGTTTCACTTCGTACGATGGGACGGGAAAGACAGGAACGGTCAGCAAGTGGCGAGCGGTGTCTATCTCTATCGTTTAATTGCGACGTCAACATCCGACGAGCACAAAAACCCCTATGTCAACATTAGAAAAATGATCGTTGCTAAGTAAGAAGGCGAGGCACATATGAAAATTTTAAAGTATACACTCATAATCTTGCTTGGACTGGCTCTCCAGGTGGGCATTATATCTGCAGAGGTGAAAGAGGTAAAGAGCAGTCCGGTTACCCGGATTGGAAAACCGGCCGGAGATGGGGAGTACCAGTTGAGAGTAAAATTCCGCATACCGGAAATTCCTGACAATGCACACATCGATAATGTGTTCCTCATTCTTGATCAGCAGTTCGAGATGCCTGTTAAAAAGGATACCAGTCGTATGCTTGTTCGGGATACTCTTGAAGTCCCAAAGGGTCTCTTGAACAAATCCCATACCCCTGTTCTTCTTTCAGTTCTTGGATTTGATGAGAAGAGCGTACCTCAAAGCGGCTCGTGGCTTGATATCCATTCCTCAAAGAATGCGATACTTCACACGGCGATGTTGCATCCGGTTGATGTTGTGCAACAGGAGAGAGCGAAAGGAAAAAGGAAGGACGAAGCCGTGATTTTCTCTGTGACTCAGTTCGTAAGAGATCAATCGAGGAAGAAGTCACAAAATGTCGAATTCATCATAGTCGGGGAAAAAGAGGGAAGAGATGTGCTTAATCAATCTAAAGTGGAAGTTGACGTATCGAAACTTTCCGGGCGCCTGGTGATTTATTACACGGAGAAATCCACCTCTTTGCCAGAAAAGAAGAGCAAGTAAAATATAGCAGTGACGAATTAACCATGGTGACGAACTAGAGACATAGACGCATCAGATGTGGGTTTTGTCTTTTAATGGGGCAGGAAGATACAGCGCCCTCACTTCATATAGATTGAAGTTTCTTGTCAACGTCTCTAGTTTTCTTTCTTCTTCTTTCGCGAAAGCGCAATTCCACCAAACCCGGCAATGATCGCTATATAGTACCCGAAGTCGTACCACCAGCCGGTATTGATTGTTTCGTAGATCCGAATGTCCTGATTGAATAATCCAGCGATAAGGGAGATCGGAGCAATCCAGCCATGCCAGATGCCGGTGAAGAATCCTGCGGGTTCCCGCTCCGTCTTTCCGCCCTCACGGGGGAAACATCCGGAGAGTATCAAAACACAAACTACCAATAACATAAGTATAAGGACTCGTTTGGTCATAGGGATTCCTTTTGTTGTAGTATACAATGAAGACGTACTATCGTCAGAACATCAATATTCGGCAGAGCTACTATCAGGTCATTACGGATAAAGATGGTGAGAGGTTACGCACAATTCACTATACTGCGTTAAAACACCTCGTTGTTGAACTCATCCACAGGCTGCTCTTTGGTCTCCTGTAATTCTCCGGCTTCACGGTACCGCTGTGTTAACGCGTCGAGGAAAATGATCCGGTTTTTTGTGGGAGGATGCGTTGAGAACCAATCGGCAAGGAAACCCTCTCGTGCAGTAAAGTTTCTTTGAAGAGGATCGACGATACATAAATGAGCAATACCCCGGTACATCAAATTTGCTACGCGGCTGCCCCGCTCCAATTTAAGAAGAGCGTTGGAAAGCGGTTCGGGATTTCGTGTTAACTCGGCCGCTGTGGCATCGGCGAGATATTCACGTTGCCGCGAAATAGCAAGTGCAAGTAAGCGGACAATCAGCGGCGCAAAAATACTGGTGACGATGCCAATAACTGAAAGAATGATTCCTCCAAATCCTTTTAGCAGCGGTGCGCGCTGCCGAACCATACTTCCGCCGAAGGGAGCACCGCTGCGTGACCAGTTTGCAAAGAGAAGAAGAGATCCGTAAAGAACCGTGATGATCGTCATTAGCCGCACATCATGGTTTTTGATGTGGCTCACCTCGTGTGCGATCACACCCTGAAGTTCGCTGCGGTTAAGGATCGTCAGGAGCCCGGTGGTGAGGACAATGGAGCTTTCAGAAGGATCGATCCCGACAGCAAAGGCGTTTGGCGTTGTATCTTCAATGATAAAGAGTGCAGGCCGGGAAATACCGGCGGCGATACTCATCTCGTCTGCAATATGAAGCAGCCGGTGCTCACGGTCGTTTTCCTCATTGATACGTCTGACCCGGTAAGATTGGAAAATCATCTCTGGCCCGATCGCTAACGCTTTGGCGATATAAAATCCCGAGAACGCAGCACCGAAGAGCGTAACGAACGGGAAGGTGTTTCCTATCGGAACCTCGTAACGAATGAAGTGACTGCCGGGAGCAAGTATCCACAAAGCAAGCGTGTAGATTCCATAGAAAGCAAGACCGGTCAAGAGAATAAGAAATCCAATGAATTTGGCAGAGTTCGTCATTTGAATTTCTTCTACGTTGTCGGTATCCCTGAATGAATACCAGCTTCTCCCCCGCATTGTGTGAATGGAACTCCAGAGAAGATAGAGGAAAAGGGCTGCAAGAGGAGGAATGACAGGGAAAGGAATCGTTGCCCCGTGAATACTCAGTGACAGTGTCTGAAGGTCGAAGGTAAGGCCAAATGAAGCGAACAGCAGCACAATACCAACGAAGCATACCATGGACATTCGTTTGTTATGACTCTGTTGCTCGTACATTGTGCGAACATTATTGATACTCTGCATGTCGGTTCCTTCCCTCTCCGTCCTTTTACACTGCTTCAATGGTTGAAGGCGGCTTCGTTGCGATATTGTACGTCACGCTGACAACGCCAGAGACCTTGCGGAGGATTTCCCCTGAAAGCTTTTCAAGAATAGGATAGGGAAGCCGTGTCGGTGTTGCGGCGCGTGCATCGGTGCTGTTCCAGCAGCGGATCTCAATCTGCATACCGAAATCACGCTTGCCGTCGCGCATACCGGTAACGCGGTCATCGTGAAGGATAGCCATGTACTGGAACGCCTTGGTATGCTTCAGTAATCGTTCAACAATGACTGTTGCATTGCGGACCGTTTCGATCCGTTCGAGTGTGGCCTCGCCGATCACGCGGGCAGCAAGAGCGGGACCCGGAAACGGAATCCGTTTGAAGAGTGCAGCCGGAAGGCCGAGAGATTTCCCAAGCTTCCGTACGCCGTCTTTGCGCAGTTGAATTAATGGTTCAAGAATACCGTACCCGAATGCCTCTTGCGGATCAATGCCAAGCTGTTCAAAGACAGTATGCTGGCGCTTGATCCCGGCCACTGTTTCGTCGACGTCGGTGAGAATAGTACCCTGGAGAAGGAATTTTGCACCGCTCTCTTTAACAATACGCCCGAACACATGCTTGTAAAATGTCTGGGTAATAGCTTCACGTTTCTGCTCGGGATCTGTGATGCCTTTAAGTGCAGCGAAGAATTCCTGTTGTGCATCGATGACCTCAACTGTAACACCGAGCTTCTTGAAAAATCCGACAACCTGATCGGGCTCTCCTTCCCGCATGATGCCGTTATTAATAAAGACTGTTTTAAGCTGTTTCCCGAGTGCTTTATGGCCGAGCATCGTTACGGTCGATGAGTCCACACCGCCCGATAAGGCGTTGAGAGCAAGGCCATCGCCAACAATCTCTTTGATCTGGGAAATTTGTTCTTTAATGAATTGTTTGGTATTGAGCTGGCGGGCTTTAATTTCTTCGATCATTATGTGACTCCTTCCTCTGTTGGCTTGTATGCGGTTTTCGTAGTAACAAAAATGCCGCCAAGACGCCAAGAAAAACTTAATAAATATTATTTTAGTCCGCGAAAGTTCACTAAGTTCAGGAACAAAGCTCCCTCCCAGGAAAGAGTATTTCTTCTTTCCTCTATCTTCTTTCCCTCAACGGTTTTCTATTTACTTTTTCCATCTCCCTTCTCCCTTTTACCGTCTACCTGTTTTCTAACGGTATCCTGCTTTAATCAATGCATCGACTGATTTTAGAGGGAACGGCGGCTTCAGGTATTCAGCCAGGAACGTATAGATTTTCAAGCGAATCTCTCGTGACGATTGAATATCAATTCGGTCGAAGCTGTGTCCGCCCGGCATTTCTTTAAATATTTCGTACTCGAATTTCTTGCCTGCGGCCTTCAGGGCTTCAACCAGATGCTCCACTTCCAGCACATAGACATCGTCATCGTTGGTGTTGGAGTGAATAAGCAGCGGTGTCTTAAGTTTTTCGACGTGGTTGACCGGCGAGCGTTTTCGGTACTCGTTGACATCTTCCCGGGCTGTTTTTCCGATATGATAGGGAGCCGACATCAATTTTCGGTACTCGTCGGTTGCATACCCCATACGCTGCACCAGGTCGCTGACCGGCACACCGGCAAAGCCAACCTTGTAATCTTCCGGATGATTGAAGAGCTCAAAGAGTGTAATCATCCCGCCGTGACTCCAGCCGAAAATGCCCACCCGATCGCTGTCGACGAAATTGTAGGTATCGACAGCGTAATCGCGCACGACATTATTATCTTCATTCTCCAATCCACCATAGTCGATCTGTTCGTACATATCGCGTCCGTATCCATTGCTGCCCCGATATTCCGGAGCCGCAACAATGTACCCCTGCGCCATACATTCGCGAATGATGTGTGTGTGATATGTACCGAAGTTTCCATGGACACCGCCGTGTGGAAGAAGCAGGAGCGGATATTTCTTTGACCGGTCAATTTGTTTTGGAATGAAGATATAGGCATAGATCCTCACCGGATTCTTTGCTCCCATTGCTGTCTGATTTTTTACCCTGGCAGGCGGCGGGCCGACGAGTATCACCTTATCCATCCAGGCAACATCGCTGATGTTATGATTCCAGAGAACGTCGTCGACCATCTTCTCAAGCCTGTCGAGCCGGTGGTTGAGCGATTCGAACTGACTTTGAATAACCTGAATGGGATCTGCTGCGCGTTGCTGTTCCTGGGCAAAGACTCCGGTGCTGACAGTGAACAGTAGAAGCGTGAAAAGAACGAGTGTTTGATTTTTCATGATAGGTTCTCCTAACGGACGGTCATTATTATAATCAGTTATCCTTGACATTAGAACACAGATAACTAAGAATAAGCACGAGATTGTCACAGATAGAAAATCCGTGAAAATCTCGTTGTATCAGTGTCATCGGTGTTTTGTTCTTTCATTGAACTGTCAATCAGACATAGTCAATCGAAAATCAACATACATCAATTACTTTACGCCAACCTCCTCTAGTATAAACTTTGCTCCACCAACCTTTTCGGTTACCCAAAGCACGTACCGGATATCGACGGCAATTGAACGGCTGTACGATTCGCTCCAAGCATAATCGTTGATGGTTGCTTCGAATGCACGATCGAAGTTAACGCCAACCAGTTCACCCCTGGCATTCATCACCGGACTGCCGGAATTACCACCCGTGGTATCCATATCGTAGAGGATTGCCACCGGCACATCATTGAGTTTGGAATGTTTGAACTGCCCGAAATCTTTTACTTTATACAACTCAAGCGATTTCTGCGGGGTGACGAAGGGCTCCTCGCCAGTGGTCTTTTCGATAACGCCCTTCAGAGTGGTGATCGGTGCGTAGTATGTTGCATCGGCGGGACTATAACCGCGAATGTGCCCGAAGGTAAACCGGAGCGTGCTATTGGCATCGGGGATAAAATCCTTCTTCAGAAATTGCTGTTTCACATCGACGAGCAATGCGGAGAGTTTTGAAAGCTCGGCGGTTCGGCGCGAACGAACATCGTGGAGTTTTTGTGACAAAGGAGCAAGCCCTTTGGCAATCTTGACGAATGGATCGTTCAACTTCTCAAGTTCCTCTGCTTTCATTCCCATGGCATTGGACAGGCCATCGGGGGTAAAGAGCGTTGTTGCAGCAAACGATTGCTCAACGAACTGGTCAATGGCCTGTTCTGAAAAATTCCCGCCCAGTGCTTCATCAATGGGAGCAATACGTTCGTTCTGTGGGAGTTGTGCCGCCAGCGAAAGCAATTTTTTCAGGAAAAGTTTTTCAGTTTTCTCATAATAGGCTGCAAAAGTGTCTCCTCCACCCCCGCGCCTTCCGCCGCCGCGTGCTCCGGACGAATCGCGTCCCTGTGCACGCTGTGAAGCTTCGTTGACGCTCGTTGCCGTGCGGAATGGGAACAAGCTTGCCAGGTTGTCAAGCACCAGATCGTACTGTGCATGTGCGGACATCTCGTCGTAAATCTTCTTGACCTGCTCGAGCACGGTACCGTACGTCGCTTTCCGTTTTGCATCGGCTTCAATAAAGAGCTGCAGTGCCTTCTCTTCTTCGGCCTTCTTCGCAACAAGCTGCATGCGCTTCATGCCGACGATCTTTCCTTTGTAATTCTTCATGGTGTTCGCGAGCCCCTTGATGCGGGAGTCGTGCTTCAATGCCACGGCACGGCTTACCTTGCTCAGTTCCTCCATTGTGTTGATCTGCCACTCATAGAGGTTGGCAATGAAAGGCATACGCAACAGTTCTTCGTAGGCCATATAGTACGACGTTTGGTGGCGGAACGTTCTGCCGGGATAGCCGAGGATGAAGACAAAATCTTCTTCATTAACACCTTTGGAATTGACTTTCAAATGCCGTTTGGGATTGTAGGGGACATTCTTTTCAGAGTAAGCTGCAGGTTTTCCATCCGGTCCAACGTAAGCGCGAACAAAAGAAAAGTCACCGGTATGACGCGGCCAGACCCAGTTATCATTCTCGCCGCCAAACTCTCCGATGGCACGGGGCGGAACATAGACCAACCGCACATCACGAAGCATTGTGGAAATGAACATCACATATGACTTCCCTGCGAGCATCTCGGAGATGCTTATGCTTTTTCCGGGGTGATCTTTCTCGCCCTGTGTTGTCAGCTCGCGGATCTTGTTTTCAATGGCTTTCGATCGTTCCAGCGGATCCATATCCGGCTTCACTACGGTCAACACCTCTTTTGAGACATCCTTAATCTGTTCGGTAATGCGGGCTGTGAGTCCCCGGGCGGCAATTTCCTCTGTGCGGGTTTTAGCGAGGAAACCATTCGTGAGGTAGTCTTTTTCCGCTGTGCTGATTGCGGAGACGGCTCCGAATACACAATGATGATTGGTAATGATCAATCCGTCTTTCGACACGAACGATCCGGTGCAGCCGCCAAGGTGAACAATCGCTTCAATCAGGCTGCCGCCCTTAGGGTTATACAAGTCTTTCACATCGATCTTCAGTCCTTTTGCTTTCAGGTTGAGTTTCAATAACGCACTGATGGGGTACATCCCCTCATCGGCAAGCATAAGCTGGAGGAGAAGAGAAACGAGAACAAGTGAAATGATGAATACGCGCTTAAGCATGAGGCATCCTTTCCAAGTTGATGTTGTTGGCGAAAGTTTAGAGAAAAAATAGATGAAAACCAAAGAGGAACGTGTTTCACCCGCGAACGCGGGTGGCCAGAGCCTTCAAACCGGGTAACTATAGAAAACTTTCTTAACGATCTCTGTTGCGGTGATCTTAACATTGGCTTTGTTTTCTCCTATCATTATTCAGCATCGTGTAGCGTTTGATGGGGAACTGGTTGGATGGTGCACACCGAGAGAAACTGACACCCGCGCAACCGAATAAATCATTCTCAAAAGACAAAAACACAGCATTTAGATTTCTATACCACTCTGGAGATATAGCCGGAGAGTGTTCATAATCGATATGCCCATATCATATTGGACGGAGAGGCAACTGCGATTTATTAGGGTCAGTTGAATCCAGCGAAACGGATCTCACCATAGGATAATAATGAGAGGTCAATGAACGTCGATGAAAACAAAACAGTCTATTTTATCGAAGGAAAGAATCGAACAACGTATCTATTTCCTGCGTGGTGAGAAGGTCATGCTCAGCACAGACCTGGCCCGATTATACCAGGTTGCGCCACGCGTGTTGGTTCAGGCAGTGAAACGAAACGCTGACCGTTTTCCGATCGATTTTATGTTCCAATTATCCTCGGAAGAGTTCCTTACGTTGAAATCACAGATTGTGACTTCAAGTTGGGGTGGTCTTCGCAGAGCCATTCCCTACGCGTTTACCGAGCAAGGAGTCGCAATGCTTTCAAGCGTCTTGAGGAGTAAGCGTGCAATCAGAGTGAATATTGAAATCATGCGTACGTTTGTGCATCTGCGTCAAATACTTGCCACGCATGAAAACTTAGCTCACAAGCTGAATGAATTAGAAAGAAAATATGACGTGCAATTTAAAATAGTATTCGAAGCGATTCGCGAACTTATGAAACCTCCTGAGCCGAAGAGACGCCCAATTGGATTCGGGCTGGAAAGCAATTAATCTATAGCTGCATTGAAAAGATTTTCCCTCTCAAACACTGCCAGATTCACACCTCATGTTTCCGCCAAAAAGTGTGGCGGACATTGCTTTCTACGGTCTGCTTGCTGCAATCTGCCTTCTGTAATCTTTCTACTTCCTGCTTCTCCTTTTCCATTCTCTTGACATTCTCCCCCAATTCTGCTAACGTTGCAGAGTATCATGTAGCGTTTGATGGGGGAACTGGTTGGATGATGCACACCGAGAGAAGGCGCCGCCTTCGCAACCGAAGAGATTCGATCTAAAAAGTAAGCAAATTACGCATAGGCAATTATGCCGTTCTGTAGAACGGATAATAGTAGACCGTCTTTCACTACAAAGAGGAGCCATGGGTGCTCTTTGTATTTCATGCTGATTTAGATGGAATGAGGTCAATTCGTTTTTATGGTATCGTTTGCTGTTTGTTTCGATACGGTGAGTAAGAAATATTTTTTCGTGTAACGTATGATAAGCAAGCACATCACCCACATAGAGAACCTTCGCCAGAATCTAAAAGAAGTAAGGAGGCTGCTTGATATCCATGAGCAGATATCTGGGAAAAAGCCTGGCTATAAATCTAAGGTTGAAGTAATCAATAAAAGTTGTGTAGTACTTCTGGTTGCATGTTGGGAAGCCTATATTGAGGATCTCGGTAAGGCTGCTTTTGAATTTCTTTTAGTAAAAGCCAAGAAACCCGATGTATTCCCAAGCAAGATTTTAGTCTTAGCTTCGAAAGAATTGAAATCTGCTGCTGATGAGCGCTTGGTTTGGAAGCTAGCTGGAAAAGGTTGGATCAAAATCTTAAATGATCATAAGGAAGAGACTCTTGGACGGTACATTAACAATTTTAATACACCTCGCGCCGATATGATCGACCACCTATTTGAGAACCTCATTGGCTATTCACGTTTGTCTGAAAACTGGCACTGGTTTAATATGACTTTTCAAAAGTCACAGAAGAAACTTTCAGATCTAATTACTTTGAGAGGCAGTATTGCACATCGTGTTTCAACCACGAAGAGGGTTCACAAGTCAGTAATTAAATATCATCTTGGCTTTATTATACGTTTAGCAGTTATTTCAAACAACCGGGTTGCCGCTCATCTTCATAAACTCACAAAAGAGACACCGTGGCAGCGATATCACCACGGGAAAGTAAAGTGAGAAGGGGAAATAATTATCAGAGCGTTGACTCGCAAACGCTTTCTAACAAATGCATCACCGAGGGTCACTTTGTGAATAATAATATTATTGAATTTGTGCCAGACGTTATTTGACGGTGTGCTCAAAAGAATTTATTAATACTCACAATTTATTAGAGGAACATTATGCAAAATCTTTATAGCCTTATGATACCAAGACGCGTTAATTTAAATACTCTGTTATTGGATCCTAACAATCCACGTTTTGCTGAGCTTGGTGAACCAGTTGATGTGGTTCCAGAGATTCGATTTTCAGAGGATAGAGTACAGCGTGATACATTTGAGAGGATGAAAAGCGGGAATTTTGAAGTCACGGAGCTTAGAGATACAATAAAAACTCTAGGATTTCTTCCAATGGATAGAATTGTTGTGCGTCCATGGCACGGCAATCCCGACGCACAAAAATTTGTTGTCATCGAAGGCAATAGGAGAATTTCGGCCCTTAAATGGCTAATCGAACTTCACGAGACAGGTAGAGAAACATTTGATGACGAACAAATTATCAATTTTACCGATCTAGAAGTTCTTGTCCTCGACGACAATCAAGCACCAGACTCAGCAAAGTGGATTCTTCCTGGATTACGACATGTATCAGGTATCAAAGAATGGGGTGCTTATCAAAAGGCTCGTACAGTTCACGTATTACGTGAAGCAGGTGTAGGTCCACAGGAAGCTGGCCAAAGTTTAGGACTCTCTACTCGTACAGCGAATCAACTTTGGAGATCGTACCTAGCACTCGAGCAAATGCAAGCAGATGATGAGTTTAGTGAATATGCTATTCCACGTAAGTATAGTTATTTCGAAGAAGTTTTCAAACGAGCGAACGTACGCGAATGGCTCAGTTGGAGCGACAACGAACGACGTTTTACTAACGCTTCTCATCTCAGAGAGTTTTATAGTTGGATGGTTGGAGAACCTGACGATGACGGTGAGTTAGGAGATCCCAAACTGCCTGAAGCAAAAAGCGTTAGATCACTTGGAATATTTATTGATGATGAAGTTGCAATGGCACTATTTCGCTCTCAAGGCGGTACTATTGAAAGAGCGCTTGGTCGATTTGAAGCTGAACATCAAGAAGATTGGCAACCAACCATTATTCAGGCTCAAGCGGTATTAGCAACCCTATCGCCCGATTCATTACGATCTCTAAGCGAAGAAGATATTGCTGCTTTGACTTCTCTGAAAAATCGAATTGAGAGAGTATTCGAAGACAGAATACGACTTATTGGAGAATAGTATGGCTGATCCTAGACCCCAAGATGTTGCACTCTGGATTTCAGATCAGGCTTCAAACACAGAATTTAAATCATTGAGAAACGTTATTTTTGAAACCTTGAGTACAAAATTAATTAGCAAATCTATTGAAGAAATCTCGGAATTATCTGAGCATATCGAGCCATTTATTGTGCACGAACTCGATGCAATCACTAATCAAAATCTCACAGACGGAATTACAGCACGATTTATTGTTACGCTCGAAGGTTCTACAACACACTTCAAAATTCTCGATAGGCCCGAGATTATTCTTCTTAACCAACTTCAAAAAGGATCCCCAATAGAGTTTGAACATTTCTGTAAACGAATTCTTGATTCCCTTGGTGCGAAGGCGATTGTTGAGGGCGGACCATATGATCAGGGAGTTGATTTCACTGGCTTCGAACTTCCATTATCACGTTTCGGTCCTGCACCGTCTGGTGCTTTTGCAGTAGTAATTGGTCAGGCTAAGCGATATGCAACAGGAAATAACATCACCGAGAAAGACGTTCGAGAATTTATTGGATCAGCGACAAGAAGGGCCTTTTTGCTTAAGAGAACATATGCTTCGAAGGTCGGCTCTCTTCAACCAATTGTTTTTGCATTTTGGACGACCTCAGATTTTCATCCATTAGCAAAAGCATATGCAAGAGAAATGGGCATATGGTACCTGGGTGGTCTTGCCCTAACCCAGTTAGCGCTTAGGCTTGATGTTGCCTAACTGATAGCACAGCCACGTTGTAAAGCTTTGTATTATCTGCAATTGTAGTCAGGAAGAACATTTGTGGATACCCCATTCTCATGACAAGACTCAAGACCCAACAGAAGAACTAAACTTATCAACTATCGGCAAAACGAAAAGCCTGTGATAGGCACTATTTGACGATATCTACATCATTTATCCAGACATCTCTAAACAATGGAGATGCTACAACAATGGAAAAAGTTTGCCAAGGGAAGGAACAAGGTAGAAAAACAAATAATACGACCTCCATTATTTCTCTCGCGCAAACACTCTGCTATTAAATGATGCCTATCAAGCTCCGCCTGTATTATTCTGAACATAAGTAACAATTAGCTGTTTGATTGGTAAAGCAGAGCTTTTCAGTCTGCGTTCCCAAACGGAGTTTGGGAACGAGAAATGTCAAGAACGAGAAAAACACCGCCACTTTGTACCGCTGAACCGTGGTTCTGTACCATCTATCCTCCTCACCCGGCGTCCTTGAAACTTACCCATTTGAAAACCCGTCTTAGGAGACAGCGTATTCTATTTAATAGAACGACGCGCCTATTCATAGTATCGGCCCCAATCATCCATACCATGTCAGGAGGATTCACCATGTGCAATCGAAAATTTAGGTTGACAACAACCCTGGGAAGCATATCGCTGATGGCGATTCTGCTTGTGATAATCCTTGTCCCCTTCCAGGCGTTGAATGCTCAGTCGAAAGCCAGCACGATCACACTGCAGGAACTGAAAAAGCATATGTTCATTCTTGCCGCCGATTCGCTCGGCGGCCGCCGCCCCGACGACAGAGGATTTACAATCGCTGCACAGTACACCGCAGATCAATTGAAAGCAGCCGGAGTAAAACCGGTCATCAAAGATGCCAATGGCAACGAGACCTATTTCCAGATGGTGCCGCTTGTGAAGGTAAGAACAGTCGTTGATGAACCGCTGACGATTACAACGGCAGCCGGTGAGAGAGTGTTCCAGACGCTCGAAGACCTCAGGCTTCAGGCACGCGGGCCATCCCTGACGAATATCCCTGCCGTGTTTGTCGGATACGGTATTTCTGAGCCCGATTATGGCTGGAATGATCTTCAGAATGTGGAGGTTAAAGGGAAGGTTGTTCTGCTTCTGATGGGAGCACCGCGACGCGACGGTAAAAACATCTTTCCTGACAGCGTGCAGAACAGTTATGCCTCACTCATGGGGACCCGCAAAAAAATTCTCTCGAGCCCCTTCTTCCGGCAGAACATGCCTGCTGCGGTATTCGTGATCGCCGATACAGAACATACGGCACAATGGAACATGTTGAACGATGCATTCAACACACTGCAGATTGTCTCTAAACCAAAGGATCAACCGCTTACGCTTCCGCCGGGTCCCGCGATGATTGGAATAATAAAAGGAACGCTCGTAAAAACACTGTTTAGCAACCAGCGGTATAATCCGCATGATATTGAAAAAGAAGGATTGAAGGGATATCAATCCTTCGATCTGGCTGATGTAAAAATCAGTCTTGGATTGAAAACCGCCGGTGAAGAATTTGAGAGCATGAATGTTGTGGGCATGGTTCCAGGAAGGGACGGTGCCGTTGCGAATGAATATATAACGCTTGGCGCTCACCTCGACCATGTGAAGTCGCTCAATGGGCAGATCTGCAACGGTGCCGACGACAATGCAAGCGGAAGCATCGGTGTACTCGAAGTTGCAAAAGCTATTGCTCAGAAGCCGCCGCGGAGGCCGGTGCTCTTCTGCTTGTACACGGCGGAAGAGTCGGGGCTTCTTGGTTCACGATATTTTGTTGCCAACTGCCCTTTCCCCGTAAAGAACATTACTGTAAATGTGAATCTCGATATGATTGGCCGCTCGGACCCCGGGTCCCAGCAATCGCGAAGGCATTACGTGATCGGATCGGACAAAACGAATCCGGAGTTGAGAAGGTTGATTGACAGCGTCAACAGTGTCACGGTGAACTGGCCGCTTGATTTCGATTCGGAGGATCGTTCGATGGCTGGAAGCGATCATATGAGCTTCCACCGGCAGGGCATACCCGTTGCATTTTTCTTTTCCGGCCGGCACGATGACCTTCACCGTCCTACAGACGATGCGGAGAATATCGATTTCGAGAAGATGCAAAAGCTCACACAGCTTGTCTATGAAATAACAACGGAGCTTGGTAACAGGCAGCAGCCGATGAGAGTGGTCGCTCAGGGAGAGGAAAAGAGTATTCAGAAATAAGTGCTTTTCGAATTCTCTCTATACTGTTTTTCCGAACAAATATCGGACGTGGAATATTCTTTAGATATGTAAAGTGGAGCCTTTCACACGGCGTTCTCAATTGGGGAACGGGAAAGAGAAAAAATGTCATTCCGGCCCGCCCGCGAGGCAGCCGGAATCCGGATATGTTTTTGTAAAAGATTTCTTTTATAGTGCCCTTTATCTGGATGCCAGCCTACGCTGGCATGACAAGAGGGGAAAGAGACAAGGTATATTCCTGGCGTCTGTGACAGGCAAGGTTGAGCATCCATCTACCCGCTTCACACTTCATGTCTCCGCCAAAAAGTGTGGCGGACATTGCTTTCTACGGTCTGCTTGCTGCAATCTGCCTTCTGTAATCTTTCTACTTCATGCTTCTCCTTTTCTATTTTCTTGACAATCTCCCCCAATTCTGCTAACGTTGCAGAGTATCATGTATCGTTTAATGGGGGAACGGGTTGGATGATGCACACCGAGAGAAGGTTCTCCCTTCGCAACCGAATGGATGTAATCTATTAAAAGACAACAGCGTATTTATGATCAACCGGGCATCCCCGTCTTAAAACAGCGAACACAGACGTTGTGAGAAATGAGTCGTATGAATGATTACTACATTGAGAGACTCTCCGCAGAACGGCTGCAATGTTGCTACGACATTGCCCCGCAACGTGTTAAACAATATCTTGAGGCAGAGCTCAACTTTGTTCTCGACAGGATCAGAGCAGTCGACCTGGTGCTTGAATTAGGATGTGGCTACGGACGGATAATTCCTTCACTCGCCAAAAAAGCTCGATGGGTTGTGGGAATTGATACCTCCATTTCCAGTTTGCTGCATGGTCAGGAATCACTCCCCGGTACATCAAACTGTTTCTTGATCCAAATGGATGCGGCACAGCTTTCTTTTCGTGATGGAATTTTTGATGTTGTCATCTGCATCCAGAACGGGGTATCGGCTTTCCACGCCGACCAGGAACATCTTCTCCGGGAGAGCATTCGAGTGGCCAGGCATGGCGGAACCATCCTGTTCTCAAGCTACTCGGACAAGTTCTGGGAATACCGGCTCGAATGGTTTCGTCGACAATCGGAGGTCGGACTCGTGGGAGAAATCGACTTTGACAAGACCGGGAACGGGCTGATCGTTTGCAAGGATGGATTTACAGCTTCCACAATAGGACGAGATCGTTTCCTTGCGCTCACCACAGGGCTTAGAGTAAATACGACAATAGTTGAAGTAGATGAATCGAGCCTCTTTTGTGAGATGGTTTCCCGCTAGATGGGGGAACTGGTTGGATGATGCACACCGAGAGAAGGCACCGCCTTCGTAACCGAAGAGATTCGATCTACTAACATACACCAAGCACATTGAGGCGTCCATGTCATCATGGAGAAGAAATACATGCTCCGAGTTTTTTCTCTCCACGGATTGTGCAAAGACGCAGTGCGTAATTGCCGTAGCTGGCATTTGCAGTGGAAGGTTTTCACATAGATAATAAAATCGACCAAGGACCATAAATGCGACGATCAGTTCTTGCATTACAATCTGGAATCCTGATAGTGTTCGTATGTACATATCACCTGCTTGCACACTCTCAGTCACGTTTCGCCAATATAGCTTCGAAATATTCCACAATGACTTTTGATACGTCGCTCTCGAAGCTACCACCCAAATTCAATGGACACAATTTGAAGCAACTTTATACTATTATCGATAAGCGATTTCAAAAAACGATAAAGGACGAATTCGAAACCACCGTGCATTTTAACGAAAGGATTCACGCTGAACTTGCAAAGCCTATTCTCGGCTCATACAATTTCAATAGTACCCTGGCTTTTCGTGCTTTTCGAGTTCATCCGTCTTACGATGCAGATCAACAGATACTTACGGTAAAGTGCATCCTTTCATCAGCCAGCAGTGACAGTACACCAGATCATAAGTCAATCACCTGGGTTTTTGAATCGAAGAACATATCACCATATACCGCCACGAATGCATTTGGAGCAAAAGTTACTATCAATTCTACTGAAAGCATGTCCTATGATCTTGTATTGTCTGATCTTGATAAGTTACCAATAGATTCATTAGAGGGAGACTACGAGCAGTGTTTTTTGCTTCGTCTTCACATGTCACCTCAAGAAGCAAGATCCAAACGCGCTTCTATTAGCGCAATGTTTATAGGTGTCCCAATCCAACCCTACGTGTCTACACATGTATATTATCATCGTGCGACGTTTCGAAATCCGTCTGAGCGGTTCAATCAAACCTACAATCTACACATACGACTTCTGGAAGTCTGGTTCTATGATTACGCGACCGGACATATATACTCCAAAATTAAGCCCCCCAAACCTCAATATTGAGCTAACATCAAAATGAATACGATTGTGAAAATATTTCTTGACAGCGCATCTGCTTCAGAGATTATGCAGTTATCGCGTCAGATCGCTACTGATCTCTTATCCAGGAATCTTTGTAATTCACTTATCCCAGTGAATCGCGCAAACGAAGGGCGGATCGATTGCTATCTCTTTGGTTCGGTTATGCCAGCTGATGAGCTTAAGGCTATATTCGATGCGCGTCTTTATTTGCAATGCAAGGTTGAGTTCATCGAAGATAGCCCTGAGCTCGAAATGGTAAAATGTGCTGCCCATGTTTCCACAGCACTTTTTCAGAATTACAGCCCTGATCTCCGCATACAAAAGCTATTTTCAGAACACGTACATTACATTTTCAATACCCTCGGATACGACAAACTAGATGAAGCACAGAGTTTCCTGATGCAATACAGTCAGATAACCATGAATCTAATATCACTCGCGCTTACTCGTGCTCGCTAATACATTTTATGTCTCGAGCTGTGTACTTCAAACGCCAGCTAACAGGAATCGTGCTTGCGACGCCCGCCTACACTTCGTTTCGGTGTTCAGGCTCCCGCCCAGTAAGATGGCGGGCAGGCGCTCATTTGGTTATGTCGAAATGAAATCTAAATAAGGATAGTTAATCTAAATCGGATCTACCATCAAGAACGAAACACAACATCATGATTCAACACCTGCATGTCGACTCATCTCCGGTGATAAAATCCCAGACTCTCTTAGACTTGGGCAAAGTCAACATTATCACCGGAAGAAATTCTAGCGGTAAATCGACCATCCTCAGAAAGATAGTTGAATACACCGATATTGGAGTCACGTACCAACAGTCGCCCAAGACAGAATCCGTTGTACGTGGCCAAATCGCAAACTACGCTCAACCCTCTCGGCACGAAATTGACGATTGGGTAGCCAAAATAATGCACCGTCTAGATGGCGAGATACTCTTCTGTAGTTCTGAGTCCAAGGCCTTGGCCTTAGTCGACGAGTGCAAACAGACATCCCTCGTGAGGACATATGGTCTTGATATTGACGCCAAACGCATTGCACACGCACTAATTTCCCATGTGATCGAAGGCGGTAAGCCTCTGCTTCTATCTCCAAAAAGGAGGCTGCCACCTGAGACTGAAGCACACCCAATGGAAAACCTGGACTCTGAGGCCGCAAACGCATTGTCCCGTCTGTTCTATCTGAAGAACCAAATGCCAGATACTGCTGAGAGACTCGTCTTCGACCGAATCCATTCGAGTTTTTGCGACATC
The DNA here is from genome assembly GCA_043803945.1 of bacterium. GTDB lineage: Bacteria > Bacteroidota > Ignavibacteria > UBA10030 > UBA10030 > JAZDJN01. Next base: position 20,214 of record JAZDJN010000018.1, on the reverse strand, counting down.
ACCGGAAACGAGTTTGACATTCAGATGCTCAGGGATCGCCACCCGCCAGGCATTCAATTACAGTTCAGAAAAATTGGCGGTCCCTGGATTCCTGCACAAAATGAAGGGCTCGGACTCCCTGAGCTATTGTCAATTCTTCTTTATTCGCTCGACGGTGATAACCAGTTGTTGCTTGTCGAGGAGCCAGAAAACCACTTGCATCCGGACCTCCAACGGAAACTACTCTCATTCTTGAACTCAGTTGAAGATCGGCAGTTTATTCTTTCGACCCACTCGCCCGTCTTTCTAAATCCAGATCTGGTCGATCGAATATACTTCTGCAAATACGACAATGGTGAGATAACAATTGACGACAACACCAGCCGTGCAGATGCTTTATCTAACATTGGAGTCCTCGCCATTGATAACCTGACCTCGGACGCAGTTCTCATTACCGAGGGTAAAACAGATTTGCTTGTCATAGACTATATCGTAAGGAACTGGTTAGGAGCATCCCGTAGCGCCTCAGTTTCTCATGTCTTTCTTGCTGGATCAATGATGATGTATTTCGACCCTACTCCATTTGTTCAGATTCGAAACACCTTCGCGTTGTTGGATCTTGACACCAGCAACACTGCCGCGCAGAATGCATTCATAGCGAATTGCCGTAAGATTGGTTTAATCCCGATACAACTTTCAAGGTACTGCTTAGAGAACTACTATACACTGGCTGCAGTTCGCGCGGCCTTCGGTTCGATCGTCCCAAGTCAACTCGAGAAAATTAATCCCGATGTTCCACCTTGGCGTCAACTTGCAGACAAGCTTCACAATGAAGACTGGTGGAAAGGTGAACTCAAGAGTACGAGAAGGATCTTTCGAATTCTGGCTTCCATGTCTCTTCCAGATATCGCGGGAAGCGATCTTCTCCAGTTTTGCCAGAGCATCAAGTCCGTTCTATAGGTCTTTGAAGTTCGCGGCTGACGCCAATCAGATGCGCGACATATAACAAACGCAAAACGGACCGCCCAATGGTATAACATGGCGGGTAAACGCTTGCACGCTAGAAAGGCGATGGTGAAACAAAGGTTGGCTAAATGCAAAGTGCTTACTCCATCCGCTTTCGGCGGACGGCGTTTTGCCTAAATGTTATGCTCAGCGGGCACCCAAAGAATATTTTCTCAACTAACAATCAAAAGGAGAAAAACGATGAAACTCAACATGCTCGGGTTCCTGGGATTTCTTGGTTTGCTTGGCTCTCTCGGCTCCACACTTGACAATCCGGTTTTGTACGGGTTGTATGGCTTGTTTGCTCTCTTCGGTTTGTTCGGCTACAAGGAGCAAAACGGCCGTGAGTCCAAGGAGAAATCCTGACCGGTATAAATATATTCAGCGCAACGTTCCGGTGCCAGGTGTGCCTGCTGTCAGGAATTATATTGCTTTTCTTTCGTTCCATAACTCTGCTTGTGATATTTTTCTGATTGCATACAAGAATAAACGAGAAAACACTCTCATCAATTGTAGACAAGGAGAACAGACGTGGATAATCCCATCCTCACAGACAAGACCCAACACCCAACAGAAGAACTCATCTTCTCCCATCTCGGCAAGTCGAAAAGCCTGTGGATTTCATTATTTGAATATATCCATACCTACCATCCGGACATCTCCGAAGAATGGAGATACTACAACGACGGAAAAAGCTGGCTGATGAAAGTAACGAGGAAGAAAAAAACTATCTTCTGGCTTTCCGTTCTTCAAGGCACGTTTAGAATCACCTTCTACTTTACAGATAAAGCCAAAGAGATAATCGAGAAAAGTGCGATTTCGGATGAGTTAAAGGAGCAATTCAAAAAAGGAAAATACTATAATAAGATCAGCGGGCTGACAATAACGTTCAAGTATAAAAAGGATGTGGAGTTTGCGAAGGCGTTGATTGGAATTAAACTTAGCCTCAAGTAGAAAGCAGTGAGACGTGAGAAGTATTAAGTAGAAAGTATGAAGCATAGAGTTTGCAGAGAGCAGACAAACCGTCTGCTCTCTGTTTTTTGTGTACATTTTTGATTCTACGCTCCTGCGTAGAATCACTGTAGCGCACTTTCGTTTCGACGCAGGAGCATCGAAACGAGGAGAAGGAAAAAATGTCATCCCGTGCCTGACACGGGATCCAGATTACAGCCAAAGAACTGGATTCCGGCTCACGCCTGCCTCGCCGATTCAACTTCCTAATTAAGGCAGGCGGGCCGGAATGACGATTGTCCACCCACCTGATTCTACGCCCCCGCGTAGAATTACTCAATAGTTCTCTCGTTCATTGCATCGTATCACCGTAGAGCGTTCTTGTTCGGGGCGAGAACGTTGGAACGAGAAGAAACAAAACAGAGCTTGGTAATGAGAATTTATATAACAGCGGCCGCTGCCTCACTCACTATATCATTTCTTAGACGACGGCCGCATTCTCTCTTTCTCTAGATTAATTCTTGGCGATTTTGGCGTCCTTGCCCGCCTGCATGAATTTCATTTCGGCGGGCAGGGCGGTTAAGCTTTCTTCTCGCTCGCTGCGGCACCAAGGTACTTCATCAACGAAGCCGCTAATCCATCCACAGCCGGCATCGTGCCGCCGAGAACTAGAATCTCCGGCATAATCTTTTTCTCTCCCTTCATTACAGCATCGACGACGTTGACCATGGTCGAAGACTGCTCACCAATCGCTTTCTTCAACTCTTCTGCCGCTTTGGCGCGTGCCATACCTACCGCTTCAATCTCGGCACCCTTCGCACGACCGGTCTCGCCAGCGTAGAAGGAGTCGCCGCGGCCTTCAGCTTCCTTCTTGTACTGATAGGCATCGGCATTGATACGTATTGCCGCTGCTTTGTTCCCTTCAATTGTGACATTTACCTCCGACTGTGCAAGCTCCTTCTGCATATCCGCCGTGCCGCGTGCTTTTTCGGTTTCAATGCGCTGATCCTGCGACTGCTTCTGTTTCTTGAAGGTCTCGATCTCCTGGTTGGCAATTTCACGCTCTGTCAAAACTTTCACCATATCTTCCGGCAAAATAACGTCCTGAATGTAGACGCCACGCGTCTCAACATTGTATTCCCTTAACTTATTTTCGATGTAGTCCATTGCCTGCTTTTGAATTTCATGCCTCGTTTCAATAAATCGGATGGAAGGCATCGATTGCAGCGTATCGCGGAAATGGTTACCCACCGCCGCCTGCAACACCTCGTTGACAAGATTCTTCACCGTGCCAACCATGCTGATCACCTTCGAGGCCTGCGTATCGGGAATGTGGATCTGCACCTGTAAATCGATCTTGAAAACAAATCCTTCCCTCGACTTGGCAATAATCTGCTGAAGGTTCTTGTCCAAGTTATGCGCTTCCGATGTTGCCAGGGCCCAGTTCAGGTTTAAAATGGCTGTCGGCACAATCTCCGCCTTATAACAATGAGGATTCAACGGATACTTGCCTGTGCGCAGCGGCTCGCGCCAGATGCCGCGATGACCCGGCCGGACAAGCGAACCGAACTTGAACTCGACACCCGACATATCCTGCGATGCCAAACCGACATAGGATTTGATAACAGCAACCTGTCCCTGCTCGACGACAAGCATCGGTACCAATTCGACACTCACGAGAAATGGATTCAGATTGTAAGCTCCGTACAGCAAAGGATCATGCTGCAAACCGATCTTGCCGCCGCTCTCCAGGAATACTTGAAAATCCTGATAGTTATTGTGGACATTGTTTTTGCTTGCCAGAATCGTTTCCATCAACTCGGCATCGCCGGCATTATTTTTCTCGAGTTGAGCAATGTCGTCGAAGCAGCCGATTCTGTTGGCAATATCGCCCGCATGCAGCGGATCGCCCTCATAGGTCGTTACAATACCGACAATATCGACCACCCTGCCTTCATCGACCCTGGGTTCCACCCGCACAACCTGTAACTGGCCGGCATGCAAACCAAAGGTCTCAGGGGTAAGAATTCTTCCGCTGTCCTTCATCGCCTTCAATTCCGGAGTAACGGGAATTCCATACACCGCTTTCTTGGTAATGATCAGAAAACCGATAGGGTGAATCGGCACCAAACTTCCCGGTGAAAGAACCGGCCGCTGAACGCCTTTCTGTCCTCCTAACTTGACAAATGAACGGAGGTTGGAGAAATTTGCAAATTCCGTTTTAAAAATTGCCGACTTTGCTCCAATGGGAAGAGGTTTGCCAACCTGGGCAATGACCACTCCGATTTCACCTGCCGGCACCTGCACCCAGGGATGCTTCTCTACCCGGTAGAGCAGCCAGAGTTTGAACCGCCATCCGGCCATCAGCAAATCGGCCTGATAGCCGGCTTCGCCATTGAAGGCAATAGGGTTGTCTTCGGAAAGCTTTGAGATTGAAAATCGCTTTGTTACAAGTCCAACCTCCGTCGGGCCAATCATCCGAATCGATGGCAGGATAATGACAAGAGATAAGAATATAAAAAGGGTGATGAAGAGCAGTATGAGTTCCATATAACGATCCTTATGTTGTGATTGAATGTGTGAGTTTATGACTCACGTTATACAGGAGTAAAAATTGTGATCCTTTGATTCAAAATCTGAACCGCCAAGTGCGCCAAGAATGCAAAGAGACTTTAGAAACTTCTTCCCAGTTGATTTGGTTCGTCAGAAAAGAAATGTTAACGATCTAATCGAGAATACGACAGACTCGCCCGGAGTAAGAGAAGTGTTTGCAGAAGGAAGCGATTTTCTTCGTGATAACCAGTGAGAAAATACTTGCGGTGAGGATACTTTGGTGTAACATAACGACAACTCCATTCTTTGTGCACAATGTGCGGCACAACAATAGAAGGAAGATGATTCATTGTCAAGTTAATACGGAATTCGCAAAATGGAGATATTACAAAGCAGTGCATATGAAGAAGTTACAGCGGGGAAATTATTTGCGACCACGTGGAAATCAATATCGTGTCCGCACCATCGGACCCTGCTCGTCACTAATCAATTTATAGAGGATGGAATTTCTCAGCACCTCGCTCATTTGATAGACAGTACTGTCGATGACAACCGTTGCTTTCAGCAAGCGGATGCCGTGACTGTAATCGACATAGCGGTCGATGTGAATGTTTGTCAGCGGTTGAATCGGAGCTCCGTCTAATCGGTGCCAGCCGTAGATCGTTACATGATGTGTTCGTGCGGAGTCGATAAGCTTGTTGCTGAGGACCACGTCTTTTTTTATACCCGCCACTAATGCTCCCAGTCCGGCTCCCGCCTGGGCGCGTTGCCGTTCAATTGCCCGGTTGTGCTCGATAAATTTTTCCACCGTTTCATTTGTGTTGCCAACAGGCAGGTACGGAACAGGATCGAGCTTCACAGCGGCGTTCCTATAAATTTCATCGACAAGCTTTCGAGTGGGCAATGTTGCCGTAAAGAGATCGGCGAGGCGCTGTGCTGTGATCGGTCCCATGGGTATGCGGCAGAAATCATCATCCGATCCAATGGCGAGAAAGTCGGGCATTGCTTCGATAGTAACCGTGGATTGTTTTCCGAGGCGGTCAGAACCGACTAGTGTAACGCTCAAAGTCTTACGGAGAAAATCGGGTATGTTGCCGCGGGCAAGCTCGTTGTAAATTCTCATCTCGCGTTCTTCGAAGGAAAGGTTCTTGACTAAATCCATAAATACCGATCCGCCCGGTGCGTCCTTTAGGCGGGGCGGAATACGCATTGCCGGGAGTTGGGGAAGTTCTGTGTGAATCCATTTTGAATAGACCCTTGAACCAAAGTAATCGTAGCCGAGACCTTCCAGCATTGTGGCAATCAGCATGCCATGGATGAATCCGTTGAGATCTACCTGTACGGTATGATAGATCAACCGTTGAGGATTGTGCTTAAGGATGAACTGAACACGCTTATTGAAGCCGGTATAAAGAATGAAACTTGTGTCTTCCTTGAGATCGAATGATATCGATTGTGCAAGGTCGCGCTGCATAAGCTTGCTGCGAAACCAGGTGCCGCCGCTGTCTGACACAAACCGTTTCCCATTCAGCAAGGCAATGCTGTCATTGTAGGCAATCACACACAGGATGTGCCTCGCTGAAGCGTTAAGCCATTTCACAAACTTACCGGCATATTGCTCCTTGTATCCATAGTTGCTGTCGAGAAAAACGATCCGTTCAACATCTCCGGGTATCTCCTCAACCCCATCAAGATATCCAAACGTGAAACTCCCGCCTCCGCTGTGTCCGGTTAAGACAATACTTGTCGTGAACGCATGAAACATTCCCTTCAATGAATCGACAATTGATTGAATGATGATTGGATAATCCGGGTGCTTCCCTTTCCACGCGGGCCAGCTTTTTTGATCTGTCATCAGGTACGCGACAACAAAGTTATAGTCTGAGACATACTCCCGCAGGAACCGTGTCTGCGCACCAATGTGTTGGATGTTGAAGTGCCAGTCGTCGCCGGGCTTGAGTGTTTTTCCAATTGTCTGCTCGATGATGTTCCCGTTGGGCAGCGCATAGAGCGCAAGGATAACGCGTTTCGATGGATCGAACTGTGTGGCCGCAGGGGCATTGATGAGAATGCTCACCTCCGGATTGAAGCGGAGAGAACGTACCTGTTCGTTGAAGTACGGACTGGTTGAAAATCCCGATAATGCCGGAACACCAGTTTGCGCGGAGACCTGAAAAACGAGAATACCGGAGAGCAATGTAATAAATCGAAGCATGGCAGTGTTCATTAAATGGTAATATTGCTTGTTTGAACGGTTATTTAACAAATGTCTTTGTCCATAAGATACGTCCTAATTCTGACTTTCCAAGTGGGCTCTCCCCAGCAGAGCCCGGGAACGGGAAAAAAGAGAAGAAAAATGCTTAATACTTCCATCTGTAATCTGTATTCTTTCTACTTTCTACTTTTTACTTATTACCTCTTACTTCATTTTCTTCAACGCCTGTGTCCGTTCCGCAACAAGCTTCAACACCTGTTCCTTTTTCTTTCCCTGTGCCGGCCGCGGCTGCCAGTTGATTAATTCAACAGGAACAAGTTCGTGCTTCATACCTTCGCGGGTGAATGTTGCCTTCATTACTGCTGTTAAACCGTTTGACCAGGCAATGTTTCCGCCGAACACAAAATTGCCGAGCGAATAGGCAATAACGCCGTTTTTATACTCCTCAACGGCCTGGAGTGTGTGGGAGTGATGGCCGATGATGAGATTTGCGCCAGCATTGATAATCCGATGGGCAAGAGTTCGCTGTGCCTGTGAGGGCTCTTCCGATCGTTCTTCTCCCCAGTGGAGGTTGACGACCAGAAAATCCATAGTCAGTTTTGCCTTGCGCACATCTTCAAGAATCATCGATTCATTCCGCGGTGTTGTGCCGGCAAGCGCTGAGGCTGCATGATCTTTACCGCTCCCGCCGTACCCAAGCAAGCCAATCTTTATCCCCTGAAAATTAAAAACTATAGGTGTGCGGGCTTCCTGAATATTTTTCCCTGCCCCCGTGTAGCAAATACCTGCCGAATCGAGAAAGTTAAGCGTCTCAAGAATACCCTTCCTGCCAAAGTCCGCCATATGATTGTTGCCGCAGGTGACCACGCCTATACCGGCGTTCTTCAAACTCCTGAGATACTTGAGATGCATCCGGTAGACATATTCTTTCTCGACACTGTCCGTTAAGAAGGTAACCGGACTTTCCAGGTTGACCATCATCATATCGAATTGACCAATCTCATTCCAGTGTTGAAAGACATACTCCAGATTGTTGCCGACATGCTGTGCAACACGGTTTGAGAATGTCACATCGCCGCCAAAGAGAAAAATGACCGAGCTATCTATGGTTTGCTGAGCAGCCGAGGTGGAATAGGAGAGGAACAATAACGTTGCGAAGGATCGACACAGGGATACGAACCGCCAATTAAGCGCCGTTGTTCCGAACCAGTATGATCTACTATACATCATTCTTCTTCTTACTTGATACTCAAGCCTTGTTTTCTCTATCTGCCCTCTGCTCTCTGTAGTCTGTTATCTGTAATCTTTATACTTACTACTTTATACTTTGCGCCGAAGGCGCATGCGCCTTTGGTGCACTTCCTTTCCCCCCACAAACACCTTCACATCGCCATGCTCCATCTCGAGCGTATGCTCTATGGCAAGATTGCTGGTTTCACTCGGTCGCATTCGTTTGTGAAGCTGCAACGTTCTCCCCCCTTTGCTTGTGGCTGTAATCATTACGGCGTCGCGGGTTGCACGAATCACATCGGGCTCCGAAGACCACAAACGCACGCCGGCCTTTTCGGCAAGTGGGCGGAGGAGTTCTACCGGAAGCGGGCCGCTGCCGGCGTAAACGGATTTCCATCCCTCATAGTCTCTTCTCGCAAAGGCAACTTCGTTGTTGTCTGTCCATCGGCCGAGCACACGTACGGGCGAAGCGGAAGCATCGACAACGAATCGTGGAAAATGGTCTTTCTTCACACCGAACTTTTCACCGAAACCGAGAAGCTCACGCCCCTCTGCGCAATCGATCATCATAGAACCCGGCTGATCGATGCGCTCGAATTTGAATCCGGTCAGCATCTCCATTTGATGGAGGTCAAATCGTTTTGGTGTGATGTATCCTGGTGCGTAATACCAGATCACCGTTGCACCGCTCCCTTTGAACATGATGCGCAGTTGTTGCACTTCATTGGCTGTCAGGTAAAAGAGGTTTGGCATGATAAAGAGCTTATAGCGCCGCGCATCGGATATTCTGAGATCGAAACGATAGAGAAAATCGACCGGCGCTCCGATGCGGTGAATAGTGCGTGCCTGCGTATTGAGCAGCCAGTGGTTGAAGAAATCAGAGATGGAAATACCAAATCCTCCCCAGGGCTCCTCGGCTTTCCAATGTTGTGTAGCAAAAAAGCTCTTGACGTCGTACACCGCAGCAATTTCAGCAACGGAATCGACGGCAAGCTCAGGCCGCTTCTGACCGAGCTCCATCCATCCCCGGACTTCTTTGATCATGGGTTCACTGTCATACCAGCCCCGATTGGCCTTGAAGGAGGGAATGTGTCCGAATTCAAAAAGCCAGCCGCCGCATCCTTGTGCAAAGACCTGTGTGATATCGCGGCGGAGGATACGCAACGTGCCTTCCAGTGTATCGAATCCAGTTCCGCCTTCGGTTGTCTTTACCGGCTCGAGATATGTTGCCGGATCGATTTCGGAGATGAACAGTTTTTTGTGCCGACGCAGAGATTCCAATAAAATTCTGAAACCGCCGTCTCCCCCGACACCGCGCGCACGGCCAAGCAAGCGTCCGGTATCGTCGATAATATCACTTTCCCATCGCTGCTTACCGGGGACGTTGCCATGCTCGTAGGTGTAGGGACAGGCGAGGTAATCGATATCCTTCGAGTTCAGCACTGCATGCGGCACAAGGTGTCCCGCCTCCTGGATACTGACATTTTCAAGGACATAACTGAAGAACGTACCGACAACGACGCGGCGTTTCGTTTCCTGTTTTATAATCCCGGCAAAGTGAGCAGCGACGGCAGCGGTGTTCTCGTGAAACCTTCTATAAAAGTCTATGACAGGCTGTTCTTTCTCCGGGTCGCGCAATAAACCGCTTGTTGTAGTCATCCGCTGCTCTTTTGTGGGGACAGGGCCGGCAACACGCTGCATCGGCTTGCTGTAATCCGGCAGGTACCGCGCGCCGGTGTAATGCCACTCGGCGGTCATCGCACCGACATAATGATACCCGATAATTCTGCTTTGGAGCGGCGATTGCTCCATGTGCCGAAGAAAACTCCGGAGTGTTTCACCCATGTCGCGTTGCCAGATCTCGGAGGCGAGCGATGCTCCGTACGCATCGAGTACACAATTCCAATTCAATCCGCTGTCGATGATAAGCTTCTCCATTTTATTGAACAGAACATCGATGGGAAGCCCATAGCTTACCACTTCATCGGGATGAGATTCCTTCCACCAATCGGGAGCATAGAGATGGATGCGCGGGAGGAAAACTGCATCGGGAACAAGAGCAAGCAAGCGGGCGAGGTAATTGTCAACTCCCGACCATTCGTACTTCTTCGCTCCAATCCACCCGGCTTCAATACTGATGAGTGGATGGAAAAATTTTATGCCCGACTCCTTAAAACTTTTTATGGTATGAATGAGTCCGGAGCTTCCGGCGAAGAAGGGGTATTCTTCTTTTCCGTTAATGAAGAGCCGCGGCCCGCCCCGTTCGATCTTTACAGAAGAGTATGCTGGTCGTTCGCCGCGCAGCCGTTCAAGTTGCTTCAGATGATCCTGATCGATTGGAAGGTCAAGATATTCGAACTGCCCGGATCTGCTGATGGAAGGAAGGACGACCGAGCTTAATGCAAGTCCGGTAAGTTTGATGGCGTCGCGGCGATTCATACATGTCCTTTTCTATGGTATGAACAACTATGCGGTGCATTCTACGCAATGCTCTTCAGATTGGCAAGAGGAGGAGTTTTATTGGAGAAATGAGGATACCGGGTGCGTATATTGATGTACCAGCGGCGAATCTTCGAGGTCGATACGTATCCACGTTGACTTAGGTTAGAAGAATGTGGTGATTGCAGCACGGAATGGCTTTCTGATAGATGCGTCAGGAACTGGTTTCTGATGCCCTTGTTAATGAGCAACTTTTTCTTGTCTCATCGATCTATCTTGTAAACAGAGATTACGGGAGCAGTTGAATGTTTCTGGATCGTTATGGACATTATCCGTGCAAAGGATCACAAGATACTGAGGAGATTCTGTGCCGTCACTTTCCGATGAGCAGCTTCTTGCATTAATCCAAAATAGAAGTACCAGCGCTTTTGAAAGCCTCTATAGACGCTATAAAGATCGGATTCATGCGTTTGCTTATCGGCTGGTCAAAGATCGAACCATAGCAGAAGATATTGTGCAGGACACCTTTCTGAAAACCTATCAATCGGCATTGGATATTCTCTCACCAACATCTTTTCGAGCATGGATATTTTCTGTAGCAAGGAATGAAGCGTATAAACACATGCAGAAAGAACATGTAAAGCGAGAATTCGATGAAGACTCAGGAGAGTTTTTGAATCTACAAACACCATTAGAAAATGTGATGGAAAAAGAAAAAAAGGAGATTCTTCAACTCCTTCTCGACTCATTGTTGCCAAAATATCGCGAAGTGTTGATTCTCTGTGAGTATGAGGGAATGTCCTACGCCGAGATTGCAGTTGTTACAGGAGATACGGAGAGTTCCGTAAAGTCACGGGTTTTCAAAGCACGACGGGCTTTAATAAAACATTATACACAACAGTACTGCATACGAGGTGAGAGCAATGAATTGTGAGATAGTTAAAGAATTGAGCAGCCAGTTTCTCGATAATGAACTGCAAGACGAGGAAGTAGTTCAAGTCCTTGCTCATGGAGAACAATGTAAAGACTGCCGGTACTTCCTGCGGTCGATGCTCCAGTTGCGGAAGGATTTGCTTACACTTTCCGTTTCCTCTCTATCGAGCGACCTGGATGAAAAAATTATGAGTCAGGCACGTCTTTCTGCAGAGGGAAAACGAATTCAGGGAGATCGTGTCCCCATAAGATCAAGGCAGAGCTTTCCGCAACGTATAATTGACGGAGCGATAGCATTCATTCTTGTGCTGTTCTTTGGTGTGTTGTTCTCTTCCACGGTATCATCAGTAGAATCATCTTCGTCGGATGCTGTTGGGTTAAGCCAACAGACCCAGTAACCAGGAGATTGATATGGAACAAAAAAACAAATTATCGACAAGCGCTCTCCTTCTCTGCATTGTGCTGACTCTTTTCTTTTGGATACTGGCAATTCTAACAATTAACGTTTCTGTCATCCGGACAAGTACATTCCCAGTAACTGTCAGGACAAATATTTCGTGGATGCCGGTTGTTTTTATTGTGTTCTCCATAGTATGTTTCCTGCCGGTAATTCGAACGCTTCTCTCGGTGCTGCACGAGAGAAAAATATTACCAGAGGCATTAGAGGGTTTTTTCCAGGAAGGCTTCCAAAGAAAGGTCACCGCTTATCAAAATGCTATCTCTACATATCTGAGCCGCCTAAGTGTTCAACTTGCCTTTGCCGGTTTAGCTGCGATCTTCATTGCGGGTTCCATTGTTCAAATTGGCTTCATCAATCTTCGAATTCCCAATGCCGATATCTACAGACTACTGTCAGTCGTGAAAAAGAAAGCAATACATCAAAACCAGCAACGCTTAGTCGAAGTAGCACCAATTTTTTCAGCCGGTCTTGACCAAGAGCAATATCACGCAGCATACCTTGCAGCAGTTCTGGCTTTGAAAGAAATAGGAGTGAAAGCAGTACTCATTCAAGCGGAAGAAATGCGTGGTGAGAGGATACGCTTGATGAAGGATTTGGCTAAAACGGGCATTGTTGTGTTTGGATTGAATTATGGATCTAAACTATTATTTCTTGATTCGCTTGGAAAAGTGATACCACTTCCAATGGCGGCAAAGACAATTCCGATTCGTGAACTCGGCTGGAGTAATTCATTGAGCTGCATTCAACCGTTTGGAGTGCCGCAAAGTATACGGTCTTCATTTGAATTGACAACGGAATGGGAAAGAAGGAGAGATGCACCTGTTCCAGACATTGCAATTGAATTACTCAGAAAACACTTATCCTATGCCGATACGGTAACGCTCATCCGCAAAGATAACGCGATCATCTTTGGCAACGTTGTCTTGCCCCTTACCAAAGATCAACGAGTATATTATCGGGCTAGTTTTTCACCCTTGAGCGAGTACGATGCCTTTCATTCTGTTGTTCAAGCGGAAATAAGGCCATCAACAAAGAAAAACAATGTTATTGATGCAGAGAATCAGAAAGAGTACATAAAAGATCCATTGCGGTTACGAATGGGATATAACGAGCAACGGTATCAGGGAAAGATCGTTTTTTTAGAAGAAGCGCGTTCAAATGTGTATTCAGGATGGGGGGGAAAATACAGTTATGTGGAAGCGGTTGAAAGTATTCTTGGCGGTAAGCTTATTACTATTGCAGAAAAAACACCGTATTGGGTCATGGCAATTTGTATTCTTGCCACAGCATTGTTGGTATACTATCTCCGTTTCCTTCTTGCTTCACTCTCGGTTGTTGCCCTTGCGCTTCTCCTTCTCTCCGGCGGGGCGTACCTTTTCTATAATAATAATTACCTCATTGATATGACGCTTCCCCTTCTTGCCGTCATCATTTCTTTGCCGCTATTTTCTGTTGTGAAGTATGTACATCTGTGGAGTGGAGGGAATTATTTCAGCGCCGATACTTAAGCGGATTGACTTAGATTGAAAGAAAAGTCTGCTTGTAGACCGGAATGGATTTTCGATAGATGCGTCAGGAAGTGGTTCCTGACACCCTTGTTAATCGGACAGCAGAAGGCAGATTGCAGAGAACAGGAGTGCGAGCAAAAGTGAACCTTCCGAAGGCTCTAAAAGGTCTCGGTATAACCTTCGGAAGGTCTAGATGCTTGAACCTTCCGAAGGCTCTAAGAGGTCTCGGTATAACCTTCGGAAGGTCTGAATGAATCTGAAGAATCTTCCGAAGGTCGAGCTCCCCTTCTCCCCGTCTCGCTGTCTCCACCCACCCTCCCCATCATACCCTCTCACTCTCTTACTCTCCTACGCTCTTCCTATCATTCCTTCACATTTTTTCCTACGTTCCTGCAAGTTTCTCTCCCTTCGGGCGTCTTTAGTAGAAAGGGGCTTAAGGAGAGTCGGCGTTCCTATGATACCTTCAGCGGTTTACCGACAGTGCGGGATTGATCTTTTTCAAGAAGAGCAACATTCCGTATGCAAGAATCAACCGATAGTGAACTTGTACTGAAAGCGCAGCAACACGATGTCCGCGCTGCCGCCGAGTTGTACAACCGGCATAAACAGGCAATCTATCACTACGCTCTCCGTTTGCTCCAGTGTGTTGAGAGTGCGGAGGATGCCGTGCAGACAACTTTTTTGAAATTCCTTACTTCACTCGATCAACTGCACAACTGTGCGGCTGTTAAGGGATGGCTCTATGCTATTGCCCGCAACGAGGTCTACTCGCAGTTACGGCGAAAGAGAGGCAACGGTTCACTTGACGATGTAGAGGTTATCGATGAAGAGACGCCTCATGAACAACTTGTCCACACCGAGGAAATTGAATTGGTGCAGGTCATGTTGACCCGGTTGAAAGCGGAACATCGCGAAGTATTACACCTGCTGGAATATGAGCGATTGTCGTACGAAGAGATTGCAGGGATCACCGGTGTTTCCGTCAGCGCTGTGGAGTCGCGCATCTTCCGTGCACGCAAAGAATTGGCGAAGAAGATTTTAACGTATTATAAAGATTGAGAGCCTAGGATAAAGAATGAGCCGCCAAGAACGCCAAGACACGAAGGTATATGAAATATTTAATCTCAGATAGTTTAAAAGAATATTTAGCGTTTTGGCGCCCTTGCCTGCCTGCGCACCGCTTGCGGCGGGCAGGGCGGTTTATCTGTCTTCTTCTTAGTTCGCAAAACCAAAAGGTGAGTTTATGACATGTGAATCATATCAACAGGAAATCAGCACGCTATTTGACAACCGGCTTGGTAAGCAACGGTATGCCGAGGTGTTTGCTCATCTTGCACAATGCGAGGCGTGCAGGACATTCTATAGCTCAACAAACAAAACCCGCGTTGCAACAGCGGCATGGAAACCCCTTCCATTATCTGAGCAAGTCGATGAGAAGGTGTTCCGGCAGCTCTGGGCAACCGACACACAGATTCCGGGACATCTTCGGGCGATGAAGGAATCAAGACCTACACAGTATCAACGGCCACCATGGGACCGCATGATCCCTGTGTCCCTGCCTTCGGTCATTGTCTTATTACTGATGTTTCTCGTTGGTGGAATGCTTGCTTCGACAAATCAACAAGAGCAGTCACAGGTCGACCGCCAGCAGTATGATGAAATGCTTTATCGGCAGCAGCACTTTCTTCAATAGGAGGATATGCGATGACTCTGGAAAGGAATATTCGAACGAGAGCAAGAAGATATTTTTTGTTTGCGTTATTCTTCGCTCTGATGGCTATTCTCACAAATCAATATTCCATGATCGAGACGCACAGAGATTTCTATGGTATCTATGAAATCAATTATGTCTGGATTCCATGGACGTTCTGGATTCTCTCGCTTATCTGTTTTCTTCCGCTTCTTACGATAGCCATAACTCTTCTTGTTCATCGAAAGAAACTGCCGAGCGTTCTTGAATACTTGCTTAGTAACAATGAGGGATCATTAGCCGCCACAGTGCGGACTGCTTATTTCCAGAGCATGCAGCGAAGCGGTGTTCGCATAGTCATTGGCGTATTCATCGTCTCTCTCTTCATGCTTTTCATGGGGGGCTTAAACCTGGTGGATCGCTGGAAAATCAGCAGCAGGCTTAATGAAGCAGCCCTCATTGAAAAGACCCAGCGAACCGTTGAACGCGGGATAAAAGGAGTAAAGACTGCTCTGGGATTTAAAAGCGGGCAGGCACAGAAAACGACGGTCAGGAAAGATACTATTCCGGTAGTGCGGTTTGGTCTCCATACCGTGAACAATGATCAAAAGCAGTATCTGGATGATTGTTACCGCATTGCAAAAAAAATGAAAGAGGTCGGTGCAACAGCAATCCTAATCGATATCAGCGATATGCACTACAAATTGCGTCCGAAACTTGCCAGGCTGGCTCAACTCGGAATCACTGTGTTTACTTTCCAGGATCCTTACTCGTATGCATTTATCGCTCAGGAGGATACAGTGGACCCAAAGCACATCCCAATGAGCATGTACTCAATGTCGATTGAAGATATTGGAACAAGATCGATGCTGATGCGGATAAAACCAACGGGCAATAGGGTTGCATGGGGTGCCGGCAATGAAGAGGAATATCAGCTCCCGGATGCAACTGTGGAATTGCTTAAAAAGCATTATGGATATCCCGATACCATGCAGGCACGACGGCGCGGCAATTATGTTGTTCTGGGAACATATCAATTCCCGGTAACGCACGATGGATGGCTCTATCTTCCGAGAGAAATCCGGGTCGATTGGTGGTATCTCCTCTCACCAATAAGTGCATATAGGGATTTCAATTCGGACACACTTCATTTTCGTGATTCGCGCTGGGAGGAGTTTTCAATAGAAAACATTACACCGGAGATTTATCGCGGCAAAATAATCCTGATCGACTGGAATTATCTTGGCATGGCAAGAGAGCGAGGATATCTTCTAACGTGGGCTTATGCAAAAACTCTGGCCTTTTTACTGCACAACGATGTTCTTACGGTTGTCGAAAGCAGCTCCATCTGGCTTTCATTGCTGTGCATCGGTTTGTCGGCACTGATCGTCTGGCGATTGAGACAGGCGGTCTCACTGTTCCTCATGTTCGTGCTGGGACTTGTTGTTCTGGCGGCCAGCATCTATCTCTTCTCTCAGAATGTTCTCATCGATATTTTCTACCCATTCCTTTCCCTGGCCTTATCAATGTTGGTGTTGCCCGGAATGAAGATTACATCAGAAGAAGAAGAACTGATAGACCTTCCGAAGGCTCAATGAGGTCTCTATATAACCTTCGGAAGATCTCCCCTTCTTTACTGCTTCACCCGCTTCGGGTACGCCTCATGGTCCATTTTCTTCAGCGGATTCTTTTCAAGAAGCTTTAAGGCTTCGGCGACCGCCCGCTCGAGTTGTGGATCTTTCCCGCCAGCCGTTTCTTTGGGTAATTGCTCTACCTCGACATCGGGAGGAACGCCTTCATTCTCCACCGCCCACTTTCCGTTCTTTTCGAAGAAGGCGACGCGTGGTGCCGTCACCGCTCCGCCATCGATGAGAACGGGATAATCATAGATGCCAACCAATCCGCCCCACGTTCTTGTTCCAACCAATGGCCCAAGTTTCCGGTCGCGGAAATAGTACGGCAATGCATCGCCGCCCGAACCAGCATGCTCATTAATAATCATAACCTTTGGCCCATTGATTGCCGCGGTGGGTGTCTGGAAATTCTTTCCGTCGCGTGTTGCCCAGTAGTTCAACAACGGCCGGTTCATCATATCCACCATGTAATCTGCAGCCGAGCCGCCGCCGTTGTAACGCTCATCGATGACGGCGCCCTCTTTATGCATCTGTGTGTAGTAGTAGCGATTGAAGTTAGTATAGCCGGCTCCCGCGGTGTTCGGCAGATAGACATAGGCAAGCCGGCCCTTGGAAAGTTCATCAACCTTTCGTCGGTTTCCCTCTATCCATGCACGCTGGCGCAATCCGTTTTCACTTGAGACGGGAACTACTGTGACCTTGCGTGCACCCTGCTCGCTCGCTTTAGTATTGACAAGGAGCACCGTTTGTTTTCCGGCTGTGCCTTCGAACAAACTATAAATGTTCATAAGCACTTTCAGCGGTTTGCCGTTCACGGCAAGAATGTATTCGCCGACGGTAACCGTGCTTCCGGGTTCAGTCAACGGTGCGCGAAGATCGGGATTCCAATTCTCACCTGTGTAAATGGTCGCTATTTTATAGTAGTCCCCTTCAATGGCATAATCCGCCCCGAGTAATCCAACCTGCACCTGAGGCGGTGCGGGTGCGTCGCCGCCCTGAATGTAGCTGTGGCCGACAACGAGCTCGCCCATCATATGAGCAAGAATGTACGAAAGGTCAGAACGATGGCCGGCATACTTCACCCACGGTTCGTACTTCTCTTTGATCGATTTCCAGTCGGCACCATGCATGTTCGGATCGTAAAAGTAATCCCGGTTGATGCGCCATGCTTCAGCGAACATCTGTGCCCACTCTGCCCGCGGGTCGATCTTCATCTCCATAATATCGACCTTGAGCTTTCCGTCTCCAACCTTTGCCGCTTTCGTTGCATCGACAATGCCGTACGTATTGCCGGACGCGGCATAAAGAAGCTTCTTGCCGTTCGACGAAATTGCAAAGCCGTTCACTCCCGCCAACATCTGAGTTGCTTCCCGTTTTTTCAGATCGAAGAAGTGGAGCGTCAGACCGGTTTGGTTCGATATACTTTCGAGGTAGTAGATCATTCCTTCGGCTGCATCGAGCGCCACATAGTTGCGCGATTGAATTTTCTCGACGGCAAGAATACGCTGATCCAGTCCATCGAAATCGATCTTGAGATCTTTCGATGCAGCAGCATCCTTTTTCTCTTTCTTATCCTTTGCATCGTCCTTCTTTACGGCTGTGGTATCTTTGGATTCGATCTTTTCCTCATCGCTCTCGGGTGCAAAAGGCGACAGTGTATCCTTTGCCAGCACTGTAAGATAGACGCTTCGTGTGACAGGCCGGTCGTACGACATCATATCGAGCCAACCGGTGTTTTGTGCAAAGTTCGTACTGGCGAGGAAGTAGAGATATTTTCCGCTCTTGTCGAATGCCGGAGAAATTGCATCGGACAATCCGTCGGAAATCTGCGTTACCTTCTTCTCTGCAAGAGAATAGACGAAGATAGCATGCATATGATTGTCGAGGCGCTTGCTGTAGGTCAGCCACTTCGAATCGTGCGACCAGGTTGCATCGAGTGTCCGCTGCGGGTGGTCGTAGGTGTCGGCATCGATCTTAATAGGTTTTCCATCTTCGACATCGAGATACCAGAGTGTCAGATGATTATCGGTGAACGTGATTTTTTTCGAGTCCGGAGACCAGCGGGGATTATAATAGAAACCCGCCTTGCCGAGTTTGATGACTTTCGGAGGTGTCAATCCGGATTGTTCACCGATCATCAATTGGTATTCATCCTCCTGATCGGAGAACCAGGCAACGGATTTGCCATCGGGTGACCATGCAGGATTGCGGTCGTGCACACCGGTACTGTTTGTCAGGTTCCGGACATCACCCTTTTCGGCGGGCACAGTAAAGATGTCACCCCGTGCTTCGAACACTGCACGTGAGCCGGTTGGCGAGAGTTCAAAATTTCTTATCATCGATGCCACTTTAACAAAGTGAGGCCGAGCCCACGGGAGATCGGCATTCACCGTGATAGAAACCCTCTTTGAAGATTTTGTTTTAGGATCGAAGAGGTGAATCCATCCTGCCTGTTCGTAGACTATCGCATCGGCACAACCAGATGCTGAACGAATATCGAAGTCTTTATGCTGTGTCAGTTGCCCGATCTGGTTTGTTTTGGTATCGTAGGAAAAGAGATTCATCGTACTATTTCGATCGGAGAGGAAATAGACAATCGTGTCAATCCAGGTCGGATCGGTGTCGTTGCTATTGTCGCGAGGAATTTTTTCAAGCTCAAGAGTTTTCAAATCGAGGATCCATACACGTGAAGTTCTGCCTCCGCGGTAATGACGCCACACATTAAATGCTTCTGCAAAAGGAAGATAGGCAATGCGCTTTCCATCTTGCGAGAATGTAATCTTATGGGCATTCTCCATGGGGAGTGGCTGAGGAAATCCGCCCTCGACAGGAATCGACCAGAGGCGCGGAAATCCGACCGGTGCACTTATCCGGCCTGAGCTGAAGACTACAGACTTTCCATCCGGTGTCCAGCCACGGACGACATCGGCGCTCGGGTGAAAGGTTAATCGTTTCGGGTCGCCGCCGGATGCAGAGAGAAGATAGACATCGGTGTTGCCGTCGTACTGGCCGGTGAAGGCAATCCATTTGCCGTCGGGAGAGAAACGAGGTTCGGTTTCTGCTCCTTCGGACGTTGTTAATCGCCGTGCAACACCGCCTGTGCGTTCAACAATCCAGATATCGTTGGCATACACGAAGGCAATCTGTGTTGCGCTGACGGTCGGTTGACGGAGAAGGCGGGATTCTTCTGCGATGAGAGATAATGATATCCCGCAAAAAACCAGTAAAGCATTGATCAAACGGTTCATACTGATTACTCCTTATATGATGGAAGGTCGCCAATTACAGAGGTGAGAAAATCTACTGCGAACAATATCGAGTTGCAAGACAGAAAGGATAAAAGTTTGAACCTTCCGGAAGGTCTGAATGAACCTGCGCAACCTTCCGAAGGCTCTATGAGATCTCGGTATAACCTTCGGAAGGTCTGAATGAACCTGCGCAACCTTCCGAAGGCTCTATGAGACCTCGGTATAACCTTCGGAAGGTCTGAATGAACCTGCGCAACCTTCCGAAGGCTCTATGGGCTCTCGGTATAACCTTCGGAAGGTCTGAATGAACCTGCGCAACCTTCCGAAGGCTCTATGAGACCTCGGTATAACCTTCGGAAGGTCTGAATG
>JAZDJN010000017.1:0-38129 GCA_043803945.1 bacterium | reverse complement strand
ATAATCCTGTCCATCCTGTCTATCCATGTTAATAAATATGTAGACATCGATTTACAGGATAAATAGGATATTATTCTTACCAACCCTATCTAAAATAATCCTGTCCATCCTGTCTATCCATGTTAATAAATCTCTACTCATCCTCCTCTTCGGCACCAAAGGAAAAGATCGAATACTTCGGCGGGGGCATTGGTGTCCCTTTAACTGCACGCCAGATAATCTCACTGAACAAGCGATCTGGAGCGGCGTCCACCTTTCGTAAATTCATTCTCTCCATGAGATCCTGTCCATAACTCCCGTCGGGATTTTTTTCATTCAGGTCGTGACGCGGCTGCTCGACGGAATACGGTGTGAGATCAGCCGTTGTCGTGAACGCATTATACATCGGTATGGCGGCTGCATCAAATTGGCTCATCGGTGGCAATCCAAGGATCAACTCCATCGTTCGCAGCATCGAAGTGGTGCTGTAGAGTGTATGATCGACAGAGTTTCGTTTAATGTAGGGAGAGATAACAAGAGCTGTTGAGCGGTGTGCGTCGACATGGTCAGGCCCATTCTGTGCATCGTCCTCGACAACGAAAATTGCGGTTTCCTTCCAGAACGGACTGCGGCTGATCCGATCGACAATCAGTCCAAGAGCATAATCGTTCTGTGCAACATACGCTTTGGGGGTCAATGCACCTTTTTTCGTACCGGCGGTATGGTCATTGGGAAGATGGAGAATGTTCAGTTTTGGGAGCGACCCGGTGCGTTCGAATTCTGTAAACTCCTTCTCCCACGCTTTATACCGCTCGATATCGGAATAGTCGAGATCCCAGCCGCGATACGTTTTTGAAAAATTATTGCCAACGTCAGCATCGCGTGGTTTCGCCGGCGAGTCTTTCTCCTCCGGATCGATATACTCTCCATACAAACGGAAGCTCACCCCCTTGTTATTGCACATACTCCAGATGTAGCCTGCCGTGGGTTTTCCGGTACGCTCCGTTCCTTCAAAAACATATTCCCCTCCCCGCCCGCCATAATGGGGCGGCCATGTTTTTTCAATAAAGTCCGTGGCATAGCCGCCAACAGACCAGTTATGTCCATCTGCACTGACCTCTGCATTCACGTAAAAATTATCCATCAGCACGAACTCGCGGGCAAGCTTATGATGATTGGGGCTGACTTCCTCTCCGAACAGGCAAAGTGAGGTATCGCCGTTGCCCTGCGGCATGTCACCGAACACCTGATCGTACGTCCGGTTCTCTTTGATGATATAGAAGACATATTTAATGGGAGAAGGATTGCCGACCTTTCGCGGGATAGCGTTTTCTCCCTTATAAGCCAGCTCCAGCAACTCCGAATGTTTGTACGGTGTATTGCTCAGAACCTGTTGTGAATACTGTGCCAGCTTTTTCTCGCTCGGCATAGGAATTATAGAAAGCGAGCCCACCATCAGGCTGCCGATATACTCTTCTTTAGGATTGGCGAATGATCGTCCTCCTTTTCCGTTAAGAACCAGGATGGTGTTATTCTTCAGGACGAGAACTTTCGTCGGGTACCAACCGACGGGAATGAAACCGAGAGGTTTTGATTCCGCTGGTTTCTTTACACCGATGACAGCAAGCGAGTTGTTGTCGGCATTCGCGGCAATGAGATAGTTCTGATCGGGCGTCAAGGCGACCGAATTCGTCGTTGACCCCTCGGGCGCATCCGGATGAATTGCCGTTACAATTGAAGCGACTGCTTTCTGCTTCCGGAGATCGATTACAGTCACCGTATTATCATTCGCACAGGCAATATAGGCAAACTGCTGGTTCTTGCTGAGTGTGATCTCATTCGGATGATCTCCTGTTGCCACTTCATAAAGCATCTTCCTTTTCATGAAGACCTGAACTTTTTTTGAACTCCAGAGTGAAACTGCAAGAGAACCATCGTTAAGAAAGAGGCATGTATAGGGCATTCCTTCCAGCTTGACGATTTCCTGCTGCTTTTTCTTCAGATCGAAGAAGCGCAATGTGCTGTCTTCCCGAAAGACGACAGCCAGGGTGTTCTTGCTCATATCCAATCCCGCAACGGCACCCGAGTACTTTTTTGAGCGATCTACGAAATAGAGTGTATCGCCGGTTATCAATTGCCCCTTCGCCAGTTGAAACGTGTAGATACAGTTTTGATATCCACCTGAGACATACAATTTCGATCCAACAAATTTTATTCCAAGCCAGCTATCCTTCAACCGGATTTGCTGCACAACCTTTTTCAGCTTCAGATCGACGAGCAGAAGTTCAGCTTTCGACTGGCCGCTCTGTGTAACGGCCAGATACCGCTGACTCTCGTGGAGAGCGGCATTCATCGGAAAGTCACCCAGTGGCAATTGTTCTCCTGCAGGAGAAAGCCACCAACCGTTCGGAAGCAGCATTCTGTTCTCCTTCGGACCGGGAAGTTGAGCGATGAGTGCGATTGGTAACATAAATAAGAGACTCAAGAGTAAGTGCCTTCTCATTATTGACCTCGTGATAAAAGTGATCTGTGGAGGAAGAACTTCCGATACAGTATAGAAATAAGAAGAATTCCATTCATAAGAAAGAGGTTCACATACAAATAGAGCCTGATCTGATTGAAGAGTGAAAACAGCATCAGAAGAAACAATTCAGTTCCGATCCCGATCAGACCTGAGAGCCGCAGCCCGATTGGATTGCTGTACCATCCGTGAAGATATTCCGACGCATCTGATCCACTTCTGCACCAATAATCAACCCGAATCATCAACCGGTCCTGCCAGCCATAGAGGAACTGGAATGTCCGTTGCAGCAAATAGGTGACGGTATCCCCTTTCCGATCTTCGTCGGTGATCGTTTCTGTTACTCTGTTCACTTCATACTTCTTTTCAAGATGAAGATAGAAAGCTTGATAGAAGACATGGTAGGAGACACGCAGCGTGATTCCCCAAAATCCCAGCAAGCTCAGTACCAGTACTTCCAATGTGTGAAATTGCTGAAACAGGATGTAGCCAAAAACTCCGAAAAGGCACGCGTTCACGAGGAAGTCACCGATCGAGTCAAGGAATCTCCCGCGCCTGCTGTATTGTTGTTTCGCCCGTGCAAGCTGCCCGTCTGCCGAATCGAGAATGTCCTTGACTGTCACACATAAACCGGCTATTGCAGTCCAGGAGGCTTCCCGTGGAAAGTACAATGCTGCTGCCACCACGCCAACGAAGGTCGAAATCAATGTCACCTGGTTTGGTGTCACCGGAGTGTGATACAACGCTCTGACCACCAGCCCTGCGATTGGCCGGAGGAGGTATGTATTAATCAGCTCGTCGGAAAGCGAGGACTTGACCGTCGTAGAGTAATTATAATCCATGGACCACTGATTACGCTGGTTACACAAATTCACTATAGCATTTACTTATAGTTTTTGACACCGAGGAGAGACTTTGCTGCCTCGAAATCTTTGGGAGTATCAATTTCCATCGCCTTAAAGGCACTGACATCGACCGCTTTTATCATGTGTCCACGATCGATCAATACCTGGAATGATGCTTCATAGAATTCCGTTCTTCCCACCCCGGCTCGAACTCGTTGTTCCAGAACCTGAAACAATGCACGTGCATCGTTCGGGTGAAACAGTTCTATGCCTATTGATTCTCCATAGAATTGAGCAAGCGGAATATTCTTTCCAATGGCCGCGATCGTTCCGCCGGGATTCAGTGCCACTCGAATCTCCTCATCGTTATGCTCCCCTTCGACGCGAACCGCAAGCGAGCTCGTTTTACTCTCCTTGATGAGCGGAAAGAGCAATTCTTTGGGAAAGAGAATATCACTGTCGAGCAAGAGTAAAGGCGGGCCCGATCCATCCGCAGTCAAATCTTTCAAATAAAATTCCCGGGCCAGTAAAAGGGAATAGGCATTATTTGTCGATTCGAATTTTGCATTCGTGATGAAACGAATCCGCTGGAACGGATATTTCTCCTTGAGAAATTGGTGAACCTGCTCTCTTCTGTACCCGACAACGATCCCGAACTCTTCCACACCTGCTGCGAGAACATTATCGATAGTCCGTTCAAGGAGCGTTGTTCCGCCAATCTTCAATAAGCATTTCGGCTGGGCATCAGTGAATGGGCGCATTCTCCTCGAAGCCCCTGCTGCAAGAATAATGCACTTCATGAACGTCCATCCCCGGGAGTAAAGAAATCGGACAACGCCGCAAGCAGCATTCGATTGTGATCTTCTGTGCCCAGCGTAATGCGTACACAATCGGCGAACTCCGGCTCTGTGAAAAACTTAATTCTCATTTCACGCCGCTCTAAGAATTGCTGGAGAGCTTCCTTTACCTGATCTTCAATTCCCACGCTCTGCAATGCTTCGAAGCATTTCGGTGCAGGGCCGTAGAGATTTTCATTTCGATCAAGAGAGATCAAGCTCGTTCCTTTCTATTCTATCACCCATGGCTCTAAAAGATTTTCCCCGATGCCCTCAATGAAGCGGGATGGTTTTGTCAGGATTAATCCTGACTCGCGATCATAAATATTCATTGGATAGGTGATGACGAGGTTCTCTTTGGCGCGTGTGCATGCGACATACATCAGGCGTCGTTCTTCTTCGACATCTTCGGCGGTTGCCACTGCACGCATCGCTGGAAAACGTCCTTCCAATGCGTAGATCACAAATACAGTATTCCACTCGAGACCTTTCGCACTGTGAATTGTCGATAGTGTCAGGAACTCTCTCTCCGGCCCCGGGGATTGCACATCCACGATACTTTCGTTCGGCGGTTCAAGCGCCAGATCGGTCAGGAGAGTGCCAAGATCCTTATACCGTTCGGAGATGTTCTGAAACATCTCCAGGTCCTTTTTTCGCTTCTGATGATCATCATACCGTGCACGAAGAATCGGTTCATAGTAGCTCAGAACCTGATAGGTTTTCTCAGCGGGCGGTACAGTCGATGAAGCGACATCGTGAAGCACCGAGAAGAGTTTCTGTACATGCTCCGAATAGCCCTGGAATTGAATCCAGAATTTTGTCGAGGGCGGATTTCCACGATTGCCGCCCGGGCTTTGAATACGCCTGTTTTGAATATCGAGGATAATCTTTTCGGCGGTCCTTGGCCCGACTCCGTCCACCAGCAGGAGAATCCGATTCCACGAAACGATATCCAACGGATTTTCCAGTACACGCAGGTAGGCAATCATATCCTTTACATGGGCCGTTTCGATGAACTTGAATCCGCCAAACTTGACAAACGGGATATTCGCTTTAGTTAATTCAATTTCCAGATCGAAGGAGAGAAATGAGGATCGGAACAACACCGCCATTTCTTCCAGAGCTATTCCCTGTTCACGCAGCTCGAGAATTTTCTGCACAACAAACCGCGACTGCATATTCTCGTTTTCAGCGCATACAAGCTGCGGCAGATTTCCACCGGTTTTCCTGGTATAGAGTTCCTTATAGTACATTGGCGATTGCCGATTTACGATTTTCGATTGTTGATTGTAGCTTTCCATCCATAGAATCTCGAACCCTTTCCCTCTTCTCTGTTTTTCTTATTTTCACTTTCAATCTCAAATCCTCAACCACCTTTCATCAATTCTCATACAACCTTACCCTCATACCCTCTTACGCTCTCACTCTCCCCTTCTCTTTCTCCCGCCTTCTGTTTACCGTCGACCTTCTACATACTTCTCTCTTCTCACTTCTCACCCCCATCATGTACCAGCTCAATCGACGCCCGTTTTAAAATCTCATTTGCCAGGTTGAGGATCGGCTGCGTACTCCGGAAATTTTCCTCCAGCGTAATCACTCTACACCCTGGAAATACTTTTTCGAATGTAAGGATATTTCGTATCGTTGAACCGCGAAACGAATAAATACATTGCGCATCGTCTCCGACGACCATGACATTCTGATGCTTGTAGGCGAGTAATTTCACCAGCTTAGCCTGCACGCTGTTGGTATCCTGGTATTCATCAACCATGATATATTTATAGCGTTGAGAGAGCGTTGCGCGAATGGATTCATGCTGCTGCAGAAGCGACGCAAGATGGACAAGCAGGTCGTCGTAGTCCATGAGATTGTGCTGTCGCTTGTACTGCACATACATCGAATGGACCGAAAGAATGTCGGATTCCTGTTCAAGGTAATGCGGATAGTCGACCGTCAGAATTTCCCTGACTGAAACGAGAGTATTGACCGAGCGGCTGTAGAGATCATAGAGCGCTTCCTTTCTGGGAAAACGCTTTTCCTTCGTGTCAAATTTCATTCGGGTTCGGATAAGGTTGATCACGTCTTCAGCGTCGGTCTGATCAAGAATTGTATAATTGCGATCGAATCCGAGTTGGTTGGCGTACTTCCGCAGGATGGAGCTTGCAAAGGAATGAAAGGTACCGCCGGCGATTTGTTCGCATCGGCTGTCGAGCACGATGGAGGCCCGGCGCATCATTTCATTGGCGGCCTTGCGTGTAAATGTTAGGAGTAATATGGAATCCGGCTTTATTCCCAGCTCAACTAAATAGGCCACACGATACACAACCGTCCGAGTTTTTCCTGTTCCCGCTCCGGCGATAATCAGATGAGGACCGTTCACCGACGTGACAGCTTCATACTGCGCCGGATTCAATTCTTTCTTGTAGTCAATCTTGAATTGCTGTGGATGAACAAGATGAAGATGATCGGTCGGAAGTTGTTTCAGGGTGAATTTTTTCATTGATTCGCAGGGATAGTTCAGTGAATTCCTGGAAAATCCCGTGGTCCTGTGCTTAGTGTCAACTTTGATAATATTTCGTCATCGTTCCATTTGCCTGAGTTGATGACAGCGTTTCATTCTTGAGAAGATACCGTAAAAAAGGGAAAACCAAAATACAGCAGCTTGAGTTTCCAGCAACAAAATAGTACGTTAACAGAACACAAGCACAGAAGATTATTTCCCCATCATCATAACGAACGACAAGACTAGCCATGAACATACTCGTCCTCAATTGCGGAAGCTCATCTCTAAAATTCCAGATCATCGAGACTGATCTCGACCTCATTGAACAGAATGCTGACAGGATGAAAGCCAAAGGCCTCATTGAGCGGATTGGCAGTCAGGCTACGATCACCTATCAGGCAGCCGGGCGGACACCGCTGAAACAAGCCTCACCCTTGAAAGACCATCGCGCGGCATTGGATCACGTGCTGCGGTGGATCATTTCCACTGATGCACAGATTACCGGCATTCAATCGCTGGCAGACATTCATGCTGTAGGCCACCGGTGTGTTCATGGCGCCGAGAAATTTACCCGATCAATAGTCATTGATGAGAAAGTCATTCGCGGGATTGAAGATTGCATTGATCTAGCCCCGCTTCATAATCCGGCAAACTTGAAAGGTATTTACGCTTCTCGCGATCTCTTTGGCGCCGGCGTTCCCCTGGTTGCCGTGTTTGATACATCGTTCCACTCCACCATGCCGGAATCATCGTATCTCTATGCCATCCCGTACCAGCTCTACCGCCGCCACAAGATCAGGCGGTATGGATTTCATGGCACCTCGCACCGCTATGTCTCCTATCGTTACCGGCAATTGACAGGCAGGGATGTTGATTCCACCAATGTCATTACCATGCATCTGGGCAACGGTTGCTCGGCATGTGCAATTAAAAATGGATATTCATTTGATACTTCAATGGGACTTACTCCATTGGAGGGATTAATGATGGGGACGCGTGGCGGTGATCTGGATCCGGGTGCAATGGAATATCTGATGCACAAAGAAGCGATGTCCATCAGCGACATTGATGGTTTGCTGAACAAGCAATCGGGACTACTGGGTGTTTCAGGACTGACAAACGATATGCGCGATCTGCTTGAAGAAGAACGGGAGCATCAGGACCGCCGCGCCAAACTTGCCATTGATATGTTCTGTCATAAAGCAAAGAAATATATTGGCGCCTATCTGGCAGAGATGGGGGGAGCCGATGCGATAATTTTCACAGGAGGTATTGGAGAAAACTCTCCACAAATCAGGCAGCGTATTTGTGCTGGCCTGGAGCGACTCGGCATTGAGATCGATGACGCAGTTAATTATTCATTCACCCCGGGCAAGGAGGGCGATATCAGCCTTCCAAGCAGCAGGGTGAAAGTCTATGTTATCCCGACAAATGAAGAATTGCTCATTGCCCGCGATACCGTACGTTGCGTTAAGGACGCACCACGACGCTGGTAAGGAAAAACCTAAGTATTGCTCTAGAAAGAGGCCATCTTCATACGAGAAGGTGGCTTTTCTATTTCTTAATGAATATTCATCGACGACATGGAAACGATAGCGGCCAGATCTCTGTTAAAGAGATAAGAAAAGCTGTTAAAAAGAACCATAAGGAAATCATATGATCAGAAAAGAACTCACCTTAGAAAGATTGTTGAAGAAGCCGGATTCAAGCTTGTCTCTGCATAGCGAGCAATATCGATCATCAGCGGCAGTCGGACTGTTATGACAGATCAATCCAGAGAGCAGCATATTCTACCTGTTGAGGGAATGACCTGTGCAAGTTGTGTTGCACGCGTCGAGAAAACACTGAAGAAGATCGACGGTGTTGAACTCGCGGCGGTTAATCTCGCCACAGAGAAAGTGTCGCTCTCGTTTGATCCAGCGAAGACCTCTCTTGAACAGCTCGCGTCGGCCGTTGAACAGGCCGGTTACACGCTCCATCTTCCGCCTCCGTCGCCAGCTCGTTCGGGCAGCATTGAACCTTGCATAGCCTCAGAATCCTCACATCAATATGCAGCGTTCAAAGAATTGCAGCGGGATCTCTTCGTCGGTATGATTCTCGGCGTACCTGTTTTTCTCATCGGTATGGTGAGCATGCAGTCATGGTTTCATGATACGGTACCCTTGAGCATGGAGGAAATAAACAAGATCCTGTTTCTTTTCACCACGCCAATACTGTTTTTCCCGGGAAGGCGATTTTTCCGTATTGCCTGGCAGAATACCAAACACTTTACTGCAGATATGAACACATTGGTTGCAGTAGGTACCGGTGCTGCCTATCTCTACAGTCTTACAGGGACACTGTTCCCCGCACTTCTCAGCAGTACCGCTGAACTGCCGCACACCTATTATGACACCGCTTCTACAATTATTGTCTTGATCCTCCTTGGGCGGATGCTTGAGGCCCGTGCAAAGCATAGAACCACGGAGGCGATGAAAACACTGATTGACTTGCAGCCGAAAACAGCCTCAGTGATGCGGTCTGGGAAGGAACTTCAACTGCCTATCGGCGAGGTTTTAGTTGGCGATGTACTGATCGTGCGCCCGGGTGAAAAAATTCCGGTGGATGGAATTATTCTCAACGGTTATTCCTCCATCGACGAATCCATGGTAACCGGGGAAAGTATTCCGGTAGAAAAAAAGGCCGAGGAGAGAGTCATCGGTGGAACACTTAATACTCACGGCTCTTTTCAGTTTCGTGCATCGGCAGTTGGAAAAGACACGCTCATTGCCCACATCATCAAGCTGGTGGAGGAAGCCCAGGGCTCCAAGGCACCGATACAAGCCCTTGCCGACCGGATTGCCTCGATCTTCGTTCCTTCAGTCATAGGCATTGCCCTGCTCACACTACTTGGCTGGCTTATCATCGGGGGACTTCCGTTCAACGAAGCACTTGTGAATTTCATTGCCGTTTTGATCATTGCGTGCCCATGTGCCCTCGGCCTGGCAACACCAACAGCGATCATGGTTGGAACGGGCTTGGGAGCAACGAAAGGAATTCTGATTCGCAATGCTGAAAGCCTGGAACGCGCCCATATGATAGATACAGTGATGTTCGATAAGACAGGGACTATCACGAAAGGAGCTTTGCAGGTTATTGAGGTCATTCCATTCAATGGATTTGAATCCTCAGAGATACTCAATATCTGTGCAACGCTGGAATTGAAATCGGAACACCCTGTGGGTAAGGCCATACGAACATACGCTCTCCGACAAGAAATTATTGTGCAGCGGGTAGACTCCTTTACTGCACTGCCGGGATTTGGTCTCGAGGGTATCGTTGCCGGAAAAAAGATTCTGATCGGGAATGAATTGCTGATGCATGAGCGTGCTGTGGCGATTGGCCAGGCATCGTCGAACATTGGACAGCATTCTGATGAAGGGAAAACGGTAGTCTGCGTTTCTATCGATGGAACGCTGGCCGGAATACTGGCCATAGCCGATTCCATCAAACCAACTTCACGGGCCGCCATTCTCCGCTTGAAAGAACTTGGCTTGAAAACGATTATGGTAACCGGGGATCATCCGCGCGCAGCGGAATTCATCGCCAGGCAATCCGGTGTCGATGAGGTTATCGCAGGAGTGCTGCCTCAGGAAAAAGCACTCAAGGTCAAATCACTGCAAGGACAGAAGGCACGGGTTGCCATGGTCGGCGATGGCATTAATGATGGCCCTGCCCTCGCACAAGCCGATGTCAGTATCGCCATGGGATCAGGGACCGACACGGCGATGGAATCTGCAGACATTACGTTAATGAAGAATGATCTCCACGGGATAGCCGAGGCGATCGATCTGTCGAGAAGAACAATCCGTACAATCAAGCAGAATCTCTTCTGGGCTTTTGTCTATAACCTGATTGGCATTCCTATTGCAGCGCTTGGCTATCTCAACCCAATGGTGGCTGCCGTTGCCATGGCGATGAGTTCAGTCAGCGTCATCTCCAATTCGCTGCGATTGCGATATTCAGGCTGGAAATGAAAACTCCACGGCTTATTCCTTGGAGAGAAAAGAGTATGGCTTTTGAAGGTTTTTTTTTGCATTCTATGCCCCGTTTCTATAATGAATGTATTGACCAAGAATATCACTGAATGAACTTACCATCTCCGAATCACCGGCCACTCGCCGAGCGACTTATTGATCTTTCAAAAAACTTATGGTGGACATGGAACCCGCAGGCGCAGGAGATCTTTCACGAACTCTCGCCGCTGGTATGGGAGCGTTCCAATCATAATGCCTGCGAAGTACTTACCGAAATCTCACGCGCTGAATTGAAAGCACGGCTCCATGAACCTGATTTCGCACGGAAGGTTCGTACAGTCCTTGATGAGTTTGAATCGTATCTCAATGAAGAGATCACCTGGGCGAGTCAGTTTTCCCCGCGATTAAAAAATCCTGTGGCGTACTTCAGCGCAGAATTTGGATTGCACGAATCACTACCGATTTATTCCGGCGGATTGGGTGTTCTTTCTGGAGATCACACAAAATCGGCGAGCGACCTCGGCATTCCTTTCATTGGTATCAGCCTGTTTTATCGGAATGGCTACTTCCAGCAACGCCTCGGCCCTGACGGCTGGCAACAGGAGCACTATCCGGTTTTTCATCCCGATCGTTCTCCCCTTGAATTGGTAACGAATATTGATGGTTCGCCGTTGCTCAACGCGGTTGAGATCGGTCATAGCATCGTCCGGTTCCAGGCGTGGAAACTGCGTGTGGGACGTGCAATATTGTATCTCTTAGACACCAACCTGCCGGAAAACGAACATCATTTTCAGGGGCTGACGGCAAACGTCTATGGCGGCAACATCGATACACGAATAGGTCAGGAAATCGTCCTTGGAATCGGTGGCGTGCGCCTGCTTCGTTCGCTCGGGATCGAGCCATCGGTCTACCATATGAATGAAGGGCATTCAGCGTTCCTCACACTTGAATTATTGCAGGAGGAATTGCGTTCCGGCAAAACAAAGCCCGAATCTGAACTCACAGTTACGGCACAATGCATTTTTACTACACACACTCCGGTCGCCGCCGGTCACGACCGTTTCAGTCCTGAGATGATCCATCATCTGCTTGGAAATTTCTGGAGTAAAACCGGACTTACGTTTGAAGAGTTAATGACCTATGGCCGTGTGCATCCGCAGGAACCTTCTGAGCAATTCACGATGACTGTGCTTGCTCTCAAAATGTCACGTGCAGCAAACGGGGTGAGCGAGCTTCATGGTCAAGTCTCCAGAGAGATGTGGCGCGACCTCTATCCTTCACTGGCTGTCGAGGATGTTCCTATTGGCCATGTCACTAATGGCGTTCACACGCCAAGCTGGGCTATCGGGAAAGCCCATGAGTTCTGGAATAAGCGACTCGGAATTGATTGGACCAGCAAACTCATGGATACTAAATTCTGGCATGGCATTGAGGTGAACGGATTGGCCACTGATGAAGAACTGTGGGCATTGCGCTATGAGTTACGCCGGCTGCTCATTGAGTTTGTCCGTCACCGGAAACGCGACGAGTATCTCCGCAGCGGCCATGAGAGTCTAAGCACCCTGGAACAACTTCTTTCCCCGGATGCCTTGACAATTTGTTTTGCACGGCGCTTTGCCACCTATAAACGCGCGACACTACTCTTCCGGCATCTCGAGGAGATCATCCCTCTTTTTACTGATCCTCAACGGCCGGTGCAGATGACTTTTTCCGGGAAAGCTCATCCGCGTGACAATGAGGGGAAACGTTTTCTACAGCTTATCTGGGAATTTACACACCATCCACAGCTCCAGGGGAAAGTCGTTTTCCTCGAAAACTACGATATGAATGTTGCCCGCCATCTTGTTGCCGGCGCCGATCTCTGGCTGAACACTCCTCGTCGCCCCCTCGAAGCCAGCGGCACCAGCGGTCAGAAGATTCTTATTCACGGTGGTTTAAACCTCAGTATGCTGGATGGCTGGTGGCCGGAGGCATATAATGGCAGCAATGGCTGGTCAATTGGCGATGAAAGTCGCCAACACGATATCGATTTTCAGGATGATAAGGATTTCCAGAGCCTCATCCGCGTGCTGAAGGAGAAGATCATCCCGGAGTTTTATTTAAGGAATGACCATGGAATCCCGGTTCAATGGTTGAAACGAGTTCGCCACTCTATGAGGACATTGATTCCTGTCTATAATACGAATCGAATGATCGCCGAGTACGTGAAAAAATATTATTGTAAGCTGTAGGAATCTTTCAGAATCTCCCGCAAAAGAGCAAGATTTTCCATTCGCACATTTAGAGGGAGAGATGTTGACATTCCGCTAACGAGTGAATATCTTGCACCGGTAGCCGTATTTCGCCTCTCTGTGAGGTCTTGACCAGATCATGGTCCGACTATAGAAGCGGTTGGAAATAAGATTCATTCTTTCCGCCAACGTGAACATTTCGAATTTGACCACTAAATCCGGTACACAGTATGCCAATTACTGAAGAAGAAGGAACCCGGAAGCTCGCCGCAATCATGTTTACCGATATCCGGGATTTCTCCAAGAAAATGGGAGAGAATGAAGAGGCCGGCCTTCAGCTTTTGAGAATCCACGATGCGAAAGTGAATGATCTTGTCATCAAGCATGGCGGTGTGGTGATCAAGTCTATTGGCGATTCGTTTATGGTGGACTTCTCGAGTGCTGTCAACGCCCTGCGCTGTGCAATTGAAGTACAGGAAACTTTTTGGGAATACAATAAAAATAAAAGGGAAATTGAAAAGATAGAAATTCGTATCGGTATTCACCTTGGTGAAGTTACCGTCGTCGGGAATGATGTCTTTGGCGATGGAGTCAATATCGCCGCGCGCATCGAAGCAATCACCGACCCGACACGAATTTGTATCTCCGGAGATGTTTACAAACAGGTTCGGAAAAAGATGCATCTCCGCGTCTACGAGATGGGCACTATTGAATTGAAGAACATCGCAGAACCTGTAGAAGTCTATGAAGTATTGCTGGAAAGCATACCTGAACTCTCCGAAGCATCCGAGAGTGCCCGTCAGCGGCCATCGCAACGCAAAGCAGAAACAATCGCCAAGCAGGAAGAGGAGGAAGCAAAGCGTGTCGAAGTGGCGAAGGTAAAAGCTGGGGAGGATGGAAAACGGAAAGAGGCAGATGAGTTCTTCAAGCAGGCTGAAGCGGAATTCCAGGCCGGCAATCTGGAAAAAGCTGAAGATTATATTCAGCAAGTGTATCGTGTAGTGACCATTCACTACAATGCACAGATGTTAACGCTCCAGATCGAAGAAGATAAAGCCAAGCGTGAGGAAGAGGAGCGCAAGCGGCGCCTTCGGGAAGATCGGAAACGCAAGGAAGAAGAACGGGATCAGAGGATTCAAGAAAAATTAGCGGTTGTTCTTCAGTTTGTTGAAAAGGAACAATTCGATCAAGCATTCGATTCCATTCAGCAAGTGTATACGGTCGACCCGAAAAATGCACAAGCCAAGCAGATAGAAGAACAAATCAAACAAGCAATTCAGGCGACGAAGGATCTCGAAGCGGCAAAAGCGAGAGAAGCTGCTGAGCGTGAGCAGGAGGAAATGGTCAGGAAACAAAAAGAAGCCCTGGAAACGCTGCGGGCACGGCCGATCTCACTGCAACGAAAAACGGAAGAGAAAAAGAAATCGCGCATCTGGATTTATATCGGAGTGGGAGCAGTTGCAGTTGCCGCTATCATCGGTGTTATCATCGCTATTCCTTTCCTCCAGGAAAATGTACTCTCAAGTACATCAACCATCGCGATGCTGCCTTTTAAAAACGAAAAACAAGGGCAGGAGGGTATCCTGGGGTATGCGCTTACCGCAACGATCGGGAAACAGCTTGCCCAGATAGCCGATCTCCATATTATTTCAGTAACAAGCACTTCTAAGTTATCACCGAAACTCACGACAACCGCTGAGCTCGGCCAGGCACTGAACGCGGACGAACTGGTGACCGGCACATTCCGGCAGGACGGTGAGATATTCCTTCTCCATGTCAAGCTTATCGAAGTCGCAACCGATCGGATTGTCTGGGAAAAGGATTTCGATGGCAAGGGCCTTTCGGATTTTGAACCGATTGCAGGAACGGTCGCCCTGGACATTATGAAAGAGTTCGGCATGGACCTTACAATTTCCCCCGGAAAGAAAATATCCAGTCTCGAAATGTTTGAGAAATACTGGAAAGCGCAAATGTTGCTCAACCTGGGGACAATTGAATCCACCGATGAAGCACTTATCATCCTGATGAATCTTCACCAAGCGGCATCCGGATACGCTACTATTTATGCGTCGTATGGATTGGGACTCATACAGAAGTACGAACTTGGAGGAGAAAGCGAACCGGCACTCCTGGATTCTGCCTATGTTTTTTATGAACGGGCAACAGCATTAACAAAGAATCTTGCCGATGTTCACCTTCTTCAAACGAAAATCGCACGGCATAATCATTTCTGGGATATTGCCGGGGAGTCGATTACCAAAGGCCTTGCACTCGAACCGAGTAATCCCGAATGCATCCGTGAACAAATTTATCTCTACCTGCTCTCGGGTGATTTAGAAAAAGCAAGCGAGCGAGCTGCACGAGCTGTTAAAATCGACCCCTATAATCCAAAATCGTATATCGTGCAGGGACTGGCACAACACTACAAACGGAATTACACCGAAGCCCTAAAATTTTATAATCTGGCCGTGAGCAATGGAGCCAAAGACTCCCTCATCAATGCCAGATACCGAATGAGTGCCTGGGTCGGCGCAGATCAGGAGACCAATGCAGTTCGATTCTGCCAGCAATATATTGACCGTGCACCTGATATTCGAAAAATTGAACTGTACTACCAATGGGGACAAGCATTGCAAAGTGCGGGCAAATCTCTCGACGCCGAAGCAGTTCTCCTGCAGGGGGATAAGCTCGCCGTCGATATAATCTTTAAGGATCGAAGAACGCTTGCATCGACCACGAGTAAGGAATTGCTGGAATCGTTCGCGTTGCTCCAGGGTACTCACGCCCTGGTTCAGGCACGACTTGGCAGAGCAAAAGAAGCGGTAAGATCACTTGATGAAGCTCTGAAACTGTCACCCACTTCTGCTTATCTTTGTTATTACCAGGCACGAGTCTCCACCATTAATAATGATACTCTGAAAGCAATCGCGTCACTCGCAAAAGCGGTCGAACTCCAGTATGTTATCCAACAAATCCTCGATCCGGATTTCTTTAAAATTGCGATGGACGCACGGTATAAAGCCGCTATTATCAGAAAGAAGGGGAAAAACTGAACTCAACCGGTCTCCGACCAGAACGGAGTTTATTCTCAACCCTCATTCCAGTAAGAGTGAGGGTTTTTTATTGGCCGAGCCAGTAGGTAAGTTTCAATGCAATAACATTATCGGGTCTGTCACGAAAAAGAGTAGTGACATCATGCACAGGATCGAATACACCGCTCTTTTCATAATCCAGTTTGCTATGAGTCCACACAACATAAAACGTCGAACCCGGAACATACTCCCAGCGGAGTACTACATTAGTCCGAAGCGATTTATAGTTGAAGTTAAACTGATCCGGCGGATAAAGAGTGTAAGGGGTAAATAAAAATGTCCTCGGTTGCCCTAGTTCGCGCAGGCTTTGATACGCACCAACGGAAATCAATGGCTGGAGGTAAACTTGAAGGCTGAGTGTCGGCGTAAATGTGCAATTGACACGGATCGTTGAGGAGATTTGTTTCTGGTCGAGTACCCCAAAGATATATCGTTTGCCATATGTTGCGGCTGCTCCCGGATCATTATATGCAAACAGGTATTGTGCCACATTGAAATTCCTCATGAACTCCAGACCTCCGCTGAGAACAACTGTTTTAAGCGGTTTCCAATAGAGGCTCAAATTCATAAGATGGTACCATCCACCCGATTCCCCTCTCGTTCCCTGAAGCGTAAATGACCCATACAGCGATTGCCGGGAATCGCTCATCACCGTCAAAAAACCATAACGGCTGTTGAGTGATTTGACCAATGGGCCGCCTCGTGTCCGCTTATCATCAACACTTTCAACATTGTAGGCGGCCATACAATAGGCCCGCCAGAAGTTACTGAATTGAGTGTTGAAATTAAGACGAAATGACCTGCCGATATTCTCTCCGCCAAAATTGTATTCCTGGATCGCAGCCGCAGTAATGGCTTTATAGCGAAACACTCGATCAACATCAAACCACTGGTATCCCACGAAGAGGTGTCCATTGATATAATCTGCATTCTTCATAAAACCGACATCGTTGGTTTCGAATGCGGGACTGATGGCACCAATCGCTGCATTAAAGAGCCAGTTCCCCCTCACCTTATCGAGCCACACTCTCCCCGACCATCCCTGTAATGAAGTGCTTGATGAATCCACCTCGACATAGTTTGCATCAGGCCGTTGAAAATAATGCTGCGGGGATTGTTGAAGCAGCAGCATCCGTTCTTTCGATCCCGAGACAGAAGAAACGCCAGCCCAGCCTGTGAAAACCCAGTCATTCGCTTCATCCAGAAAACTCCAACCGTCAATACCCAGCGATACGGCCCCGTCATTCAGGATCTTTTCCAACGAGGAGGTTTGGAGATCGCGCTCGATAAACGTTCCGAGAAATCCCAGCGCTTGACGTGCTCCATTAAATTCCCGCAGCGTTCGCACCACTCCATAGAGCGCTTTCGGCTCAATCTCCTCGTTGAACTCCACTCCTGCGGAATCAATTCTTCCATACTCACGATCGGTGACGGCACTTAATGCTGCAAAGGACCATGAGTCTGTAATTTTTCCGCTCACTTTTCCTGCCCCCAGAATTGTTGTACGATCAGGAACATCGACAAATCCCCCGTGGGTAATCGTACCCTGCGGCGCTCTCCCGATTCTCCGGCTGTAAAAGAAATTCGGATCGGACCAATTGAAATCCTGTAGCGACACAGCTCCGCCGCGGCCAAACCGGAGAATGCCGGATCCTTCTATAAAGAACGGACGCTTTTCCTGATACTGGAATTCATATGCGGTAAGATTCACGACAGCCGGATCGACTTCCACCTGCGCGAAGTCGGGATTAATCGAGAGATCGAGTGTCACATCTCCAGAGAGCCCCATCTTTCCATCAACTCCGATATTGACGGGATAGATCCGGCCCATCTCATAGGGATCCTTTCTTCCGGCATTAAATTTATCGACCGCGGGTTGCTCGATATATCTTCCACTCACAGTCGCGTAAGGCAACACTTCGATCCGGGAAGGAGGTGTAATTCCTGCGATGCCGGTTAATTCAAACCACCGAGAGACCCGCATGGCATCGTTTCGCGGGTGGAGCACAAGATAGGACTCTTCATTCTTTCGCTGGATGCGACGGAATAATTCAATTCCCCAGCGGTATTCAGATCGAGGAGGAAAGCGAAGCTGTGAAAACGGGATACAAAATTCTACAGTCCAGCCATGTTCATCACTTTGTACTGCGACCTCCCAAATACCATCCCAGCTATCATCTGTTTCAGTGTCATTGGAGATGCTGCCGTCCCTTATCGATCCTACGGGATTGACAATAAAATATTTCGCAGTTCGTTTGTCAGAAGCAGCATCGATGCCAATGCCAAACTGGTCCGATTCAGAGTCTTCATCCCGCCGGGCAAGTCTGCCCACGATGGAATCCGGATGGGAATCAAATAAACGAGTTGCAATATAAA
Source organism: bacterium (assembly GCA_043803945.1). Taxonomy (GTDB): domain Bacteria; phylum Bacteroidota; class Ignavibacteria; order UBA10030; family UBA10030; genus JAZDJN01. The sequence goes on along the minus strand of JAZDJN010000017.1, from coordinate 19,730 downwards.
GCGCACGATCGTCGTAAGCAATCCATACGTCAGTTCTTTCCGATGCCGGTAACCCTTCCAGCGGCTCCCGCTGAATCAAGTGGCGTTCCCCCGACACTTGCCAGAGAGCTTCAGTCAACTTACCATCGATTTTAATTGGTTCACCTGTGCGGCGGGCTTGAAGTGTGTTCGGCGTGATCGATTGGGAGAAAAGGAAATATTGAGACAGGAGTGTTGTCCACACTAGAAGCCCCAATAATCTCCAATATGAAGTTGAGCGCACCTTGTATCCCTCCTGCGTCAATATTCGCAAAAAGGATTTGAATAAGCAAGAATTATAGTCAATAGGGCCGGTCTGGAAATCGATCGGTGCACAGATCAGTCTTTGAGGCTCTCCAGAATTTTAGGGACTACCTCATATTTTTTAAACGGGGGCATAAGATAGGCACCTGCAATAAGCGTTCGTGCCTCGTGGAGAAATTGACGGGCAAGCTCGACACCTTTTGATGCGGCGGTTGGTCCAGCCGAACGAAGTGCTTCGCGGATCGTTTCTGGAATATTCATACCGGGAATTTCGTGATGGAGAAATTCAGCATGGCGATAACTTCGCAAGGGCAGTATTCCCACCATCACCGGAATTTTCCACTGTTCGATGCGCCGTAAAAATTGTTCCAGTGTGCGCAACTCATAGATCGGCTGAGTAAAAATGATATTTGCCCCGGCGGCAATTTTTCTCTCGAGCCTCTCCACCTCACCATCCCTATTGTCCGCTTTCGGATTGGCGGCACATGCAATGGTAAATGAAGTCTCGCCCTCGATGGTATTCCCCATCAAATCCTTCCCTTCATTCATAGCATGAAGTGCTCGAATGAGCCCGATGGAGTCGATATCGAATACAGATGTGGCGTGAGGATAATCTCCTACCTTTGCCGGATCGCCAGTGACACAGAGAATATTCCGGATTCCCAGTGCATGAGCACCGAGAAGTTCCGCCTGCAATCCGATGAGATTCCGATCCCGCGTTGTCATGTGGGTCATAGTTTCAATGCCAACGTGGCGCTGAACAAGGGCAGAAATTGCAATCGGACTCATTCTCAGCCGCGCACGGGCGCCATCGGTAATATTAATAGCATCGATACCGTGTCGGTGTAAATAGCGGGCGCCTTCCAACACTGAGGATATATCGACACCGCGGGGAATATCCAGTTCCACCGACGTCATAAAGCGCTTCCCCACCGCTTGTGCAAAGCGTGATTGCTCTTTTTCCCGCGGAGCGGTCTTAATCTCAATGCTTGGTTGAAGAGCAACCGATGGTGAAGTTTCTTGAAGACTCTGCAGGGGGAGCGTTCCACGCGACAGTTCCTGTTGCTGGACTGTATTGAGCACTGCACGCATCGCGCGGATATGAGCCGGTGTGGATCCACAACACGCACCAATTAACGTAACACCGGCCTGAACGAGCTCCTTTGCATAGGTTGCAAGATATTCTGGTCCCGTATGATACACAGCGCGGCCATTCAGTAATGTTGGTATTCCCGCCGCCGGTTGCGCAGAAAGAACCACTCCATCTTTATACATGCTTCGGATAAGGCTGAACATACGCTGCGGCCCCACCGTACAATTCGCGCCGATAACATCGACGCCTTTGCTGAGTAAATGTTCAACCACTTCGAGAGGGAATGATCCAGAGAGAATAGAGCCATCTTCAGGAAACGCTTTCTGGGCAACAATCGGCAGATCGGACACCTCCCGCGCCGCATCGATCGCTTCATCCAACTCGTTAAGACTGACAAAGGTCTCAAGCATGAGCAGATCGACTCCGGCTTTCACCAGAATTTCCATCTGCTCTTTGAAGGCGCTTCGGGCTTCCCTGAGTTTTACCTTGCCAATCGGTTCAAGCAGTTTTCCAGTCGGTCCAACAGCACCGGCAATGTAGACACGGCCGCCGGCCGCACGCTGTGCAATTTCCACTCCGCGTCGATTGATTTCCTCAAGACGATCCTCCAGGTGATACTCCAGAAGCCGATAGCGATTTGCAGAGAATGTATTCGTCTCAATGAGGTCGGCACCTGCATCAATATACTCCCGATGAACTCGTTCAACAATGTCAGGATTTTTGATGTTCTGAAGATCATGGGGAAGTTCATCGTACTCATACAGATCGAGAAGCGTACCCATAGCTCCGTCGCAAAGCAATGGTCCTTGTCGAATTCGTTTTCGAAATTCAATCGTCATGGCTTCGTTTGGCTCTCTTAACGTCCCAGCACGAGTGCTTCGGCAATTTGCACGGCATTTGTTGCAGCACCCTTACGGATATTGTCCGCAACGATCCAGAGATTGATACCATGCTTTACGGTCTCATCCTGTCTGATTCTGCCCACAAAGACCTCATCCCGATCATGAGAATTAATGGGCATCGGATAGATGTTATTCATCGGATCATCCTGGAGAATGATCCCCGGTGCTTTGGCGAGCGCTGCCTTCACATCCTGTACGGTGCAATGCTTTTCAAATTCGATATTCACCGATTCACTGTGGCCTCCCATCACCGGAACGCGAACAGTGGTCGCCGTCACTTTAATATTCTCTCCCATGATCTTCTTTGTCTCTTCCATCATCTTCACCTCTTCCTTCGTGTAGCCGTCATCAAAAAAGATGTCAATGTGGGGCAGACAGTTGTAGGCGATGGGATGGGGAAATTTCTTTTCTTGTGGCAATCGATTTGCTAATTCATCCTGCAATTGGAGCACGGCTTTATTTCCGGCTCCGGTCACTGATTGATAGGTTGACACAACAACACGTTTGATCTTGAAGAGGTCGTGCAGCGGTTTTAACACCACCACCATTTGAATCGTTGAGCAATTCGGATTGGCGATGATCCCTTTATGTTTGAAGATCTCCCTTCGATTGACTTCGGGAACGGCAAGTGGTACGAATTGATCCATACGGAAGGCACTGCTATTATCGATCACCACGGCACCCGCCTTGACTGCCAGAGGAGCATACTCTTTGCTGATCGCCGCGCCGGCAGAAAAGAGAACAAACTCCATTTGCTTGAATTTTTCAGGATCGAGTTTCTCCACTCTGATTGATTTCCCATGGAAGGGAATTTCCTTTCCCGCCGAGCGTTCCGAGGCGAGCAGTACAAGCTTATTGACCGGAAAATTCCGCTCCTCCAGCACTCTCACCATCGCACGACCGACAAGCCCGGTTGCACCGACAATAGCGACATCCTGCAATTTCATGGTCGTTCTCCCTCCCGTTCAATTATAGTAAGTCTTCAAAGGTTTCTCTCTCACGGATCACTCTCACACGGTCCCCATTGACAAGAATTTCAGCCGGCCGGAGTCGAGAATTATAATTTGATGTATTAACAAAGCCGTAGGCACCGGTAGTCATGAGGGAGAGGAACTCGTTACGCTTTGGCTTGGAGAGCAATCGATCCCTGGCAAAGAAATCCCCGCTCTCGCATAGTGGCCCTACGACATCAACCCGTTCGTGTTCATAGGTTTCAATCGTGAGTGGGACAATTTGATGATGGGCGTTGTAGAGTGATGGCCGGAGCATATCGTTCATGCCGGCATCGACAATCACAAATTTTTTCGCCCCATTCTCTTTCGTATAGAGAATTTTCGTCAGGAGAACGCCAGCGTTGGCAACGATGGAGCGTCCCGGCTCCATCCAGATGGAACACCCGAGCGGTTCCAGCACAGGTAATACTGCCTGCATGAATTCATGCATCGCAGGATAGGTCAATGCCATATCTTCCTTCGGCAGCGCTTCATGGGCAATAGCATTCACATATTGCACACCGAATCCGCCGCCGAAATCGATATGGTGCAGAGGAATATTAACCTCCCGCAGTTTCCTGACGGTCTCTGCAATGAACGCTGCAGTTTCCGCATACGGCTCGACCTTGACAATCTGAGAGCCGATGTGGGTATGTACCCCAATCACTTCAACCGAGGGTAACGAAACGGCAAATTGATAAACCTGCAGAAGATCTTCCGCACTAATACCAAACTTATGCTGGCGCAATCCGGTGGAAATGTACGGATGGCTCTGGGCATCGATGTTGGGGTTTACGCGAATCGAGATTCGAGCCTTTGTCTGATTCCGCATAGCGATCAACGAGATCAATTGCATTTCCTGGATGGATTCAGCGTTGATGGAGTATACCTGTTCCCGCAGTGCATACTCAATTTCATCCTCCCGTTTTCCAACGCCCGCAAAGGCGATCTTCTCGGGTGAAAAACCTGCCTTGAGGGCCAGGTATAACTCTCCTGCCGAAACAACGTCTGCTCCCGCTCCCTCTTCAGCCAGAATCTTCAGAATGGAAAGGTTCGAGTTGGCTTTAAATGCATAACAGATGGTATGTTGAGCGGCACCAAATGCGGACCTGATCTGGCAATAGTTATCGAGTATCTGGTTCTTGCTGTAAACATAAAGAGGAGTCCCAAATTCTTCGGCCAGCTCACGGAGAGGCACATCCTCGCAATACATCTGATTTTGTCGATATTCAAAATGCTGCACGCTCTTACTCCTTTTTCAATTCGTTCGTGTTCGAAAATACGCCAACACCGCCTCGGAAATACGCTGAGGGCCGAAGCGGAATGCATCACCAGCGGGGAGTCCCGTTTCGTTTGTGATCTGCTCTCCAATGCTCAGCGACTCTTCATCCGTTAAGCCGATCGAATTTAATCCGATCGCCACAACTTTCGTCTCCTTGAAAAACTTTACTGCCTCCTCATGAAACTGAATCACCTTCTTCAGATCGGGCAGAGGAAGTCCGTACTTATCTATTTTCCGGGCCGGCATGTGGCAAAGTACCATCGCGTCGGGCATTGTGCCATGGAGCAAGCCGAGCGATACGCTGGAGTATCCCATATGGGTAAGTGCGCCCTGGCCTTCGACAAGAATATACTCATAGCCTTCGTCAACGGAGCGATCAATTTCCCGCTCGATGCTGCCGGCGATATAATCGCCGATGATCGAATCAACAGCGATGCCCCGCCCGCGAATAAGTATTCCGGTCTGGCCGGTGGCAATATAATCTGAACGCAGACCGCGCCGTTTAAAATCTTTATCCAATTCAATGATCGTGGTTTTCTTCCCGATATTACAATCCGTGCCAATGGTGAGCACAACATTGGCCTTTCTCCCGCGCCAGCTGCCTCGTGCAACAATTTCCGATTCGGGAGGAATCTTCCGCAAATCGATCAATTCAATTCCCTGACGCTGAGCCAGTGCAACAAGTTCCGAATCATCCGAAAGAATTGTATGAAGCCCGCTGATAATTGAGAGTTTCCATCCGATTGCATCGCGCAACGTTCTTCGCCACTCCTCAGGCAGCCGTCCACCCGTCGGGGCAATTCCGATCAGAAGATGAGTCGGGTGATACCGAATCCCTTCGTTCAGGTTTTGCACAACGGGGATCCCGCCGCCAAATCCGAGGATCTGCTGCACAGTCATTCCCGCTTTAGTTGAATCGATTATCGCAACAACCTGTTCTGGTAAATATGCCAATGCACCATTCGCAGTTTTAGAAGTGACCGGACCAAAAAGCCCTTCGGCCAGAATAAGCAATCTTCGGTGTGCTATCTCTTCCACGACATAACCTTTTCAATCCATTGAATAGATTAGAACAAGCAGTGCTGCAAGCCATTGGGATGATACGGAGTATAGCATTCCGTATTAGATATTTAGCAAAAAAACGCTACAAACTCAAGCTCTTCACGCCTCGGCACACTTGTTGAGGTTTTTTTAATTGCAACAGGGAGAGGGGAGGTGCTCGCCGGTTCAGCACACAAAATCCAATAACGGGAATTCGCTTAAAAATTCTTGCTGACCAGGATTAATTCCGTCCCGACGGTTTTTTTTCCTGTCAATGGATCGCGCGGCGGTGGGGTTGTCGATTTGACCAAACCATATCCATCTGCAAAATAGAAGTAGGAAAGCGCATCGATCGCTATGCCGGCAATATTTACATTGATACGGAACTCTGACTTGAACGCTTTCATCGTACCAATTGGTACGCTAACATCTTCCTTCGGGTAAATCTTTCCCTTTGCATTCAGGGTTAATGTAATTCCCATCACTATTTCCTGAACCTGGCCTGCATCGTATTCGATATTCAATCCTGCAGAGCGTTTGCAGAGGGCCACCCATCCGCTATTCCATCCATAGAGGTCGATTGACTCAAGTGCAATATAAGCAGTATCGATCGTGGTAAGTGTTCCTGAAGGAGAATAGATCGAATCGATAAGACGGAGAGCGTTCTTTCCCTGATAGTTTGCCGTACTCTGGACGTAGGTGACCTCTTTGTGTACCGAACTGGAAACTTTCTGACTGTTCGTGGTGTCAAGATCGTACGCTGAGTAAACAAAGAGCCGTCCCGGAGACCAGGGAAAAAGATTTGCGGTCGGGAGGTCGTTTTCGGAAGTAACGGGATTACTCTCGGTTTTTTTGCAGGCTGTATCCATCGAAAGCAGCCCTATGAGAATCCCCAGGAATACTTTGTTGAGCAGGGTGCGAGTCATGATTTGCTCCTTTCTTACTATCGGCGTTGCATATGAAGATAGTGTCCGCGGGAATGAATTGCAAGCTTCCGATCTTCATCCTCTGGGATGAAATGTGCGATGAACTTCTTTCAGATATTCTCGATCGACATGAGTATATATTTGAGTTGTTGATATGTCGGCGTGGCCCAGCATCTCCTGTACTGCACGGAGATCTGCTCCTCCTTCCAGCAAATGGGTGGCAAAGGAATGCCGGAAGGTGTGGGGATGCACAGGTTTCTCGATTCCCGCTGCCTGTGCATATTTATCGACCATGTCGCGCACAGCAGCACGGGAGAGCGCCCCTCCGCGTGCATTGAGAAAGAGCACATCCTGCGATTTCCCCTTTCTTGCCAATGAAACTCTCACTTCCTGTTGATATCGTTTCACCCATTCCTGTGCCGATTTGCCGATCGGCACCATCCGTTCTTTTGAACCCTTGCCAAAGACAATGATTAATTCATCATCAAACAACACATTGGCCTGCTTCAGCGTTATTAGTTCGGAAACTCTGATGCCTGTGGCATAGAGTACCTCCAATAATGCCCGATCACGCAGTCCGAGCGGTTTCCCGTTATCCGGCTGATTCAGAATCCGATCTACCTCTACAATGTTCAATACTTGAGGCAGGGTGCGCGATCGCTTTGGCAAATCGAGATACTCCGTTGGATCGTTGTGGTGAATCCCCTCACCCACAAGGAACCGATGAAAACCCCGCACGGCAGAAATACACCGGGCGATGCTTCTCTGCGAGAGATGACGGCGAAAGAGAAATTTGAGAAAATCGGAAAGATGGTGTTCCTTGATCCGTTGCGCGGAAGTAATTGAGACACTGTCAAGAAAGGTATGATACTTTTGAAGATCGAATCGATAGGAAGCGAGCGTGTGTTGAGCAACTCCTTTTTCAACCTGGAGATGAGTACCGTAGTCGGCGATTTGGCGGTCAAGCTCCGACTGGGGCCGCTGCTCTACGAGTATCGTTCGCTTTTTCATCGATCAGACCAATCCGCATTCACGGTATCGAACTGGATCATCGATTGCTCCGAATCATCCACATTAAATTTCCGCCCAGGATCGTTGAACAGGAACCAATGAACGTATGCCATGTATAATCGATGGTGGTGTAATTCAGAATGATGACCATCGTCAGTAATCCAATAACGAAGCCAACCGTTGCATCGGTCTCGTTTGTTTTCTTGAATAATATCCCGAGGAAAAATGTTCCCAACAGCCCGCCATAGGTAAACGAAGCAATCTTCAATCCGATTTCAATCACTGGATTTTTCGTGTCGGTGAATAACATTGCACCGCCGATCAGGACAATACCCCAGAGAAGTGTAAAAATCTTTGACCATCGCATTTCCCCTTTCCCATTCAATGTTTTTCCGCGCTCTGTCAGTTTAAAAAGGTCGAGATACGTGGATGAGGCGAGAGAACTGATCGAAGAAGAGAGTGTCCCCATGGCCGACGCGAGCACACCCGCAACCACAAGGCCGGCAATGCCACTGGGAAGATTCTCAATGATAAACTTTGGAAATATTTCATCGGACGAAGAGAGCCCCATCTGCTGATACGGTACACCCCCATAAAAGCTGTAGAGGCAGAGTCCCAAAATAAGGAAGAATGCAAATTGAAGAACGATGATGGTGGCATCGAGCATTAATGCCCGCTGGCTATCCCACTTTGATTTGCAGCCGAGCAAGCGTTGGACAAGGAGTTGATCTGTACCATGTGAAGCCATCGTCAGGAACGTTCCGCCGAGTATTCCTCCGATGAGCGTATAGGGTGTGGCGAGGAAATTGAGGATGTCAGTTCCCCAATTGAGGTTGAAAATTTCAAATTTATTCATTCCCTCCCGAGTAGCAAAGGTGATGACATCAGAAAATCCATTGGGGAGATGGTGCAGGATGATGATCATTGAGACAACGGCGCCGCTCAGGTAGATGAATAGCTGCACAACATCCATTGCGACCACCGCTTTCAATCCGCCGAGATAGGTGTAGAGCAGGGTGAAGATTCCGATGATGAGAATGCTGGTTGAATAATCAAATCCAGTGATCAGATGAACCGGAATTGCTGTGGCAAACAGGCGGACGCCTGAAGCAAGAACCCGTGTGATAATGAAGACGGAGGAGGTAAATTTACGGAGCGACATCCCGAACCGCTTTCCGAGAAAATCGTATGCCGTTTCCAGATCGCCCTGATAGTAGGCAGGGATAAACACCATACTCACAATCAATCGTCCAATGAAGTATCCTATAACGAGCTGCAGGAAATGCATATCGGTTTTGTAGGCAAGCCCGGGAATGCTGATGAAGGTGAGGGTGCTCGTCTCACTGGCAACGATGGAGAAACCGACAGACCACCAGGACATTTCCTTTCCGCCGAGGAAGTAGTCCTTGGATGTCTTCTGCTTGCCAGCAATGATCACACCGGTGATTGTGACTCCAAGAAGATAGGCAGCAACAATGAGATAATCGAGGAAAGTAAAACCCATCAGGTTCTCATCCATTGAGGGAAAACACTGTCGGTGTGTTTTCCCCAACTCAGAATAGTCCGGGACTATGCCTTCACCGCTTTTGCAACGGTGTCATGGATGCGGAATGCGCGATCGAGGCGGGAGATTCTCATGAGCGAGAGCACTTTCTTTTGCAGGGAAGCGAGTTTCACGACACCGCCATGTTCTCTCATCTTCCTCTCTGCAATAAGGAGGGCACTCAGCCCGCTGCTGTCACAGAACTCGACATCGCTCATATCGATGACAAGGTTCTTGGTCTTGGGACCACACAAGATCAAAAACTCTCCCTTTAATTCGGGGGAGACACTTGCATCCAATTTCCGCTCCTTGATTTTCAGAACGGTTGCTTCACCATTTTTTTTCACTTCAAACTGCATACAATCCTCCTCCTACTTCACTGACAGCTCAAATTGCACAACACCAATATACGAAATTAAAACATTTCCAAACACCGGAGCAAACTTGTATAGGCTTGATTGAGGTTGTTTGCCCGATTCGTCTTCACCTGAAAATTATAGAAGTCATCGGCATGATCCTTTACGAATCCGATCCGAAGAGGTGCGAGAGACTCGCGGCAGAGAAATGCGCTCGGAAACGCAAAGGAAATATTCAGATCAAGTGCCATGTCGAATGTACTCTTTTTCATCTTTTGGCGCAACTCGCCACGGGGAACGTACCAGTAGTTCAATTCCTGCGAACTGAATCCCAGAGTTTCAATTTTTCGACTCTCCCTCATCGAGGAGAGAATTTCACGCCGTCCTACAAACATCAGCTTATCGGCATGAAAACGGTCGATGAGGTACTGATTCACGTCACTCAGTATGTTGAGCTGATTTGGCATCTCAGGGAGAAAGACAACGGCACGCCGCGCCCTCGTGACGACATCGGTAAAATCGACCAGGGGTTCGCGGCCGACGTGGAAACGAAGACGTGCATAGTGAATTCCCATCTGTAATCGAAATGACTCGAGCATGCCTGACCTTTACTATCGTTAAGATCTCTTCAACATCGTAAGGAACCGTTCTTCATCAATCGTGGTGATCCGCAGAGAACGTGCCTTGTCCATTTTGGAACCGGCATCAGAACCAACCACAACAAAATCTGTTGCTGCACTGACACTGGACGTTACGGTTCCCCCTAACTCCAGAATGCGCTTCTTCGCTTCTTCTCTTGTCATCGAGCCAAGCGTTCCGGTCAACACAACGGTTTTTCCGGTGAACGGTGATTGCACCGCTGCAGTTCTCGCCTCTTTCATCCGCACACCGGCCTTGCGCAATTTCTTAATCAAGCTCCTGTTGTGCTCGTCTCCGAAAAATCGATTCACGCTTTCTGCAATGCGCGGGCCAATTCCCTGAACGAGCCGCAGATCGTCCGGCTTCACGTTCATCAGGCGATCAATGGATGGGTATTGCTTCACAAGCAATTGTGCAATCCCTTCTCCAACGTGCCGAATTCCAACAGCAAACACCACTTTGGAAAAGGGCCGTTTCTTACTTGCTTCTATTCCTTTTAAAAGTCTTTCGACACTTTTCTCACCCCAACGCTCAAGTTGAACCAGTTCCTTCCGATGGCTGTCCAGCGTGTACAAATCGGCATAGTTCTTAATAAAACCGCGAGAGACTAATTCATCGACAATCGCCTCACCAAGCCCTTCGATATCCATTGCTCCACGGTGGGCATAATGCTCTATGCGTGCCCGGACTTGAGCAGGGCATTCACTATTCTCACAATAATAACAGGCTTCATCCTCCGGTCGAACAATGCGGGAGCCACAGACCGGGCATTCCGGGGGCATCGTAAATGGGGTCGTGTGCAACTGCCGTTTCTCCAACAACACACCGCTGACTTTCGGAATAACGTCTCCACCCTTCTCCACAATCACTGTATCGCTAACACGGATATCGAGTTCTCTGATGTAATCTTCATTATAGAGCGATGCCCGGGAAATCGTAGAACCGGCGACAAACACCGGTTGCAGGTCCGCAACCGGGGTGATCGTCCCAATTCTCCCAACCTGCAGGAGGATCGTGTTCAGAACGGTTTCAACCTGGCGGGCCGAGAATTTGCAGGCAATAGCCCACCGGGGGCTCTTCGCAATACTGCCGAGTATCTCCTGTTGAGCAATTGAATCGATCTTGATAACCACACCGTCGATATCAAATGGTAATTCCCCACGCCGCGGCTCCCATTCTTTCCAATAGGCAACGACATCATCAATTGTGGCACAAAGCCGCGAGTGTGGACTGACCGGAAATCCCTGATCGCCCAGCCATTGAAGATTGGCGGAGTGGCTGGTGAACGCAGCCGTATTCGAGCGAAGGAAGTAGGCAACGAATTTCAAGGGGCGGGAGGCAACAATTTTTGGATCCTGTAATTTCAAGGTACCGGCTGTGGAATTGCGGGGATTGACAAACAGCTTTTCCCCTTTTTGTTCGCGTTCCGCATTCATTATCTGAAAATTGTCCCTGGTCATATAGACCTCGCCGCGCACTTCGTACTCTTCAAAACCTGGTTTGCGAGGAGAAATGCCAAGGGGGATCGACCGGAGAGTTTTCAAGTTCTGTGTAATATCATCGCCGGTAGTACCATCGCCGCGTGTTGCTCCCCGGACAAAGATCCGATTTCGATAAGTCAAACTTACTGCTACCCCGTCGTACTTCAATTCAGCAACATACTGAAATGGCGCATCACCCAACGCTCCCCGAATCCGGCGATCAAAATCGTGAATCTCTTCTTCATTATAGGTATTGGCCAGGCTCAGCATGGGAGTTTCATGAGTAACAGAAGGAAATTCCTTTGTAGGCTCCCCTCCAACTCGCTGCGAGGGTGAATCGAGGGCCACGAGCGAGGGATATTCCTTCTCGATCGTTATCAACTCCTGCATCAGGCTGTCATATGCTTCGTCCGAAATTGTCGGACCGGCAAGCACATAGTAGCGGTGGTCATGCTCACGCAATTCTTTTCGAAGCTTCTCAACACGCCGCACAATTGCATCGGAGGGTTGCTGGTGGCGCTCAAAGAGGCTGGATTGTTTGGCTGATGGTGCCATAGGATGTTACTCGGGAAGCAGAATTCCTCTTGCGGTGATCAGGACACTGCGTGCAATCGCCCCTGGTTTTCCCAGCGGTCCAATCTCTTTGCCATTAAGTCGAAACAGAGCCGCCCCTGCATTCCCAACAGAGACAACGAACTGGTCTTTGCCAGACCAACTGCGTGTGAAGTTGGGTGGGAACAAATATTCTCCTCTGCGGATATTATCGATCGTGAGAGACATCCAGACCGAATCTGTGGTAGCAATTTCAAGCCGCAGGCTATCCCCCGGAACAGGTTGAGAGATTGTTTGCTGTTGCACCGTACCCGGTTTATTCGCCTCGGAGATTCTTGCCTCATTTTCTTCCACAGCTCTATCGAACGGAATTTCTTTTACCGGTTCCGGCTCGGGATCTCCTCGCTGGAGAAGAATCAGTGAGATAATGGCGATCGGAATCAACACTATCACACCTGTAATAATCCTGTTCCAGAGTTGTGAGTGCGGTCCTGTAGTTGGCCCCTGAGGCTGAATTTCTCCCGGAGCCTCTGGTACCGTTTCCGATGGAGCTGCCGGTTTTACCGCCGGGAGTTTTGGTCCAGCCATGCCAGCATCGTACTGCCTCAACAATTCTTCGGAGTCCGCTTCGACTGCATGAGCATATTCCCGGATAAATGCACGGATATACGGTTGCGGAAGCAATGAAAATTGACCACCCTCCATCGCTTCCAGTAACCTCAAGCTGATTTTGGTCTTGGCAGAGACTTCCTGAAGCGAAACATGCTTCTCAAGCCGATACGACTTCAACTGATTTCCAAAAGAATCAAGACTCATACTCATATCGACATTTACAGCGTGCAGAAATTCATGAAGGATCTCGATGTCTTGCCGAACGTTCCTCGTTGCCAATCTATATGCTGTGAAGGAATCTTGCGACAAAGCACTATTCAAGAGTGTGCGTTGCTTGAACCATCCACATCGTATCACGTCGGAAGCCGTAAGGTTACACTCTCAAGAACTGCGCCTGCCTCGAGTGAGAGGATCTCGCCTCAAGCGGTGCCCTGGTTCAGCCAGGGCTTCATGCACGTGATAGATTGAAAAAATGGTAGTGATAATTTTCCCGACTTGCAAGATTCCCTTCGAAGGGCAATGTTCTTACTTCTTTGAAATTTTTGTCCCGTCGAGCGCCTCACGGATGGCGATGGAGAGTTCCTCAATCTGGTATGGCTTCTGGATAATCCCATCGACTGCCTCACGCATCGGTGTGCCTTCAAGTGTGGTGTCGCTGTAACCGGTTGACACCAGTACACGAAGATGAGGAAACTGTTTTTTCAATTTGAGAAACGTTTCTCTTCCGCCCATTTCCGGCATATTCATATCCAGAATCGCGAGCTTTATCATTTTCTTTTTCTTTAACACCTTCAGCGCTTCTTTTCCGCTCCGCGCAATTGTGATATCATATCCCAGATCCGAAGCCATTCCCTTGATAATGTCACCGACACTGGCATCATCGTCGATGACCAACAAATGTTCATTTCCCTTCAGGAGCTTTTTCCTCACTCGCGATGCATTGATCTTCTCTGTTTCCGGGATCAATGGAAAGTGGAGGGTAAACCTCGAACCCAATCCCGGTTGGCTCTGTACGGTAATAAATCCGTTGTGCGATTTCACAACTCCGTACACAACCGGCAAACCGAGTCCCGTCCCCTTCCCCTGATCTTTGGTTGTGAAAAAGGGTTCGAAGATCCGTTCCTGGACATCACGCTTTATCCCGATTCCCGTATCGGAAATGGAGATCATCACAAACCGGCCCGTCTGCTCACTGTCGTTTTCCGCTGTACGACGGCCTTCAAGGGTTCGATTGATTGTTTCAACGGAAATCGTCCCCCCAACCGGCATCGCATCGCGGGCATTGATGAGCAAATTCAGAATAGCCTGTTGAAGCTGCCCATCATCGCCATTGATGATACTGACCTCTTCGCTGAATTTCCGGTTCACCTGAATTGTTTTATCGACACCCCGTTCGAACAGGTTGATTGTTTCTTCCAGAATATCACTCACAACGACCGGGCGCACCTGCACAGTACTTTTCCGTGCAAACGTTAACAACTGCCGCGTGAGTCCGGCGCCACGCTTTGCCGCCGTGTCGATGATGTCTGCAAAGTGATACCATTGATTCCTTTTCTGCATCTTTCGCTTCATGATCGCCGTAGAGCCAAGGATCGAAGTGAGGATGTTATTGAAATCATGCGCTACGCCACCTGCAAGATTGCCAATACTATCGATCCGTTGGGCATGCAGGATCTGTTGTTCCAGTTTTTTCTTCTCTGTAATATCTCGCGCGGCAACACGAATTAACATCGGCTTGCGGCCTTCATCATAGATGACAGAGGTATTGACGCTTACATCGATCAGCATTCCTTCTTTCGCGATCATCTGTTCTTCAAACCCTGAAAATTCCATCCCTCGCTCAAAAATCGCTGTGAGTAACTGCCGGGCTGCATCATGATGAGGCTCGGGATAGAGCTTCAACATCGACCAGCCAACCAGCTCATCCTTCCGATACCCCAGCCGATCGGCTTCTGTCTGATTGCAACTGATAATAAGACCTTCCCGATTAATGATATGATACATATCAGGGGAGTGTTCAAAGAGATCCATATACCGCTCTTCTGAGCGACGCAGTTGATCGAAGAGGGCCGCATTCTCAAGTGCGACACCGATCTGATTTGCAAATGCTCCCATCAGATCGAGTTGTTTGGCGCTGAACGCACTCGCATTCCGGCTTGCCACGATCATCACACCCGCCAATCGATCCTTGATCATTAAGGGAACAGAAGCCCACGTCTTAATTTCTTTCCATTCATCCGGCTCATTCGAAGCAGGATACTGTTCGGGCCTCCATTGTTGAATCTGCGGAGTTCGAATCCAGAGAAGATCGCCATCCTCCACATCACGGTTGGCTGGAATCAGCGAAGCGGCCTCAGTGCCGAGGCCATGGAACGATTTGAGAACCAGCTTGCCCGACTCGACATGATACACCCATCCGTAATCGACCTCGAGGACACGCACCACTTCGCTCAGTGCATTGCTTAGCAAGCGATTAATCTCGACTGAGCGATTCACTGCTTTCGCAATCGTATTGAGCGCCAGGAGTTCCTGTTTCTGCGACTCAAGCAATCGTCCGTATCTCAATGTAAAGAACACGATTATAAATCCGAAAATACCGGTTGTCAGTACGCTGAAAAAAGTGAACCACTCAATTGGCTGGCTTTGCTGGACCCAACGCAGCGTCGCGATGGTAACCATAGCAACAACGACGGCAGTGGAGGCCACGACCTGAGCCTGTTCGACAGGGCCTAGTGTAGCAAAGAATTTTCGTATTCGTTCAAAAAATTTATGCATAGCGTTTACTTGAGGCATGGTATAATCAAAGTACCACCCCTCCGCAAAAATAGCAAGCAACGCAGCTACAGAGATTCAGGGACTACTCGGTTGATTGGAAAAAACGATTACTGGGGAAGATACTTTGAGAGCAGCGGGAGGATTTCGTCTTTATGGTATGGTTTGGCAACACAATCTGCCGCCCCCATATCTTTTGCCACCTTCTTGGCAGCAAAATCTTCAATGGCAGAAAGGAAGACAACCGGTGTGGTCAAATTTTTTGGCATTTGTCGAATCTTATCCAGCAGCTCAAAACCATTCATATCCGGCATCCTCAAGTCGCTGACAATGAGGTCCGGTTTGAATTTAATGAGAACGTCGAGGGCCTCAATTGCGCTCATAGCCTCCTTGACCTTAAATCCATGATCACGCAAGGTATGGCTGACTGCATGGAGCCAAGATACTTCATCATCGATAATTAAGATATTCTTTCGTTTTGCCATGAAAATGTCCGCCGAGAAGTGCAGAAGTAAGATACAAAGCCAATGGCTTGAAAGCAAGTTACGAAACGGTGAATTCTCAGGCTGTGACGCACTCCACACATTTTGATTCTCAGCTTTGATTTCTCTAATTTCTTCCTACTACCTATTTCTAAGAGGATCACAAAACCATGAATCAGAATCGCAGAGACTTTTTCAAAACAACATCCGCTCTCACAGCATCGGCTATGATGGCATCTTCTTCCATTGCAGATGCAGCAATGACCTATACCTCAAAGAAATATCGGGCCAGGATGAAACTCCGCTACCGGCCCTATACACTGGAATTGAAACATGTCTTTACAATTGCAACGGGCTCGCGCACAACAACACCAGTCGTCCTCACCGAAATTGAATACAACGGTGTTGTCGGTTATGGAGAAGCCTCCATGCCTCCTTACCTGGGTGAATCGCACCAGAGCGTTCAGGACTTTCTCTCCAAGGTTCATCTTGAATCCTACGAAAATCCGTTTGAGCTTGAGACTATCCTGGCCGATATCGATGCGATCGCTCCCGGCAATCCGGCAGCAAAAGCTTCCATTGACATTGCCCTTCACGATTTGATTGGAAAATTGTGCGGCCAACCATGGTATAATCTCTGGGGATTTCAAAAAGAGAAGACTCCGGTTACATCATTCACCATCGGGATCGATACAGCCGATGTTGTGCGGCAAAAAACGAAAGAAGCGGAGGAATTCAAAATACTGAAAGTGAAGTTAGGGCGTGATACCGATAAGATGATGATCGAAACGATCCGTTCCGTAACAGATACACCAATCTGTGTCGATGTGAACCAGGGCTGGAAGGACCGCTCCTTCGCCCTTGAGATGATTCACTGGCTGAAGGAAAAGGGAGTTGTCTTTGTCGAACAGCCAATGCCCAAGGAGAATGTGGATGATATGGCCTGGCTCACCGAACGAAGCCCCCTCCCCACCATCGGTGACGAAGCAGTGCAACGGTTAGCGGATGTTAAGAAAGCACATGGTGTCTATCACGGAGTGAATATCAAGCTGATGAAATGTACCGGGATGCGCGAAGCACACAAGATGATCGTTCTTGCACGGTCGCTGGGAATGAAGGTGATGATCGGATGCATGACGGAAACATCGTGTGCCATCTCCGCCGCCTCCCATCTCTCTCCGATGGCTGATTGGGCCGACCTTGACGGGGCATTACTAATCAGCAATGATGTGTATGATGGAACAAAAATTGTGAACGGTAAAGTAACTCTGATGAACCGTCCGGGAATCGGCGTAAAGAAACTGCCTGCAAGAAAAAAGTAGTACTCAATTCGATTTCTTGATTTCCCCGACCGGTATACTGGATGTGTAGTTCGGACGCCTCCAGCAGAGACGGTGCCCCAAAAACACAATCATCGCACACATTGATTACTTCGATAATTTGACCTCGGGAATTTGCGCTGTTCCAATAATTCTTCTTGCCCGTACAAAAATTTTCAAGAGATATTCGGAATAATTCGGAGTAGCGGGATCAAAGCTGTTCGTCTGAACCCATGCACCTGTCGGTGTGTGAATAAATTCCTGGTTCTCCAGATAGATTCCGACATGCGAGATGTTCTCCGGCCGTTCGGCAGACGCTTTACGCCCGAAGAAGAGCAAATCGCCTTTCTTAAGATTCTGCAATTTCTCTCCCACTTGCACCTCCTCACCCATCTCTGCTTGTTGATCGGCATCGCGAAGAAGCTCGAGTCCATTCAACCGATAGACCGTTTTGGTAAATCCCGAGCAATCCATACCCTTTGAGGATGTGCCCCCCCAGAGATAGGGAACTCCGGTAAAAAGGCGCGCTGTATGCTCAATATTCTCGGAGGTAAGGCGGCGGCTTGATTTCCACGTTGTATAATCCTCAGACTCATTGGTGGAGATGTAACCACTCCGTCCACCAGGAATTTCCACTCTTACCCAGCCGCCCTGTTTCTCTCCTTTTTTCAAGAGCATCCCGGCGACAGCATCGCTGACCGGATAAGACTTTGCATCGGGGCGTTCCCGAATCATTGTGAGGTGTGCCGTCACAATGGCCTTCTCTACCGCTTTCCATCGTTCAACTCCCTGCTCATCGGTCAGTTCCATTGTACGCCCTTCAAGCCAGCCAAGATAGTTATCCGGCCCCTGCACGCGGTACCAACTGCCGCTTTTTTTGAGAAGGCTCACCACCGTACCCATCAGGTATTGGGTGCTGAGTTCTCTCGCATTTCCGGGGTCCGACCGGATATTTGCCACACTGGCAGCAATAATGCCGTACCGCGTTGCACCCAATTTTTGATCGGGTAAGACAACGATGCTGTCGAGCACCGTTCCGGCTCCGAGTTTGTCTAACTCAGCAACGACTTCATCATGTGCTTTGAGATTGTCGACCTCACCGCGAACAATGAGGTTCTTTCCATCCTGCACAACGGTAATCTCAAACGTCGCAAGATGCCTGTCAGGGGCATAATGATTTTTCAGTTTGTCAATAATCGGTTTCCATTGCCCGGGATCTTTTTGGGCAACCATTGAGGTTGTCATCCCAACAAGCAGAAGAATGATTCCACACCATCGAAAGGTAACCATGCGGACCTCGTTATGCTATTTTCATTTTTTCACAATTTATAGATGCTTACTAACTTGACACTATAATACGATTTAATAATTCACCTTACGCAAAAAAGGAAAATCATCAATCAATCTGGGTTCTCATTAGCAAACCCCAAACCACCCCATAGGGGTTGACCAAAAAGGGGAGGTCAAAAACAAGATTATTCGCTTCAACCAAACAGCTTCTTCTACCTGCGTGTTGTCAGTTAATAACTCACGTTACGCAAAATGACAATGCAAAGATAAAAATGAAATTCGACTGATGCTCTCGCAGTGCCGAACGAATTCTTTAGAGAAGAGAAGAATATATTCGTGGACATCCCTCAGTGTTGGATTTGAAGCAGATTTCCAACTCCCCCACGCTGTGGAGGTTCCTGCGCTCGATCCTTTATGCAAGATAATTTCACCGCGCATCAGGAATCCGATTTCAAGCATATCCTGTATGATATAGGCATGGAGCGGTACATAGGGCTTTCTACCTACATTAGCGACATTGATGCATGCGCGGCCGCCGCTCACCAGAACCCGATGCGTCTCCTCCATCACCCGGCGCAGCAACGCACGATACTCATCCAGCGTTAAATCGTCGTCATAGGTTTTTGAGACATTGTAGGGGGGGTGACGTAATCATCATATGGATACTGCGATTGGGCAGCTCCTTCATCTGTTCGCTGCTTTTGCATTGAACATGGTTCAGAATACTCTCCGGCACCGGATTATCTGATCCGGTTTGGCGATGCGTATTTCTAAACCGGGTATAGAGCCGGCTGGAGTAAAACTTGGAAGCATCTTGACTGAATCGGCCGGTTGAACCGAAGTTTGAGGTGTGTGTCTTTTTCTTGCCCAAGAATGTCCTCGTCTGATCAGCAAAAAACCCGCCGGTGAATGTAGCCAACTTCAGTCAGCAAATCAACTCTGAGGAGAAGTTTTTCTCACACTGCGGTGCTGTGAATGACCGCCGTCAAAGACGGCAGCTTCCAAAAGAAAATGCAAAGTCATTCCGTGATGCTTCAACACGCCTGCCCGACTTGCCTGCACGCCAAGGTGGGCCTGTTACTTGCCTGCCGGTAGGTATGGCAGGCAGGCGGGGAATCCAGATCAAAGAAATCATTTGATTTCTGATCTGCTGTC
>JAZDJN010000016.1:0-299409 GCA_043803945.1 bacterium | reverse complement strand
CTGATCGATGAAGCCCACCGCTCGCAGGAAGGCCAGATGGGCGCGGCCATCCGGTTGCCGTTCCGCAAAACGGACGAACCTGATGCCGAGGCCCCCGAGCTTGACCCGGAGGAGCAACTCGCCAAGATCATCCGCGAGCATGACCTCAATCAGATGATCGTCGCGTTCACCGCCACGCCTGCCCCGGCCACCTTGACCCTATTCGGCGAGCCGTTCGACACCTACTCCGAGGCCGAGGCCATCGCCGAAGGCTACATCGTGGACGTGGCGGCCAGCATCATTTCTTACAAGACGCTCTACAACTTGCATTGCCATTTTATTCCACAGCAGGACGAAGAGGAAAAATTTTATCCCAAAGGCGTCGTGTCCAAGGCGCTCCAGAACGTGGCCTTCCAGGATGATGGCCTCATCCAGTACAAGGCCGAGGTGATGCTGCGCATCTTCGAGAAGGACGTGATGCCACTCATCGGAGGCCGGGCCAAGGCGATGATCGTCACCAGTTCCCGAGTGGCCGGGTTGCGCTATTTTAACATCATCAAGGAAAAGCTCAAAGAGCGCGGCACGAATTACAAAGTCCTCTACGCCTTCTCAGATTTCACACATCCCGAAACCAACGCGGAAATCCGCGAGCACGCCGTCAACGAGCTTAAAGACGGCGAGTTGATCGAGGAACGTTTCGAGGGCGAAGACTACCGGCTCATGATCGTGGCGAACAAGTTCCAGACTGGCTTCGACCAACCGTTGCTCGCCGGTATGTTCCTCGACAAGCCCGTCGTGGACCGCAACGCTGTGCAGACGGTGTCGCGCCTGAACCGCTGTCACGAAGGCAAGAAGGATGTAGTGGTCGTAGACTTCACCAACAACGCGACAGCCATCCTCAAGGCGTTTCAGAAATATCGCAAAGGCACGCCGTTCGAGCCGGAGGAACCGGACCAAGAACTTTGCCCGAAGCTCTACGCCGAAATTCTGGCGGCGGGGGTGTTCATGCAGAAGGATGCCGCTGATTTCGTTAAACTGGTCGCCACCGGCACGGATGCGCAGGTGCAGTTTTTCGTCAACGCGGTGCGCACACGGTTTCAGGCAAAGATTGCGGACAGTGAGGAGCGGAAGTCGTTCGTCTATCTGCTCGCCCGCCACGTCAAGAGCTTCCATTTCCTGACGTGCTTCTTTACCTACGCGGCAGAGTTGAAGGAGTTCGCCACGTTCGCCGAATACGTCGGCCCGCAACTCATCAAGCAAGGCAGCGTGTCCGACCTGATGAAACAGATCCTGCAAACGGAGGTCATCAAGGCCGCTGTCGAGTATCAGGGCGTCACGACCAGCGCCGGACCTGTGAAGCTGAAGCGAGGCAATCGCAAGACAGGCATCGGCCTGCCGTCCAAGAAGGTTTCCGTCCAAGACATGATTGACGAGATTCGCGCCAAGTTCGACATCACCGACGAGGAAGCCCTCTACATCAAGCAAGTCACCGAAGAAAAATCTGCCGACCCGGTTATCCGAACCACCGTCCGCGCGCACCTTGAAGACCGTGTCTATCTCGAAGGCGCATATCGCGGCCAGGTTAACGGAGAGATTCAAAACACCTACCAGGAGCTTGGGCGGTATGAAGAAATCGCCGACCCAAAATATAGAGACACGGGAGGCATCTTCGACATCATGGCGGTGACTGTGATTCAGACTCATTTATCATTGGCTGCATAAGGCTATGAGCAAGACCATTGACCAGATTCCCGAAGACGACCGCCCGCGCGAAAAACTGCTGCGCAAGGGCGCTCCCGCCTTGAGCGATCAGGAACTGCTGGCAGTTTTGCTGGGCAAAGGCGCGACAGGCATGGACGTGATGACGCTCGCCGGGAAACTGGCGCGGCTCATCGACGAAAAGGGGTTGGAAGTGAAAGCGGAAGACCTCTCGCAGTTCGAGGGTGTGGGCGACGCAAAGGCAACATTGATTTTGGCCGCGATTGAGTTCGCGCGTCGCCGCATCAAACCGGAGGGCGCAAAGATTGAAACCCCGGCTGACCTATTGCCTCACGTCCGGCACTACGCCGACCGGAAGCAGGAACATTTTCTCTGTGCCACCATCAACGGCGCGAACGAGATTCTAAACATCCGGGTTGTTTCAATTGGGCTGATTGATCGCAGCCCAGTGCATCCCCGAGAGGTATTTTCGGATGCTCTCTCGGATCGCGCCTCGGCAGTCATCGTTGCCCACAATCACACTAGCGGGGGACTCGAACCCTCACGCAGCGACATCGACATCACAACACAACTCAAGGCTGCCGGCACTATTGTTGGCATAGATTTGCTCGATCACATCATTTTCAATCGGAGTGATTATTTCAGTTTCTTGGAAAAAGGAATCCTTTGAGATTGCAGGTCTCAGGAATGAACATCAGAAAACTTAAAGGGCAACCGTCTTCGTATAACACGCCCAACAACGACGCTCCCTTTTTTCATTGAGAATAGTTGTCGTCGCACAAGGCTTTTTCTCGCAGGAAAATGAATCGTTCATACATGAAAATTTATACAAAGACCGGAGATCAGGGAGAGACCTCACTTTTTGGCGGAGATCGCGTTGGGAAGGATGTCTTGCGCATCGAGACATACGGAACGGTCGATGAACTTAATTCTATGATTGGTGTCGCCCGCTCGTTTAAACCACCGTCAGAACTGGAGACCATCCTTCAACTCCTGCAGAATGATCTTTTCGTCCTTGGCTCGGATCTGGCAACCCCGCTCGATGAGGATCGTGCCCAGGTCCCGCGTATCAATAAGCAGCATATCGTTGAACTTGAATCAATCATTGATCGGATTGACGGACAACTTGCTCCACTGAAAGCATTCATTCTCCCCGGGGGATCTGCAGTGGCAGCTCATCTTCACACCGCTCGCACCGTCTGCCGGAGAGCGGAACGACTTACTGTTCGATTAATGAAAGAGGTGAAGATCGGAGATGCTGCGCTGGTCTATCTCAATCGTCTTTCAGATTTACTGTTCGTCCTTGCACGCTATGCGAATAAACTTGACAGTACCAATGAAACCATCTGGAACCCCCCAAAATAATCCGTCCGGCAAGCAGACACCGCCATCATCGATGACCGCAGCGGATGTCCTGAAGGTGCTGAAGGAGCATGCAAATCCGAATATTGTTGCGGCCCATGCCCATTATGGAGTCGAAACGAAGAAGGCATTCGGTATCTCAGCGCCAATTCTCCATCGTCTCGCGAAACAGATCGGAATAAATCAAATTCTTTCGCGTGAGCTCTGGAAAACAGAATATTTGGAGGCGCGTGCACTTGCCGCCCTGATTGGTGATCCAGTCCATGTCACTCAAGGCCAGATGCAAAAGTGGGTCAGTGACTTCGACAATTGGGCCGTGTGCGATGCCTGTTGTCTCTACCTGTTCCGTAAAACTCCATTTGCCTACGAGAAGGCGATTGAGTGGTGCCTCGATAACGCAGAGTACATACGCCGTGCCGGATTTGTGATGATCGCCGTACTGGCAGTGCATGATAAGAAAACTGATGATTCTGTTTTTATTAATCTGTTCCCTCTGCTGCTGCGTGGTGCGACGGATGAAAGGAATTTTGTAAAGAAAGCAGTGAATTGGGCGCTACGACAAATAGGAAAGCGGAACCGGAACTTAAATGTGAAAGCGATCAAGCTTGCCTTAACAATGAAGAAGATAGATTCATCAGCCGCCCGATGGATTGCTTCCGATGCCCTGCGTGAATTACGAAGCCCAGCCGTCCAGCAAAGAGTGAGGAAGCCGCAAAGCAAGGAATCTCATCCACTATCCGCGAGATGATAGCTCCTCGCGGAGTTGTCATTCCTGAGAATTAACACTCCAGACTCTCTTGCCTCTCAACGTAAACTCTCCTACATTGAGCGCACAAGACAAGACGATCCATCGTATGTTGTTATGATGATTATCAACGAATCGATTCATCATCACTGTTGAATCTTTTCAACTGTCACGAGAGAAACCGAAGATCAAGAGTTGTTTCTTGAAGCCCTGTCTCCACAGAATAGCGGGGGATGTCAGATGGCATATATAGATAATCCATCACCGAGCGACAATCGGTTCTGCACCGCAGCGATTACTGTTCTCATACCCATCGGAGCACTGCAATGACCAAGAAGAAATCCAGCACTACCCCACGCACTGGAAAAAAAACAATTCCAGAGAATATCCGAACCGCTGTTACTCCGGAAGCCATGAAGCACGCCATCATGGACCATCTCCATTTTACTCAGGGACGCGTACCGATAACGGCTACACGCAATGACTGGTATATGGCGGTTGCTTATACGGTGCGAGATCGAATTCTTCATCGCTGGATGCAGACGATTGAGACTTACATGGGAAGCAGGGAAAAATCTGTCAGCTACTTATCGGCGGAATTTTTAATCGGCCCGCAGCTCGGAAGTAACCTCATCAGCCTCGGCATCTATGATGAAGTCAAAGAAGCGGTGGCGCAACTGGGCCAGGATTTCGATCATCTCCTGGAGCAGGAGGAAGAACCGGGATTGGGTAATGGTGGATTGGGCCGCCTCGCCGCCTGTTTTCTCGACTCCCTTGCATCTCTTGAAATTCTCGGTGTTGGATATGGCATTCGATATGAATTTGGAATTTTCGATCAGGAAATCCATAATGGTTGGCAAGTCGAGGTCAGCGATAAATGGCTCCGCCTCGGTACACCCTGGGAGATTCCCCGTCCTGAGATTGCATACGTTGTTAATTTCGGCGGACATACCGAACATACCGTTGATGAGGAGGATGGATATCATGTTCGCTGGCTTCCATCCAGAACAGTTCGGGGTGCCGCATCGGATATTACTGTGCCGGGGTATAAGGTAAACACGGTAAACCTTCTTCGGCTCTGGAAGGCAGAGGCAACGGAATCGTTCGATCTTCAAGCGTTTAATGTGGGGGATTATTACGGTGCGGTGGAATCAAAAATGTCCTCTGAGAATATTACCAAAGTCCTGTATCCAAACGATGAGGTCATTCAGGGAAAACGGCTGCGACTGGAGCAGCAATACTTTTTTGTCTCCTGCTCGTTGCAGGATTTAATACGAGTCCATCTTCGCAGAGGGGATGCACTCAAAGATTTCCATAAACGGAACGCGATCCAGTTGAACGACACCCATCCATCGATTGCGGTTGCCGAGCTGATGCGTTTGCTCGTGGATGAGCACCAGATGGATTGGGACACTGCCTGGGATATCACACAAAAGACATTTGCCTATACAAACCACACGCTCCTGCCGGAAGCATTGGAAAAATGGCCAATGCCGCTTTTCGCAAATCTGCTTCCAAGGCACCTCGAGATCATTTTCGAAATCAACCGGCGATTTCTCGATGAGTTGAGGGCGATGGAATCAATCGATGATGGAAAGATCGCCCGTCTCTCTCTGATCGATGAGTCAGGAGTGAAATATATCCGGATGGCGAATCTCGCCAGCGTGGGAAGCCATGCCATCAACGGCGTTGCAGCCCTGCATACTGAATTATTGAAGCGCGATGTGATGCGCGATTTCTATGAACTCTTTCCGGAGAAATTCCTCAATGTAACAAATGGTGTCACTCCCCGCCGGTGGGTTGTCCTGAGCAATCCGCAGTTGACTCAATTGATTTCATCGAAGATCGGAGATGAGTGGATTCACGACATGGAGAATCAGCTGCCAAAACTTGAGGTCTATGCTGATCAGAAAGAATTCCAGCAGGAATGGCAGCGCATCAAACTCGAGAATAAGATTAAACTCGCATCGATCATCCTTCAACGGACAGGCATTGAGGTTGATCCACATTCATTGTTCGATATCCAGGTGAAACGAATTCATGAATACAAACGACAGCATTTAAACATGTTGCATGTTATCGCTCTCTATCATAGAATTAAAAAGGATCCGGAGATCGATGTCGTACCAAGGACGGTGATTTTTGCCGGTAAATCAGCCCCGGGTTATTTCATGGCTAAATTGATTATCAAGATGATCAATTCTGTGGCCGATGTAGTCAATAACGATCCCGATATGAAAGGGCGATTAAAGGTTGTCTTCATTCCGGATTTCAATGTCAAGAATGCTCACTCGATTTATCCTGCTGCCGATCTTTCTGAACAAATTTCGACAGCCGGTAAGGAAGCATCCGGCACCGGTAATATGAAGTTCTCAATGAATGGTGCTCTTACCATTGGTACGCTTGATGGAGCTAATGTTGAGATTCGCGAAGCGGTCGGGGAAGAAAACTTCTTCCTCTTTGGCCTCACCGATGATGAGGTCCATGCCCTGCAAGTTCGGGGATACCGGCCAATGGACTATGTGGAATCGAACAGTGAACTCCGGGAGGTCTTTGAACTTTTTTCGAGCGGATATTTTGCCAGAGGTGATAATAACTTGTTTCAACCTCTCATCGATGCACTGTTGTATTACGATGTCTTTTTCCTGCTTGCCGATTTTGAGGCTTACATGGAATGTCAGGGAAGAGTGGATAAGGCGTATCGCGATCAGGAACACTGGACGAAGATGTCAATTCTCAATGTCGCGAGGATGGGAAAATTTTCTTCCGACCGATCGATCCGAGACTATGCCGAGAAAATTTGGAAAGTGCAGCCGGTAAAGATCAGTATTTGATTCAGTTGGTTTCTGAAATACTGATAAAAAAATACAATACTCCCGGAGAAGAGCCCTTCCTTGCCCGAAAATTGTAGGAATTACGCAAGGTGTGCACGCCTATCCTACAGATAGTTTCAATTGCCCGCCTGTCGGCGGATAGGCACTTCACTATTTCACGAAAGGATTTAACATTGAAAAACATTTATTTTTTTATCTTGGTTACCGTTATAGCGATCTCAAATCCTGTTATTGGACAAGGTTTTAAAAATATTAAAGTCAACCACTTAACAACGGGCAATCAAAACACCGATGGAGGTAATTCAATTGCTGTGTATGGTAATAATGTTTATCTCCTTTGGCAAGATATGGCAGGCACTTACTTCTCTTATGTTTCAAAATCTACCGATGGAGGTGTAACATTCAATAATGGAGTAAGGGTTGGCGGAACTGATCCACATGTATTTGGCGCAATTACTACTGATAATGCTGGTTCGGTTTATGTTGTGTGGGATGGGCTAGTGGGTGAAAATATTAATGGAGTATATTTTGCAAAATCAATCAATCAAGCAACAACCTTTTCTGCTCCTTTAACAATATCTGCCGAAGGGGTTTTTCCTCAAATAGCCGTTCACGGAAGCAATGTCTACATCTTTTTTTGTAAACCTAAAGCGGGTAATAAAGTAGGTTATTTCTTCGCAAGGTCAACAAATGGTGGAATTACCTTTGAAGTCCCATACGAAGTAACCGATGCATCAATTGACGATGTAAAATGGGATTCCCCCAATGCAATGTGTCTAGACAATAACGGGAATATTTATTGTATTTGGAATGACGGAAGAAGAGTTGGAACTGGTATGGATATCTATTTTGCCAAATCAACAAATAGCGGAGTAAGTTTTGGTCCCAATATTATGGTGAATAATATTTCGGGAAGCAGTGATAAAATACGAACTGCTACATCGATAGCTGTCGTTGGTTCAAATGTCTATGTCGTATGGAGACAAGAAGATGATGCTCAGGGAAGCAATAGAAAAATTCTATTTGGAAAATCAACAAACGGCGGCTCTTCATTTGGAGCGGCAACGGAAATTGCAAGCGGCGGCTGGGGTTCACCTTCTTTGGCAATAAATTCTACCGGTGAAATTTATATTGCATATCCGCAATTTACAGGTGAAAAAAACGGTTTATTCTGTACTAAATCCAACAATCAAGGCGCCACCTTCCCTGTAACTGTATTCATTTCAGACACGAACGCAAATGTCAAGGATCCTTCTATATGTGTTGATGGGAATGATATACTCTATGCTGTTTGGACTCTTGCCCGGGAGGGTAACGAAGACGACGCTTATTTTGCAAAAGGGAAAATTACAATTACAAATATTGGAGAAGAATCAAATGTAATTCCAACACAGTTTGCACTACTACAAAACTATCCCAACCCGTTTAATCCAACAACGACTATTCCCTTTAGTCTTCCATCTAAATCGTTTGTATCACTGAAAGTGTTGGATGTTTTGGGAAGAGAATTGTCGATTCTGATCGCAGAGGAGATGCCTGCAGGAACGTACGCACGGCAATGGAATGCCGCGAATATGTCGACAGGGATTTACTTTTATCGCTTGCAAGCTGGTTCGTTTTCTGAAACCAAGAAGCTCGTTTTGATGAGATGAAAGGGCGACTGCAACTATCAAACCGCAAACCGGCGCTCGCACACTGGATAGGCGATGTTGAAACAAGGATTAGCTAAATGCAAGGTGATCGCTCCATTTCGTGTCGGCATCCAATGGCGTAAGTACTCACACTGCTGGTTTTTCTTTGAGAGATCAACCATCACATCTCACCGATCTCTCCAATATTTTGATCCCCGCATTGTTGCTACTCAGCTTAGAAAGTAATAAACCAAAAAAACCACTCCTGCCCGCCATCTTTGCATCTCGAAAGGCAGGCTCGCCTAAGCACGAAGTGCACCCGCCTGCGTCGGGCAGGTCGGCGAGCAGACGGGGATGGCACACTGATAATCACCGAGAGAAGTAAATAGTATCACATCTTGTTCGTACCAATATCATGAAGATAAATATCTGTGTTCACCCCGCTCCCCCGTATATTAAGAACCTCTCTAATCAGCAGGATGAACACACCGACTCACTCGTTAACCCACTTAAAGAAATCTTATCCGTGGTAATCTGTGTCTCATCTGCTTTTCATCTGTGGTCATGATTTCGGAGCGTTCTTCTTAAAATAGTCTGCAATTGCAGTGACTTGCTGTTCTGACATCTTCGGCGACGAAGTTTTGAGCAGTTTGATAAAGGCTTCGATTTCTTCGACAGATCCCGGGTATCCGATATTCTGATCTTTCGGCATGACGTTGGAGTTGGCAATCCTCTTTCCGGCTTGATCGAGGAAGGCGTAAAATGGTAGACCGGATTTTTCACCCCCAAATTTGGCCATAATCTCCTTACCACCTGGATTTTCAAGTGAATCTACTTTCTCTTTGCTCTCAAGTACATCGAGATGTGCAATGACATAATTCTCTTCAAAGATTTTTTTCAGCTCTGGGCTCTCCATCGCCTTTTCAAGTCGTTTACACCAGCCGCACCACGAAGCATGGAATATTAAGAAAACGGGTTTGTTGGCAGCTTTGGATTCTTTGAGGGCGGTAATCAGGACCTTGTCAGCGGCTTCTGGTTTTGTTGTCTGGCCGACAACCAAGCTGAGAGCGAATACGGTTACAATGGTGAGGATCAATAAGGTTCGAATCATTATGCATCCTTTCTGATGGTTGTGGATTGTTTACACGTCCAAGTAGTTCACGAAAAATAAATACCACGAGCACGAAGAAGACACGAAGCACACGAAGAATAAGCTCTTGAGGTTCTTCTGCCTTTGTGGATCTTCTCCGTTTCTTTGTGTAACGCTTTTAAAGATAGTACACGAAGAGCACGAAGAAGGCACGAAGCACACGAAGAAAAAGCTCTTGAGAGTTCTTCTGTCTTCGTGGATCTTCTCCGTTCCTTCCCTGCCCGCCATCATTTTGGCGGGGTGGAACTTCGTGTAATGTTTATAAAGATGGTAAACGACTCTAAGACAAGAAAGATCACATCATCTCTCACTGAGTAAATCCAAATCCCCCTTCCCCCCTTTACGAAAGGGGGAAATGTTCCTCTAAAAGTATAACAATTCTTCATCAAATCCGCTCAATATGTTATCGCTATATCAATAGATGGAAAACAGATTATCTTTTAACTGAACTATGCTGAGCAATTACAGAGATTGTTAGATTGCTATTTCAAACGGATAAAACATTTCCGATATTCGTCGCAATGAAGCACTCTCAGTGTGATCCAGCAGGAGATTAGTGATGAAGCGCAACGATTACCCCAGCATCTTCAACGATGTGACCGGCCCTGTTATGCGGGGCCCATCGAGTTCCCATTGTGCCGGTGCACTTCGCATTGGGCGCATGATTCGCGATCTGATGCAAGGCAGCATCAGGGATGCTCGCATCGTGTATGATCCGAACGGATCCCTCGTTACCACGCACGAGAGCCAGGGTTCAGATATGGGATTGTACAGC
This sequence comes from bacterium, assembly GCA_043803945.1. Lineage (GTDB taxonomy): Bacteria > Bacteroidota > Ignavibacteria > UBA10030 > UBA10030 > JAZDJN01. The sequence continues at coordinate 289,214 of JAZDJN010000016.1, read as the reverse complement.
GGCTTCCTTGGGTATGATGCCGACGATGAACGATTACTGGCGTATAAGGAAGGATTGAAACAATCTGGGATACGAGTAGAAGTTTGCTATGAATCCATTGGTGCCACGCATCCGAACACCTACCATATCGAGGTGAAGAATGAACTCACAGCTCACACCGTGAAAGCGATATCAACAGGCGGCGGGATGATCGAGATTATCGAGATCGATGGGGCGGAGGTGAGTATGAAGGGGGATTACGTTGAAACATTGTTTTTTCTTCACCACTCGTCTGATCCTCTCGTTGAGAAAATTCAGACAATGCTCGAAGGGGAGAGTGTGCTCATGAAGAAAGGTGAAAATCCGTTTCTTCACATCTCCACATCCCGGGAAATTCCGTCATCAATCATCGCAGAAATAACTCAGCTTACCCATGCTGCTTCCATTGTGGTCATACAACCGGTGTTACCCGTGCTTGCACGGAAAGGAATGACAGTTCCATTTTCCACTAGCGAGGAAATGTTGAAGTTCAATGAAGGGAAGAATCTTGCACTCTGGGAACTTGCGGTTGCTTACGAGGCGGAGCGGGGGAATTTTACAGGAGAATACGTCATCGATAAGATGAGGGAAATTGTCCAACTCCTCAGGCGCTCACTCGATTCGGGGCTGAAAGGGACTGACTATGCCGACAGAATTCTTCCTGTTCAGTCGCTCCGTTTTAAAACTAAGATGGAGGAGAACCGGCTTGTCGAGGGCTCCGTATTAAACAGAATTATCCTCTACGTCACAGCAATGCTGGAAGTGAAGAGTTCAATGGGGATCATTGTCGCCGCCCCTACAGCAGGCTCTTGTGGTACTCTGCCCGGTGCGCTGCTCGGAACGGGTGATGCACTTCATCTCGACGACGATGAAATTGTCAAGGCGATGCTTGCTGCCGGAGTAATTGGCGTGTTTATTGCGGAGCGCTCAACTTTTGCCGCTGAAAGTGCCGGATGTCAGGCAGAGTGCGGCTCTGCTGCTGGAATGGCTGCGGCGGGCTTAGTGCATCTTGCTGGGGGAACTCTCCAGCAATCTTTATCCGCTGCTTCATTCGCATTACAAAATTCGTTTGGTATGACCTGTGATCCGATTGCAAATCGGGTTGAGGCGCCGTGCCTCGGGAAAAATGTAATGGCGGCTGTAAATGCTCTGGCATGTGCAAATATGGCATTGGCCGATTACCAACATCTCATTCCGCTTGATGAGGTTCTCCAAGCGTTCGATGCTGTTGGCAGAAGCCTCCCCTACACGCTAAGGTGTACGGGTCTTGGTGGATTATCGATTACTCCCAGTGCGAAACGGATTGAAGGACAATTGCAGCGCAAAGCAAAAGGAGACTCGGAAACAAGTTCTTAATGTGCGTGAGCGAAAAAGGTATCTCCTACTCTCAATTCTCATTATAGAGAATCCCAAACTTTATACGGCAAAAGACTCAATAGAATCAAGTGTATTTCTTGACTTATGGTCGAACTCTCTTTATATTGAACAACCATTTTTTGTGGAATGTGAAGTTGTATGAGGAAATTTTCTCCGAGGAGACATCGATGTTAACCGAATTTGGAAAAATTCTCATCTTCATCCTGATCGGCACTGTCTTTGTTGCTGTTGGATTAATGGCCGCTTGGATCCTCCGGCCAAACAGACGCTACCCGGCCAAGAATGCAACCTATGAATGCGGTGAAGAACCTGTCGGCAGTGCCTGGATCAAGCTCAATGTCCGCTTCTATGTCATTGCTCTGATCTTTTTAATATTCGATGTCGAAGTAGTCTTCCTGCTTCCCTGGGCCCTTGTCTATCGCGGCCTGGGAATCTTTGGATTCATTGAAATGGCAATTTTTCTCGTCATCCTCTTTGTGGGATTTGCCTATGTGTGGGTGAAGGGTGATCTGGATTGGGATAAACCTCGTCCCCAGGTGCCGACAATTAATCGCCCCTCCTTTTCTATGCCTGCTGCGCTAGAGCAAAAACTGTAAGAACTTCCTACGACATGATAGTTGAAATAGAAATGGGATAACCTGCTTATGGGACTACTTGATCAGCGGTTTGAGAATGGAAATGTCTTCATCACTTCCCTTGACAATTTATTAAATTGGGCGAGGCTTTCATCGCTTTATCAGATGCAATTTGGACTTGCTTGTTGTGCCATCGAAATGATGGCGGCCTCTGCATCACACTTCGATATTATGAGGTTCGGTATCATTCCACGGGCAACGCCGCGGCAAATCGATGTGATGTTTGTCTCCGGCACGGTAACACTAAAAATGGCTTCACGCATCAAGCGCTTATACGACCAGATGGCAGAACCCCGCTATGTGCTCTCGATGGGAAGCTGCGCGAATTGCGGCGGGCCATATTGGGAACATGGATACCATGTATTGAAAGGCGTCGACCGGGTTATTCCGGTTGATGTGTATGTGCCGGGTTGCCCCCCGCGTCCCGAAGCACTTCTGGAAGGCATTATAAAGCTTCAGGAAAAAATTAGAAAAGAAAGTTTAGCCAAGAAGAAATCAGCTTAAGAGTACTTATGACTGCTGAGATAATAATTGGAGCTGAAACACCTAGAGATCCTTCCTATATTCCATTAGCTACAGCCAAGAAGAATGATATTCCTAATTCGAGAGGGATGGAGTTGATCCCTCAAAAGCAAATAATAGCAAAAAAAGCTTTTGCAGTCGCTTATCCTGATGCTAAACCACGATCAATTACATCTACATATAATTGTGTGGGAATGATATTTTCCTCTCGTAGGACAAGGATTGATCCTAAATATCTAGAATTGATATTTACAGATGACGGTTATTACAGGATAACCGATGAAACTCAGCTTAAGGAAGGTGATTTAGTAATTTACCGCAATCAATCCACTCATGAAATTACTCACATTGCAAAGATATATCATGTAAAATTTAATCTTGAAGATGCAACTCGTTCTTTCATTGTCTTAAGCAAATGGGGTGACCATGGTGAATATTTTCATCCCATAGATATTCTTCCTCCTATTCTAGGAAAGCCAAGCGAATTTTGGTCTGAAAGGAGAGGTTTATAATGAATCTAAAAGAATCAATAATAATAATTGAAAGTCATGAATTTTCTGCAAGATTGAGAGTGGCGAGTGATTTTTTAACTTTTATCAAAGGTGCCCAAACCGAGGAATGTGTTCAATATCTTTCTTTACAATTAAAGGATAATAGAATTCAAAGGTATATCTTTTCAAGGTTTTTGAACTTATCTCAACAGAGTATTGATCTTAGATATGAACATCCTTTCGACACCCCCCTTACGATTTATCTTTGGCTGATGAATGACAATAACCAAGAATATGTAAAAATTATGGCTGAGACCATATTGAATACTCCTAATTGTTGGTGGTCAAAGAAATTATCAGCACACTTTCTTCTCAATAGACAAATTGATAATAACGTGATAAGCTTTCATCAAGTTATATTCCAAGGCACTGAATTTTATTCAAAGAATTTTGAGGTTGGTGAATCGATAATTATCTCATTGCCAAATTACTCTTTACCATTCACTAAGATATTTGAAGTATTTTCACGAGGTACTTCTGAGAAACATCAACCTTTCTTATGTGCACAGTTGAATGCTTCTGAGGATAATCAAATTGTTCTCTGTTCAGCTAATGTATTGAATTGACAAGGTGAGATATGATTAATCACATTTGGACTGTTCTCTGTACGAACAGTGTAATCGATGAGGGGACCAAAAATATTAGCTTAATTCAAGTAGTTGAACAATTGACAGTTATAGGAACACCCCCAATTGAAGGGCAAGTAGGCATAGTACCATTTAATTTTGATGTAGTTAGCCTCTGGGAAAGATTCCCAATTGACAAACCCGAGAAAAAAAGGTGTAAAATGAGGCAACTTGATCCTTCTGGAGAAGTTATTAAAGAGCAAATCTATGAGCTCGATTTAACTGCACATTCCCGATTTCGAACAATAACGAAAATCGGTGGCTTACCTATAAAAAGGGGAGGTCGTCATCTATTTAATGTTTCATATGAAGAAACACCGAATAAATGGATAGATGTTGCAAGCATACCATTAATGATACAATTTCAAATAAAAGAATAACATAGAATGACCGCTCAAGAAATTCTAACTGTATTAAAAGAGCAATTCGGAGAGGCAATCCTTGAATCCAGGCTGGATGTTCTCCAACCCTGGATTAAAATTGCCCCCGCGAAGTTGAAAAAAGTGGGATTCTTCCTCCGCGACACTGCCTCCATGCAATTCGATTTCCTGATGTCCCTGAGCGGGATCGATTACAATAACGGAAAGCTCGGGGTTGTCTATCATCTCTCCTCAATTCCATTCAAACATAAGATTGTGTTGAAAGCTGAATGCACAAAGGATGATCCTCATGTGCAAACGGTGAGCGAGGTGTGGGCAACGGCTAACTGGCACGAGCGTGAGGCATTCGATCTTTTCGGTATTGTCTTCGACGAACATCCAGATTTGCGTCGAATACTCCTTCCATACGATTGGGAAGGATATCCACTCAGGAAAGACTATAAGACTCCTGAATTTTACAACGGCATGAAAGTTCCATACTAGACCAGAGTATTGATCGATGGTTGAAACTAAATCTCTTCCGACAAACTATGTATTCAAGCATGGCGAATTAAAAACCTCGAGCGGGAAAACATTACGCACCGAGGAAATGATCGTTAATATGGGCCCGCAACACCCATCGACTCACGGAGTGCTTCGGCTTGAAGTCATTCTCGACGGTGAAATCGTAGTCGATGTCATTCCCCATATTGGCTATCTCCATCGTTGTTTTGAGAAGCATTGCGAGCAGATGACCAATTATCAACAAGTCATTCCCTATGCAGACCGGATGGACTACTGCTCTTCGATGACGAACGATTTCAGCTTCGTTGTGGCGATGGAGAGGATGCTGAAAATCCAGGTGCCCGAACGGGTAGAATATATCCGCGTCATAATGGCTGAGCTGCAGAGAATCGCAAGCCATCTGATTGCCGTTGGTACTTATGGAATCGACGCAGGTGCATTCACGCCGTTTCTCTATTGCTTCATCGATCGGGAGATGATACTCAATCTCTTTGAGATGACATGCGGCGCACGTCTGTTGTATAACTACATGTGGATTGGCGGGCTTTCGCACGATATTCCACCGCAATTTGTCGAGAAGACCAAGGCGTTTTGCAAGTATTTCCGCCCCCGTATTAAAATGGTGAATGATCTCCTGACCTACAACGAGATCTTTATCAAGCGAACAGCAAACGTGGGAGTGCTTCCCGCCGATGTTGCAATCAACTTTGGCTGCAGCGGACCGATGTTGAGAGGATCGGGAGTGAATTGGGATCTTCGACGCGATGATCCCTATTCTATCTATGACCGTTTCGCGTGGGAACCCCAGGTCGGTAAGGGCGAGGTTGGAGCAGTAGGCGATTGCTGGGATCGTCATATTGTTCGTATGCGCGAGATGGAGCAAAGTCTAAACATTGTTGAACAGGCAATTGATAAGATTCCTGAGGGAAATGTTCAGGCAGCGATTCCAAAGAGAATTCGTCCTGAGCCCGGATTAGAGATCTATGCACGGACAGAGACTCCCCGGGGTGAACTCGGATTCTATATCATGAGCGATGGTACGAGCAGCCCATTCCGTGTGAAAGGGCGCGCACCGGCATTTTCTAATTTACAAGCCTTACCGGAGATTTCCCGCGGTGTAATGATCGCCGACATTGTCCTGATTGCCGGCAGTGTTGACATCGTGCTCGGTGAGGTCGATCGATAATAAATATGTGATTGATGGCATAGACATCAGATACTGACTACTATGGAAGCTCTGCAAAATCTTGGATTCTGGGGAACACTGCTTGTTACCGTGGTATTAAGCGCCCTTCCCTTAATCTTCATCTTGGTTTATGTCCTTGTAACCCTCTACATGGAGATGAAGGTAGCTGCTCATATTCAGAATCGCGTTGCCTATATGAGAACAGGTTGGCATGGCACGCTGCAGCCGATTGCCGATATGATCAAGCTGCTTCAGAAGGAAGACACGATCCCCGATTCAGCCAATAAAACTCTCTTTATACTCTCTCCCTATATTGTGTTCATTGGAACGTATGCAGCATACGCCTCACTGCCGTTTTCGAGCATTTTCATCGGCAGCAATATCGACCTCGGGGCGTTCTTTATCGTTGCGATTTCCTCGCTCGTTGTAGCAGGGATTCTCATGGGAGGATGGGCATCGAATAATAAGTGGTCGCTCTTTGGCGCTGTCCGTTCCGCGGCACAGATGATCAGCTACGAGTTACCGACTGTCCTCGCCATCGTTATCGGTGTGACGATCGTCGGGTCGCTCAACCTCCAGGAAGTTGTAAAGTTTCAAGAAGGGGGAATCCAGAACTGGGTGGTCTTTGGGGGCGCATTGCCGCTCGGCACAAAGCTGCTTCTGCTGCCATTCACGCTCATCACCTTTTTCATCATGTTTATCGCTTCAATTGCAGAGGTGAATCGGACGCCTTTCGATTTGCCCGAAGCAGAATCGGAACTGGTCCAGGGATTCTTTACCGAATACAGCGGTATGCGGTGGGCAATGTTTTATCTCGCCGAGTATGCCAACATGTTTCTCGTTTCTGGCGTTGCCGTCTGTTTCTTCCTCGGAGGATGGTCGAGCCCGTTCGGATCCTTCCTCGCAGGTCCGGTGTGGGGATTTTTCTGGTTCATTATGAAGAGTATGTCCCTCGTGTTCATGCAAATCTGGCTGCGATGGACGCTGCCGAGGTTGCGAGTCGATCAATTGATGTACACCTCCTGGAAAGTTCTTTTACCCTTTTTATTTGTCTGTCTTTTTGCCGTTGGATTGATTCTGGTGCTGTAAGCAAACATTATTTGGTGAGTCTATGGAAGCTGTAAAAATCTATTTTGGAAATATCTGGTCTGCTCTCTACAGTATTGTGATCGGCATGCGGATTACCATCCGCCAGCTCTTCATCCGGTCGGTGACAATTCATTATCCCGATCAAAAATTGACAATGCCTGAACGGGCACGAAATCGCCTCTATGTCAATATTGACGATTGTATCGGGTGCGATCAATGCTCCATGGCTTGTCCGGTCGACTGCATTTCCATCGAAACAATTAAGTCCACTCCGGATGTCGATCTTGGCCTGACCTCAAAGAACACAAAGAAGCGTTTGTATGTCTCCAGGTTTGATATCGACATCGGCAAGTGCTGCTATTGCGGATTGTGTGTCCCGCCTTGTCCAACAGAATGTATTGTTATGACAGATGTCTACGAATTTTCCGAATACGATCGTCACAATTTGATCTATCACTTTGGTACAATGACACCGCAGGAGATTGAGGGAGCACGTGAACGGTTGAAAAAGGCAGATGCCGCAGCGGCAGCAAAGAAAGCTGCAGCCGCCGCAGCGAAAGCGGCAACGCCGCCCCCTGCGCCGCCTCCGCAAACTCCACCAGCGGCACCATCAGGACAAACCGGGAATTAAGGAACAATGGAACTCACGACCATCGCATTTTATCTTTTTGCTTTCATCACACTCGTTTCGGCGAGTATCGTCGTTTTCTCTAAGAATATTGTCCATTCAGCATTTTCTCTCCTGTTTACATTTTTTGGAGTGGCAGGACTCTATGTCCTGCTCATGGCTGATTTTCTGGCAATCACGCAATTGATGATTTATGTCGGCGGTATTCTCATCCTGATTTTGTTTGGCGTGATGTTAACGACCAATATGGTCAATCTCGAGATGAAGACAAACTCTTTGAAAACATTGCCCGCGGTCATCATCACCTCTGCACTGGCTGGTACGCTCATAGGAATCTTTTGGTCTACGGAGTGGCGGATGCTTCCACCGCTGCCGCCATTGGAAACAACTGCCCGTGAAATTGGGATGATGTTCCTGTCGAGCTATATTCTCCCGTTTGAGATCGCATCGGTGGTACTGCTCGTCGCGTTATTTGGCTCTGCCATGATCGCCCGGCGGGAAAGAAAAAGTTCATAAGCAAGGATCGCGTTATGCAACAAGATTTCGCACAGTGGCTTCAACATCCGTCATTGACACACTTTCTCATCATTAGCGGAATTCTCTTCTCCCTGGGTGTCTTCGCCATTCTGACACGCAGAAATGCCATAATGGTCTTGATGGGGATTGAACTCGTCCTGAATGCAGCGAACATTAACTTTATCGCTTTCTCACGCTACACATCGGGAACGCTCGATGGACAGGTGATTGCGCTCTTTGTGATTATTCTTGCGGCTGCCGAGGCGGCGATCGCACTGGCAATTGTTCTTAATATTTTTCAGAACTTTAATACAGTCAATGTCGATGAGTTGAATCAACTCCGCGACTAAACGAAAAAGCCGAGATGCTGCTGCGAGAAGTCATCTGAAATTCTCCAGCCAATCGGCATTCTCCGCCAAAGCGGATGCGCCTCAGGCGCAGACAATCGTAAATCGTCAATCGAAAATTTGCCTATGTCTCACGAAACAATTCTCTCGCTCGCTGTCGCTGTGCTTCTTCTCCCGTTGCTCGGATTTGCTATCCTCATCTTCTTCGACAAGAGGCTTCCGCGAAGAGGAGACTGGCTTGAAACGGGGATCTTATTCCTTGCCCTTCTGCTTTCAATTATCATCCTGGCGGTGAAATTACTTTCTTACCACGATCAGACAATTGAGGGCAGCTTCACATGGGTAAGTTTCGGTATCGTACCGGGATTCGGGCCGCTCACGATAACACTTGGCATCATGGTCGACAATCTCGTCGCCATTATGCTGGTTGTCGTCAACCTGGTGAGTGCGCTGGTCCATCTCTTCTCGATCGGGTACATGTATGGCGATGTTCGTTACGGCCGCTATTTTGCTTACCTTGGATTTTTTACCTTCTCGATGCTCGGAATCGTTCTAACAAATAATTTCTTCATGATGTATGTGTTTTGGGAGTTGGTGGGACTGAGTTCGTATTTGTTGATTGGCCATTGGTTCGAAAAGAAATCCGCCAGCGATGCAGCGATGAAAGCGTTTATTGTAAACCGTATAGGCGATATCGGTATGTTCTCCGGTATTATGATTCTCTACTCAACCTTCAAGACCTTTACTTTTGAGACAATCTTTGAAGCATTGAAAAACGGCACCATTCCGATGGGCAGCGAATCGTGGCTTACGGCAGCCGGGATATTAATCTTCTGCGGCGCCGTCGGCAAGTCTGCCCAGTTCCCGCTCCATGTCTGGCTGCCCGATGCTATGGAAGGGCCCACGCCGGTCAGTGCACTCATTCATGCCGCAACAATGGTTGCCGCAGGTGTTTATCTCATTGCACGCACATTCCCGATGATGACGGCAGATGCGCTGCTGACCATCGCCTATATCGGTGTTATTACCGCATTCATTTCTGCAACGATTGCGATCGCCCAGAACGATATTAAGAAGGTACTTGCCTATTCCACCATCAGCCAACTGGGGTATATGGTGATGGGACTTGGCGTCGGGGCATACACTGCAGGTTTCTTCCATCTTGTGACTCATGCCATGTTTAAGGCAGGCTTATTTCTTGGCTCAGGCTCCGTCATCCACGCGATGCATCATGCATTGCATCACGGCGGCGACCATCACACAGATCCACAAGACATCAGGAATATGGGTGGATTGAAAAAGAAGATGCCTGTCACATACTGGACATTCCTGATGTTTACGCTCGCTATTTCTGGAGTACCATTGACCTCCGGATTTTTAAGCAAGGACGAAATTCTTGCGGGTACTCTTGCTTTTGGAAGCCTCACGGGCCATACCATTATTCCAATTGTCGCATTTCTGGTCGCCGGATTGACAGCATTCTATATGTTCCGCCTGGTGCTCCTGACCTTCCACGGGGAACACAAAGACAGCCATCGGTTTGATTCGATTCATGAATCGCCAAAGGTGATGACAATTCCCCTCATCGTTTTTGCCGTGCTTTCTTTCTTTGTGTTCTATAGTTTCAATCCAATCGGAGCCGCCAGTGGCTGGCTCTTCGGAGCGGTTCCCAGGCCTGAATCTGTCGTACCTGTGGGTGTTGCTGCTGCCGGAATTGAACAGTTCGAGGAGGCGCTTCATCACAATCACACTCTGGCGATGATTCTTTCGCTGCTCGTTGCAGGCACAGGCATCCTGATCGCGTTTGCAACCTATCACTGGAAGAAAATCAATGCCGATGCTTTTGCAGCCAAATTGCCAGTGCTTCATCGGATACTGCTCAACAAATGGTATTTCGATGAGATCTATGATTGGACTGTTGTTCGCGGCACCATGGTAGTGATGAATGCTTATGCCTGGTTTGACAATAAAATCATTGACGGCATCGTCAATGGTGTGGGCAGTTGGACAAAAGGCCTGGTGTTGGGACGCAAGGAGAATTGGGAAGAGGGAAGCATTGCCAGCCTATTCTATCTCGCTGTCACAGGAATGATTTCGATGTACATCGGTTATCTTTTCGGCACGGCGATTATGCCGCTCGATGTGCAGCTCTGGGGCATCATCGGGTATGTTGTTCTCTCGCTTGGTGTCGCAGGCTTAACATTTTTCCTCTTCTACGTCGGTGTTGGTGGATTTGATAATCGCATCGTCGACGGACTGGTTAACTTTACCGCCTACTTCGCAGGTTTCCTGGGTTTGCTTTCCCGCCGTTTGCAGACAGGAAAGGTGCAAACCTATCTCGCCTTTGTGATTCTTGGCGTGATGGTGTTCTTTTTATGGTTTCGATAATGTGCAGTAGTACAGCAGTTCAGAATATGTGAATTTGTTCAATTGATATCTAAAAGGAGTAGATGATAATGGAATTCTTGGGTATCGGTATTCTCAGTTGGATAACATTCCTGCCGATTGTTGGCATGGTCGTCGTTCTGATTCTTCGCAAGGAGAGTCAGGAGATGATGAAGTGGGCTGCGCTGTTCTTCACCTTCCTGCAGTTGGTGATTGCAGTGCTGATCTACTTCAAGTTTGATCATGCCCTGGCAGGCATCAATACAGCAGAGGGAATGCAATTTGTCGAGAGAGCGAAGTGGATCGACATTAAGGGTGTGCCCTGGTTTGGCCGCATCTATGTTGAGTACTTTCTTGGAATCGACGGATTGAGCGCCCCGATGGTCCTCCTGACGGCATTAATTTCCTTTATAGGCGTCATTGCCTCCTGGAAAATCGACAAGGCGCTGAAGGGATACTTTGCGATGTTTCTTCTGCTCGACACCGGTATGATGGGTGTCTTCGTCTCTCTCGATTTCTTCCTCTTCTATGTATTCTGGGAAGTGATGCTTCTGCCGATGTACTTTCTTATTGGTGTTTGGGGAGGCCCGCGTCGTGAGTATGCCGCAATCAAGTTCTTCCTGTTTACGCTGCTTGGAAGCGTGCTCATATTGCTCGCGATGATCGCTCTCTACTTCAGTGTCAGGATTATTGATCCGGCAACTGGTGAGAAGATTTATACCTTTAATATGCTCGCCATGATGAATCCTGCGAACTTTGATCCCAGTTCTCTTCTCGGTGGAGTCGGTACCTATTGGCGCTATTTGGCTTATATCGCGCTCTTTATCGGATTCGCCATCAAAGTACCAATCTTCCCGTTCCACACCTGGCTGCCCGATGCACACGTTGAGGCTCCAACCGCCATTAGTGTTATTCTCGCCGGGGTGCTGCTGAAAATGGGTACCTATGGGCTGTTGAGGATCAGTTACCCAATCTTCCCCGATGCCGCCAATCATTATAGTTGGGCGCTGGCCATTTTGGCATTCATCAACATTGTGTATGGTGCACTCTGTGCAATGGCGCAGAAGGACTTCAAGAAACTCATTGCATATTCCAGCATCAGCCACATGGGTATTGTCTTGCTGGGGATGTCAGCGATGAACACGCAGGGTATGATGGGCGCTGTGTTCCAGATGTTCAACCATGGTACAATCACCGCAATGCTCTTCTTGATCGTTGGAGTCCTTTATGACCGTGCCCATACCCGAGACCTCACGGCGTTTGGCGGACTTGCGTTAACGATGCCAAAATATACTGGAATTATGACTGTTGCGTTTTTCGCTGCTCTTGGATTGCCCGGATTAAGCGGATTTATTTCCGAAGCGTTTTCATTCCTCGGTGCATTCCAGACACACAGAGCCATTACGATTGCATCGACACTTGGCATTGTACTGACCGCCGCGTATATGCTCTGGACGCTGCAGCGTGTATTCCTTGGACAACCGAATGAAAAATGGGCCACATTGCCCGATATTAACGGACGTGAACTTGCAGCTCTCGTTCCGCTTGCAGTTATTGTGCTCGTTCTGGGTATTTATCCATCATTCTTGCTTGATATGATGACCAGTTCGTTGAATCATCTCGTCGAACTTGTGAAAACCGGCGTTGTCGCAGTACCGGTACTACCGTAAGGGTATTAAGATTTTCTCTTGAAATATGAATGCGCGTTGAACTATGACTGAACAAATTCTCAATAGTCTTTCGTTATTCCTCCCGGAGACGATTCTGACGGCAACGGTCTGCGTAACGCTGCTCGCCGGGTTAATTGCTACCAAGAGACCACAAATTGTTCCGGTACTCTCCGGTGTGGGAATACTCGTTTCCCTGTATTTTGTGGTCAAACAAATGGGCACGTCACAGGCCCTATTCTCTGGGATGCTGGCTCTCGATCCGTTTGCCTCTTTTTTCAAACTGATTGTCGGTATGTCAGCTTTTCTCATCCTGCTTTTTTCCCTCTACTCGTCGGAGGTTCGTTCGACCATTAATCGGTTAATGGAATACTCAACGCTGATTGTTTCGATGACGCTCGGCATGTTTCTTATGGCCGGTGCCACGAGCCTCCTGATGATGGTGTTGGCGATCGAGTTAACGAGTTTGAGTTCTTACGTGGTTGCAGGATATACCCGCGAAGCTTCCGACTCAAGCGAAGCAGCATTGAAATATATCATCTATGGAGCGCTCTCGTCGGGAGTGATGCTGTATGGCATGTCTATTCTCTTTGGTCTGACCGGTGCGACGGACGTTTATGGCATCAATAGGGCTTTAACGATGATGCCGGTAAATCCGATTGCTTTACTCATCGCGATCATTTTTATTCTCGTGGGCTTTGGATATAAGATCTCCGCAGTCCCATTTCATTTCTGGACTCCGGATGTCTATGAGGGTGCACCTATTACCATTACCGCGTTCCTCTCAGTGGCATCGAAAGCTGCAGGGTTCGCGATGTTGATTCGATTTTTCAAGATGTCGTTTTTTGATTTCACCGTTCCCGGATTACCCTCCGCTCTCTGGGTAACATTACAGGGCTTGGAATGGAACAAGATCGTTGCGATTCTCTCAGTGCTGACGATGACCCTTGGAAATCTCGTCGCAGTCTGGCAGGATAATCTGAAAAGGCTTCTTGCGTACTCGAGCATTGCTCATGCCGGTTATATGTTAATGGGAGTCGTCGTGCTGAGCGATAAGGGAATCGCCGCAGTGCTCATCTACTTCATCGTATATCTGTTCATGAACCTGGGTGCATTCTATGTCGTTATGCTTATCGAATCGAAGACAGGGAAAGAAGATATTGATTCTTACAAGGGGATGGGATACCGATCGCCGATGATCAGTGTGGCAATGGTGATCTTTTTCATATCGCTTGCCGGTTTACCGCCGACTGCGGGATTCATCGGAAAACTCTTTCTCTTCGCCGCATTGCTCGATGCACGATGGATCTGGTTGGCCATCGTCGGTGCATTAAATAGTGTTGTGTCACTCTACTTTTACGTCCGCGTCATACGTAATATATTTTTACGTGATCCAGAAAAGCATGCAACGCCGATTCAATTTTCGGTACCTCAGATTGTTTTCCTATTTGTGTTAATGATTCCGACTGTGCTGTTCGGATTGTTCTATGCACCGATTGTGGATCTTGCAAATGCATCGGTGATGATGGTTGGCGCACGATAACGAATTGTTCTAACCATGAGCCTCTCCTTCGGATAGGAAGCGAGAGGCTCTTTTTACTCTGTCATTATTGTTTTGTGTAGGGGGAAAACTATGGGAACCGCCCATGGTTTGAATATGGCATCAAATCTTCGAATCCTACTCGTTGACGACGAACGCTCTTACATCGAAGTCCTTTCTTATGGTTTAACAGAAGAATATAACTATCAGACGACCCTGGCGATGTCGGGTGAGGAAGCCATCAAAATTCTTGGGGATGAAATCCAGGTCTTCGATGTTATTTTACTCGATTATCGTATGCCTGAGATGAATGGGCTCGAGGTATTGGAATGGATCATCGCCAGGAATATCTCAATACCGGTTGTCATGTTAACGGGAGCAGGCTCTGAAATCATTGCTGTGGAGGCAATGAAGCTCGGTGCGTATGACTATGCCCGAAAAGAATCAACCGATATTCTGATGCTGCACAATCTTATTGAAGCGACACATGAACGCTATGTATATAGAGTTTCAAAGAAGGATGAAGAGGAGAGGGTACAAAAAGAGATACTGTTAAACCGGGAAGCCACCGATTCCGTCCAACAAGCAATCAATATTGTCACCCCCGTACTTAATACAGCGTTTGCTCATCTCGCGGCGATTTATGAATCAACGCACTCCAAGCAACAGCAAGGATCTGACAGAGGATCCTCTAGTGAGACCGATCGCATTCTGGAAGTAGAGGAAGCAACTAAAGCTCTGGAAATAGGAATGCGAAGTTTTCTTGAACTTAGCCAGCATCTCTATGCACGTCACGAAGACATTGGTGAGATTAAGAGAGTCATGAATGAGTTCGAAGCACGGATCAAGGAATTAAAAGCGCGGTTATAGCTTATTTTTTCCCTTCTCAATACGCTCGAAAATCAATCTCAAACCATCCAGGACCAGCGAAGGAACACACTCCGAGATAACATTGGATTGGCTGGAGAGGAGCTTCGAGAATCCTCCTGTAGCGATCACCATGGCAGGTTTCTTATTCATCTCACGCAGGGCCTTCTGCAGCCGCTCTACCATACCATCCATTGCATCAACAGCACCATACATTATCCCTGCCTGCATACTGGTAACGGTATCCTGCCCTATGAGGGCTTTTGGGAAGCGAAGCTCGATTTTTGGAAGTTTGGCAGCCCGGCGGTGAAGATCGACAGCCGATGTTTCGACTCCCGGAGCGATGGCACCTCCCAGATAATCTCCGTTGCTATCAATAACGTCGTAGGTGGTTGCAGTACCAAAATCAATAATGATCAAGGGACCACCGAACCTTGAGTACCCGGCGATAGCATTACAAAGCCTGTCGGCACCGACGGAATTTGGATCGTCATAATGAATCGTGATTCCCAGATCGAGAGCCGATGAGACAATGAGAGGTTCTTTATGAAAATATTTTCTGGACATCATGGTGAAGATATCGGTGAGGTTTGGTACCACAGAGGAAATTCCGACACCGGTGATCTTTTTTAACGGAATCTTTGCCTCTTCGAGGAAGAGTTTTACCTGCGTTCCAATCTCGTCCTCCGTACGCTGGAGCATACTGGTCACACGCCAGTCAACGATAAGTGAAGAACCGCGATAGACACCAAACACTGTATGGGTATTTCCGATATCGATTGCTAAGAGCATAGAGTATTCCTCCGGGACTTGTTCATTGATTGATTTGAACATCTCCGGCATACACCGTTGCTAATCCCCTGGCAGTTTTGATGATAAGGCCGCCATTGGTACTGATACTCATGACGGTACCGGTGAATGAGTTGTTATACCCGCTCACCGTGACGGATTTGCCGATCATCGAAGAGCGCTCCTGCCATTCTGATAAGACCCGATCAAATTGTCCGACACGAACATCATCATAGAGAAAATCCATTTGTTCGAGAATTCTGTGCAAGAGTTGCTTACGGTCAAATTCGGCTTCACATTCCTGTGCAAGAGAAGTCGCTGAGAGCGACAGTTCAGGCGTAAAAACCTTCTGATTCACATTGAGGCCGATACCGATGACAGAATAATCGAGTTTGTTTTTTTTGAAAGAGCTTTCCAGCAGAATACCGCAGCATTTTTTCCCATTCAGCAGAAGGTCGTTTGGCCATTTGCATTCGATAGTACGTTTTGTGACGAACTCGATTGCCTTTGCTACAGCAACAGCAGCAAAAAAAGTAAGAAGATTGGAAGTCTCCTCGGCAAGCTGGGGCCTCAGAAGCACCGTGAAGAGAAGATTTGATCCCGGTTCTGCATTCCAAGTTCGGCCCAATCGGCCTTTCCCCTGTGTCTGAAAATCGGTTAAGACAACCGCACCTTCGTCCGTTCCGGCATCGCCTAACGCTTTAGCACACGTGTTCGTCGAGTCGATGTGGTCGAAAACGAAGAGCTTCCTCCCGATCAACCGAGTCGAAAGACCGCGCTGTAATTCCTCTTTAGAATACATCTCACTTTGATGAAGCTTGTTTCACATCTTTTTTGGGCGGATGCTGTCCGTTAGCCACTTTCCAGGCAGTGTGATAAATGAGCCTGGTGATCTTTTCCATCTTGGCAAAATTAATCTTATCAACCGTATCTGTGGGCCGATGATAATCAGCATGCGTGCCATTGAAAAAGAAAATGATTGGTATGCCTTTATTTGCAAAATTGTAATGGTCGCTTCGCTGATAGAAATTATTCGGATCCTTAGGATCGTTGTACTTGTAATCCAGAATCAGGTTTTCAGACTCTTTATTTGCCTTAACAAGTATCTGATCAAGCTCTGTGCTTATCCTGTTGGAGCCAATAACATAGATATAGTTTGGATTGCTCAAGCTGTCGTACTTTGGATCAATCCTGCCAATCATATCGATATTGAGATCCGAGATGATCTTCTCGAGGGGGATTATAGGATTCTGTGTATAATAGGATGATCCCCAAAGTCCCTTCTCTTCACCTGTCACCGGCATAAAAATAATGGAGCGTTTTGGTTTTACCGGATTTAAGGCAAAGGCTTCAGCCAACTCGAGCACGCCGATAGTTCCGGAGCCATCATCGTCAGCACCTGGATTCACAACTCTATTCGCACCGACACCGAGATGATCGTAATGTGCGGTAATGATGACATACTCATCTTTTAATTTCGGATCGCTTCCCTCAAGTAATCCAATAACGTTTTCTGACGTCACCTTTTCTGAAATCATTTTGGATTCGATCTGGACGCTGATATCATTCAGCAGCATAGGTTTTGCGGATTGCTGATTTGAAGCGGATTCTTCAAGTTGACTCAGGGATTGGCCTGTCCCTTTCACTATGGTTTCAGCCATTTCCCAGCTGATGGAGTAAGTAAGTTGGCTTCCCATCCCCATAGATGGTCTTGGCTGCACGGTGGAGAGAGTGCCTTTCTCGATCCGCGATCTGTAATTATCACGCATGCTGTCGAGAGAGCCTGATCCATCTTTATCAGCAATCACTAGAACGCCGTTATTTTTAGGGAGCAGCCTAGTCGGTGGAATTCTCATTCCACGTGTATTTGTCACGGGGCCTGTTTGTTTCTGTTGAAACGCCAGTAAAATTTTACCTTTTGTCTGTTCCTCGGTCAGGGAATCAAGCCCTTTCCCCATGCGGCCAACGAAGAGAATCCCGCCGCCAACCACAGTGTCACGATTGGCAAATGTCAGGTAATCATTGAGGATTTGAAAGTTTCTCTTCCCACCACTGGTTTGCACTATTATAGCAGAACGTGGGTCAACCTTTCTGACAAAAATGTCAAAGGATTGAAAATATGATCCGTTGTCACCAATAGCTTTCAATCCTAATTTTTGAAAAACCGAAGCGATATATCGTGCAGCAACTTTCTGTCCCCGGTATGCTGTCTCCCTTCCTTCCAGTTCCTGGGAAGCGAGAAAATGTAAATGAGCACTAAGATCATTTGCGGTGATTGAAGAATAGCCGACTCTTTCTTCTTTCGGAATCTGACGCGGCTGCGATAATGCCACACACAATGGTAACAGTAAAATAATCCATCTCCTCATATCCTTCTGACCCTCAACGATTACTGAGCTCACTGAATTAGGAAAAACACCAAAGAGGATAAAGAAAAGAGCGAAGAGAATCAAGAAACTTTCCACAAGGATATCTGAAAATATTGCAGAAAAAGACTGCCAATTTTGCGTACTTGACCTGAATACATTACCGATATATCTGCCATCTTGTCGCTCCTGGATTGAGTTGGAAATTATTATTCTATCGTTTATCCCAAATTGCTCAATATTGAAGGAAAATATTCTGGCTTCTCGTGGCACACCGCTTGCATAAGTTAGCAGTGAAACAAAAACAATATTAATACTAAGGAGAGTTACCAATGCTAGTACGATTTGAATACCCAAGAACAACGAGCCGACTTTTTGACGAATTTCTTGCCGCGGAGAATAACCCTCGTTCATGTCATTGCCCATCGCTCGATATCACCGAAGAGGAAAATGACTATCAAATTTTCGTTGAACTCCCTGGAGTGAAGAAAGAAGATATCAAGCTGTCGGTGGAAGATGATATTTTGAATATCAGTGGTGAGCGCAAGGCTTATGAAATACCGGAGAATGCTAAAATTCTGCTAAATGAGATGCGTGTCCAGAATTTCTCACGCTCCATTCGGCTCCCCCGGGAAGTTGATCTCACGTCCATCTCGGCAGAGTTATCAAATGGTCTTCTTCGGATCACTCTGAAGAAATCCGAGGTTGCCAAACCAAAGTCAATCGAGATTAAGTAATTGCCTGGAGGAAGTATTATGGGATTCAAGAATCAGACAGCCCTGATGAAGGCTGGAACACAGGCACTGGTGAAATACCGGGATCTTGCCGAAACCATTGTCACTCCTTCGGCCGATATCTTTGAGACCGAGGAAAGTTTCGTGGTGAAACTCGATATGCCCGGTGTTTCGAAGGATGCCATTCAAGTGACGGCCAAATCCGGTCAACTGTTGATACAAGCTACGATCGACATCCAGGAGAGGAGAGGCTGCCGTGCTCTTTGGCGAGATCGGGAAAAAGTTGTACCGGCGCGAATTCACTCTCGGCTCTGGTGTCGATCATGAATCTATCCAGGCAGAGTTTGTGGATGGTGTTCTGACACTGGGTATCACGAAAAACGAATCATATAAATCACGTATTATCCACATTTCATAATTTACTATTTTCAAAATATGGAGGGTATCATCATGTCACTTATTCGATGGAATCCAGCTCGCGAGCTTGCGACATGGCCCTCTGACGTTTTTACAATGCAGAGGGAAATCAATAAAATGTTCGAAAACTTTTTCCGTGGTGGAGCACAGGCCGACGAATCAACCAGTCTCTCGCTTTGGACACCGGCAGTCGATATTGCGGAGAGCGATAACGAGTTTATCGTCAAGGTAGAACTTTCAGGTGTTAAGAAGGAGGATGTAAAATTAACCCTTGAGTCGAACATCCTGACAATTAGAGGTGAGAAAAAACAGGAGAGCGAGGAGAAGGATAAGCACTATCACCGTGTTGAACGGAGCTACGGTTCATTCCAACGCTCCTTTAATCTCCCCACAGAAGTCCATGCTGATAAAATCGATGCTGTCTACAATAATGGAATACTTTCGATCTCTATACCAAAGGCTGAGGAGACCAAGCCCAAACAGATTGAGGTGAAAGTCAGATAACGTCCCCTTTCTCGGATTCATGCTCAGTTCATACAGCATAAGGATGAGTAACATCAGTCGAGTCCATGGTGGGAGTGGACTCGACTTCCTTATGTAACAAAGTGGAGAAATATTCCTACATTATGACTGGTGAACAGAAATCGGTGCCTGAAGCAATCGGAGTTGAGTGCACAGACAACGATTTTAATTCTACAGATCGATGATACTGAAGTACCGTAGCGGAGGTAAACCGCATCAACATTTGAAGGAGTAAGAATAATGTCAAACAAATCAACAAAAATTATTGGAATAGACCTTGGGACAACGAATTCCGTTGTTGCGGTAATGGAGGGTAATGATCCGGTTGTGATTGCAAATGCGGAAGGTGCACGCACAACCCCGTCGGTCGTTGGATTCCCCAAATCGGGGGAACGGCTTGTTGGTGCTGCCGCCAAACGACAGGCTGTGACGAATTCACAGAATACGGTCTTCTCCATTAAGCGATTCATGGGAAGATTTTTTAACGAGGTGAATGAGGAGATGAAACTCGTCCCCTACAAGGTGGTTCATGGCGAGAATAATACGGCACGCGTACAGCTAAGCGACCGCGTGTATTCACCCCCTGAGATTTCTGCAATGGTTCTCCAGAAGATGAAACAGACTGCCGAAGACTACCTGGGCACAAAGATTACGGAAGCAGTCATTACAGTTCCGGCATACTTCAATGATGCTCAGCGGCAGGCGACGAAGGAAGCAGGCGAAATAGCCGGGTTGAATGTTCGAAGAATAATAAACGAACCTACTGCTGCCGCTCTGGCCTATGGACTGGATAAAAAGAATAAGGATATGAAAGTTGCCGTGTTTGATCTTGGCGGTGGAACTTTCGATATCTCCATCCTCGAATTAGGAGAAGGGGTTTTTGAAGTCAAATCAACCAATGGCGATACTCATCTGGGCGGCGATAATTTTGATATGCGCGTTCTGGAATATATTGCTGATGAATTCAGGCAGCAGGAAGGAATCGACCTGCGCAAGGATCCGATGGCACTTCAACGCTTGCGCGAAGCCGCAGAGAAGGCAAAGATGGAATTATCGCAGTTGATGCAAACAGAAATCAACCTGCCATTCATTACGGCAACTGCCGATGGGCCGAAGCATCTCAATATGAATCTCACACGCGCTAAATTCGAGCAGCTTGTTGAAGATCTCATCCAACGATGTGTACCGCCGGTTGAGAAAGCGATGAAAGATTCAGGATTGAATCCCAGCCAGATCGACGAGGTTATTCTCGTTGGTGGTATGACGAGAATACCACGCGTCCAACTGCTCGTGAAGGAGATCTTTGGAAGAGAAGGTCATAAAGGTGTGAACCCGGACGAGGTTGTCGCTGTCGGTGCCGCGATTCAGGGCGGCGTGCTTTCAGGCGATGTGACCGATGTACTCCTGCTCGATGTGACTCCATTGACGCTCGGCATTGAGACTCTGGGTGGTGTGATGACACAGATGATTCAGGCGAATACCACGATTCCGACCCGAAAGAGTGAAATATTCTCTACTGCCTCGGATAGCCAGCCCTCTGTTGAAATCAATATCCTTCAGGGTGAACGACCGATGGCACTCGATAATAGAACTCTTGGCCGATTCCATCTCGATGGAATTCCGCCTGCACCCCGCGGTATACCACAGATTGAAGTAACTTTTGATATCGACGCAAACGGTATTCTCCACGTCTCTGCAAAAGATAAGGCAACAAACAAGGAACAGAGCATCCGCATCACCTCTTCGAGCGGTCTGACGAAGGAGGAGATCGATAAGATGAAAACTGATGCACAGGCTCATTCGGCAGAAGATAAAAAGAGGAAAGAGGAAATCGAGACGAAGAATCAGGCGGACAATCTGGTCTTCCAAACAAAAAAACAGCTTAAGGATCTGGGAGATAAGATGCCTGCTGATGTGAAGTTGAAAATTGAGAGTGCCGCAAACGCACTTGATGAAGCTGTAAAAGGTGGTAACGCCGCCGATATCAAGGCTAAGATGGAGGCATTGAATAATGTCTGGAATGAGGCTTCGTCTAAGATGTATGAATCAGCCAAATCCGCCGGCGCTCAGCAGCAAGCTGGTCCTCAGGAGAGCGGTGAGGCGAGTCAGCAGCAACAATCAGGTGGTGATTCTGGAAAAAAGGTTGAGAATGCTGACTTCGAGGTGGTTGATGATAAGTAAGTGCACTCCTGCACAGCACAGAAATGCAGTGGCGTGCGGATTCCACTGAATCTAATCAGTAGTATTACACAGCAACACAGAGAAGGCGGGGGAAACCTCGCCTTTTCTATCGGAAGGTGTTCTTCACAAGATGATGTCGGAGAATTGCAGCAATGAACTTCAATAAGTTCACACTCAAATCACAGGAGGCACTCCAGAACGCTCAGGAAATAGCCTCGAGTTATCGTAATCAAGCGATCGAATCGGAGCATTTGCTCGCTGCCCTCGTCCAGGATAAGGAGGGAATTGCTGTTTCTCTTCTTCAAAAACTTGGCAGCAACCTGAATTACCTCATGGTCAAAATCAATGAGTTGATCGAAAAGCTTCCGAAGATACAGGGCATAACGGGCCAACATCTTTCACCCGCACTCATCCAGCTTCTTGAGGCTGCTCAACAAGAAGCATTGAAGTTGAAGGATGAGTATGTCAGTACTGAGCACCTGCTTCTTGCCCTGGCTGAAGATGCAACGCAAGGCGCACGGAGTTCGGCAGTGATCATTCTGTTGCGTGACCAGGGTGTGTCAAAGGATGATCTCTATAAAGCGCTGAAGGAAATCCGCGGATCGCAGCGGGTGATCGATCAGAATCCGGAAGAAAAATATCAGGCGCTCGAACGTTATGGACGCGATTTGAATGAGCTTGCGCGCAAGGGAAAATTAGATCCCGTCATTGGAAGAGAAGACGAAATACGGAGGGTGTTGCAGGTTCTTTCGAGGAGAACAAAGAATAATCCGGTATTGATAGGTGATCCTGGAGTAGGAAAAACTGCCATTGCCGAAGGAATCGCTCATCGGATCATTCAGGGCGATGTTCCGGAGAATCTGAAAACCAAACGCATCATCGCTCTCGATATGGGAACGCTCGTTGCCGGAACAGGTTTCCGAGGCCAGTTCGAAGAACGCTTGAAAGCGGTACTGAACGAAGTGACAGAGTCGAACGGAGAGATTATCCTCTTTATCGATGAGCTCCACACTCTGGTCGGAGCAGGGGCGGCACAGGGAGCAGTCGATGCCGCCAATATGTTAAAGCCCGCACTGGCCCGCGGCGATTTAAGAGCCATCGGAGCAACGACGATTGATGAATACAGGAAACAGATCGAAAAAGACCCGGCATTAGAGCGCCGTTTTCAACCGGTGCTGGTGGATGAACCGGGGATAGAGGATACCATCTCCATTCTGCGAGGATTGAAGGAACGTTATGAAGTACACCATGGAGTCCGGATTACAGATGGGGCAATCATTGCAGCGGCGCAACTGAGCCATCGCTATATCACTGATCGATACCTCCCCGATAAAGCGATTGATCTGGTCGATGAGGCAGCGTCGAAACTCCGAATTGAAATCGATTCGATGCCCGATGAATTGGACGATGTCGAACGAAAAATCAAGCAACTCGAGATTGAGCGGGAAGCAGTTAAACGGGAGAAGGATGAAGAGTCGAACATCCGATTGTCCGATATCCAGAAGGACCTGGCCGATTTGAACCAGAGTCGTTCGGAGTTAAGAGCACACTGGCAGTTCGAAAAGGAATTGATCCTTGCCATCCGCAAGATGAAAGAAGAAATTGAATCTGCGAAGATGGAAGCGGAGCAGCAGGAACGGAGCGGTAATCTGGGAAGGGTGGCAGAACTCCGCTATGGCACTATTGCGACTCTTGAGAAGAAGGTGAAGGATGCATCCTTACGGTTAGCTCAGGTTCAGAAAGATCGAAAGATGCTGAAGGAGGAGGTCGATGCCGAAGACATTGCAGAAATTGTAGCAAAGTGGACCGGGATCCCTGTTTCGCGAATGCTCGAAAGTGAACGCCAGAAACTCTTGCACCTTGAGGGGCGCATTCACGAGCGGTTGATTGATCAGGAGGATGCGGTGAGTGCTGTGGCAAATGCCATCCGGCGAAGCCGTGCCGGCCTGCAGGATGAGAAACGTCCAATCGGCTCATTTATTTTCCTCGGCAGTACCGGAGTGGGAAAGACAGAACTTGCGCGGGCATTGGCAGAGTTTCTCTTTAATGACGAAAACGCTATGGTTCGCATAGATATGAGTGAGTACATGGAAAAATTTTCTATTTCACGACTCATTGGTGCTCCTCCGGGATATGTCGGTTACGAAGAGGGCGGTCAACTGACAGAGGCAGTCCGAAGGAAACCATACTCCGTCGTCCTGCTGGATGAAATCGAAAAAGCCCACCACGAAGTGTTCAACCTGCTCCTGCAGGTTCTCGATGAAGGTAGGCTGACGGACAGCAAAGGCCGCACAGTGAATTTTAGGAATACCATCATTATTATGACATCGAACCTTGGATCGCACCTCATTCAGGAAAAGATGCAATTCCTGACCGAGGAGAATCGGGAAATTCTTATGGGCGATATCCGGGTGCAACTACTGGATCTGCTGAAACAGACTATTCGTCCGGAGTTCCTCAATCGTATTGATGAAATCATTCTCTTCAAGCCGCTCACCCTGGCCAATTTGACATCCATTGTTGATGTCCAGTTACGGCGTGTACAGCGCCTCTCTTCCGGCCAAAATATCGTGCTAAACTTCTCCGATGAATTGAAACAATGGCTTGCAAAAGTTGGATATGACCCTGCATTTGGGGCCAGGCCGTTGAAACGGGTGATTCAGAGGTATATCCTCAATGCGCTCTCTGAAAAGATCCTGGAAGGAGTAATCAAGGAAGGTGATGAGGTGCAACTCTCTCTCGATCAGCGGGGGTTGGTTGAGATCATCACAACGCCAAATTCCACGGCAACGAAAGAATAATGCTTAATTTAATATTTCCTTGGCGCTCTCGGCGTCTTGCCTGCCTGCGTGCCTGCCTGCGCTGCCGCTCCGGCAGACAGGCCGAAGGCACTTTCGCCTACGCTAGGCTTCGGCGAACAAGTCGGCAGGCAGGGCGGTTTTCTTGTTTAGCACCCTGCTGGAGCCGCTGGAACCTCGTTTTGTTCTCACAGTGAAATCTCTGTATCTTGTGTTCAAATGAAACTCCAATCGCTTATCGGGCACTTGCACGAGTTGTTGTTGATGGTTCGGGAATCCACTAAACCGGCGGATAGTGTTATCGATAGCTTTTTCCGGAAACGAAAATATCTCGGATCCCAGGAACGGAAATTTATTGCAACTGGAACGTATGGAGTCCTGCGGCACCTGCGATTGTGTGAACATCTCCTTCAGAAGGCGCTCGCCGGACACCATAAGGATATGGGATATGATGATAGAATGCTCTTACTGATTGCGGCCTATCTTCTCAAGGTGGCAAACCATCAACTCTCGCCGGATGATGTTCTTCAAAAAATAGTATCTCCATCCATCAAATCATACTTGCCCTCGCTGCTTGAGGGATTGCGGCAGTCGGAATTAGAGACTCAGGATGACCTAAAAAAAGAGCTTGCCCTGCGATATTCCTATACAGATTGGATGGCGGAAAAAATTATTAAGGAGTATGGCGGCGAGGCAAAACAGTTGTGTGAAGCAATGAATCAGCAGGCACCGATTCAGCTCCGTGTGAACACAGTGAAAACGACATTAGAAGAATGTCAAAAACGGCTGGCTCGTGAAAACATCATTGCTCACCAAAATCCTGCAATCCCGAACTGTCTGACACTGGAGAAACGGATTAATGTGTTCAGCCTTTCGGCATTTAAAGATGGGTGGTTTGAGATGCAGGATGCTGGCAGTCAGATTCTTCCTTTGCTCATCGATCCGAAACCCACGGCAAAACTCCTCGATGCATGCGCCGGAGCAGGAGGGAAAACGCTCGAATTCGCTGCCCTCATGAAAAATCGGGGCGAGATAGTAGCAGCGGATATCCATTCCTACCGGCTCGATGAACTCAGACGTCGGATGAAACGGGCTGGCGTTGATACAATTCGCATCAAACACGTCGCGACACTATCGGACCTTGAGCGGGATCATCTTGAATATTTTGATATTGTTTTTGTTGATGCACCATGCAGCGGGTCTGGCACGATCCGGCGAAATCCCGGCATGAAGTGGAGTATCACGTCAGATCTTGTCACGACAATGGCTGAAAAGCAATTGGCAATTCTCGGTCAATGTGTCCCTCTTGTCAAACCACAAGGACGGCTGGTATATGCAACCTGTTCATTGTTCAGAGATGAGAACGAAGACGTTGTCGAGAGGTTTCTCAACACGCACCCGGAGTTTGAATGTGCTCCATTCTCAAAATTGCCGGCGCTCGAAGGGATTGCTTCCCCCTCGCTTGCTTATACATTATTACCGCATCGACACAACACCGATGGATTTTTCTGTGTCTCCATGCTCAGGAAGTACTGAAGAGTTCTTTGACTCTGCTGTCATTATTTAATATTATATCAATCATCATCGTTATTGTAAGGAGAACCTATGAAAGGTAGTATCATCGTTGCTGGTGTTTGTTTACTCTTCATACTTGGTTGTTCACAGAAATCAGATCAGGAGTATTTGAAAGAAGCCGAGGATTCGTTGAAAACAAGCAATTATCAGGCGGCTCTTTCCTTGTACAATGAAATTCTTAACAAGACTCCGAAGTCGGACCATCGATTGTCTGCTCTCTATGCGATTGGTACGATCTATCAGAATTATTCGAAGGATTTTCCCCGTTCCATTAAATATTACAGGATGGCAGCAATAGAATATCCCGATTCCGGCAAGGCTGTCAATGCTTTGTTTCTCTGTGGATTCTTGTATCACAATGAATTGAAGCAACTCGATAGTGCGCGTGCAGTCTATAGCGAATTTCTTCAAAAGTACCCCGCTCATGAATTGGCACTCTCTGCAAAATATGAGTTGGAAAATCTGGGGAAAAATCCTAATGAAATTATCACGCCTGCCGAATCCAAGCCTCTGGCAGCGAAATCAAAAAAGAAAAAGTGACTTGCCTTGACCGGCGAGAGGGGAGGATCCATGCAAGGACGGTATTTCAGTTTAGTTCTTTTGGTTGTTGTTGTGCTGGCTGGATGTGACAAACCAACAGAAGAGGCTTTGTTTAAGGAAGCTGAGGACGCGAATCGTTCAGAGCAGTATGATGCCGCATTAGAAAAATACGGGCAGTTCTGTGAATTGTATCCCGCCAGTAAAAAGTATCCAGAAGCGCTATTTCAGATGGGAAACATTCTTTATGAGCAAAAGAGCTCGTTTAGGGAGGCAATCAAATCCTTTCAACGAATTCTTAAAGAGTATCCACAGCATCCGATTGCCCCGACGGCGGCATATCTGATCGGTTACATTGCTCATCGCGAGTTAAAGGATCTGAATGCTGCTACCATCGCGTACGAGGATTTCCTGAATCGTTTTCCTGCAGCGTTGCAGCGTGAATCCGCGCGTGCGGCTTTGAAAGAGCTAAAAGGCTCAGGGAAGTAAGAGGAATTCTATAAATGTTTGATAGTATGAAATATTTGCAGCCGGAGGTTGCAGCACAGCTTGCGAATATGGAATTGCGTGCACGCCTGGTGGTGGAGGGATTCATCACGGGCTTGCACAAGAGTCCCTATCATGGCTTCAGTGTCGAGTTTACCGAGCATCGGCCGTATATGCCAGGGGATGAGATCAAGCATATCGACTGGAAAGCGTATGGAAAAACTGATCGTTATTATATCAAGCAATTTGAAGAAGAGACGAATTTAAAATCGTATATCCTTCTCGATGCAAGTGCCTCAATGGGCTATGCATCAGAGAAGAACTTGAAAAAAGTTGAATATGCCTCGTATCTCGCTGCTGCACTCGCATACCTGATGATCGAGCAGCGCGATGCGGTTGGATTGACCGTCTATGATGAACAGGTCCGAAAATCGCTTCCTCCCCGTGCAACCCGATTATATTTGAATCAGATTCTTCGTGAGCTAGAACATCTCGAAGCGGCAAATAAAACCGGTACTGCTCAATCGCTCCACGAAGTCGCAGAACGAATCAAACGCCGGGGGCTCGTTATTGTCCTGAGCGATCTCTTCGATGATCCCCAAAGTGTAATCACTGCGCTCAAGCATTTCCGGCACAGGGGAAACGAAGTGATCGTGATGCAGATCCTGGATCCTCTCGAACGTTCATTTGCCTTTGGCAGCGATGCTGTCTTTCGCGATCTTGAAACGAGAGAGGAGCTTCTCACGCAACCGTGGCATGTGCAGAAAGCCTATCGAAAATCGATGCAGGAGTTTCTTGACTTGATAAAGAAAGAATGCCGGGAGAATGCAATTGACTATATCCTGCTCGACACAGCCACACCATTCGATACCTCGCTCATAGAATATTTAAATAAACGAAGGAAGATGTATTAGGGAGTGATTCGCGATCTGGATGTGCTCTAGTGGCGGGACACAGAGTATTTTCCGTTCGTCAGTGCAATCCTCTTAACACTGTCCATAACGTGTACCATATGCCTGAAGATTCATTAATCATCCGGGGTGCCCGGGTTCATAATTTAAAGAGTATCGATGTCGAAATACCGCGGGATCAGTTCGTCGTTATCACGGGACTGTCCGGCTCTGGAAAATCAAGTTTAGCGTTTGATACGATTTATGCAGAAGGGCAACGTCGATATGTTGAGAGTCTCTCAGCCTACGCGCGGCAGTTTATCGGGATTATGGAACGCCCCGATGTTGATTACATTGAAGGATTAAGCCCTTCTATCTCCATCGAGCAAAAAACAATCAGTCACAATCCCCGTTCGACCGTTGGGACGGTTACCGAGATCTACGATTATTTGCGGCTGCTCTTTGCCCGGGTCGGCACGCAGTTTTGTTTCCAGTGCGGGCGAAAAGTACAACGCCAGACTGTCGATCAAATCATCGATGCGATTCTCCGATTTCCCGCAGGAACGAAATTGCAGATTCTCGCACCTGTCGTTCGGGGCCGCAAGGGTCATTATCGTGACCTCTTTGAACAATTCATGAAGGATGGTTTTGTTCGCGTTCGTATCGATGGAACAATGAAAGAGCTGCAGGAGGGGATGAAGGTCGATCGGTATAAAATTCACAACATCGAAATTGTGATTGATCGAATTGCAGTAAAGAAAGAGATCCGTACCCGTGTGGCAGAATCTGTAGAAGTGGCATTGCGGTATGGGGATGGCATGCTCTTGGTATTCGATGGAGAGAAGAATCACCTCTTCAGCCGGGAATATGCCTGCCATTACTGTGGAATCAGTTATGAGGAGCCGGCACCCAGTTCATTCTCTTTTAACTCACCGGCAGGCTCCTGTCCCGAATGCGAAGGACTCGGCGAGAAGCGGGCTTTTAACCTTCAACTGATTATTCCCGATGAGAGCCGTTCAATCAATCAGGAGGGAATTGCAGCACTCGGCAAACCGCGTTCCACATGGATGTTCAGCCAGTTGCGGGCAGTGGCAAAGCGATATGAATTTGACTTTGACACTCCCCTGAACGAGCTTACTCCTGAGGCGAAGAAAGTTCTCCTCTACGGCGCGGGGAGTGAAAAATTCGAGATCGAATATTCACAGTCGAGCGGCCGTGTCCTAACCTATCGTCATCGATTCGGCGGTGTGCTGCAAATGATGAACCGATTCTACGAAGAGACATCGAGTAATCAGATTCGGGAGTGGGTTGAATCATTTATGAGCACGGCTCCTTGTGAAAGCTGTAACGGTGGGAGGTTAAGAAAAGAATCCTTGGCCGTTAAGTTGGAAAATGTACAGGATGGATCGGCATACCCGATAAATTCCATTGTCTCGATGTCTATCAAATCGACACGAAATTTTTTTGATGCTTTGGAACTATCCCCGCGGCAGCAGGAAATCGGCAGGCAGATCCTCAAAGAAATTACACAGCGGCTCGATTTTCTCCTGAATGTTGGACTTGATTATCTCACACTTGACCGTTCGGCGAGGACGCTTTCCGGCGGGGAAGGTCAGCGAATACGTCTTGCCACTCAGATCGGCACCCAATTGGTCGGCGTACTCTATATCCTCGATGAACCCAGCATCGGGCTTCATCAACGCGATAATATCAAACTCATCACCTCATTGAAATCTCTTCGCGATCTCGGTAATACCATCATCGTTGTTGAGCACGACAAAGAAACCATTGAACATGCAGACTTTGTTGTTGATTTGGGACCGGGAGCTGGTGAGCATGGGGGTTACGTTGTGACGACTGGCAGACCCGGTGAATTGAAGACTCATCGTACGTTGGAGTTGAATCGGGGTCCCGCTCAATCCGTCCAGTCTTTTACAACAATGTATCTGAAGGGAATGCGCAAGATCGAGGTCCCGGAAACACGACGAGCTGGAAACGGGAAATCTATTGTCCTGAAAGGAACAACAGGGAATAATCTCAAATCGGTAACGTTAGCACTTCCCCTTGGAACATTCGTTTGCGTAACCGGTGTCAGCGGATCCGGCAAATCTTCGCTGATTAATGAAACGCTCTATCCGATTCTTTCCAATAAATTTTATCGCTCCCGCATGGTTGCTCTCCCCTATAAAGAAATAAAGGGAATCGAGCACATCGACAAAGTTATCGATATCGACCAGTCTCCCATCGGGCGAACTCCACGCTCAAATCCTTCAACCTATACAGGGCTCTTTACACTCATCCGCGATCTCTATACTCAATTGCCGGAGGCAAAGATACGCGGATACAAGGCGGGACGCTTTAGTTTTAACGTGAAAGGCGGCCGCTGCGAGGGGTGTGAGGGCGACGGAGTGCGCAAAATAGAAATGAATTTCCTCCCTGACGTTTACGTGCTCTGCGATGTTTGTAAAGGGAAACGGTATAATCGTGAAACACTCGAGGTTCACTATAAAGGTAAATCGATCGCAGAGGTTCTTGATATGACCGTTGAAGATGCGATGGCGCTCTTCAGCGAGTATCCCCGCCTTATGAGACATTTGCAGACTCTCTTTGACGTCGGGCTCGGATATATCCGTTTGGGCCAACAGGCCACGACTCTCTCCGGAGGAGAAGCGCAGCGGGTGAAATTAGCAACGGAGCTTTCGAAAATTGGTACCGGAAAGACACTTTACATTCTGGATGAACCGACAACCGGATTACACTTTGAAGATATCCGGATGCTTCTCACAGTGCTGAATAAATTGGTGGACAAGGGAAATACCGTGATCGTCATCGAACATAATCTTGACGTGATCAAGACCGCCGATTGGATTATCGACCTGGGTCCTGAAGGGGGAGACGAAGGAGGGGAGATTGTTGCAGAGGGGACTCCTGAAGAGATCGTGAAGAATAAGCGGTCACATACAGCAGTATATTTGAAGAAAGTATTATTTACGCCATAGCAGCTTTTATACCTTGCGAATGGCCAACAGTTTGATTAAAATTCTATTGATTACTGTTGTTACTTAAAACGAAGAAGCTTCTTGATTGAAGTGGTTATTCTTGTTTTTAACCTCCCCTTTTGGGGCTGTCTAAAAAGAAAACTAGTGCACTGTCATTCCGGTAATCTTCTAACCGGAATCCAGAAAAATGCTTAATTAAGGCACTGGACACCGGATTGAAGCATTCCGGTGTGACAGATCGTTTCTTTTTGGACGGCCCCATATGGGGAGGTTTGATTTTGCTCAGAAATACCTCCATTGATCGATGATTTTTCTTTTTTGCGTAACGTGAGCGATTGGATAAAGCGATTGTTAGACTTAGATTATTCTCTTATCATCGAAGCAACGAAAGAGCCAGACTTTTTTGGATTCTATTCCCCCGAGTTAGAAGGATTTACAGGGATCGGACATTCCATTGAAGATTGTCTCTATAAAGCTCGATGGGGAATGCGTGAGCATACCTTTATCATGAAAGAACATGGGGTGCCCATTCCACCTAAAAATCCCTCTCCCAAAATCATCATTCAGAATGAAGAAGGAATTGAGAAGACGGCTTAATGACCCGATACGTTAATTCTAACTGTGAGGGAGCCCCGCCCGAAAACCGTTCAGGTTGGCAGCTCAGTTCCCGAATATAAAATCCTTAGTGAAGACGATGAAGCTTTTCGAAAATATGGCAGAGTACCAAGCATTCAAACGCAAGTATGAGATGATGGGACAGTTGGAAGAAGAACGGATACTTAAAGCAGCAGAAGATCCTGCATCTCTCCAAGAATTTCTCATATTTATGGATGAAGCTCTAGCTTTTCCTATCGATGAATCGATACATCAAAAGGTACGGGATATTGAGTTACAATCAACCATTGATCGTCAGAGACTATTGAATAGACTACCTGATATAAAAGAATGACTCAATTCGAGAAGACAATATTACGACTCGATGACAATCTGATGCAAAACAATTTACGATATATTCTCATTGGAGGATATGCAGTAATCTTATATGGAATTCAGAGGGTAACAAAGGATATTGATATCACGCTCCTCATAGAATTTGATGTTTTAAAAGCAACTGCAGCACGCATTCTTAAGTTCTATAAACCGAGAAAAGATCATCCAGAAGATTTTTTTGAAAAGTATTTTGTCCTTCCCGTAACCGATCCGGAGACAGGTGTTGAGATTGATATTTCAGCGGGCCTGGGTGGATTTGATAGAAGTGCTGTGCGACGGGCAATTCAAAAGAAAGTTGCTGGCAGATCAATACCATGTTGTACTGTCGAGGATTTGATTATTTATAAACTTGCTGCTGACAGGGGTAGAGATCGAGACGATGTGCAATTACTTGCCAGGCTTTACAGCAAACACCTTGACTCAAAGTACCTCCTCGCTATCGCTAGGGCATTTATTGATCTAGAACGGAGCGACGTTCTGGAGAATGTTCAACAATTGCTCAAGATGAAGTAGCAATTTAGAGTGAAGATAGTGCTTGGTCTCATTATGAAGTAACACATCGTATGTCATCCACGAAAAATATCCTTCCCGACATCCGCACCTGCCTTGAGGCTATTCTTTCCTCTTCCTACAACGAGCAGCGGTTAAACGAACTCGTTAAACTCTGCCACGGATTGGCAATCTCATTTCTCAAGAGCAAACGCGCTTCAGGTCGACTCACGAAAAATCTCTTAGGCATTGACTTAACCGACCTGGGGTACGACTGCATCGCTGATCTCTTTCAGCGGGATCAGTATGGAAATTTGGTTCAGCTTAAAATCTATTTTGAGGGTTTCCCCGTTTCTTCTATGTCCAACGAGGAACTCATCGCCCAGCTCCGTCGGTTGGTCTTCTCGAAGGTGAATATCAATCTTTTCAGACTCTACAACGAGATCGATCCAACATTAGGAAGGATTCTAAGGAATATAAAAATTGCACTTCAGACGTTGAATAATTTTACGGAGTTCGAGCGATTTGGAGAGAGTTACATCGCACCGAGTTGTTGTGATCCATTATTGAATCTCCCTGAATACCCGATTGAATTGCTCGAGGTGGATATGCGGGCAACTGGGGATGAAACAAATATCATCCCTTCACTCCTTTCAACACTCTCACGAATAATACGCGAACAAAATACATACTCCCGATCATTGCCGATCATCATGGTTGCAAAGGTATTCAGATCGGTCTTTGGCTCTCCTGCGATTTCCGACATTCAGCGGCCTGAAGTTGAAGAAACCCTTATGGAGGAAGATATACGCCTTCTGATTCGGGAAGCATGTAAACATGTACGAGAGAAGATGGCCATTAAATACGTTGGCAAGCGTAAAGTATGTACCGAGGTGTACGAATCATACTTTACAGTTATCGAAAGGCGTTTGCATGCAGTGCTTATCTTTCAGAATGGAGAGGGCTTCAGTTATCAAAGGGAGTTACAGCGGCACATTGAGGGATTAACGAAAGAAGAATATTCGAGGAAGCATAAGAATATTTTGGAATACCTTGGTCGATGCGTGGAAGAGCGATTAAGAAACATTTTCAGCAGTGGCGATTAGATGAAAGAAATATCAGGTGAAATGAGACACATCGATGAACATACATTAGAGCTTTTTCTTTTGGGTGATGAGCAAGTGCTTAAGCGGGCAAGGGAGATCGAAGCACATCTCGATTTGTGTCCGGGCTGCCAACAGCTCTTTCTAGAGATGAAGGAATTCTATATGACAACTCATAAAGAGTTAGATGAAAATCCGAAACTCGGTGCTAAGCCCGAGCGTGCATTGATAAGAAGAGCAGTACAATATCTCTCACGTAAACCTGAAGAATATACACAGGTCTATTACGAGCCATTAAGAGGAATTGAGAAGTTCAGGTACTATATGAAGAAATATTCAGTGCCGATAAGGGTTGGTGGAGTAGGTCTTTTATCGATCGCCTTTATGCTCTTTCTTTTCTTCCCTAGGAATAATTATGAGAATGATCGAATTAGTGATAGAAATCCAGTTCGTTATGATTATATAGATTCCCTACATTCGATTGCTGTGTATAATAGTGCACGGCAGCAATTGTGGACGATACCCTACTGGTGTGATCGGCCGACTTATGAAGTTTCAGCGAAAATGTTTACTACTTTGATCGACCTAAACAACGATGGGAGAAATGAACTGGTGACATTCTTTCCGGTTGATCCTGATGATTGGACAAGAACAAGCCTGATAAGAATATATTCACCGGATGGTGATTCGCTATTTAGTCGTGATTTAGGTAAGAATGTATCATATAAACGAGAAGATTATCCGAACGTATTCATCTGCAAATTTCTCCTTACAGGGGATTTTGATGAGAATAAAATACCAGAATTGTACGTTGGATTGGGTAACTTTTATTCTCCTTTTGTTCTGCTCAAACTCAATGAGAAATTAGAAGTAATTGGCGCATACTGGCATTTCGGACACTTTCTTTTTGCTGAAACAGTATCGGTAGTAAGTCCGGCGAAGAAAAGGATCGCCTTATCGGGTTCATACCGAGGAGAGCACGATCTGGGTGAAGCATCAATTGCGATAATAGATCCCTCAAGATTAATTGGAAAGAGTTCTTCCATGGTTACTCCAGGATTCAATACACAAATGCCATCTCCTGAAATATATTACATTAAAGTGCTTAGATCTCCTATAGACGAAAAAATGAAAACAAAACCTAGATTCGATGGGAAGCCATATGATGATTCTACATTAACTTATTCATTATCAAATGAGAACAGATCATGTATATTCAATTATTCCTTTTCGAGAAATGACCTTTCCCTTCTGAATATTAGAAAAACAGATGTAGCAGCAGTATATTTTAAACAACGAAATGAGGAGGGCGTGTTCTCCACTATATTGGATGACACCTATTTGAGGTTTTTGCAAAATAAGGTTCGATACTGGGATGGGAAACAATGGATAGAAGAAGCAACGATGATTAGGCATTGATCCATGAGCCTCATAATTCTTTTTGAATACCGCCTCATAATATTTTTTTGTGGCGGTTTTTTTTCAGCACGGAGGATAAAATGCCATAAGTCAAAGTTGTAATCCACATTTTTAACAATTAGGAGGATTTATGATTAGAGGTCTATTATTGCTTATTCTCATTCCATTTGTGATATCCGCTCAGATCATAGTTGGTCCCAGGTCGGATATTTATAATGCCTCAAATCCGTACGGCATGGTAGTAGCTGATATCGATCGAGATGGGATGCTTGATCTGGTTGTGCCGAAGGTAGCATCCAATAGTGTTGGTATCTACCGTAATATTATACTACCAGGATCAGCGCCTCTTTCTGCAAATTCATTCGCCCCATCTGTTGATTTGCCTATTGCCGGAAGTACACATACCGTTACGGCTGTTGCTGTCGGTGATCTCGACGGAGACGGAAAACTGGATATTGTGCAAACAAATTGTGGAGGGCGATCGGTTTCTATATATAGGAATATTAGCTCACCAGGTGCTATTACTGTAAATTCATTTGAATCTAGAATAGACCTTTTTACTCCAATGGGTCCCTGGGGTGTTACAATTTAAGACCTAAATTCAGATGGAAAGCCTGAAATTATTGTCACTCAGTATTCAGAGTGGGGAGTTTGGACTGTTGGTAATTCAGTTATGGTGTTCGTTAACCAATCCACACTAGGTTCGCTGACTGAATCATCATTCTCACAACGCATTAGCCTTTTAACAGGCAATGGTCCCACTTTTGTAACAACGGCAGATATTGACAACGATTCAAAACCTGATATCATTACAACAAATGTTTATTCAAGTACAATTTCTCTTCTACGAAATACAAGCACCGGCCATGATATTTTATTTGAAACACGCATAGATATTGAAGCGGCTAAGGGTGTCAATTATCCAAAAGTATGCGATGTTGACAAAGATAGTCTGATCGATATCATCACTTCAAACGATTATTCAGCTTCGGTGTCTGTTTTTAGAAATTTATCGACTGTTGGTTCTTTCACAATTGCCCCAAAGGTTGACTTTCCTGTTTCTCCAGTAGCACGCTGGATAGCAGCAGCAGATTTAGATGGAGATGGAAGGGTAGATATTGCAAGTGCAAATCAAGGGGGAGATAATATTTCGATCTTGAGGAATGTAATTACTTCTCCTGGCTTGAATGAAAATTCATTTGAACCTGCTCAGTCGATACCTGCTGGAAGTTTACCGCATTCTGTTGAGTTCGCAGATCTCGATAACGACGGTAAACCGGATATTGTGATCGCTAATCATACAAGCAGTACAATTACAATCTATAAGAACCTTACATCAGGCAACAACTCACCAATTGCAAACGCTGGCTCCGATCAAGTGGTTAAGGCACAAACAATCTGCAGCACTACTCTTGTCACGTTGGATGGAAGCTTATCCACCGATCCAGATGGTCATCCTCTTTCATACTTATGGAGTGGGCCATTTGGGACTGCAACTGGATCCAATCCGATAGTACAGATGCCAGTCGGGAACAATGTCGTAACTCTCACAGTCTCAGATGGATTGGGAGGCTTGAACTCAGACCAAGTGACAATAAATGTAGTAGATGATGGATCGGTTATCCCTTTGCCGTTCTATGAAACCTTTAGCGATGGCAACCTGGACGGCTGGGGGTACGATGGATTCAGCACCGGTTTGTACGGGCCGGCAGTTACTCCAACGTTATCCAATGGAAGAGCAGAACTGATTACTCACGACCAGCAAAACAATGTTATTGCATGCGGAAGCCCGACATGGAATAACTATGTGATTGAAGCAGATATGAGGGTTGAGCAGTCATTGGAAGACGGCTACAACGGTCTCAGGGTTGCCTTCTATCTGAGTAGTGTCAAAAGAGCCCCCGGTAACAACATCATGCTAAACACCTACTATCTCGATTTTCAGGGGCGCAACGGTAGCTGGTATTTGAGACACTACTACAACGATGGGAACTCGGGTTCCAATCTGGCAACAGGTAACAGGACAATTGCTGTGGGAATAGACTATCATATAAAGATCTCGATTCGTGGAAACAGGATCTTGGCCTACTTCAATGAAGTGGGCGGTGTTGAGACTTTATTGGTAGATTTGACCGTTATCGCAAATGCACTCACCGGCGGGGGTGTGGGATTCTTGGGTGCCGACGATCGAATATCTTTCGACAATGTAAGTATTGCGAGCCTGCCTCCAATCAATCACCCACCGATTGCCGATGCTGGACTTGATCAAACGATTGAATGCATCTCCACTACAAGCACACCAGTGCAACTTAATGCCTCGGCTTCAAGCGATCCTGATGGTGATGAACTAACCTTTACGTGGACAGGACCATTTGGCACCGTAACAGGTCCTACACCTATTGTGACCTTACCTTGCGGTTCTCATCTCATTACTTTAACAGTGAATGATGGTCATGGTGGAACGAGCACAGATCAAGTGGTCATAAACATAGTCGATGCAAAACCGCCAATCATCACCGTTGCCTCTCCTGCATACTTATCGCCACCCAATCATAAGTACATCTCCTTCAATCTAAGTGCAATGGTAAGGTCGGTAAATGATGCATGCGCCGGTGAGATTCCTGTTTCAGATGTTCAGATTGTTTCTGCATCAAGTGATGAATTGGAAGATGCGCCTGGTGATGATGATGGAAATACATATAATGATATTGTGATTGCTCAAGATTGCAGATCCATTCAGGTTCGAGCGGAACGGATGGGAGGGGGGAATGGGCGCGTTTATACGGTCAATCTTGCCGTTATCGATCCTTGTGGAAATAAAGGAACTGCAAGCTATCGAATCAATGTCCTGCCCAATCAATCGAAGGGTGCAGTTGCTCTTGATGATGGCCCGATTTATATAGTTCAAGCCAATCCGCAATTTCTTATTGCCTCTCAAGGAGCAACATCGGATCTCGTACTCGAAAAAATGAGAGAAGAACTCTCGAACGTTCCATCTGAATTCAAACTCTCGAACTACCCCAATCCCTTCAATCCATCAACAACGATTGAATACAATTTACCTTCCTCGGAATATGTGACGCTGAGGATCTTTAATCTTATCGGAGAGCAGGTTGGGATGCTGGTCAACGAACAGAAGGGGCCGGGCAGGCATAGCGTAAGATTCGATACTCGAAATCTACCGAGCGGTATCTATATCTATCGCATGCAGGCTGGTAAGTATATTGACACGAAACGTATGTTGCTATTAAAGTGAGATTGTTTTTTTAAATATCGTTGTAGAAGTCTGTATATAAAAGTCCGTCTTCTGATCCATGCTTAATCTCGGTAAGAAGACGGACTTTTAGGCCTGCCTTTTCGTAGAAGTCTGTCTTCTAATCTTCGCTAGATCTGCGTAAGAAGACAGACTTCTATTATTTCGAAGTCGGACTTCTTCCTTCATCTGGATACCCAGGGATTACCTTTATGGAAAAACCTTCACGCCTCTATTGTAGATCGTCCTGACCTTAACTACCTTGATATCGTGGTGACTGCATATCCTCTAAAGAAGGGAATAATAGAATGAAAGTATATTATGACAAAGAGACCGATTCAGTATATATTGAACTCTCGAAGAGTCGCCCCGATGGAGTTGTAGAGATTACAGATGGTGTGAATCTTGATACAACAAAAACGAATAAGATCGTGGGTATTGAAATTCTCAATGCTTCACGGAAAATCCAAATGAGATCTTTGCTGCGTTTAGAACTTGATGCGCCGCTTCAAGCATTAAAGCGGGTGTCATAAGAAGATTATTTTCATACGCATTCACCAGCCCTGGTCTTTCATGAAATCGAAAGTTCAAGTTGATACCCAATCGTTACCCTTCACATAATATCTCCATTTTTTTCCCTTCCCATTTTTAATACCTACCCTCGTTGAAGAGCTGATCGTTAGTCGTCTCTCGCTTTGGACATCTACTATATAGATCTCATTACCCGATAAATCCGTTCCATTCTCTTCTCTCCCAATGCCAAATGCCTGGCACAACTTCGCCGGCCCATTCGTTAGATTGAAAAGTTGTTTCTTACTCTCATACTCTCTTCCACTCTTACTCTCTCTCCCTCTCACACTCTTACTCTCACCCTCTCTCCCATTCTCCCTCTCTCCCCCTCTCTCATTCATCCCTCTATTCCTCATCATCCTCTCAATCCCCTCCGTGGGTTCGATAGCACGAATCAGCACCGCTTCGCCTGCCCCTTCTTCTCTCGTTACAACATTAGCGCAGAAGTGCATTCCGTAAGTGAAGTAAACATAGAGGTGGCCTCCTCTCCAGAACATAACGTCATTTCGTTTTGTTCTGCCGCGGAATGAGTGGGAAGCTGCGTCTCCTTCACAATACGCTTCGGTCTCAACGATTATTCCGACTAATCGACTACCGTTGATAATTCGTACCAACCGTTTCCCAAGAAGCTCTCGAGCCACTTGCACGGTATCTCGAAGATAAAAGAAAGGGGGAAGTTTGGTGATCACGCGAATGTTATAGCAGCTTCTTAAATTCTTCATCAGTAAGTTCTCCACGGATGACACACCGATTTACCCCGTTTAATGGGGTGAACACAGATAAGGATTTTATTTGTTCTTTCTTTGGACAAGATTTCAAACTACTTCCTTTTCTCAGTGATTATCAGTGTGTCATCAGTGGTTAAAAATGGTTGAATCGCCATGATAAAAGGCTATTGTGTCAGTCCTGCGGTCCCTGAAGAAATTTCGAAGTGTAGCAGTGTAAGCAGTTTCCAGATTACAAACCGAGAGATCCCTGCGGTATTCCTTTCCGCTGGTATCCAAGGTGTTGATAGGCGAGGTCAGTTGCCTCGCGTCCACGGGGAGTGCGCGAGAGGAATCCCTCCTGAATAAGATACGGTTCATAGACCTCTTCAATTGTGCCGGCTTCCTCGCCGACAGCTACCGCTAATGTGTTCAGCCCGACGGGTCCACCTTTATATTTTTCAATGACCACTTTTAGAATCCTCTTGTCCATGTCATCCAATCCATGGTCATCGACTTCTAATGCCTGCAGCGAGTATTGTGCAACCTCGCGGGTAATGACTCCTTTATGCTGGGCGAGTTTTCGTTCTGCCTGTGCAAAATCGCGGCAACGCCGCAATAGACGATTAGCAATACGGGGAGTTCCGCGGGAGCGTTTTGCTAAATTGGCGGCGGCCTCTTCTGTGATTTCAATATTCAATATACCCGCAGATCGTTCGATGATGGTTTTCAATTGATCGGCATGATAATAATCGAGTCGATTGGTAATACCAAAGCGCGAGCGCAGAGGCGAACTCAGCAATCCTGCTCGTGTAGTAGCACCGACCAAGGTGAATGGCTCAAGGCTGAGCGAAATCGTTTTTGCGCCGGGTCCGCTATCGATGATAATGTCTACTCGATACTCTTCCATTGCAGAGTAGAGGTACTCTTCAATCTTTACCGGAACGCGATGGATTTCATCAATGAAAAGAACTTCGCCTTTTCCGAGAGAAGTGAGGATGCCGGCAAGGTCTCCGGGTTTTTCCAATGCGGGGCCCGATGTGATCTTAATCCCTGTGCCCATCTCGTTGGCGATGATGAATGCCAGCGTCGTTTTACCGAGGCCTGGCGGCCCTGTCAGGAGTACGTGATCAAGCGGTTCGTTACGTTGTTTAGCGGCGTGTATAAATACAACAAGGTTATCGACCAGCTTCTGCTGTCCGGTAAAGTCGTTGAGTCTCGATGGGCGCAATGAATGATCGAGTTCTTTTTCCTGTTCCAGTGGTTCAGGAGATGTGTAATCTGATTGTCTCATACAGATAAAATGTAGCGAGAACAGGGTTGAATATCAATGTGCGTCGAGAATTACTTTGTCGTCGTATGCCGCAATGCTCGTTTGATAAGGTCTTGCAAAGTAGGCTCTGTCCCGCCTGATTCGCTCGAGGCGAGACGGATAGCTTTCTCGGCGACTGGTTTCGGATACCCCAGAGAAGTGAGTGCGAGCATTGCTTCATACCGAGTATCTGATGGGAGACTTGTCTGTGCAGCGGTTGAGGGATGCACAGTGTCAAGTTTGCCGATTTTATCGCGTAATTCGATAATCATACGCTCGGCTGTTTTCTTCCCTACCCCCGGAATTGCCGTGAGTGCTAGGATGTTGCCTGATGCGATGTGTTTCCCCAGATCATCCACCGAGATTCCCGAGAGTATCCCTTGAGCAATCCTCGGCCCAATGCCTGACACTGAAATAAGAAGTTTAAAGTAAAACCGTTCCTCTTCAGTGAAGAAACCATAGAGCTGCATTGCATCTTCCCTCACTTGAAGATAGGTGAGCAGGGTAGCTGTTGAATTGAGTTCACCGAGTTTCTCATATGTTGAGAATGGAATGTGAATGGCATAACCGACTCCTTGAACATCGATGATGATTTCAGTCGGTGCCTTATGTCGAAGGAGGCCAGTGAGTGAGGCTATCATGTTTATTTGATGATCCTATGTGTGTTCTTCTCAACGAATGATTTCCAGCTTGTGGCGGATGATTTGGACCGGCTGGCTGGTTTGCCGGACAGTGTGGGGGTGGATACCCGTCGCAAGTAATGGCAAAAAGCCACTGCGAGGGCATCAGTAACGTCAAGGTTTTTTGATCTCTCTTTAATTCGAAAGATTGCTTGGACCATGTAACTCACCTGATCCTTTGATGCAGCGCCACTGCCGACAACCG
Organism: bacterium; assembly: GCA_043803945.1. Lineage (GTDB taxonomy): Bacteria > Bacteroidota > Ignavibacteria > UBA10030 > UBA10030 > JAZDJN01. The sequence continues at coordinate 247,357 of JAZDJN010000016.1, read as the reverse complement.
ATTGTTTGATCTCCCTTGGAGAGTACTCTGAGGTCGGGAGTTGGCGATGGACTGCGGCAAGTATTGAAACACCCCGGGCATGGCCAAGCTTGAGTGCCGATTGAACATTCTTCCCATAAAATGCAGTCTCAATGGCGAACTCATCGGGATGATATCGGTCGATCACCATACAGAGCGTATCGTAAATTTTCTTCAGGCGGAGGGGCATGGAATAGTCGCTTCGATTCTTGATTACATCGGAAGCAAGCATTCGGAGTTTTCCGTTTTTTACCTCAATGACTCCATAGCCTGTAATAAGTGTGCCGGGATCGACGCCCAGAATAATCATGGAAATTGTGAGTCGTTAATGGTCGTAGATTGAGTACTCAAGTACCACTGTCATTGTGAGTCCCGAATCAATGAAATTCAACACGCAATATTCTTGTTCAACTCCGATCGTACGTCGGAGGATACAACAGGAACTCCGCTACGCTCCCGCAGCTTCCCGTTTGATGTCTCGAAGCTTCAATTGAGGAATAACTTCACCAAAATATTCACTCTCATCGAGCGAAAATGCGATAGAGAGAGATCCTTCTCCGCTCGTGACAAGATCAAGCATTCCGGCAAGATTAAATCCAATAGCATCGAAGATCTGCCCGTTATTCTTTACTTTCAGACGCAAATGTTTTCCTCCGACAATTCTCGGAGTGCCGACCACCTCAACATTGCGGGCCACAAAAACCGGGCGCATGTTGTTGGGACCGAACGGGGCAAATTGGCATAAGATTCGGACGAATTTTGGAGTCAATTCGCGAAGCGAAATTTCTGCATCTATCCGAATTTCAGGCGTCAGAAGTTCTTCTGTCAGCAATTCGCGGGCAATGGCATTGAATGCCTCCTTGAATTCATCAAGACGATCGATTTCAATTGAGAGGCCAGCTGCGTATTTGTGTCCTCCGAATTGGAGCAGTTTATCTTCACACTTTTTTAACGCCTGGTAAATATCGAATCCTGCGACGCTTCGTGCCGAACCTTTAGCAACACCATCAATCGTAGTCATCATAATCGCCGGACGATAGTACTTTTCCACGAGCCGGGAAGCAACAATGCCGATAACACCGGGATGCCAGGTTTCCTGATGAAGGATGATGGCACTTTCCTTTTCGAAGTTCAAATAGTTTTCGACAAGTTCCTGGGCTTCAAGAAATGTACCTTCATCGATTTTTCGTCGATTGCGATTTTCCTCTTCAAACACCTGTGCGAGTTTGAGCGCTTCCTCGTACGACGGGCATGTGAGTAATTGTACGGCACGGAGCGCATCACCGAGTCTTCCCACGGCGTTGATTCTTGGAGCAAGGACAAAGACAATCTGGCCCGCCGATATCTTGCCCAGCTTGAGGCCGGAAGATTCGATGAGAGCACGAATGCCCGGTCGAGGATTTGTATTGAGAAGCTCCAGCCCCAGTTTCACGAGGAGCCTGTTTTCTCCAGTCAGGTTTACAATATCGGCAGTTGTGGCGAGAGTGACAAAATCAAGGTAACTATAAAGCGACTGCTTCACTTCATCATTTTCGATATCAAACAGCGTCTTTGTAATACCCTGGATTAATTTGAATGCAACTGCACAGCCGCAGAGATACTTGAAGGGATAACGGCACCCCGGCATGAAGGTATCGAGCACGGCGTAGGCATCGGGAATCTTATCTCCCGGTTCATGGTGGTCGCAGATGATAACATCGATACCAAGGGATGTAGCATAAGCAACAGGTTCAATGGCGGTAATGCCACAATCGACAGCAATCAGCAGTGTGGCGCCAATTTCTTTTCCATAATCAATACCGAATGCAGAGAGTCCATAGCCCTGTTTAATCCTGTCTGGAATAAAGTAATAGGCTTCGGCGCCGAGCCGCTTGAAGAATGTCCACAGGAGGGCCGTACTGTTCGTACCGTCGACGTCATAATCGCCATAGATCAGTATTTTCTCCTTCTCTTTAAGGGCACGGTCGATCCGGTCGACAGCCCGATACATTCCTTCGAAGAGGAATGGATCATGAAGATCATCGAGGGAGGGACGAAAGAATGCCCGCGCGGTCTCAAATGTTTCGATCCCTCTGCGAACCAGAATTTCCGCAAGGATCGGTGAGATATTCAATTCGTCGCTTAACCTTTTCACCTTCTCAAGAGCATTTTGGTGAGAGGTTGGATCGGCGCTATCGATTGTTGAGAATGTCCATCGATACTCACGGGACTTGGGCATGAATGAATCCTTTACTTAGAAAAAAACAGATATGGCCGGTCGATAAGCCGAATTCTGTCTTTCCGTACTGGACGGAGAGGCAGTCATTTCTCTAATGCGACCTACCCTTCACGCCGACCCGACGAGTCGGGTCCAAGACGGGCAACCTTGACGAGAAATCTCGAACGTGATTTACTTGGTCTTGCACCAGGTGGGGTTTATCGTGTCCCGTATGAACAATTGTTCACACGGGATCTCAAACGAGACCATATCGATCACTCGATATGCGGTGGTCTCTTACACCACCATTTCACCATTCTCTCGCTCACTTCTTCGAAGTGAACGGGATGTGTATTTTCTGTGATACTTTCCGTTCCCATGGGTTCTTGCCCATGGGACCCCTGGTTAACCCAGGGCGCCATGCCCTGTGGTGTTCGGACTTTCCTCCCCACGCTCAGATCGAGCGTGGAGCGACTGCCTGGCCGACCATACCTGTATGTGATGTTGTATTGAGTTAAACTCGATCAATCTGCTTTTCAGATCTTGATACTCTTTTTCGAATCAATGCCGAAGTTTGCCAACCGATCCGCTTCTTTATTCTCTTCGCGCGGAATGTGCCTGATCTCAAAATCAAACGAAGCCTGCCGGAGGATCCTCTGTGCCTGGCTGAAGAGCGTTTTGAGATTAGAGTCCTTAACCTTGTATTTTCCATTCAACTGGCGAACCATTAATTCACTATCAGAATGAACAATCAATCGTGTGCAGGGTGTTCCGGCGATTGCCTTCAGACAGGCAAGCAATGCTGTATATTCCGCTACATTATTTGTGGCGATCCCGATATACCCGGACAATGAGGTGATTTTTCTCCCTGCGTCATCCCTGATCGTTATGCCAATACCCGCTTCACCGGGATTTCCTCTCGATGCACCATCTGTGTGAGCATGGAAAATCATGGATGTGTAGAGTGGGTATCGACGATTTCATCGGAAACTAATATTCTGCCGCAATGCTCACAGGTCATAACCTTCTGGTTCTTTCTCAACTCGACCATCGCCTGTGGAGTGACCCGTGTGAAGCAACCGCCGCAAGCATTCCTCCTTACCGGAACGACTGCCTGATTTCCCACACCCTTACGGATGCGTTCGTACATTCGCTTATCGTGATCACTGATGCGGACAGCGATTTTCTCCCTTTGATGCTGCAGCTTCAATTCTTCTTCTTCGTGTTCCTTGTTGACAGCTTCCAATTCTGTTTTCTGTTCAACCAATTCTTCCGACATTTGATCCAGGATGGGCAGCAAATCATTGAGGTCTTTTTTTCCATTCGTAATGTTTCCCTCAACGATTTCCATCTCCTTCTCGAGTTGGTTGATCGTATGTTGTGCCCCGTCGATTTCTCGGGTCAAAGCATCATATTGTTTATTCGTTTTGATTTGGAATTGCTGTTCTTTGTATTTCTCAATTTTTGCTTTCAATGAAATGACCTCGACATCGATATCATCTCTGCGCATTAACGCCTGCTTGATGGCGGCTTCTAAAGCTTTTTTCCCGGACTTTTTCGCGGAAAGCTTCTCCTCGAGATCTGCCACAATCTGCGGAAGGTCGCCTTTTAATTCCACGAGTTCATCAAGGCTGGAATCTATCTGTTGAAGTGAGAAAAGGAGTCGTAACTTGTTTTCCAATTGATACTCCTAATAATAATGAATTGGATTTGTGATTTTCTTTGTGATCATAAGTTGAATTGAAACCCGGCTCTGTTGGAAAGCCCGGCGTAAGTGCTTCGCCAGTACAGGAAGAATAATTCGCTCAGTTTCCCAGTGTCCCGAATCAACCAATGCAATACGTTGATCAGCTGCCTGAAATGTGTGGTATTTGATATCTGCTGTGAGAAAGATATCAGCCCGGGCACGAATAGCGTCCTCAAGGAGTTCAGAACCGCTCCCTCCGCAGACGGCGATTGATCGAATTTGCTGCTGGAGATTGCCAGAATATCGAACGCCTTCGGCCTGGAGAGCGCGTTTGGCCCTGGAAAGAAAATCAGTCAACCCGATGGATTTTTGAAGTTCTCCGATTGCACCCATTCCGTAGTTTGGATTGGGATTATCAAGAGGATAAATGTCATAAGCCACTTCTTCATAGGGATGTACCGACTTCATCGCAGCGATGATATTGCCTACACGCGCTCGCGGTGCAATCATTTCAAGCCGAATCTCATGGACTTGTTCCAATTGGTTTGATTGGCCGAGGTGTGGATTGCTTTCGTCAGAACCGAGAAATGTTCCTACGCCGTTTGTCCGAAACGAACATGAGGAATAATTTCCAATTAGACCGGCACCGCAGGTTGCCATGGCATTTGCTACAGTCTCAACGTGATCCTCAGGTGCAAAAACAACGATCTTAGCCAGAGTCTCTTTCAGTGGCGTGAGGAACTGTATCTTGGTCAGTCCAAGAGTCTTTGCAAGTGAAAAACTCACTCCATTTTTAGTAAAATCTAAATTTGTATGAACTGCGAGCAGTGCAATTTTGTGTTCAGCAAGCAGCAGAGCGAGTCTTCCTGTTGAATTGGCAGAGGTAATCGCAGCGGGATGTCTGAAGAACAATGGATGGTGCGTGATGATTAACTGTACGTTCTTTGATATAGCTTCTTTGATGATAGACTCAGAAACATCGAGTGCGAGCAGGATTCTAGTTACTCGCCTCGATCGATTGCCAATTTGAAGTCCGGAGTTATCCCGTTCCCAAGCTGTCCAGGAGGGAGACCATTGATCAATAATATTTTCAATATCAGCGACGTTCATCTCTGAAGAGTTGTCCATAAAAAAAGTGTCCCGCTTCTTGGGCGGGACACTTTTGGTGCTTTACTGTCGATGTTGTCCGTGGTTCGGTTGTTTATTCCTACTTTCTAATGTCATTGTCTACTGGATTAGCTTCTCATATCGTGTCTGCGTCATTATCTCAATTCACCTGCTGCCATAAGATAGCAAAAAAACAGATGAAAATCAATCTTTCAGCTCGATCAGATCGGCTCTCAATCGATTTTTTGGTTCCTAAAATCTATTTTTTCAAAGTTAATATCTCGGAGCCTTTTTATCTCCGACTCAATCTGTTGAAAATTTTCGTCAAAGGTTTTGAACACTTGTGCTTCCTTCTCGGACATAGGTTGCCGTCGAAGCAGGTCTGTGCTGATCTTAATGGCAGCGAGCGGATTATTAAATTCGTGACAAACGGTTACAACGAGTTCTCTGATTGCCTCGGCCCGTTTTTCCGCAATAATCATCCTTTTCTCAATTGCGTGTGATTGCCGACGCATTTGTACTCTCTCATGGACATTGATAATCGTCCTGGGGAGAAGGGATTCCGAGAGGTCTTCCTTCAGCAGGAAGTCTTCGACACCGAGCTTCATCGCATCAATGGCTAATTTGAAATCCTTCGTCGCAGTTAAGAAAATGATTGGGATTTCCGTATTCATTTGATTTAATTGCAAACAGAACTCGAGGCCGTTCGATTCTGCAAAAACATAATCTGTAATGATGATATCGATTGTTTTATTGTTCGCGACCTCCTGAATTCCTGCCTCAACCGAATCCTTCCAGATAAGGTTAAATTCACGATTTGGGAATTTTTGGAGAAAATGGTTGACCGCTTTGGCGAACGTGAGTTCATCATCCACGAGCAATACGTGGATTGGCGGGTCTGAGAGAATAGGTTGGTCAGTTGTCATACCTTTGCTGTGTAAAGGTATGTGAAGTTTTTATTAAATTCAACGCTGGAAATCGGCTATGAGGTTTTTTTATCGCGTTGAGATAATAAGTTGATTTTCTTGGGGAATTTATCTATACTGCCGCCACTTGAGAAGGGGAGTTTTGAAACTAGAAGCACCAAGCACATAAAAGGTTCAGTTAGGAGATTGTGTTATGGCAGAAAAGAACCGCATCCTTGTCGTTGATGATGAAGATGCACTTCGTACTGTCTTAAGTGCTGAATTAGAGGGTGAAGGCTATAAAGTGAATATGGCTGCTGATGGAGCCGAAGCCATTTCCATACTAAAATTACAGGAATTTGATCTCATCCTTCTCGATATCAAGATGCCGAATGTTGATGGCTTCGAAGTTCTGAAGTTCATCAAGGACAATCACCCCAAATCCAAAGTCATCATGCTGACCGGGTTCGCTGACCTTAAGAATGCCATCGAATCGAAAAAGTTAGGCGCAGAGGATTTTGTCAGCAAGCCCTATGATCTGGTCGATCTCCTCACAACGGTGGAACGAGTACTCAGCGGCGTCTGATCTCGTTACTCGCCGGGAGATGCTATGAGAAATAAGTACCAGATTCTTGTTGTCGATGATGAAGAATCCATTACCTTCCTCCTCAAGACCGAACTCGAGGAGCAAAAAGATTACTCTGTCGACACTGCCTCAAATGGCACTGCGGCAATCAACCGTATCCAATCGAAAATCTATGATGTAGCACTGCTTGACATCCAGATGCCTCGCGTGAGTGGGATCGATGTTTTAAAATACCTCAACGAGCATTCTCCTACGACGCAAGTTATCATGCTCACCAATATTGTGGATTACAAAACAGCGATCGAAACGATTAAATTGGGAGCATACGACTTTGTGAGTAAGCCCTATGATCGTGAACAGCTGCTCGTTACGGTTCGTCGCGCTCTTGAGCGCCGGCAACTCGTCATTGAGAAAGAGGTCATGAAAAACGAGCTGACCCGAATTGGTGGATCGGCTGAAATTATAGGGCAGAATGAAGCATTTAAAACTATTCTGAGCAACGCAAAAAAAGTCGCAGCAAGCGAAGCCTTTGTGTTGATCAATGGTGCAAGTGGAACAGGCAAGGAACTAATCGCTCAGCTTCTCCACCATGAGAGCCCGAGAAAGGATCGCCCATTTGTGGCTGTCAATTGTGCCTCAATTCCCGACCAATTGCTTGAGAGTGAATTGTTCGGACATGAAAAGGGATCATTCACAAATGCTTATGCCGCGAAACAGGGATTAGTCGAAGTGGCCAATGGAGGTACATTGTTTCTCGATGAAGTCGGCGATATCAGTCAGCCTACACAAGCGAAGTTGTTGCGATTTCTGGAGACAGGAGAATTCAGGAGAGTTGGTGGAACCGTATCGATGAAGGTGGATGTCAGGGTAATCTCGGCAACCAATAAAAACCTCCTTGCTGAAGTACAAGCAGGACGGTTTCGGGAAGACCTTCTCTATCGTCTTAAAGTAGTAAATATTCTGCTGCCCCCGTTGAAAGATCGCAAAGAGGATATCCCGATTTTAGCGGAATACTTTCTGAAAAGAAAATCGAAGTCAAGTCAGAAACGATTTCATCCTAATGCTCTCGAGATGCTTCTCAGCTATGATTGGCCGGGAAATATCCGAGAACTTGAGCATGTCATTGAGGGCGCAGTTGTGCTCTGCCAAAGTGATGTCATCGAACAAAAAGATCTGTGGATGAATCCGACAATCCTCCACACTAGCACACCTGCCGTTGCCCAACCCCAAATCGTTTCTGAACCTCAGAAGTCGATGACTCTTGAAGAGATCGAAAATATTCACATCGAAAAGACGCTCAAGATGCATCACGGGAATCGCCAGAAAACTGCACAGGCTCTCGGCATCACACCGAAGACGCTCTACCTTAAGATCAAAAGACATAACTTAAAAATCCCCCGGGAAGATTAGTCGGGATGTTTTATCGCATGGAACTTAGCGATGCATCTTCATTAAATGCCAAATCTCTCCTCTGTCAGTACTGATCAACGATTCGAAAACCTGATCGAACAAGATGGAGTTCTCTTTAAGATATTTATATTCCTCGATGCAACTTTTTTCCCTTTCCAGCGTCTAAAAATATGGAGCACTTCAAAAGTAGCTACCTCCTTCTTGATGAGCCAGTCATCGGTCACCTATGGTGGGGTCGATCGAGAAACTGGCTCTTCATTTTATCATCTCAGCACTATTCCAGCTTACCTTGACTTTTCAGCCTTTCTTGAGTATTTTTTCATTGGGAGAAGAGAGAATAATTCACACCTAGGTTTTATAAATCATTCCTTATCCCTCCTGAGGGGCTTTAAATGTCGAAATTCCCCGGTGTGGATTACTTTAGTATTGACGAGCTATTGAGCGAGGAAGAGGTTCTCGTTCGGAGCACAGTGCGGGAATTTACTGAGCAGAATATCATCCCCATCATTGAAAAACATTATCTGGAGGGTGTATTCCCACATACATTAATCTCAAAGATGGCAGAATTGGGATTATTTGGGGCGACTTTACCGCAGGAATATGGCTGTGCCGGGATGAATAATGTTGCTTATGGGTTGGTCATGCAGGAATTGGAGCGGGGTGACAGCGGCATCCGAAGCTTTGTCTCAGTTCAAAGTTCGCTTGTGATGTATCCCATTTACACATTTGGTTCCGAAAAACAGAAAGATTTCTGGCTTCCCAAACTCGCCACCGGATTGGCTATTGGTTGCTTTGGATTGACTGAACCTGATTTTGGCTCAAATCCAGGTGGGCTTCGTACGCGAGCAGAGAAAATGGATGGAGGCTATCTTCTCAACGGCACTAAAATGTGGATAACCAACGGGAGCATTGCCGATGTCGCAATTGTTTGGGCGAAGTTGGATGGCATGATAAGGGGATTTCTTGTTGAGAAGGGGATGAAAGGTTTTTCAGCACCCGAGATAACAGGCAAACATTCCCTCCGGGCTTCTATTACCTCTGAGTTGGTCTTTGAAGATTGTTTTATTCCTGATACTCATATACTTGCTAAATCAGAAGGTCTCAAATCGCCTCTCCAGTGTCTTTCACAAGCGCGATATGGCATAGCCTGGGGAACGCTCGGGGCGGCAATGGCTTGTTATCAAACGGCGCTTGACTATTCAAAAAGCAGGATTCAATTCGGCAAACCCATTGCTGCATTCCAGTTGACTCAGGAAAAGCTTGTCTATATGGTGAGTGAGATAACGAAAGGACAATTGCTCTGTGTTCAACTGGGTCGCTTAAAGGATGCCGGTAAAGCAAAATACACACAGATTTCGATGGCAAAACGCAATAATGTTTTCCATGCGCTTGAAATTGCCCGCATGGCCCGCGAGATTCTTGGTGCGAATGGCATTCTCAGTGAGTATCCTATCATGCGTCATTCTGCAAATCTGGAATCTGTTAAAACGTATGAAGGTACCCACGAAATGCATACATTGATTGTGGGGGAGGACATTACAGACTTCCCGGCTTTTGAATAATGACTCAACACTTTAGAAAAGGTTTGATCCGATGAGATCGAAAATAATTCTTGGCGAAGGCATTACCTACGACGATGTGTTACTGGTTCCGGCAAAATCTTCCGTACTCCCGCGAGAGACGGATGTCAAATCGAAATTAACACGCCACATTGAGTTGAATACGCCGCTCCTGAGTGCTGCAATGGACACGGTGACGGAATCTGCGATGGCGATTGCCCTTGCTCGTGAAGGTGGAATTGGAATTCTCCATAAGAACATGAGTATTACACGCCAGGCGGAGGAAGTTGATATGGTGAAACGATCGGAGAGTGGCATGATCATGGATCCGATCACACTCGAACCGGAACATACCGTACGGCATGCACTCGAGTTGATGCGGAAGTACAGTATCTCGGGAATTCCCATCGTTCACCAGGAAAAACTTGTCGGAATTCTGACGAATCGCGATCTGCGGTTTGAACCGAATCTTGATCTTAAAGTGTCCCAGGTGATGACAGCAAATAACCTGATCATAGCTCCCCTTGGCACAACCCTTAAGGAGGCCGAGGTCATTTTACAAAAAAATCGGATTGAGAAACTACCCGTTGTCGATAAACATGGAAAATTGCGAGGATTGATCACGGTTAAAGATATCCAAAAGAAGAAACGGCATCCTTTTGCCTGCAAGGATAAACTGGGTCGGTTACGGGTGGGAGCCGCTGTAGGTGTAACCCATGACACCAACGATCGGGTCGCTGCACTTACTGCAGCAGGTGTCGATGTCATTGTTGTCGACACCGCCCATGGTCATTCTAAGGGTGTGCTCACAATGGTAAAACACCTGAAGGCGAAATTCGATATCGAGATCATCGCTGGAAATGTGGCAACGGCAGCTGGAACGAAAGATTTAATCCGGGCTGGAGCTGATGCCATAAAAGTAGGAATCGGTCCTGGTTCGATTTGCACGACACGCGTCGTCGCCGGTGTTGGAGTACCTCAGGTTACGGCAATCCTTGAATGTGCCAGTGCTGCAAAGAGGTCGAATGTCCCGGTGATCGCTGATGGTGGCATTAAACAAACGGGGGACATTGCTAAGGCGATCGCCGCAGGTGCTCATTCCGTAATGATCGGTGGATTGTTTGCAGGGCTTGAGGAAAGCCCGGGGGAAAAAGTGCTCTATGAGGGGCGCAGTTATAAGATCTACCGCGGCATGGGGTCGATTGAAGCAATGAGGCATGGAAGTAGGGATCGATATTTCCAGGATGTTGAGGATGATATTCAAAAACTCGTACCCGAGGGCATTGAAGGACGCGTACCCTATAAAGGATTTTTGAGCGAAACAGTCCATCAAATGGTTGGAGGATTACGGTCCGCAATGGGGTATTGTGGATGTCATACAATAGTTGAAATGCATGACCATGCCCAGTTCATTCGGATGACTGATGCAGGATTGCGGGAGAGCCATCCCCATGACATAGCAATTACAAAAGAATCTCCAAACTACCATATCTAATTTCGGACAGAATGTATAGACACCGCATTGAAACGTTACTAAGACGATGTGAAGTTTTGAAGATCGATGCGCTGTTACTCACCTCACTGCCGCATATCAGGTATCTCTCAGGATTTTCAGGCTCTCATGCCATGTGTTTCATCTCACCATCGAATCAATATCTTGTTACCGATGGTCGATATCGTGAGCAAATACGGCAAGAGACTTCGGGATATTCTCTCCTGATTACAAAAGGGAGTCTCATACAAGCTATGGCAGTAAAAATTCCCGCCAAAACGAAGATGAGGATCGGAATTCAGAGCCAATATGTCACTCTCATAACGTTTGAGAATATGAAATCGGTATTCCCTCGTGTTCAATATATTCCAGTTGGCTCTCTTGTTGATGAGCAGATGGCGATTAAAGACGAAAGTGAGATTTCGAGCATACGAAAAGCTGTGAACATCACCGATCGTGTTTGGGAGAAGATTCTGGGAATCATCAAGGATGGTATGAGTGAACTTGATATCGCTGCTGAAATCAGCTACTTTCATAAGAAATTTGGCGCAGAGGCCGATGCATTTGAGCCGATTGTTGCCAGTGGCGTGCGCAGCGCTTTGCCGCATGCACGTTCTTCCTCAAAAATTCTGAGGAGGGGTGAACTTGTTGTGCTGGATTTCGGCTGCAGGGTCGATGGATATCACAGCGATCTCACACGAACTATTGCACTTGGCAGAGCATCCTCGGAGGCGAAAACGATTTATCATACTGTTCGTCATGCCCAAGAACAGGCAATAGAGTCTGCGCATGAGGGAATGCCGGCAAAGACACTCGATCAGATTGCACGGCGAGATCTCCGACGTCACAGCATGGCAAAATACTTCACACATTCCCTTGGACACGGCATTGGACTTCAGGTTCACGAATTGCCAAAAGTGTCGTCTTTCAGTAACGACATCCTGGCGGCTGGCAATGTGCTGACCATTGAACCTGGCGTGTACATCCCTGGTTTTGGTGGCGTGAGAATCGAAGATGACATAGTGATAAGAGAATCGACAATTGAAATTTTGAATACCGCCACAAAAGAGTTGATCAGACTATGAGAGATGATTGTCGAAGGGTTCTTGTCATCGCCTATTACTTTCCCCCGATGGGATTGAGCGGCGTACAACGGACAGTAAAGTTTGTGAAGTATCTCTCACAGTATGGATGGAAACCGACCGTCCTCACTGTGACTCCAACGGGTTATTTTGCTACCGATGCTTCTCTCTTGACGGAGGTCGAAGAACGGGGTATCGGCATCGTTCGTGCGTCATCCTACGACGTTAACCGAATACTCAAGAAACAGGGTGTGGTTAAAATGCCCTCTGAGCGGATGCGAAAGGTCTTTCAATTCCTGGGCGACACATTTTTCTTTCCAGATACAAAAATTGGATGGAAACCCAATGCTCTGAAAGCGGCCAGAGTGCTTCTGCAACACGGAGGGTTTGATCTCCTGTTCGCGACGGCGCCGCCACAGACAGATTTTCTCATCGGAGAAACTCTTAAGAAAGAATTCCGCATCCCGCTCGTGCTCGATTACCGTGATGCCTGGCTCGATTACCCCTTCAAGTACTATCCAACGCCCCTGCATCGTTATATTCATTATCGAATGGAACGGAGAGTACTGCATTCCTGTGATCGAGTGATTGTGACACTGAGAAGAGTCAAAGAGAGCATTCTGAAACATTACCCGGCGCTGGATTATCAGGATGTGACGATCATACCCCAGGGCTATGACCCAGAAGATTTTGATTCAATCACAATCGATCGTTCGACCACGAAGAAGAAGATGCGGATTGCACATGCCGGAACATTTTATGCTGGGCGCGATCCTTCCGTCTTTTTCCATGCACTCCGGAATATCTTCAATTACCAGCCTCAGTTGCGCGGGCGAATCGAACTCATGCTTGCAGGGAATCCACGCGATGAAGACCGGTTTCTCGTCAATAAACTGGGAATTCAGAATGATGTCTGCTTCCTCGGTTATCTGGAGCATCGGGAGTGTATTCGGCAACTGCTGCTGTCAGATCTTCTCTGGATTGTCTTGGATAACAACTTCCAGTCTCCCGGAAAACTGTACGAATACATCGGCACGCGAAAACCTATTCTAGCTGCGGTACCTGATGGACATCTCCGCCAACTCATGCTTGAATCAGGGGCGGGCAATTGCATTCCGCTGAAAGATGTAAAGGCTCACGAAGCGGCGATCCTTGAGAATTTTTCGAAATTTGAGAAGAACCAACTTGAACAAATTCCGGTGGAGTTCGCCAAGCGATATGACCGTCGCGTCCTGACGGGTGAATTGGCGAAACTCTTTGAATCGTTGATGGATATTGATCAGAATGCCTTAAATAAATCCTAGGAGTATCGAGATGAATGTCTTCGTGTTGGGATCTGGCGGCCGTGAACATGTCATTGCATGGAAATTACGGCAAAGCCCACTGGTCCAACGACTCTTTGTCGCTCCCGGAAATGCCGGCATCGGTCAAATCGCACAACTTGTCCCGCTCACACTCAATGACCATGCCGGGATTCTGAGATTCGTACAGGAGAATGCAATCGATTTAACGATCGTCGGGCCTGAACAGCCGCTTGTACAGGGAATTGTCGATCTCTTTGAGTCACATCACCTAAAAATCTTCGGGCCGAGTAAAGCTGCTGCAGCATTGGAGGGGAGCAAGGTTTTTGCAAAAGAGTTTATGGCGATGTTCCATATTCCAACGGCGCGGTTTGCCATCTTTACTAACAACCAACGCTCCGATGCAGAAGCGTATATCAGATCGCATCAAGTTCCCTGTGTCGTCAAAGCTGATGGATTGGCAGCGGGGAAGGGCGTGCTCATCTGTTCCACTCAGGATGAAGCGTGTGTTGCGATCGAAGACCTGATGGTCCGTAAGATATTTGGAACAGCAGGTGAACGCGTCGTGATCGAAGAATACATGGCTGGAGAGGAAGCTTCCGTCTTTGCTATTACCGACGGTGTTCGATTCACGACACTTGCCGCAGCACAGGATCATAAAAGAATTTTCGACAATGATATGGGGAAGAATACCGGTGGCATGGGAGCTTATGCTCCGGCTCCGATCGTGACCCCTGAGTTAATGAAACGCATTGAAGAGGAGGTCATTGCACCCACCCTCAAAGGAATGCAGGAGTTAGGAACTCCCTATAAAGGATGTCTTTACTGCGGATTGATGATCACCGATGGAAGCCCTAAGGTTGTCGAATATAATTGCCGCTTTGGAGATCCTGAAGCTCAGGTCGTCATCCCATTGATCGATGCTGACTTCGCGCAGCTACTGCTCTCGGCAGCAGAAGGAAGATTGAATGGTCAACCGGTCCCACTCCACGATGCCTCTGCGGTTTGTGTTGTGATGGCTTCCCGCGGGTATCCGGATGACTATGAAACGGGCAAGGAAATAATTGGTTTGGAGTCAGCGAAACCGGAAGAGGGTGTGGCAATCTTCCATTCCGGTACCCGATCTGCTGGAGAGCGTGTTGAGACATCGGGTGGGAGAGTTCTCGGAGTGACGGCAATTGGATACGCCGCTGACCTTCCTCAGACCATTGAGACGGCATATCGCGTCGTGGGGAAAGTGACCTTTGATGGAGCATACTACCGAAGCGACATTGGCAAAAAGGCATTGAAACATTTAACGCCGAAGCAATAATTATGGCCTTTGATTCATTTATTCAATCATTACTTCGAAAAGACCGCCGGGCAATTGCACGCGCAATTTCGGAGGTTGAAAATGGTACACAGCATACCGTCGAAATTCTCTCGGCGATCTATCCCCACACCGGTTCGGCCTATCGTATCGGAATTACTGGACCTCCGGGAGCAGGGAAGAGTACATTGACGAATAAGCTCGCGAAGTATTATCGATCTCAGGGGAACACTGTCGGCATCATTGCCGTCGATCCTACAAGCCCATTCACCGGAGGTGCGTTGCTCGGTGACCGTGTTCGAATGACCGATATCGATCTCGATCAAGGTGTCTTCATCCGGAGCATGGCATCGCGGGGAAGTCTCGGTGGGCTCAGTAAAAAGGCAAAGGAAGCCGCGGATATTCTCGATGCAACCGGCCATGATGTTGTAATGCTGGAAACAGTAGGAGTTGGTCAGTCTGAATTGGACATTGCGGGCGCCGCTGATACCACTGTAGTCGTGCTTGTTCCGGAGTCAGGTGATGGGATTCAGGCGATGAAAGCCGGTTTGATGGAGATTGCCGATTTCTTTGTACTGAACAAGTCCGATCGGCCGGGTGCAGATCAGGCGATTAATTCCATTCAACTCATTCTTGGGTTACGGCCTCATGAGGTGAAAAGCTGGTTACCGTCAATCGTCAAGGCTCAAGCAAATGAGGGCATCGGAATTGAAGAGATCGCGCTGCAAATCAAACGCCATCATGACTTCCTGCTCTCATCCGGAACTTTTGAACTCAGAAGAATTCAGCGGATCGAACATCGTATTAAGGAGATCATTCATGACCGGCTCCATATCGATTTCTGGAATGAAGAGAGATCATCAAATCTCAGCAGCTCTCTGACGAGGATCTTCAAACGTGAGATTACACCATATCACCTGGTTGAACTGTTAATGAAAGATTATAACGGCCCCTGTGGCACTGATGAAAAAGATAAGTGAGAGGCAATGTCGAGGTTTTTATTAACGAAGGAAATTCTATGAAGAAAAGCAGTCTCTATTCAATTATCGCAATTCTGTTCATCGTCTCCGGTGCTTCAGGACTGGTCTACCAGATTGTCTGGTTTAAATATCTCTCATTGTTCCTTGGAAATACCACCTATGCGCAAACGGTTGTTCTGGCAACATTTATGGGAGGATTGGCGATAGGGGCATCGCTCTGGGGGAGAAAATCAGACAGCTCCCGGAATCCGCTTCGCCTGTATGCGATTCTTGAAATCCTGATCGGAATCTACTGCCTCCTTTATCCATTCTTGATTTCATCGCTCAAAGGAGTTTTCATCAGTATTGCTCAGGGAGCAAATCTGGCAAGCGACTCGTTTGGTGTATTAATCCTCAAATTACTCATCAGTGTAGTGACACTCCTCCTTCCAACGATTCTCATGGGAGGGACATTGCCGGTACTCGTCCGATTTCTCTCAAAGAGCATTAATGAGTCCGGAAAAAATGTTGCACTTCTTTACTTTCTGAATAGTTTTGGAGCTGTGGTTGGGTCAATGCTAGGCGGATTCTTCCTGGTGCCTCTTGTGGGATTGAAAGGAACGATCATCGCGGCAGGCGTTATCAATATCGGAGTCGGAGTAATCGCATTGTTGATCTCAAAATTGCAGATGGCAGCCCGGGAGGAATTAGACCAAGCGGAATCAGAAGAGACGACTTATTCCGAGCGGCAAATTACATTGGCGATTCTGGTCGCAGGCCTCTCAGGCCTTGCTTCAATGATCTATGAAGTAACCTGGTTGCGCTTGCTTATTCCTATCCTCGGTTCATCCACGTATTCGTATACGCTTCTCCTCATTGCTTTTATTTCAGGTATCACAATCGGCAGTCTCATTGTATCGAAGATCATTCATAAAGTGAAGAACCTCTTCAATCTTCTTACTTCGTGCCAATTCGCCATTGGGATTTCCATGGTAATGTCCCTGCCTCTCTACGGCTATGTGCCCTATGCTTTCTGGCATGTGGGCTATGCTCTCAACAGGACAGAAGCAACATATCCGATTTTCCTGACGCTTCAATTCTTTGTCGGCTTTCTCATCATGATCGTTCCCACAATCTTTCTCGGGATGAGTTTGCCGATTGCCAGCAGAATTGCCACAAGCGATATCAAGATTTTAGGCCGGATGGTCGGCACGGTTTTTTCTATCAACACGCTTGGAACTGTTCTGGGCTCCTTGGCGGGAGGATTGATTCTCATCCCGTTGATTGGTGTCCGGCATTCCATCGAGGTTGGCCTCTTAATCAATATACTCAGCGGAGTCCTGCTCTTATTCCATGATCCCCGTATATCGATCAAGCGAAGGAAATTTCAAACGACGTCGATCATTACTGCCGTTCTCATCTTTATCTACCTTACGGCTGATTGGAATCAAATTGTCACTCTCTCAGGTGTCTTTCGCAACTTAACCAGAAAAAGTGCACCTCCTGCTTCCTATACAGAATTTGTGAATACCATTCGGCGGAATAAAATTGTGTATTACAAAGAGGGTACGATGGCGACAGTCGGCGTTCTCCAGGAGGGAACACCGATTGATTTTCAAAACGTCCTGATCATTAACGGAAAAGCCGATGCATCGTCGACCGTTGACCTTCCCACCCAGGTACTGCTTGGCCAGATTCCAATGATGATCCACCCGAAACCGGATTCCGTGATGGTCATTGGATTTGGCAGTGGAGCAACAATCGGGAGTATCTTAACACACCCTGTGAAGTCCGTACAAACAGTGGAGATTTCCGCTGAGGTCATCGATGCCTCAAAACATTTTGAACATGTCAACGGAAAACCACTGAGCGATCCGCGCTCCAAAATTTTTATTGATGATGCCCTTTCATTTCTCAAACTCTCAAATTCCAGCTACGATGTAATTGTCAGTGAACCTTCGAATCCATGGATTGCCGGTATCGGAAGCCTTTACACGATTGAATTTTTTCAAGAATGTAAAACGAGAATGAAACCGAACGGATTGATGGTACAATGGTTCTATCTGTACGAAATGGATGATGAGACTTTTCGATTAGTCGTTCGAACATTCTCTTCCGTTTTTCCGAACACCAGTCTCTGGTATTCCTTAACCAAAGATGTTATCCTTATTGGATCAAACGAACCAATCGAAATAACAGAGGAGGAGCTTCAAAAGAAAATATCCATTCCGGCGGTGCGGGATGATCTTCGGCGATTGCATGTGAATGATGTAGCCACATTTCTCTCTCTCCAGGCGATCTCTGAACGAGGCCTCTCGGAGTATGCAAACTATGGAGAATTCAATACGGAAGATAAACCGCTGTTGGAATATCGTGCACCGAAGGCATTCTATATCAATGCCGGTGTCACAAAGCTGAACGCCTACGATGAACGCTGGAGATTTGACGACAGCCCGACTGCTTTCAAGAAGCTTCTTCGAAGGCGCGCCTTAACTGAAGAAGAAGCCCTCAACCTGATCCGGTATCATACATTAAGCGATCGAGGAGGCGCACCGATCGGCTATTCGTTATTAGTACAGTATCTCCAGGCTCATCCACAAGATACAGCAAGCCTTAAGCAGATGGTCGATCTCTGTGATCGGTTGGAAAAAAAGGAGGAGGGCCTAATCTATTTACAGCGCCTGGTAGAGTTAAGTCCCCACGATCCTGTTGTCCTTGAAAAGTATGTCTGGAAGAAATTCATATCCCTCCGCAACTTGAGCAGCCCGGTTCAGCCCTTTGACACCACAGCTTCGGTGCAGTTATTGAAGGAATGCATCAGACTTACCAAGGACTCAGTGGATTACTATTTTTCAAAACTTGGCGACTATTATTTTCACCTTCAGCAATTCAAACAAGCAGCGGTATATTACGAGAAGGCATTGAAGATGAATGAAGATCGTGAGAATGTGAGCAGGATTCAACTTGATCGGTTGCTGCTCAATCTCGCTATCTGTTGGAATGAAATGGGGAATGAAGGATATGCGCTCAGTTTCGCTACGCAAGCATCACGATTGAATCCAAATAATACAGAGGCGAAGGACTATGCGTTTTATATCTTTATCAAAGGGAGTAAAAAAAATAGGCAAGCTCAGCGCTGATGGATCCTTCTGAAACTTCTCGTAGAGTTTCTCGTGGAATAGAGGTAGTAAACAATGAACAGCTTCTAACCCCTAACACTCAGTGGTACTGCAATTGCACATCGTCCGATTGAGTCTTCTGCTCCTCATCCTCTTGGCTGGATTGGGGATTGCCCATACCCAGCAAGGCATGACGGCTACGGGAGACTATTTGACATGGAATTATAATGATGCTGATGACTCGGGTTTCTCTCTCGGTACGATTGTTGGGCGCTTTTTTACGCCGCAACTTATCCAGGACGTTCAACAGATTCGTCGTTATATCCGTCATGAAAAATTTGCCATACTTATGAGACGGGATGGAGATCTGCGGGCAGTTGATGCCATCTATCAGAAAGCGTTGGCTATTGCGGACTACAATATTGTTCGAGCACTCTTTCTTTCGATGATGGGAGTTCTCGATCATCAAAATCTGGAGATTCGTATACCCGTGCTTGGCAAGGTCGGTGTCCCATTAACGTACGAAACTGATTCACTCTATTCCGCTCGGATCAACCACTTGCCTGCAAAGCTCTATCCGGATTCACCTGAAACCAGCCAGAGTGATAAGGATAAATTACAGCATTTCTTTGGTTCCGCTTATCTTGCGTATACCACAGACTCACCCGAACTCGCCAGAGCTTCAGGAAATTTTATTGAATGGGGAGAAACTCAATTCATTGTCGGCGGAGTGAATGATATCCGCGACCGTAGAGCAAATAAGCAGGGCGAACAGTTCGGTCACGATTTGAGTGTGATTAAGAATCTCCTTCCTTCGGAATATATCCATGTCTCCACAAGAATCCCATAGCAGGGGCTAATCATGAAGACCGTCCTCATTGTCGATGATGAAAAGAGTATTCGCGATTCCGTGAAAATGATTCTCGACTACGCACGGTATGAAACCCTCATAGCTGAAAATGGTGAACAAGCGCTTCGATTATTGCAGACAGAATCTATTGATTTATTACTCCTCGACGTCAAAATGGCTGGTATGGATGGCCTGGAAGTACTCCAACGGTCACGAGAGAAGAATAGTGATGTTCCGGTGATTATGATCTCAGGCCATGGAACTATTGAAACCGCTGTCGAAGCCACCAAGCTGGGTGCTTTCGATTTTCTCCCGAAGCCGCTTGACCGGGATAAGCTCCTGGTAACAGTCCGGAATGCGCTTCACCAGGCAAAGCTTTCGGAAGACTACCGAAAGCTACAAGAATCCTTTGAGGGAAAATGGCAACTACTCGGCGAGAGTCCGAAGATCCGTGAGGTTCTGGCAATAATAGATCGGGTAGCCCCTACTGATGCACGCGTCCTCATCACCGGTGCCAATGGTACTGGCAAGGAGCTTGTTGCCAGAGCGATTCATCGAAAGAGCAAGCGGGCAAAGAAACCTTTTATTGAAGTGAACTGCGCTGCAATCCCTTCGGAATTGATCGAATCGGAATTGTTCGGACATGAAAAGGGATCCTTTACTGGTGCTACAACGCAGCGTCTTGGAAAATTTGAACAAGCCGATGGCGGGACACTCTTTCTTGATGAAATCGCCGATATGAGTCTTCAGGCACAGGCAAAAGTCCTTCGTGCACTGGAAGAGAGGACGATCGAACGAGTCGGGGGAAATAAATTGATTGCGGTTGATGTTCGCGTTCTCGCCGCCACCAACAAGGACCTCGAAGACTTGATCAAGAAGGGGCAGTTCCGCGATGACCTCTATCATCGATTAAAAGTTATTCCCGTTCATGTAGCACCATTGTCCGATCGGAAAAGCGATATTCCGCTTCTCGTGAAGTCGTTTATCGAAGAGGTCTGTTCAAGGAACGGTATGGCGGTGAAAACCATTTCAGCCGCAGCGCTGGAGCAACTGGCCGCTTATCCATGGCCTGGAAATGTCCGTGAATTAAAAAATGTTGTTGAACGACTTGTGATTCTCTCTGCAGGAACAGCTATCGATATCTCTCTCTTCGAAGGCACGACCGGCTCTGGTAAGAATGAGTTTGATTCGCTTCTCGAACTGAGTGGTTCCTTCCAGGATTTCAAGGAGAAGGCAGAGGCCGCATTCATCAAGCGTCAATTGGAAAAAAACCGCTGGAATATTTCAAAGACCGCGGAAATTCTCGATATTCAACGGAGCCACCTCTACACGAAGATGAAACGCTATGGATTGATGAGGGAGGAAGACGAAATCGAAGGGGCATAGAAGCGGCACGCTTGCTCACCCTCTGACCTCAACTATGCGTACTCAAATCTCTTTATCGGTCCAGGCGGATACTCTGGAGTCACTACAGGGTTTTTCTGTAGCGGGAGACCTCAAACAGGACTAATGCGCTCGCTACCGAGGCATTGAGAGAGTCCAAAGAGCCTCGTAATGGTATTCTGATAAGGAAATCACACTGTTCTTTAACCAGCCTTCGCATTCCTCTTCCTTCACTGCCGATGACGATGGCAAGAGGCATCGTAAAATCCAATTCAAAATATTTTTTTTCAGCATCCACGGCTGTACCAACGATCCAGCAGCCATGTTGCTTTAGAAGATCTATGGTCTGTGCGATGTTGGTTACGCGAGCGATGGGCAGATGCAATGCCGCACCGGCAGATGCTTTAATGACCGTCTCATTTAATGGAGGTGAGTGGTGTTTTTGGAGGATAATACCATGAACTCCTGCGCATTCCGCAGTGCGGATGATTGCTCCGATGTTATGAGGATCTTCAATGCCATCGAGGATGACAAAGTACGGAGCTTCTTTTTTCAATACGGGAATCTCCAGGAGGTTTTCGATTTCATACTCCCGCGTTGTCGATGTGATCGCGATAACCCCCTGGTGGAGTGTCTCGGGGGAGAGTTCATGCAGCTTTTCTTTATTCACTTCGGAAACCGGAACACCACGCTGTTTTGCCAGGTATCGTAGCTGCTGAAGTATTTCTCCGTGACCACCATGGGCGAGAAAAATCTTTTGGATTGGTACACCATGTTTTAAAGCTTCGAGAACCGGTTTTCTTCCAACGATGTAATTATTCATTTCGTTTTTGGTCTTCAGAAGAAGGCAGAATGGGCACCGGTTTATTCTTCACGCTCGATTTCTCCAGCAGCCATCCGATGGCAAAGATGACCATGCCGCCCAGAAAGAATGTGAGATCGGTTTGGATGTCACCGCGCAATCCGAAGATGAAGCTAATGACGATGATACAGAATCCGATCACCTCGAATATTCTTCCAAAGAGATATCGCTTCTGAATCGGCTCAGGGGAAAGGAGGTGCTGAATAATGACTTCACGCGTAATAGGGCTACTGAGTTGATGTTTTCCATCGACAATGATCAATGGAGTTTTTCCTCTGAAGCGCTCAAAGAGGGGGTGGTCGCTGGTCAGGGTGATCTCGCGATACTCAAAAAAGAAATTAGTGATAAGTGAATGAAGCAGGTTCCTTACCTCACTATTTTCTGGATTGTCCTCAATAACATAAAGCTCAAGTCGATGCATTATCCACTCAGTGTAGTATTCTTCCGTGAAAGGAGAATCCAGCCGAATACGCCGATGATCGTCATTCCGAAAGAAATCAACTGCGCTTCGGTGAAGCCAAGGGCTGTCCGTTCATTCAGTCGCATAAATTCAATAGCGAAGCGTTCAAGTCCGGCGAAAACAAGATAAAGCATAAAAAGCTTTCCGTCAGGGCGGAAGGATTTCCTTAATCTCCACAAAAGAACGAAAATGAGGAGAGCAATGAGGAATTCGTATACCGGAGTCGGATGAAGCGGCGTTGAATTTGGTACGATTCCTCCGGGGTATTGATTGGCAATCTCCGGGAACGAACGAAATGCATAAGAAGGAGGTACTGTTCCTCTGGAATAGTCCGTACCCCATGGCAGCGTTGTTGGGAATCCATAATCACCATCTCCGGCCAGATGGCAGCCAAGCCTCCCGATTCCATAGGCAAGGATGAGGCTGGGTGCTATTGCGTCTCCAAGGAGAAGGAATCCTAACTGCTGTCGTTTACTGTACACATAAATGGTTGCTGTAGCGAGGACAAATCCGCCAAAATACGTCAGGCCTGCAGGATTGAATGCCATTGATAAGGGAGATGCAATGAAGGCAGACCAGTTTTCTAACAGAAAGAGCATTTTTGAGCCGACAATTCCGGCGATGAGACAAATAAGAGTAAGGGTGTTTGCGATTTCTGCCTTGAAACCGCGCCGATGCAATTCTTTTGCAAGGATGTAACTGCCAACGATGAATCCTGTTGCCAGCATCAGTCCGTAGCCGTAAATGGTGAATGGTCCAATTTGAAAAAGTTTTGGATACATGTTCTTCTTTAACTTACTTTAAGATAATGATCCGCATCGATCAGTGTTAATGCTGCTGATGAGAGATGAATAAAGGCTGAAGGTGGAGGTTCGCTCAATGTGATACGGTCTGGCTTAATATGGAGAGTGTATTCATTTACTTCTCCATCCAGCTTTTCAATTTTCACGCTGTACTTCCCTTTCAAATTCGGAAAATCGAAATATCCTCTCGCCGCTCCAACGCCCGGCATCAGCAATGCTGTGGTCCGCAAGCCAAGAATTTTTATGCTGATCAGCCTCTCCTTCAATTGAGAATCGATGAGGATCTGGTAATTGAAATTGGTAAACTCACTCAACGTCTGCATAACAAAAAGAGTGGTTTGCTTATTTTTCCACTCGATGGTGTAAGGAAAAATATTAAGTATATACTCTGGTCGAATCCGAATTTTTTTCTTGGTTTTCATCGTTTGGAAAGAACCGTATCGATGCTGTTTAAGGCAATCGGAATTTCTTCCCCGGTTGACATGTTCTTTAATTTTGCCATGCCGCTTTGAAGCTCAGTCTCACCGACGACAACAACGTAGTGTACCTGCTGCCGATTGGCTTCGCGCATCTGCGCTTTGAGGCTTCGGGAGAGGTAATCGATCTCAATTGAAAATCCCTTTGGTCGAAGTTCGCAAGTTTTAACAAATGCCCATTGCCGTGTTTTGTCGTCAGCTGCTGCAATGTAGAGATCGGGTGTTGTTCCTCCAACAGTAGTGAGGCATGCTTTCTGGAGAACCATAACGAGTCGTTCCATGCCTGCTGCGAACCCGACTCCGGGTGTTGGTTTGCCGCCAAGTTCCTCCATCAATAAATCATAACGTCCGCCGCCGGCGAGTGCATCTTGCGATCCAAGGTCCGTGCTGGTAATCTCAAAGGCTGTCTTGGTATAGTAATCAAGTCCGCGGACGAGTCTGCCGTCAACAGTGAATGGGATAGAGCCTTGGTGAAATAGGGTTTGGAGTTCTTCAAAATGTGTGCGACAATTCTGACAGAGATGGTCGTACATCAGCGGTACAGTGCGCGTGAATTCCTGATCGCCTTCATCTTTGGAATCGAGTACGCGGAGGGGATTATTGAGGATGCGCTCTTGACTTTCTGGTGTAAGTCTGTGCTGAATTTTCTGGAGTTCAGCAATGAGCATTTCTTTGTACGGTGGACGGCATTGCTCGCATCCAACCGAATTAATCTTCAATGAAAAATTTTTCAAGCCCAGCTTCCGATAGACAGTCAGTGGAATAATCATCATTTCCGCATCGAGCATCGGAGAAGAGGAACCCAATCCTTCCGCACCGAATTGATGGAACTGACGCAGTCTGCCCGCCTGGGGGCGTTCCTGGCGAAACATAGGCCCGATGTAATACACTTTAGTCAACGGTAGCTGTTCGCCAAGATTATTCTGGAGATAAGCCCGTAGAACAGCGGCAGTGCCTTCCGGACGGAGTGTTAGGCTATCCTGGCTCCGATCCAGGAAAGAGTACATCTCTTTACTCACAATGTCGGTCAACTCACCAATACTGCGTGCAAAGAGGCCGGTCTCTTCAAAGATCGGAGTCCGAATCTCCCGATAATTAAAATCGGCCATGACCGATCGGATGGTCTGTTCAATAAATTGCCAGAGCTCTATTTCACCCGGGAGAATATCCTTTGTCCCTCTTATAGATTTATACCTCACGGTGGAAGCCTTTGTGTGTGTTGATCGATGCAAGAATTCGAGAATGAAGACGGTGAATCAGGTGTGAATGAGAGTTAAGACTCAAACTGAGCATCCTCTTCTTGCTTGAAGATTTCCATGATCTCCGTAACGCTTGTTGCTTCGAGTAGTCGGCTGCGGAACTCTTCTTTGTTCATCAATCGTGAAATTCGGCTTAGCAGTTTGATATGTGGACCGACCATATTGTCCCGGCCCACCAGGAGAAATAGGATCCGCACCGGCTGGTCATCGAGTGCCTGGTAGTCGATCGGTTGTTCAGTAATCCCGAGCGATGCTGTGATATCGCTTACGGCATCCGTTTTTCCATGGGGGATGGCAAAACCGCTCCCAACTCCGGTGGACATGATTTTCTCACGCTCAAAAATTGCAGTGCGAAGTTTCTCTTTGTCGAGAACCTTCTCCTGCTGCGCAGCGAGATCGATCATCGCGTTAATGACCTCGGTTTTCGTTGATCCGGGAAGATTAATTCTAATCACCTGTTCATTGAGGATATCGCTAATTTTCATGCAGAGACTCCAAACAGTCCATGGCAACGTGAATTGTTAGTCACTGTTAATCCAATGGCTGATTTTTGCATCATATTCAATTGCCAATTGTTGGGCCGTTGTCAGGTCTTCAGATTCGGCAAAGACATGGAAGACAGGGCGTGTCCGATCAGGATATAAAAGTACAGATGTCTTACGGTTATTTTCTTTGGGAAATATTTTTACACCATCGATTAGTTCACGTTTCAGATGTTCGGTATCCTTCATGATATAGCGCATCACGCGACCCTTGTTATTCCACGCACAATCGAGATCGCGCTTTGCCAGATGCAGCTTTGGAGTCTCCTTATCGAGGTCGGCGAGATGGCGTTTTGTGAGTGCCATGCACTCGAGAAGTTTCCCGACGGAGTACATCGCATCCGAAGCAAAAAGGAAATCGTTAAAAATAAATCCACCCCTGGTGCCTCCGACAAACTTTGTATTTTTATCCGACGCTGCTTGCATGAGAGAAAGATGGCTATCCTTGGTTCTCACGACCGAAAAACCCATCGCTGTGGCGAGAAGATCGATTTCGCCGGTTGCAGAAATTGGTACAGCAATTTGTTTCGTATCGGGGTGTGCGAGCACGACAAGCTTGGTCATGAGTGTCAACATTCTGTCGTTGTCTATCCACTTGCCTTCCTCATCGACCACAAATAACTTCTCCGCTCCTGGGTCCAGCATGCAACCCATATCGTATTTAAGGGAAGTCACAACGTGACCAAGTCCTTTTAATGAATGTTGAATCTCATCATTTGTCCGGGTGAGCTTCTGTCTGTCGAGATAGGCATTCAGAGCAATCACCTGGACGTTCATATCCCCAAGGATATTGGGGAAAATGGTTGAAGCGATGCCATTGGAGTAATCGATCACAAGTTTTAGCGAGGCTGATCGAATAGCCTGAATGTTCAAGGTTGCGTAGGCGCGTTCAAGGTAACTCTCTGTTGATCGCTCTGAGAATCTGATGGATCCCACGGCATCGTGGTTGGCTCGGATGAAGTCTTCGCCAAAGAAAAGCCGTTCAACAGATTTTGCCTTATTCGATGGCAGGTCCTTACCATCAGCATCTAAGAAGATGATATCGGTAATATTCCGATCATAGGGCGATTTCCTGACGTGAATTCCACCACGCTCTTTGCCGCCTTTTAATTCATGGCGGACAATCGGTATAGAGCTCGCGCGCAAATCAACACAATTGATGCCTGCGGACATAAGACCGCACATGAAAGCACGATTTACCATTCTGGAGACATTGTCTGAGTCACGACTCGTGACGATCGTAGATCCAGCTCCTACAAATGCACCAAAGGCCGCCCCCAGTTTGGCGCCAAATTCAGGATTCATCTCGATGTTGGATAATCCGCTCACGCGGGCCTCGGTGAATAACTCCTTAAGCCAACGATCTTCCCACACCAGACTGCGTGTGACAATTGCGCCATCTTCAACATTCTTTTCCGGCCACAATTTGATGTTGGCCATCAACCTGCTCTTGCGACCGACAATGCACTGGTCGCCGATAAAGACATTCTCAGCGATGATTGCCTCTTCACCAATCGTACAGAGCGATCCGATAACGTCGGTCGAGATTTCCGCCTTCTGAAATACTCGGGTTCCGCTCCAGATCACAGAATTGCGGATAATACTTCCAGTTTTTATTTCACAATTATCGCCGATAACGGAATTCGATATTATGACATCGGGGTGAATGCGGGTGTTCTTCCCGATGACAACCGTACCGGAAAGATTTTTCACATCAGTCTCAACCGTACTCCCCTCATCGATATAGGCATCACCATAGCGTTTTCCGGTCAGCGGCACGCGGACTGATCCTCGCAATGCATCAAGATGAGCGTCTTGATATTCGTTTAAATTTCCAATGTCCCGCCAGTATCCTTCAGCGATGTAGCCATACAATCCGAGGTTCTGTTCGAGCATTATAGGGAAGAGGTTTTTACTGAAATCGAATTCCTCACGGTAGGGGATGAGATCCAAAACCTCAGGTTCAAGGATATAAATACCGGTGTTAATAGTATCACTAAAAACTTCGCCCCAGGAAGGTTTTTCTAAAAATCTTGTGATCTTCCCATCGTCTGCAGTGAGCACGACACCGAATTGGAGGGGGTTTGCCGCGTGTGTCAGGACGATGGTTGCCTTGGCTTTTTTCTCTTCATGATATCGGATTGCTGCTGAGAGATCGAAATCCGTAAAGACATCGCCGCTGATAACAATAAACCGTTGATCCAAAAAATCTTTTGCATTTCGAACACTGCCTGCAGTGCCATAGTCGGCTTCGGCCTTCATATACTGCATATTAATCTGGAAGGCTTTTCCATTCCCAAAGTAGCTCGTAATAGCTTCAGGTTGATGGTAAAGTGTTGAAAGCATATCAGAGATACCATTCTCTCTGACAAGCCTGATGATATGTTCCATCATCGGCCGATTCAGCATTGGAACCATCGGTTTTGGGACGTTACAGGTTAATGGGCGCAAACGAGTCCCAAAACCTCCCGCCATGATCACTGCTTTCATAGATCGGCAACAAGTCTTTGTTCAACAATGTACTTTGATGAAAAAGTATGAAAAAAAAACCTCCATCGCAAGAAATAACTTTTCACTGGCCCCGATGGTTGCGAGCGAAGTGAAAATATTGGATGCTATGGATGATGGGGAACTTCAAGTGGTTTCTTCAAATAAACCTTGACTTTTTTTCGATATCTAGCTAAATTTTCATCAACTTAAGGGCAGAATATATATAAAAACACCCAAGACTGACGCCCGAATGCTTAGCACAACCTATTCTTGGATTCAGAGATTTCTCCGAAAACGAGAATCGATTGCGTTGACGGGTGTCATTTTGTTTATTGCGGGTTTGCTCATTACTCCGGCCCTTCCACGATTGCTGCTATTTATTGCAAGCTTAGTCTGTTTAGCCTATATCGTTTTTCTGTGGATAGTAAAACCACGAGTAGTGAGTGAGCAAGAAGAAGATACATCTCAAAGAACGACAGGGGAACAAAACCAGGGAATGAAGAAACTCATCTTCGACGATTTTCAACAAAACAGCGAATATAAAGTTGAAGTTGTTGATGGTGTCCAAAATCATAAATCCGAATCTACAGAGAAAGAAAATACTGTGTCTCCATCGATCAAAGAATATGAATTCAATCTTTCCGACTTCTTTGATATTAATGAGGAGGTGTATGTCCGAGAAGGCGGGCCCAAATCAGAATTTGGATTCCTTCTGAAGAAGGTACTTCTGGTTATCAAGGAGGTACATTTCGCCCATACAGTTGCATTCTTCTGGGTCAATCGCGAAAAGAACCAAATTGTCCTCGAAAGCTTTGTGTCGGATAGCGAACGATTCATGACCCATCGAAGGCGCGAACTAGGTTCTGATATGATCAGCCAGGTAGCGCTTGCCGGTAGACCAAAGCTCATTACAAGCCTTAATACGAGCGGGCAGGGAGATATTCTCGGCTACTACGATGGTGTAGAACCGGTAATGACCTTTGTGGCAATACCGATTTTCTACGTGAAAGGCACTTCGACACCTCTGGAACCGGTAGCAGTTTTATCGATTGATTGCATTGATGAAGATGCCTATGGTCCCGAAACACTATCCTCGTTAGGAAAGATCGCAAAGCTCATCTCGGCGTTGATCAGAAGCTATACGGATAAGTATGATTTACTCCTTGATTCTGAGTTGCTGCGTTCAATTACACGCGTTCGCGAGCAGATGCACCTCGATTTTACTCTTCACAATGTCGTGCGGACGCTGGCAGAGGAGGTGTCACGCCTTGTTACCTGGGATTATATTACAGTGGTACTCTATGATGAGAACAGGAAAGCCTGGATTATTCAATGCGTGATGAACCGGATGAATGATCCCTACGTTCCTCTCTCCCAGGAGATTGACCCCGTGAATAGTTCTGTTGGCAGCGTTATTCAATCGGGGGTACCCAAAATTATTGATCAGGCAAGTGCGCTGACTTTGCCTCGATATTACCGGGCAGAACGGATAGAGTCCGATGGATCATTGGCGATTCTGCCTATCGCTTCCGTCAGCCGCTGTTATGGAGCACTCGTTGTTGAAAGCAAAGATACGAAAACATATTCTGAGGCAGATGTTAAACTGCTGCAAAAGCTGGTCGAGACCGCTTCCTATGCTCTCGAAATATTTAATCTTACCGATATGGTGAACAACTATGTATTGATGGATGAGACGACAGGAGTCGCAGCCCGTAAATATTTTATGACTCGCGTTCAAGAAGAGGTCGTCCGCGCTGCTGACTATAACCAGGATCTTTCGATGGTCATGATTGCCGTGGATTCCATCAATGAACATCTCAATCGATACGGCAAAGATGGCTTCGAATTTGTCTTGCAAAATGTTGGTCGGATGATTAGTGCCTCAATCCGACAGTATGATCTCGTGGGGCGGTTCGATTACAATCGATTCGGTGTAATGCTGATTAATACAACTGCGAAAGATGCACAGATCTGGGCAGAAAAACTCAGAAAGAATATTGCCAGCAATGTTATTAATATTGAACTTCGAAGTTTCTCGGTAACGGTGAGCATTGGCATTTGCGGCGCCGCTTCGAATTCATCGGATATCGAGTTGCTTGAAAACGCCAGCCTTGTTCTTCGAAAAGCAATCGAAGCCGGTGGCAATGTTGTTCGGTATTATTGAATAGCAAAGATTAACAATTGAATAGGATTATTGGAGGAGTAAATGGCAAAAAAAACTGATTTTGCTGAAAAAGCAAAAAAGGCATTAGCAGAACGCGGTACCAAGTGCCCGAAATGTGGATCTATCCGAGTCCCGACACTTTTTGTGGAATCAGTACGATCGGCACACGGATCCTATCGCTTCAATCGGCAACGAATCCAGATTTGCAAGTGCAATGAGAAGCAAATCTATGGATAGGAGGGCGTGATTCTCCCATTCCTTCAACAGAGAGAATTGCCTCTTCAATGTATCAGTGAGATTGGATCTAGGGTTCGTTCTTTGGAACAGTAACAAAAGAGGATACGTTGACCTCAGGCAAATTACTCTTCATCATACTTGATGGTATCGGCGTTGGTGCACTTCCCGATGCTGAAGCGTACGGTGATCAGGGAACAAACACCTTAGGAAAAACTGCTTCAGTCCTTGATGGGCTGCATCTTCCCAATCTCGGGAGCTTGGGAATTGGAAATCTCACGGAGATCATCGATACCCCGCCGGTCTTCAATGCGAAAGGGGCCTTTGGAACGATGGCAGAATTATCTGCCGGCAAAGATAGCACCACCGGTCATTGGGAACTTGCAGGGATTATTTCTAAAAATCCATTCCCATTGTTTCCAAAGGGTTTTCCTGCAGACTTGATAAATCGTTTTCTCGCGGTAACCAAATGCTCAGGGTATCTCGGCAATAGAGCTGCGTCCGGAACTGAAATCATCAAAGAACTTGGTGATGAGCACGTTAGAACGGGATTTCCCATTGTGTATACATCGGGAGATTCGGTTTTCCAGATTGCTGCCCATGAGCATATTATCCCATTGGAATCTCTTTATGAGATCTGCCGTATGACAAGGCATGAGGTTCTGGTTGTTGAATATGAAGTTGGGAGAGTTATCGCCCGTCCGTTCATCGGTACAAGCGACAACTACATCAGAACGTCCAATAGAAGAGATTACGCCTTACCTCCACCATCAGAGACTGTGATCGATCTGCTCTTCGAGCAGGAAATTCCGACGATAGGAATTGGAAAAATTGATGATCTTTTCTGTGGTAGGGGACTACGGGAGACAATACACACGAAATCCAATAATGAGGGGATCGCAGCCATTCATGAAGCCCTTCGTCGGATTTCTGAAGGTTTTATTATGGCAAATTTGGTGGATTTTGATACTCACTACGGCCATCGGCAGGACCCTAAAGGATTAGCCGGAGCCCTGCAAGAGTTTGATAGAGCTCTTCCAGGTATCATCGATGAATTAGGGGAAACTGACCTGCTGATTATTACCGCAGATCATGGTAATGATCCAACCGATTCGAGTACTGACCATACTCGTGAGTACGTTCCGGTTCTCAGTTATTGCAAAACAGGCCGTTCTAATGTGAATCTCGGCATTCGCTCAAGTTTTGCCGACTCGGGAAAAACTGTTGCGGAATATTTTCAACTCAAGATGGGGGACAGAATTGCAGGGAACAGTTTCCTGAATCTGATAGTCTAATGTAAATATCGAGATCTTCCTTTTCATACACGGGAGGGAATTTATCAAGAATGAAGAACTTCTCCAGACGAGAATACGTTAAGTACGAGTAGACGAAAGTTTAACTAGTGTAGAGTGTGAATGGTGAAAATAAGCAAACAATATACAAATCGTGAGAGTCAATCGTTAGATAAATATCTGCAAGAGATCGGGAAGGTTGATTTACTGATTCCTCAGGAAGAAATTGAATTAGCCCGCAGAATCAAGAAAGGCGATCAGAAGGCGCTGGAAAAGCTGACGAAAGCGAATCTCCGATTTGTCGTCAGCGTTGCAAAGCAATACCAGAATCAGGGATTGTCGCTAGGCGATCTCATTAATGAAGGCAACCTCGGATTGATTAAGGCGGCTAAACGGTTCGATGAAACCCGGGGTTTTAAATTTATTTCTTACGCTGTCTGGTGGATTCGGCAATCTATATTGCAGGCGTTGGCGGAACAATCGCGTATTGTCCGACTTCCCCTGAATCGCGTCGGTGCACTGAACAAGATCGGAAAAGCCTTCAGTACGCTCGAGCAGGAATTTGAACGTGAACCGAGTGCGAGCGAGCTTGCAGAAGAGCTCGATATGTCGCTCTTTGAGGTTTCGGATACGTTAAAAATCTCAGGACGGCATCTTTCGATGGATGCACCCTTTGCTCAGGGTGAGGATAATCGATTGCTCGATGTGATTCAGGATCACCGGCAACCTGCTCCTGACAATCAATTAATGGAAGAGTCACTAAAGATTGAAGTCCGGCGTGCACTCAATACACTCAGCGAGCGTGAAGCTCAGGTCATTCGCCTTTATTTCGGTCTTGATCAGGAACATTCACTCACCCTTGAAGAGATCGGCGAAAAATTCAACTTAACCCGAGAACGGGTACGCCAGATCAAAGAGAAAGCCATTCGACGATTACGACATGCATCACGAAGCAAAGCGCTACGTGCATACTTAGGATAATATGTACCACAAACAGAAATCAGAAAAAAGCCTCGGCCTGTGTCGGGGCTTTTGTTCAGAAAAAGCTTACCCCGCAAAATCGTTACGGAACTTTGTCTCGGTCTGGCTTATCGCTCTTTCCCTCTTTGAGACCGGATGTCTCCCGGTTGTTCCTCGATTTACACGAGATCATGCCACCCAGACAACACCTGCAACGTCTTCTCCTAAAGAGCTGGAAAAACCAGAACAAAAGCAACGAACAGGAGAGAGCGAAGGAGAAAAAACTGAAGCTGTAAACCTGGGTGAGCGAAATTTTCGTAACGAAAAAAATAGTGCGTTGTCGAATCTCGATCAAAGTAAAATGATGCGTGAGATCTCCAAGTATATGGGTACACCGTACCAATTAGGCGGTGAAGATCTCAATGGCATCGATTGTTCTGCTTATACGATGGTGATTTTCAAGAATGCGATCAACAAGCAACTGCCACGGTTAAGTAGTGGACAATATAATATCGGTGAGCCTGTGGAATACACCGACCTCAAATTTGGCGATCTGGTATTCTTCAATACAACCGGTTCCTCCGCATCGCACGTAGGGATCTATTTGGGCGATGATCTCTTTGCTCACGCAAGCGTTTCCCTGGGTGTCACCATTTCTTCCCTTCAAAGCTATTATTACAAGCAGCGATACGAAGGTTCCCGGCGAATTATTGAATAGATTGATTCCGAATGGAATGGTCGGTATATTTTGACGTCGGAAGGTGGGAACGGAGATCGAAAAAATCTCGTTACACCTATAAATGGTTCTATCATCCTTTTTTCATTCTTTAGTGGATTTCTGCAGTGAGTATGTCAATATTGCCTATTTATCTTCTTGGAACCGGCATTCTCCGGAAAAAAGCGAAACCGGTACAATCACTCGATAATTCCATCATTAAACTTGCTTTTGACATGACCGAAACGATGCGTAAGGCAAATGGCATAGGCTTGGCTGCACCGCAGGTCGGTGAACTGAAGCGTGTCATTGTTATCGATCAGGGTGCAGCTGAACGTGCAGAGGAGGAGACAGAGGAAGAATCACCTCCGCCCGCACCCAAGGAACAGAAGACATTAGTACTGATCAATCCTGAGATACAATCGGCAGAAGGGGAATGGACGATGGAAGAGGGTTGCTTGAGTATCCCGGACATTCGGGCTGAAGTGACCCGCCCTGAAATCATCAGGTTGCTTTATCGTGATGTGAATTTTCAACAACACGAAATAAACGTCAGCGGATTGCTCGCTCGGGTAATTCTTCATGAAATGGATCACCTCGATGGCGTCCTCTTCATCGATCACATAAGCCGAACGAAACGGGTTCTGCTCCGCTCAGAACTCAAACAAATCCAAAATGGAGAAGTTGAAACAGCATATCCCATTGTGAGTGCTGTGGAGGTATAACTCTTCACCATGCGCATTGTGTTTATGGGCACGCCGGAGTTTGCCCTTCCGACCCTGCAGATTCTTCTCGATCATCACCGAGAGGTCGTTGCTGTTGTCACTGTTCCTGATAAACCTCAAGGTCGCGGACAACAGCTAGCCGCGAGTCCGGTTAAATCGTTTGCCCTTCAACATCATCTCTTGCTCCTGCAGCCAGTACGCCTCAATGATCCAGAATTTATTCTGGAACTCCAGAATCTTCACGCAGATCTGTTTATTGTTGCTGCATTCCGCATTCTTCCGAAGGAGGTCTATTCGATCCCTTCGAAAGGATCATTCAATTTACACGCATCGCTTCTTCCGAAGTATCGTGGTGCAGCGCCGATAAACTGGGCTATTATCAATGGCGAGGTAGAGACGGGAGTAACCACCTTTTTTCTGAAAGAGAAGGTGGATACTGGGTCGATCATTCTCCAGAGAAAAATCCAGATTGGTGCCGATGAGACAGCGGGCGACATACATGACCGACTATCGCTGCTTGGTGCCGAGGTTATTTACCGGACCCTTGAAATGATCGAACACGATAACGTGCAGCCGAGAGCACAAGATGAGAGCGGTGCCTCATCCGCACCGAAGATTTTCCGGGAGGACTGTAGGATTCCGTGGCACTCTACTTCACGCCATATCCACAATGTTGTTCGGGGACTATCCCCACATCCCTGTGCCTGGACGATCCATAAGCAGAAAGTGCTCAGGATTTATCGCACGCAACTAGTCGATTCCGCCGGTTCTCCGCAAATGATTTATCCGCCCGGAACAGTGGTTGATGTGCAGAAAAACCTCCTCCTTGTTCGAACAATGGATGGATTAATTTCCATCTTGGAAGTGCAGCAGGAGGGAAGGAAACGTCTCGGTATTGAAGAATTCCTTCGCGGTTATTCCATTTACGAATCCGATATACTCTCTTGATCTCGTTAATCGATTTTCCCGCTGGGTTGCATCGCGCTGGAAAAATGGGTATATTTTCATCGAAAATTCAACAGACAGTCCATGAGAAAAGAGATCCATTCCTGCAGTGGCTAAAATAATCGTTATCGCAAATCAAAAGGGTGGTGTGGGGAAAACCACTACTGCAATTAACTTAGCGGCATCTCTTGCTGTGGCGGAAAAACGAACACTTCTCGTTGATATTGACCCACAGGCAAATACCACCAGTGGAATCGGTGTCGTTGCTGTCAAAGGCAGAACCATCTATGAAGTTATCGTCAACAGCTTCAATGTCCGCTCGACGGTAGTGGAGACACAAATGCCATTCCTCTCCTGCATTCCTTCCCACATCAATCTGGTAGGAGCGGAGATCGAACTGGTCGAACTGGCAAACCGCGAGCACCGGCTTTCCGTTGCGATGAATGAAATTCGGCCTGAGTACGATTTTGTTATTGTCGACTGTCCTCCCTCGCTCGGATTGTTAACACTGAATGCCCTCACAGCAGCCGATTCTGTCCTTATTCCTGTCCAGTGCGAATATTTTGCGCTTGAAGGATTGGGTCAGCTCTTCAATACAATCAGTATGGTCAAGAAAAATTTAAATCATAATCTCGAGATCGAAGGGGTGCTGTTAACGATGTTCGACTCCCGGTTGAGGCTTTCCAACCAGATTGTCGAGGAAGTACGACGTTATTTCGGGAATAAAGTCTTCGCCACAATGGTTTCCCGGAATATTCGCCTGAGCGAAGCGCCGAGTTTTGGCAAACCGATCCTTCTCTACGATGCAATCTGTTCAGGAACAAGAAATTACATGGAGTTGGCAAAGGAAGTTTTAGCGAGCAATGATATGTTATCGCTTGAAACGATTTCACGCGACCAATCAACGGCAGGCCGATAATGTCTATCCAAAAAAAGTCCGTACTAGGACGAGGTCTCAGCGCTCTCATTCCAAAAACTCCTTCGAAAGAAGTGAGCATTCGTGGTGATGAACTTAGCATGGATATCGGGGGAACCGGCGTCATCGCACGAGTAGAGTTGGAGAGTATCCAGCCGAATCCCTTCCAGCCCCGCACTGAATTTGATGCGGAGGCGTTACAGGATTTAACAAAATCGATTATCGAGAAGGGCGTCATTCAACCGATCACAATCCGACGGATTGGAGATGGTTATCAACTCGTGACCGGTGAACGGCGATTGCGGGCAGCCCAAAGCGCCGGCTTAATTCATATCCCCGCTTATATCATTTCAGTTGAAACAGATGAAGAGATGCTCGAGCTGGCTCTCATTGAGAATATCCAGCGCGAAACTCTGAATCCAATAGAAATTGCGCATGGATACAAGCGCCTTGTCGACGAATGTAACCTGACACAGGAAGAAATTGCCGATAAGGTTGGTAAAGATCGAACAACCGTCACAAATTTCATCCGCCTGCTCAAGCTCCCGCACGAAATTCAACTTGGGATCAAGAAGAATCTGATTTCGATGGGACATGCACGCGCTCTCATCACGATGCCATCGGAGCAAACACAATTAAAACTGTATCGTAAAATCGTCGATGCGGGATATTCTGTCAGAAAAGTAGAACAGATGGTGAAGGCCGGAGGAAAAACATCTTCCCCCAGGTCGTCCAAATCAGGCGGTTCAACAGTCCCAGCCTCGAGTATTCAAACTGTTGAGGAACAGCTCCGGCGAGCTTTGGGAACCAAGGTCTCGGTACGCTCCAAGAGTGAAGGCAGAGGCGAAATTGTCATCGAATATTATTCCCTTGACGATCTTGATCGACTGCTCGACCTCTTTGCTGAACTGCAGAAATTGCAGTAACACATCACCCGATGATAGCTCATACCTTTTGAGACAGCGGGTCAAAATTACATTCAAAGAAATGCGAGATTTTACTGACGCCGCAATGGTGCTTCACAGTTTATATCTCTCAATCATTAATTCTGGAAGAAGAAATGCCTTTTCAATCCATTACCTCTGAGCAAGCCCCTAAACCAATAGGTCCATACTCTGCCGCAGTTGTCGTTGATGGTAAATTTGTTTACACAGCCGGACAGATCTCGATCGATCCGGCTACTAATCAATTTATCGATGGCGACATCCGAACACAGACGCATCAGACATTGCGAAGTATTGATGCACTCTTGAAGAGCGCCGGGAGTTCAATGAAATCGGTATTTAAAACGACCGTCTTCATCAAGGATATGAATGAATTTGGCGAGATGAATAAGGTATACGCTGAATACTTTTCTTTACCCGCGCCAGCACGCAGCACGATTGAGGTTGCACGTTTGCCCAAAGATGCGAAGGTTGAGATTGAGGTTATAGCTCTTCTCGAACAATAGCACGATGATGATCCCAGTCCCCGGGAAAGGTGTTTCGATGAGTGTGTGGTTTGACAACTCTCTCATGGATGGCTCGGTTCGCCGATGGAGCAAATGTTTTCAGTGCTGCGCATCAGCCTTGTTGCTTATCGGTATTATCACCGTGCAATCCACAGCCCAATATAAAAATTCTCTTCTTTCTCCTTCATCCTACTCTCTTCAGGATAATCGGTACTCCATATCGGTTTACGATACAACAAAAATCGACTCAGGAGGAGTTGCCATTGCATACAAATCGGGCACAAAGGCGCTCTTACTCTCAGCGATTTTACCGGGTGCCGGGCAGATTTACACGGAGCGATATTGGAAAGTGCCGATCATTATCGGATTCGGCGGATACTTCATCTCACAGATTATAAGAGCCCAGGATCTCTACCAATCTGCAAAGGTGAAGTATTCAGAGTCAATCCAAAAGGATGAGCGAGGAAATCCACAATATCTTTTTGAGCGTGATTTCTATCATGATGAACGAGATCGTTTTTCCCTCTACCTTGCCCTTACTTACATTTTGAATCTCGTCGATGCCTATGTTGGTGCGAGTCTTTATAACTTCGATGTCTCATCCGATCTCGGTGGTACGGTTGCGCTAAAACTGCGATTGCCGCTCCGCTAATTCTTTTTAGAAAAGATTTCCTCCAATGCTTGCTCAATGAATACTGTTTATCTCTAGGAAAGTTTCTCCGTTCGGTAGATATCCAGGACTTCCCCGACACAATTGTACTGATAATAGGTAAGGATAACTTCGGATTGATTCAACCAGGTTAAAATCTTCCATCTTGTACTTCTGAAAGGTGTTCGATCATCTTCCGGGGGTCGCGAAATCACTGCTTTCATTTCTTGCTCTTCTTCGCATTTTGAGCTATATTTTTACTGGTTGAAGGGGTAAAGGGTGATCAATTGTTGCACTTACCACTCTTTACTCTTTGTTTTTTTCATGGGAATAGATCTATCGCGTTTCCATGAAAAGAACGGAACCATTGAACCTTCGAAAACGTCAGAATGGATAAGAAAGCTGGTTGCTGCTGATTCAATGAAGAATATTCGCAATTTCTGCATAGTAGCCCACATTGATCATGGC
This sequence comes from bacterium, assembly GCA_043803945.1. Lineage (GTDB taxonomy): Bacteria > Bacteroidota > Ignavibacteria > UBA10030 > UBA10030 > JAZDJN01. Next base: position 208,983 of record JAZDJN010000016.1, on the reverse strand, counting down.
AAGTCAACACTAGCTGACCGTCTTCTCGAGAGAACAGGGACGATCGCTGCAAGAGATATGACGAAGCAAGTGTTGGATGATATGGAATTAGAGCAGGAGCGTGGTATCACTATCAAGCTGCATGCAATCCAGATGAATTATCATTCGAAAGGTGGCGAAGAATACACTCTCAATTTGATTGACACCCCAGGGCATGTCGACTTCACCTATGAAGTCTCTCGCTCTCTAGCTGCCTGTGAAGGTGCGATTCTGGTGGTCGATGCCACACAGGGCGTGGAAGCTCAGACAATCTCCAATCTCTATCTTGCGATCGATGCTGGTCTGGAGATTATTCCGTTTATCAATAAAATCGATTTGCCCAGTGCAAATACAATGATCGACACCGTAAAACGTCAGGTAACCGATCTTGTTGGATGCAAAGAAGAAGAAATACTCTATGGAAGTGCAAAGGCTGGGCTTGGGACTGATGAGATATTGGAAGCCATCGTTCATCGCATTCCGGCACCGAAAGGTGATCCCGGTGCTCCACTGCGGGCGCTTATTTTCGATTCAATCTTCGATGAGTACCGGGGTGCAGTAGCCTATGTTAGAGTGTTCGATGGAGTCATACGGGAAAAAGACAAGATCCGTTTCTTTTCGAATGGAAAAGAATTTCAGGCTGAAGATATCGGAATACTGGAAATGCAGCGGAAGCGAATAGGAGAACTTTCAGCCGGAGATGTGGGCTATGTTATCGCAAATGTGAGGGATGTTCACGACACCAAGGTTGGCGACACTATTATGTCGGTCACTAATCCCGCACATGCGCCGCTTCCGGGTTATAAGGAAGTGAAGCCGATGGTCTTCAGCGGGATGTACCCATCGGACAGCGACGATTTTGGTGAACTTCGCGATGCTCTTGAACGGTTGAAATTGAACGATGCCTCACTCATTTTTGAGCCGGAAAGTTCTGTGGCACTCGGTTTTGGATTCCGTTGTGGATTTCTTGGATTATTGCACATGGAAATTATTCGTGAGCGTTTGGAACGCGAATACAATCAGGCATTGATCAACACAGTTCCGAATGTAGAGTATCGAGTGTGGAAGACGGACAAGGAAATGATGGTGGTCGATAACCCTGCCTTCATGCCTGTTGCGGTTAAAATTGAGAAAGTTGAAGAACCCTATATCCGTGCACAAATCATTGCACCAACAGAATACATCGGCTCAATCATGAAACTCTGTATGGAACGGCGAGGAGTCCACCGCAACACCACCTACATCACGCCGGAACGGGCAGATATTCATTACGAACTGCCACTGGCAGAAATTATATTCGATTTCTACGATAAGCTAAAATCGATTTCGAGGGGTTATGCTTCATTCGATTATGACCTCCTGGATTATCGGGAATCGGACCTTGTCAAACTCGATATCCTTTTGAATGGTGAGCCGGTAGACGCTCTGTCGACAATTGTTCATCGTTTGAAATCGTACGAATGGGGAAGGAAAATGTGCTCGAAATTGAAAGAACTTATTCCCCGCCAGATGTTCGATGTTGCGATTCAAGCTGCAATTGGCAGTAAGGTGATTGCCCGGACAAGCCTGAGTGCTATGAGAAAAAATGTTCTGGCAAAATGTTATGGCGGAGATATCACCCGAAAGAGAAAGCTGATCGAGAGGCAAAAGGAAGGAAAGAAACGGATGAAACAGGTGGGCAAGGTGGAAATTCCTCAGGAAGCGTTCCTTGCCGTGCTCTCGATGGAAGAGTAGACTTTAGGATGATCGGTATCGGTGTAACAGGAAATTTCAGAATCAAATCGTGATGCCGAGATGGCTGACCCGTGCAAACTGTATGAACTATTATTCACTGAAGATGTGAGGACTTGTGGAAAAGAAAAAGACTTCTAAAGAAAAAAAGGAATCGAAAGAGAAGGAAGGTACTTCCCCTCAAACCTGGAAAGAAAAAATTATTGCAGGGCTTAAAGAGGTTGGCATTGTGCTGGGGGCGTTTCTGGTCCTGAATAACTTTGTCATTGCTTCATTTCTTGTACCAACCGGCTCAATGGAAAATGAGGTCATGACCGGTGACTTTCTTTTTGTGAACAAGTTTATTTATGGCGGTACTTCCCCTCGAAATATCCCGTTCACCAATGTTCGGCTCCCATGGTTCCGTGTCCCGAAATTCAGAGATGTCGAACGCAAAGATGTGATTGTCTTTGTGTGGCCCGGCAACCGCGATGATATCACCTCTGAAGATTTTATGTTCTATCTCAAACGTTGTGTGGGATTACCGGGCGATACAATCAAGGTGGTGAACCGGGTCTTGTTTGTGAATGGTACACAATTCACAATTCCCCGCAACATCAAATTCGATTCCCACATGCCGCTCCCTGAAACATTTCGTGATGAACGGATTTTTCCAAAAGGCGCTCCCTTCAATGAAGACCACTTCGGTCCACTCGTCGTTCCCTTTAAGGGGATGAAAGTTGTACTCTCGGCAGAACACTTTGAGGTATGGGACACCTTCATTAAACGAGAAGGGCATTCCATTCGCCTGAACAATGGCAACGTAGAGATCGACAATCAGGCCGTGACAGAATATACCGTCCAGCAGGATTATCTCTTCGGCATGGGCGATCATCGAGACAACAGCTTGGATAGCAGGTATTGGGGATTTATTCCAAAGGACAATCTCGTAGGCACTCCACTTATCGTGTATTGGTCGTGGGATACCTCGTTGCCGTTGTACGACATATTTGGTAAGTTGGCTTCAGTTCGACTTGGTCGGATTGGGACATTGATAGATTAGTGTGGATGATTGAGGTGCTGGAACACGAAGAGAATTCCGTCACTGTGCCTGATCAACCTCAGGAACATCAGACTCCCCCGTCGACGAAGCAAGAACGCTTCAAACGGCTTAAAGAGTATCTCAAAACACTGCTCATTACACTTTGCGTCGCATTTATTCTGAAGCTCTTTGTAGTCGAAGCATTTCGGATTCCCTCCGGCTCGATGGAGGATACGTTACTTGTAGGTGATTTTCTGCTCGTCAATAAGTTAGTGTATGGCATTCGGACACCGCGTACCATCCCGCTCACCAATATGACAATTCCCTCCCTGTCATTTCCAAAGTTTCGAAATGTGCAGCGGGGAGATGTTATAGTGTTTGAATATCCGGGTGAAGCGACACAGAGGCATACAGAGATGGTAAACTATATTAAGCGATGTATCGGATTGCCCGGTGATACGATTGAAATGGTCAAGGGGAGAGTGTTTATCAACGGGAAGGAATTGATAAATCCCAGAACTGCAAAGCCGTCGGCCTGGGAGGGGCATAGCTCAAGAGCGTATCCATTTTATCTCGATGGCGCCGATTACACCGACGCACACTATGGGCCGCTCATTGTCCCGAAACGGGGAGACAGTATCGAACTCACAGTATCTAACTTCAAGCATTGGAAACCGTTTATTGAACGAGAAGGTCATCGGGTGAGTGAACACAACGGGCGAATTTCGATTGATGGTGTCCAGTCATTAAAGTATCTCGTTCATCAAGATTATTATTTCGCTCTTGGTGATAATCGTGGAAATAGCTTGGATAGCCGGTTCTGGGGATTCATTCCTGATAATTATCTCCTCGGCGAAGCATTGGTGGTCTATTGGTCGTGGGATCCGTTTGCCACCGGCAATTCTATCTGGGATCGGTTCTCAAACATTCGTTGGAATAGAATAGGTACGGTAATTCACTAATCGACCCTGTGATGGCAAGCCTCTATATCCATATTCCTTTTTGTGCTCAGAAATGTGTGTATTGTGATTTCTATTCACTCTCCACTGTAAGCCTCGGGAATAGTTCTCACGCGTTGATTGAAAGATTCCTCTCAGCACTTGAAATGGAGATTGAGCATCGATCAAGTGATCCGAAATTTTCGACGGAGTATCAGACGCTCTTTTTAGGAGGCGGAACCCCCTCGTTATTTCAGCCTGACCAATTGATCAGGATTCTCGACATGATAAGGACCCGATTTACTCTTTCTCCAGGTGCAGAGATTACACTTGAAGCTAATCCGGGGACTGTCAACTCTGAGGCGCTGCAAAGACTTCGCGCAGGAGGATTCAACCGAATCAGCTTCGGTGTACAATCGTTTCATGATGACGATCTACGATTTCTCACACGCATTCACTCAGCATCTGATGCGATGCAGAGCATCCGGGATGCTTACAACTCAGGATTTGAAAACGTGAGTCTCGATTTAATTTTTTCTCTCCCAGGCCAGAATCTCGATCGGTGGAAAGCGAATCTGGATCAGGCGGTTGAATTGCAGCCAAAGCACATCTCCTGCTATAGTCTGATCCTTGAGCTCGAGACCCCATTATTCAGGATGGTTCAGGCAAATCAGGTTGCGATGCTCGATCCTTCGGAAGATGCAGAACAGTATGAATATACTATGAAGCATCTGAGCTCTCATGGCTTTCAGCAATATGAAGTCTCAAATTTTGCCCTGAAGGGATATCAATGTCTCCATAATCTGAATTATTGGAATCACACATCCTATTTGGGCCTTGGTCCATCGGCGCATTCATTCTGGGGCCGCCGTCGATGGTGGAATGTGAGCGATCTGCAGTCGTACTGTGCTCAGGTAGAGGGACATCTCCTCCCTGTAGGAGGAGAGGAAGTCCTGAATGATGATCAGATACTTGAGGAAAAATTGTTTCTGGGACTTCGGAGTGAAGGAGTCGATCGGGCTCTCTTCGGAGGGGTGGCTGAGGAAAAGAAAATAAAACAGGAACAAAAGATACAGGAATTGGTTACTCACGGGTTTGCGGTCTATGAAGCAGATCGGTTTCGATTGACTTCGAAGGGCTATCTGATCTGTGATGAAATCTGTGCTTCGATCGTCTAAGAAAAAGGAAAGAAGTTGTTGAAGTTCCGAGCATTTCGCAATACATTATGACAAAAATGTAACTACTCTGCTGAGTAGGTAATACATTATTTTTTAACCACTGATGGCACACTGATAATCACTGAGAAAAGGAAGTAATATGAAATCTTATCCGAAGATATAGAATAAATCATTGTCCGTGTATCTCGGTGTGTCATCAGTGGAGAACTGACTGAGTAATTACAAAAAATACTAAACGTTAAGGTTAAACGAGGTCTCAATGGATCACAAGAAACTAAACCGAATTGTAGCGCTCTCTGTTTTTACTATTACCATACTCACGTATTGGATAACGCTTTCACCGACGGTCGTATTTTGGGATGTTGGTGAGTTCTGTGCCGCGGCATTTTCTCTCCAGGTACCGCATCCGCCGGGAGCGCCCTTGTTTCTGCTCATCGCACGTGTGAGTTCTATGATCCCCTTCGTTTCCGATATTGCTGTTCGAATGCATTTTATTTCGGCTCTCTCAAGTGCATTATCGATTATGTTTCTCTACCTGATCTCGATTAAGTTCATTCTCATGTGGAGAGAAAAACCGGCCACGGTCATCGATAAACTCACGGTCTATGGGTCGGCAGCTATTGGAGCGCTTTCCTTAACGTTTACACCGACATTCTGGTTCAATGCTGTCGAAGCTGAGGTCTATGGTGTGAGCATGCTCTTTGTTAGTGTAATCCTCTGGCTGGCATTACGCTGGTATGAACGGGCTGACTGGGAACGAAGTGATGTCTACCTTCTTGTCATTGCCTATCTTACCGGACTTTCGGTCGGTGTGCATCTTCTGGCGATTCTCGCATTGTTTCCTGTTATGCTCTTGTTCTATTTCCGGCGTTACGAATTTTCAATTCAATCGTTTGTACGATTTGGAATCGTTGCCCTCCTGATATTTGGTGCTGTGTACCCGCTGGTGGTAAAAGAATTCCCATCGATGCTCGACGGACAGGTAGGACAACTTCGCGGCGACTTTGTGATCTGGATACCAATTTTGATTATTCTCGGAGCGATCATTGGCGTCTACCAATCGGCAAAGACTAAACACCGCGTTGTGAATGTTTCCTTATTGTCATTTTTGTTTATTGTTCTCGGGTATTCGACCTACATCATGGTCTTTATGCGCGCAAATGCACAAACGCCAATGAATGAAAACGATCCCAGCACGAGTGGAAGGCTAGTTTCCTACCTCAATCGTGAACAGTATGGACAAGCTCCGCTTATGAATCGGCGGTACAATGATTATGATCCTGAAATTCAAAGAAATTACAGCAAGTATACTAGCGATTTTGACTATTTCTGGCAATACCAGCTCAATAAAATGTACCTGCGCTATTTCGGCTGGAATTTTGTCGGAATGGATAGTGAACGGGAGCCGGGAGTGAACTTTTATCAACTGTTCGCAATTCCGTTAATCCTCGGATTCATCGGACTCTATCACCATTGGCGAAGAGATCCAAAGATGGCCTTCATCGCAACCTCCGCATTTTTATTGTTCGGTGCGATTCTTGTATTCTACTTTAATATGCAAGAACCGCAGCCCAGAGAACGCGACTACTTCTATGTGGGTTCCTTCTTTCTCTTTTCCATGTGGATCGGTATGGGAGTACTCGCATTGATTGAAATGATCAAAGAGAAATTCGGAAGTACAGGCAAGGAATCAATACCGACCTATCTTGTCCTTGGACTCGCATTACTGTTTGTGCCGGTCAACATGGCTCGAACAAATTTTGAGAGGGCAGACCGGAGAGGTAATTTTGTGGCGTGGGATTACTCCTACAACCTGCTCCAGAGTTGTGAGCAGGATGCCATCCTGTTCACCAATGGCGATAACGACACTTTTCCACTCTGGTATTTGCAGGATGTGGAAGGAGTTCGGCGGGACATTCGTATTGTGAATTTAAGCTTGCTCAATACGGATTGGTATATAAAGCAGCTAAAACATCAGCAACCGTACGGAGCAGCAAAAGTCCCCATTTCGATCAGTGATGCAAACATCGCTCAATTACAGGGTGCCATTCCTTACACGCCGCAGACCTTCAAGTTCCCGGTTCCGCAGGATGTGAAGAAAATCTTCAGCCCGGAAGGAACAACAACAGTCCTGGGTTCAAGCGGCAGCGATGTCGTCGATACCGTTACCTTCTTCATGCCGAATACCATGGAGATGAGAGGCGTGAAACTGCTGAGAGTGCAGGATGTCCTGGTCTTTGATATTGTGAAGTCTTCCGAATTCCGCCGGCCAATATACTTTGCCATGACGATCACACAGGATGGAAAGATCGGCCTGGATGAATACCTCCAACTAGAAGGATTGGCATTCCGGCTGGTGCCGAAGCGGGGCCGTGCTTTTGTGAACGAGGCGAGAGTCCATGACCATCTGTTTAAAGATGTCGACCAGCCCTCTCTGACACCACAAACGGGATTCCGTTGGAGAGGCCTCAGAGATAGCACAACGTATTTTGATGACGACACAAGGCGGTTATTGTCAATCAATTATCGTCAACCGTTCATCGCGCTCTCGCAGCATTATATTTATCAGGTCAAGGATATGAAAAAAGCATCCGAAACGATGGAGCGGATGGAACAGGTGATGCCCCGCAACGTGATTAAAATGGAACCGAATATCAAGCAGGTCATCGCCGTCAATTATAAGTTAGCGGGGAATGAAGAGAAGTACAAGGAAATGCTGAGAGAGATTATCGCCGAAGTAAAACCGATTGTCGATAAAGGTGTTGCAGAACCGTTCAATCAATACTATCCAAACTCGTATCAGATGCTCGTTGGATCCTATGAAGCTCTCGATATGTATAAAGAAGCGCTGGCCGTACTCGATCGGATCCAGACCGTATATATGCCGGTTGAACGAAATATTGAACAGGTCCTCGCACCTGAACGGGCACGGCTGAAAGGATTGATGGACCAGGCATCCGTGAAGGATTCATCGGCAAAGATTCAATCCGCTGCTCCAACAAAGGGTAAGTAAGGATGTCAGGAGGAAGCCCGAATCAGAACATTGTCAAGCGCGAAGAGTGGGAGACTGTTTGGGAAGAAAAGAAAGATGTCGAGCATGTGTATTCAAATGCTGGCCGCGTTCTGAAGAATCTATCTCTCGTCACTTCCTTGAAAGGGAAAAAGATACTTGAAATTGGAGCGGGAACCGGCCGCGATAGCTTTGCTATGATTCGAGTTGGGGCAACGATTTATCAACTCGATTATGCCGAGAATTCCCTCCGCATTCTTCAATCCATTGCTGCTGAACAAAAGGTTGAGGTGGAAATTATCGGCGGAGATGCTTTTAATTTACCATTTCGAGATGAATGCTTCGATATTGTTTTTCATCAAGGATTGCTGGAACATTTCCATAAGACTCAAGCTGATGCGCTATTGAGAGAAAACATTAGAGTCATTAAACCAGGAGGATATCTTCTTGTGGATGTCCCGCAGCGGGTTCATCCATATGCCTTGACGAAGTTTTTCTTGATTGCAGTAGGGAAATGGTTTGTCGAATGGGAGAGATCGTTCTCGGTCCCTGAATTGAAGAAGTTGTTTCGAATGCAAGGGCTTGAGCCAGTACATTGCTATGGTGAGTGGATGTATCCCAGTTTCTACTATCGAGTTCTCCGCGAGGTTGGGAAAAAGGTCGGAATCCAACTCCCTTTGTATCCACGGCCATTTCCACGATTGACGGATATAAGACTAAAGATTCGCAGTGTGCTGCATAAAACAATTATGCCACGCTATACCGGCATGGACATCGGTGTGATTGGGAAGAAGAAAGCCTGAGATGAAAATCCTCGTTCTGAATTGGCAGGATATCAACAATCCGTTTGCCGGTGGTGCGGAAGTGCAATTACACGAGATCTTTAAGAGGATAGTGGCTAAAGGGCATGCGGTCACTCTGTATTGCTGTCACTATCGCGGTGCTCTTAAGGAAGAAGTGATCGATGGCATTCGAGTAATCCGGAGCGGCTCGCGGAATCTTTTCAACTTCACTGTTGCGCCGCGATATCGGAAACAATTTCGTCATGAAGGTTATGATATCGTAGTGGATGATATCAATAAGATCCCATTCTACACTCCTCAATTTATTCAAGAACCGCTTGTCGGAATAGTCCATCACCTCTTCGGGCAAAGTATCTTTCTTGAAACGTCTCTTCCCGCAGCGTTGTATGTTGCGCTTGCCGAGCGGCGTGCTACGAAAGTGTATCGCACAACCCCTATCGCTGTGGTTTCAGAAAGCACAAAACAGGAATTGATCGGATATGGTTTCAGTGCTGATAATCTCTTTATCGTACAGAACTGCGTGGATCATACTTTATACCATCCCATACCCGGATCCGAGAAGGATAATTTCTTATTAGGAAGTCTTGGCAGAATAAAGAAATATAAGAGCATCGACCATTTACTCAAAGCGTTTAAAATTGTGCTTGGCGAAGTTCCACAGGCAAAATTGATGATTATCGGCGATGGAGACGCCAGGCAAGAATTAGAACGGCTAACAAAGGATTTAAAAATCGAACGCGCTGTCCAGTTCACCGGTCATGTTGCAGCACAGGAAAAAGTACGCCTGTTAAATCGGATGGATGTCATAGTCAATTGCTCCGTGAAGGAGGGCTGGGGGCTAACGGTTATTGAAGCAAATGCTTGCGGTGTTCCGGTTATTGCCAGCGATGTGCCAGGATTGCGTGATTCCGTTATCGATGAGAAAACGGGATTCCTTTATGAGTATGGAAATATTGAGCAATTGGCTGAGAAAATTCTTCTCGTACTTCGGGATGAGCATCTTCGCAATAGATTAAGCGAACAGTCGCTCCAGTGGGCCCATTCCTTCAATTGGGAAGACTCTACTCAAAAGATGCTCGACGTGATGGAACAAGTGATCAAGGAGAAACGGTGACCCCCTTGACCAATCTAACGACGATCCTATCCGATCCGTTCCTTTAAGAAAGCGGCACATGCTTCGGGAGTACCAACCTCGTGAATGAAGCTGGTACAATCTCCCAAACCTTCCCACATCAATTCATTCCTCAATGTTTCTACGACACCGCTCCAAAAATCACCGACAAGCACAATAGGTTTTTCGTCGATCATTCGCTTGTTGATGATTTCCCAAACATAGGCTAATTCGAGGAGTGTTCCCGTTCCGCCTTTCAGTACCACGTACCCATCCGCTTTGTTCACAAGCATCAGCAAACGCTCAACGAGCGATTGTGTCTGGATGGTCTCGTCCATCCATCGATTTGCAGTTCGGTGAAAAATAGACGAGATGATGCCAATGGTGCTGCCGCCTGCAAGCTTCGCCCCCCGTGCCGATGCTTCCATAATCCCGCCGTAACCACCGTTACAGATTGTGAATTCTGCGCGGGCAAGATGCTCGCCCACAGAAAAGGCTTCTGTATATTCATTATCACCCTCTACTGGGCGTGAACTGCCAAAGATCGAGATGATTTTGCGCATGTGTTTAATCCAGAAATTTCCAGTTGACACCAAACCGGATGGTTCTTCCCGGCATCGGGTAGTAGGGGGTAACCATGGTATTGATATTGAGGGGATTTTCCATAACAAAAGTCAGATAAGCATCTCCAAGTTTTGCTGCGGCGAAAAGATCAAAAGTACTGAGAGGATTCATGGTGAGAGATGGAAGAGCTGCATAGAAATCGAAATGAGGAAGAAATGCATAACTCTGGTGTTTGCTTATCGCCAGTCCTCGAATTCCAATTTTTCCATCCAATGCTCCATTAAAGAATATCTCACTATACGTCAGTTCTCCCCGTACTCGATACCGAGGTATCAGAATCGCATTGACTTCGTTTTGTTGTGTGGTAAGGTATGATCCGAGCAGAACGAGGTCAAACTTCCAGAAGTGAATAAGGAATTCGAGATCGACTCCAAAGTGATGAATACTGTTCGATGACTTGATCAGGAGTGTGGAAGGAAATGAATCCCTGGGGAGTGCCTGGTAGAAGATAGCATCGTGAATCGTTCTGTCAAATGCGGTCAGCGTGGCTCGAAGTGATGGTGAAATCGTCCATCGCAGTTTCAGATTGAATGCAGAATGCATTTCCGGATTGAGTGGTTTTTGGAGGATGACAAGTGAATCGATGGCGTATCGCTCAAATATCGTGGGAAGGCGGAGTGCTCTTGAATATCCGGCTGTTGCTGTCAGTTGTTCGGCTATCTGGGAGCTCAATTCTCCCCCCCATGAGAAATATGATTCCGACCGGAGATGTTCATACCGACCGAAAGCATGAATACTTTGCGCTTCGTCGGGGAAAAGGTCGATTTTGGCTTTGAACGCGGTGTAGGTTTCTCGAATCGATTCGAAAATGTTGCTTTCTGTAACGTTACGCTGCTGCACATCAAAACCAATCGCTGCTGTTAGAAATGATTTTTTGAATTGCTGGTCAAGCTGTCCCCCCCAGTAGTTTGAATGAACGAATTTTTTCATCGACAACATCGGGTCGTGATATTCTCGTTCTTTCACTGAGTAGTAAAGGGAACCCCTGGTGATCCAAGTCGAGTCATCAAATGCGCGTGCGAGGGCATTCAACGTGAGATCACGTTCAGTGGAGTTCTCTGATGCCGTACTGTTAACGACAGTAGAGGTTAATTCGTCGTACAGGAATGTGTTCTTTTTTCGGTCGATGCCATGATTGAGGCCGGTCGTATGCTTATTGTAAAGGTCGCTGAACCAGAGGTTGAGTTTCCTTGAAGGATTATACCGAAGTCTTGTACGAAGATTCCAGGAATCATATTTTGAATTAGGAAAACGGCCGTCGGTTACCTGTCGCTGAATGCCAACCATGGCATTCAGCCCTCTTGCCACATTTTGACTGAAAAGCACATCTGTGACGATATGTTCGAAGGACCCCTGGTGAAACTTGAACTTCGTTAGCGGACGGGGTGTATTGTATTGATGAGAAACGAAGTTCAGTGACGATCCAACACCATTGGCTGCCCAGAATGACGAGAGTGCTCCAGAGAGAATTTCGATCTCATCGACATACTCCAGCGGGATTTTTTCCAGGGATAGTTGTCCATTGATTGGATCGTTCATTGGTCTGCCATCGAGGAGAAATGAGACCGACCGAGTGTCATTTCCCTGAGCTACAGTCTCGGTCGTTTGCCCCGGACTGCCTATCTCCCTGAAGAAGAGTGTGGTATAATGCGATAAGAGGCCAGTTGGAGTAAGTGCATCCAGTGCAATGAAACGGGTACTATGAAGCATTGAATTGGAGTCGGCTCGGAACGAGGCGCTGCCCATCGAAGGGATGAAGATCTGTTCAAGAGAATCTGGAGTTGACGCCTTCGACGTATCACGTGCGGTTGAGGCCGAGGATACTTGTTGACTCATCAAGGGAAAGTAAAGAAGTGAGGCCCCTAGAAGCAGAGTGAAAAAAACTTTAACCTTATTTCGTGCAGAGACGTTATGGTTCAAGGTCGTGTTGTTAGTCAGGCAAGACTGGCGTGAAATGAGGTCTGGTAAGAGTCACTGTGTGCAATCCTGAAAGTTGCTGCATTGCCTGTGAGGCGGAAGATTCACTTGTAAAGAGACCGAAAACTGATGAACCGCTGCCGCTCAGATGAACCGTAAAGGCTCCAAGGGCTTCCAACGAATCTCGCAGCAATCGAATCTCTGGAAAGGCAGGATAGACGACATGTTCAAAATCATTGCGTAAGACATGATCGAGCTGTGAAAGGTCACCGGAGGCTTTCAAAAGCGATTCTCGCAGAGAGACCTGAGTTCCTTCCTGACTTGGAGTACAGTGCTTGTATGCCCACACCGTAGAAACCTGGATGGAGGGTGTTACCGTGACAATCCAGTATGGAAAGGTTAATGGGAGCATGGACAATTGTTCTCCTTTTCCCGTCGCATATGCCGATTTGCCAAGGATGAAGTAGGGAACATCAGAGCCCAAGTGGCCGCTGATGGAGATCAGTTCTTTTTGTGTCATCTCTAAATTCCAGAGCCGAATAAGACCGGTCAGGACAGTTGCAGCATTACTGCTGCCGCCTCCAAGGCCTGCCCCGATGGGTATACGTTTTCTCAGACGGATTTCAACACCAAGATGCGACCCGGTTAATTCCTGGAGCATCATCGCTGCACGAACGCACAAATTCGATTGATCTGTTGGGAGAGATGGATTGTCTGTGCTGAAGAGAATATTCTCGTCCGACTGCCACATGGATATTTCATCAAAGAAATCAATTGGGCGAAAGACCGTCTCAATATCATGATACCCGTCGGGACGCTTTCGAAGAATACGAAGTCCTAGATTGATTTTTGCGTAAGAGCGAAGTTCCATAACCTGATTGATTTATCAATTCAAAAATACTGCAATAACGAGGGAGATGCAACAGGACAGGCCCGGATCATCAGCTTTGATTTTCCGCCAAATTTTTGTAGGTTGAAACAAAATAATGAAATCAATAGTGAGGATGCAACGATGAAGGTTCGAGTTGGGAAGGTCGTCATCGGAGGAGGTTCTCCCCTCGTGCTGATTGCTGGCCCCTGTGTCGTTGAGAGTCGAAGTACGATCCTCCGAACCGCCCAGAAGATCGATCGTCTCGCAACCCAGCAGGGAATATCCTGGATTTTCAAATCCTCGTATAAAAAAGCAAATCGGTCCTCCGGCAGTTCCTTTATCACCATCGGCATGCATGAAGCACTCAGCATTCTGAAAGAGGTTCATGACGAGTTCGGAATCCCTATCCTCACAGATGTCCACTCTGTCGAAGAGGTCAGCGCTGCTGCGGATGTTGCCGATGTTCTCCAAATACCGGCGTTTCTTTGCCGGCAGACTGAGCTCCTGCAGGCTGCTGGAGCGACAGGCAAGGTTGTCAATATTAAAAAAGGGCAGTTTGCGGCACCTGAGGATATGCGATTGGCAGCCCAAAAGGTTGAAGATACTGGGAATAAAAAAATCTTGTTGACTGAGCGCGGAACAACATTTGGCTATCATAACCTGGTTGTCGATATGCGTTCATTGCCCATTATGCGTCGCACTGGATACCCGGTTGTGATGGACGCAACGCATTCTGTCCAGCTTCCTGGGGGAGAAGGTTCTCGAAGTGGAGGGCAGCCCGAGTTTATCTTCCCGATCGCCCGGGCCGGAGTGGCTGCAGGTTGCGATGCACTCTTTATTGAAACTCATCCTGACCCCTCACGAGCGCTGAGCGATGCGGCTAGCCAATTGCCATTGGATTTGCTCGGCGATCTGTTGAAACAGGTTCTTGCTATTGATGCTGCTGTACGGAGCATTAGAACAAAAACATTCTAACTCTTTCCCAACCAGTTGCGGTCAAAACAACTATATCGTTCTGCCCTGAAAAAGATTAAGCTCGTTCTCCTCGATGTTGATGGCGTGATGACGGATGGTGGAGTGTACTATTCCGCTGCCGGGGAAGAGTTAAAGAAGTTCAACACAAAAGATGGGTACGGGATCGTGAAACTCCAACGAGCAGGAGTACGAGTGGGAATCATTACGGGTCGCAATTCCCCCATCGTGGATAGACGGGCAAGGCAGCTTGGAATTATCGATGTCTATCAAAATGCAGAAGAGAAGATCGGGCCCTATGAAGATGTAAAAAGGAAGTATGCATTGGAGGATCAAGAGATCGCCTACATCGGCGATGATGAGTTTGACATTCCCGTGCTGCAACGGGTGGGAGTTTCTGCTGCACCCTCCGATGCGGTACCCCGTGTCAAGCATGTCGTTCAGTATGTTTGCAGGCGAGTGGGCGGGGATGGCGCTGTACGGGAACTCATCGATTTGATCCTGGACGCACAGGCACCTCCCCGAAAGAAAGTGTGAACCGTTGGAAGAATGAAAGATCGAAATGAAAATGAGGATTCTTTATGAAGTCTTCAAGTGAGGCTGGTAAAGAGGTTGTTCGGATTGAACTGGAAGCGATTGTGGGACTTCTATCGAAAATCGACGAGAATTTTAGCGCTGCGATTGATCTGATTTTACAGAGTTCCGGGCGTGTGATTGTAACAGGGATGGGAAAGTCTGGTCTCGTGGCACGAAAAATAGTTGCCACAATGAATTCGACTGGGACACCGGCGGTGTTTCTTCATCCTGCTGATGCAATCCATGGTGACCTGGGAATAGTAAGAAAAGAAGATGTTGTTATCTGCCTCTCGAAAAGCGGAGAGACGCAGGAATTGCGACAGTTAACGCCGATGTTGAGACGTATTGGCGTCAAAATTATCTCGATGGTAGGAGTGAAGAATTCTCATCTGGCACAGGAAAGTGATATCGTGCTTGATGTCAGCGTACCGGAGGAAGCTTGTCCGCACGATCTTGCTCCTACCGCATCGACAACCGCAACCCTGGTCATGGGAGATGCGCTCGCGATTGTCCTCTTGAAGAAACGCCAATTCACAAAAGAAGATTTTGCTCTGTTCCACCCCGGGGGGAATCTTGGGAGACGCTTGTTGCTGCGGATTGAAGAACTCATGGTTTCTGGCCAGGATGTGCCTTGTGTGCCTTCCTCAGTGCCATTATCCGAGGCGATTGTCGTAATGACGACAAAACGACTCGGAGCCACTTGTGTGGTGGATGAGGCCGGTCAGCTTGCTGGGATTATCACTGATGGAGACCTGCGCCGTTTGTTGCAGCGAACGAGCGATGTAACGAATGTTACTGCCGCGCAGGCAATGTCAAAAAATCCCAAGACGATCAGAAAGGAATTATTAGCTGCCTCTGCACTTGAGGAAATGGAAGGCTACAATATTACCCAGCTTATTGTTGTGGACGAACGAAACGCGCCCATCGGCATGATCCATTTACATGACCTTGTCAAAGCAGGAATTGGTGGAGATACAGTAGGATGAGATCTCCCATCCGCACCGGCATTTTTCTTTGCTGTACTTTTCTTGTCTTATTCTGTTCTTCCTGTGAAGAGAAAATAAAACCTGCGGTTATCCCTGGCCTGGAGAGTAAGAATATGCCCAGTCAAGAAAGCTGGATGAGTACCATTGCATTATCCGATTCAGGACGATTGCGGGCTCTCATTACCGCAGGTTACATACGAAAATATGAAAGTCCAAAGATTACTCTTTTCAGTGAAGGAGTGAAAATCCAATTCTATGATTTCCGCGGGAAGGAAGGATCGATCATGACCGCCCAAGATGGCAGGGTCGATGATCTGACCAATAACATCACCGCCCAGGGAAATGTAGTTGTATCCTCGAAAGATAGTACCACGCTGTATACTGTTCAGCTCTTTTGGGATAATCGGAAGGAATTGATTCATACTCCGGAGGAGGTGCTTATTGTATCGCCCACAGAAAGAATCAATGGAAAAGGATTCGAGTCGGATCAATCCTTGAAGAACTACAAAATATTTCAGGTGTCCGGTACTTCAAAGGCCCGCTAGAGCGTACTGCAATGGAACACTGGTTCAGAACATATCGACAGTGTCGAAATCGAATGGGGAGAGCGATTGGTTCTCATAGAGTAATCTCGCTGGCAATCGTAGTTCTCTGCCTGATAACGCCGCTGCTTGCACAGGAGGGGCGAATTATCGAATTAAAGTCGGCAGACCTCTATCATGTCAAGGTCGTCAAAGATCAGGAGGTACGGGTATTAATTGGAAACGTTCATTTCATTCAGCGTGCTCCAGAGGAGACGATTGAAGCTTGGTGTGATACCGCATTTCAATATATGGATGAAAACAGAATGGAGTTGTTTGGCAAAGTCAAGATTATCCGTGATAGTGTGGTGCTGTATGCGCCGGAAGGGGAATACTTTGGTAATGATCGCCGGGCTGAAATGAAGAAGCACGTCCGTCTGGAGAAAGGGAAAATAACTCTCACGGCAGCGTACGGCGAGTATTATGTCAGGGAGAAGCGTGCCCATTTTTCGGGGAACATTCACGTTGTCGATTCAACATCATCAACTGATTGCAATGATCTGGTTTTCTTTGAGGAAGAGGAGAAGTCTATCGCGGTGAGAAATGTCAAGGTATATTCTCCTGAGAATAATCTCACAATTCTTGGTGATTCGCTGGTCCACTTTTCACAGCGGCAGTATTCCCTTATGCTGAAAAATCCGCTTATGATCCAGATCGATACGTCGTCGGCTGGAGTTCTTGATACTTTGCTGGTGTCAGGCAAAGTGATGGAGGCGTATCGCGACAGCACACAGCGATTTATCGTCCGGGATAGTGTTGAGATGATTCGCAGCGATTTCGCATCGCGTGCCGGTTTCGTCGTCTATTATCTCAAGGACGATCATATTGCCTTGCGCAATAGCCCGATCCTTTGGCAGGGAGAGAGTCAGGTGACCGGAGATTCCATTGATATCATCTTGAAGAAGAGAAGATTGGAAAAGGTGACCATCAGGGGCCGGTCCATGGCCCTTTCTCAATCCGACTCCATTCAGGTGCAGCGGTATGATCAGTTGACAGCGCGGGAGATGACGATGTACTTTGAAAGGAACAAACTGCAACGCATTGAGGCAGATCGGACTGCCACAAGTCTGTACTATGTCTATGAAAAGGGTGAATCCAATGGTGCCAATCGATCGAGCGGCGATCGAATTATCATTGAATTCAATGATGGGAAATCGGAGTCGATAAGGATTATCAAAGGTGTCGAAGGGCGCTATCTGCCTGAATCACAAATTGCCAATCATGAGCGTGACTATCAATTGGACGGATTTCGTCTCATCCCCAACAGGCCCCGTCGTGTGAAACTTCAAATTGTTCATTGATGTGGAGTGAATAAGGAATTCATGGAACAACAGAATCCAATCGAAGGATCTATGGAAGAACCGAAGCTCAGCCTCCTGCGTTCGGAGCTTTTAGTGAAGCGTTATAAAAGCCGCACCGTGGTAAATGAAGTAACGGTGCAGGTTTCTCAAGGTGAAATTGTGGGGTTGCTTGGACCAAATGGTGCCGGCAAGACGACAACATTCTATATGATTGTTGGCATGGTCCCTCCCAATGGAGGTTCCGTGTACCTTGACGAGACGGACATCACGACTATGCCAATGTATCGTCGGGCCAGAATGGGAATCGGGTATCTGTCCCAGGAAGCTTCGGTGTTTCGACGCTTGACTGTGCGGGAAAATATTCTTGCCGTTCTGGAAACCAGCCGGCTTTCTCGAAGTGAGCAGCAAGATAAATGTCAGCAGTTGATGGAAGATTTTGGATTGGTCCACCTTGAAAATAGTAAGGGGTATGTTCTCTCCGGCGGGGAACGCCGTCGCACGGAAATAGCACGAGCACTTGCGCTTGATCCAAAATTCATGTTACTGGATGAACCTTTTGCCGGGATTGATCCGATAGCTGTTGAAGACCTTATGCGGATTGTCATGGAGCTCAAGCAGAAAAGAATCGGAGTTCTCATTACCGATCATAACGTGCATGAAACACTCTCCATTACTGATCGGTCCTACTTGCTCTTTGAAGGGAAGATCTTGAAATCAGGAACCGCTGAGTACCTGGCGAGCGACCCCGAAGCCAAGAAATTGTACCTCGGAGAAAAATTCAAACTTGATCGTTACGAATAGAGTCACGCGCTGACCATCGTGCCACCGTGCTGAGAGGATGCGACGCATCTGGAATATTTATTCCAAATTATATTTTATCATTGAAAAATGTTTGTAAGAAACCTAAAATAAACAATAAAAATACGGCGTTTTTTACGCTAATTATAATAGCTGGAATATTTATTCCGTTTATTTCAAAATCTCCTTGCTTTCCTGAAAAAAAACTCGGAGAATTGTTCACAGGTAAGTGGCTTTCACGCGCACAACAATTGCCTACATCACTGAACGAATACACTTTTAATACGGAGGCAGGTCATCATGAATGTTAGTCAACTCGCAAGATCTATTGCCGAGTCGCCGACGTTGAAATTGAACGAAGAAGCGCGCTTGCTGCGTGAAAAAGGTGAAGCGGTAATTCATCTTGGTATCGGTGAACCAAAAAATAAAGCGCCCATTGCGGCTATTCTGAGTTCGGCTGCAAAACTGAATACAGGGGATATCAAATACATCCCCACAGATGGTCTGCCATCACTGAAGAAGGCAATCATCAAGTATACAGAGGATAATTACAATCGTATTGTCTCTCCGGAAAATATCATTGTTTCCGCCGGGGCTAAGCAATCGGTCTACAATATTCTCTACTCCCTCGTCAATCCTCAGGATGAGGTAATGATTCTTGCACCGTACTGGGTGAGTTATCCGGAAATGGTCAAGATGGTTTACGGTATTCCGGTCATCGTCACGCCAGAAGACGGATCCTTCTATCCCAAAATGTCGGATATCGTAAGGTCGGTCAGCTCCTATACAAAGGCGATTATTGTCAACAGCCCGAACAATCCTTCCGGTGTCATCTACCCAGCAGAATTTATTGCAGAGATTGTCGACTTCTGCGAGAAGAAGGGCATCTATCTCATTATGGATGATATCTATCATAAGCTGGTCTTCGACGGAGTTACAACACCCTCATGTTATAATTTCACAACAAAGGATATTGAATCCACTCATGTCATCGCCGTGAATGGTGTTTCGAAACTGTATGGGATGACAGGATTTCGTATCGGTTGGGCTATTGCGAACAAAGAGCTTGTGAAGATTATGACCAATGTTCAGGGGCAGATCACCACGTGTACTTCTGTCCTCTCACAGGCAGCGGCCGAGGGTGCTCTGACCGGATTACAGAGTGCCATTGAATCACTCCGTTTGACCCTTGAGAATAATCGGAATGTGATGATGCAGGAGTTGAGAACCTTTAACGGCATCAGAATAACAAAACCGAAGGGTACCTACTACTGTTTACCGGATTTCCGCGCCTATTCGAATGATTCCATCAAGCTTTCCGAATTGCTGCTCAAGCGGGCAAAAGTTGTTGTTGTACCGGGAAAGGAATTCGGGATGGAAGGGCACTTGCGATTAAGTTATGCAACCACCGTAAAGGATATTACAGAAGGCATCGCTCGAATCAAGTGGGCGCTCGATCCAAATTCACCGAATGAAATTTATATTGGTGACCGTAAACTTTTGAGGGACTGGCTATGAACAACATACTCGATATCAAAACCCCGGCGCAGGGCGAAGCTTCTGCGCTGAAAAGTGATTACGGTTTGGATAATCATGGGATCACAAACCTTCGCCTCGCGTACTGGAATCTTCCCACGGAAGCTCTCTATGAGGAAATTACCTTTAGAAAAGAAGCACGGATAACAAACCTGGGTCCCATTGCGGCGAATACCGGGAAGCATACTGCAAGATCCGCCAATGATAAATTTGTGGTGAAGGAACCAACAACAGAAGAGAATATCTGGTGGGGGCAATATAACCGCCCATTCGATCAGGATAAATTCAACGATTTATATAACCGGATGCAAGGATTTCTCCAGGGTCGCGATGTGTTTGTGCAGGATTGCTATGCCGGTGCCGATAAAAATTATCGGATGCCCATCCGCATCATTTGCGAACAAGCCTGGCATGCGCTGTTTGCCCGGAATATGTTCCTCCTGCCCCAAACGAATGAGGAATATCGGCGTCATATCCCGGAATTTACGGTGTTGGCATTGCCGTCCTTTAAGGGGATTCCCCAGATCGATAGTACGTCCACGAATACGTTCATCACTCTCAACTTTTCTCAAAAGCTCTGTATCATCGGCAATACAGCCTATGCGGGTGAGATTAAGAAATCAATCTTTACGATCCTCAACTATCTGCTTCCCCTGGATGGTGTGATGCCAATGCATTGCTCTGCCAACATCGGAAAAGAGAATGATACCGCCATTTTCTTTGGCCTCTCTGGAACAGGAAAGACAACCTTATCTGCCGATCCAAAGAGGGGATTGATCGGGGATGATGAACACGGTTGGAGCGACGACGGGATCTTCAATTTTGAAGGCGGTTGCTATGCAAAGGTCATCCGTCTTTCTCCCACAGCGGAACCGCAAATCTATGCCACAACCAGGATGTTCGGTACAATTTTGGAAAATGTGGTGTATGACCCGGTTACACGCCGCATCGATCTCGATGATGAATCGATCACCGAGAATACGAGAGCATCCTATCCATTGGAATACATCAGCAATGCAGTTCCATTAAAAATGGGTAGTCATCCGAAAAATGTCATTCTGCTGACGTGCGATGCATCGGGTGTGATGCCGCCAATTGCCAAGCTCTCTCCTGACCAGGCGATGTATCAATTTATTTCAGGATATACATCGAAGATTGCAGGTACGGAGGTCGGTTTAGGAAAAGAACCGGAAATGACATTCAGTACATGTTTTGGCGCTCCGTTCATGGTTCATCGTCCATCGTTTTATGCCGATCTCTTGAAACGAAAGATCATACGGTATGGTGTAAATTGCTGGCTGGTGAATACCGGTTGGATCGGCGGCGCGTATGGTATCGGCAAACGGATTAGTATCGGCTACACACGCCGCCTCCTCGAGGCAGCGCTCACAGGTGAACTCCTTGGAGTAGAATACACAACGGATCCTGTGTTCGGATTCAGTGTACCAAAAAGCTGTGAAGGGGTCCCAGCCAACATTCTCGATCCTTCCGCATCGTGGCCCAGCAAAGATGTTTATATGCAGAAATATCGTCAACTGGCTATGCGATTTATTGAAAACTTTAAGAAGTTCGAGGAGGGTTGCCCACCCGAGGTCATTAAGGCAGGGCCGAAGATTTAACAAAAAGGGCGACTTCTCAGTCGCCCTTTTTATTCTGACGTTTTTGGTGTAGAAGGAGTCGAAGGAGCACTTCCGGATTTGTTGTCAGAAGGGATTGTTTCCTTTTTCGGGGTTGGTGTTTTCGACGGTTCACTTGCACTCGATCTGTTACTCTTGTAATCCGTAAGGTAAAAACCGCTTCCCTTAAAGATCATCCCTGTTCCACCAGCGAAGAGTCGTTTCAAAGCAGGTTTTCCGCACGCCGGGCAATCGGTAAGAGCATCAGCCGTAATGGAGTGTAACTCCTCAAAGAGGTGTCCGCATTCGATGCATTTGTATTCGTATGTTGGCATAGTTGTGAACGAGTTTGGAACAGTAGTTTCAATCGCCGTACTTCAAAGATACAAAATAATTGCCTGGGATACTTTCTTTGAAAAAAACACCTTCATCGAATTTTCCTTTCAACAATATTCTCTCTCTTACCCGCGAATAATTCCAGTTTGGACTCGTTGCTTCATTTTGATAGTCAACATGTATTTTCATCGTTTCTGCAAGGAGAAGTGACACTGATGAAAACAAGAGTTCAGGATCTCCATAGAGTTCGATCTCATTGAAGATCAAAAAAGACCATGGGCTGGTGGGAAAAGGAAGGGATGTACTTCAGATGATCTGTCGCTGTTCGTTTTTCTGAATTTATCTCCGTTTATTCTTTCTTTGTGTCGGAAAGAGCCTCTTCTTCAAGGCTTCAAGGACAAAGGATGGAACAAATTGTTTAACGTTGCCGCCATGACGGGCAATCTCTTTGACAATGCTGGAGTTCAGATAGGTATATTTTTCATTCGGCATCAAGAAGACGGTGACAATCTTATCATCAAGCTTTCTGTTCATCAAGGCCATTTGTAGTTCGTATTCAAAATCCGAGGTGGCTCGAAGTCCGCGGACAACCGCAGTGGCGTGCTTCTTACGCGCGTAAGAAACCATGAGGCCGTGAAAGAGGTCAACTTCAACATTATTGAATGCCGCAATCGCTTTCCTAATCATAGCGAGTCGTTCAGATTCACTGAACAAAGGGGTTTTCGTGGAATTGGTAGCAACGGTGATAATCACCTTATCGAACAACTTCAATGCCCGCTCCAGAATATCCAGGTGGCCATTGGTAATCGGGTCAAAGGTACCAGGGTAAATTGCAATTTTCATACTTGCTCCTGAATCACAGCGCAGTTTTCGATTTTGTATGGAGGATCAAGACAGTGGTCTGCCCGAAGGGCTTTTTCGTAATCTCATACATTGCTTCCGAAAGATTCATGGATGAGTCCTTACTGTGTTCCATGACCACGTAGCTTCCTTCGCGCGATGCAGAGGAATGATAAATCGCGTCGGGAATCTCACCAATTGTGAAGAGCTTATACGGTGGATCTGCGAAGATAAGATCGAAGGATTGGGAAGTATGCTTGAGATACCAGAAGACATCTGCACTGTGCACAGTTGATCTCTGTTCGCAGTGTACCGATTGAATATTTTGTTCCAAGATGGAGATGGAAGATTTACTCTTCTCGATAAACACCACGTGACGTGCGCCGCGACTGAGTGCTTCCAATCCCAGGCTTCCACTCCCGGCGAAAAGATCAAGGACCATGAGATCTTCCAGGTCAATACGATTTGAGAGAATATCAAAAATCGTTTGTTTGGCACGATCAGTCGTCGGGCGAATGGAGTGGTCACGAGCACTCGAAAGGATGCGTCCACGAAATTCACCACTGATGATTCTCATGCAGGTGTCCGTAATGCCAATCCAATTGCAGGGGCAAAACGGTAGCTCTCCTTCAGATTTTCTTCAGGCAGTTTTTTATTCAACGAGAGTTTGCGAATAGAGGAACTGATCTCGACCCCAACGCCGGTCTCACGCTGAACTTGACCGAGAAGATCCTTAGAGAACTCCGATCCATACACGACCAATTTTGTCGGTGTCTCCAGAATCCCTTTATCGCGCACATATTGAATGAATGCTTGAATCGAGTTCTTGAAATCTTGATCAGCTTTCCGGGGGAAGCTGCGATACTCCACTGCTTCTCCGTTCACCAGGAGACTAATATCTGTTCTTCCATATTTCGCACCAATCAACAGTGGTTTTGCCTTCACCAGTTCAGGATAATTGAATCGAATTGATCGTTCAGTGCTGAATTGATCGATATCGATCGCATGGAGCTGCAATTTCAATTTTGTGACGGCATTTTTTAAAAACCCGACAATCCCGCGGTGGACAGCAACGACAAACATGGATTTTGTTGCGGGATCGGCTCCAGGGAGCGGGTGATGATCAATGACATAGTCTTTGGCCGGCGAGTTGGGAAAGTGTTGTTCAAGCTCCCATTGCAGATGAGGCTTGATATCAGCCGGTGACAGGGCCGCATCAACTGGAAGGACAGAAATAAGCATCGGATCTGTTGGCAGTGCGAACGAAATGAGTTTTGAATGAACTTTTGCTTGTTTCAAGAAATCCTTCAATTCATCGCAGAATGTCTCCAATTGAGGATGATCAGGGCTTAACGTCACACTTGCATGCCCAAAATCCATCGAGGTAGGTTGTTCGTTCAAAGCGACCAGCGTTGTCTCTTTTTTTCCATGCTCAATTTCGGCAAGCTGCATATTCCCCTGGAGGAATGAGAGCCCAATATGAATGTTCGTTTTCATAAATTTCGATTCATTGTGGTGAAGGATCCTCCGCCAATTTAACGGATACGAAGCAGAGGTCTAAGCTTATCAAGTTTCTTCTGGCTGATCCCCTTTATTGCCGTTAATTCATCGAGAGATGTCAGCTTGCCATGTTCCTGCCGGAAAACGAGGATTCGCTTTGCCGTTACGCTGCCGATTCCTGGCAGTTGGATCAGTTCTTCGAGGGAAGCGGTATTAATATTCAATGGTGAAGCTGCTTCCTTCAAAGACAAACGAATGGATGCTGTGTCACGATTGAATGCGGCGCTCAATGCGGTGAACGTACTGTCTGATGCACGGTAATCGAATCCAATATTCTCGGAAGTAGCACCAGTATAGAATTTGATTCCCGCACCAATGATAAATGTTGCAGAGAGAAACAGGATGACCTTCTGTTCCGTTGCCGTTAAGGCGAGAAGATCTTTTGCTCGCTGAAACATAGGCTCCTAGGAAAAAGCATCTTTCATTTTGTCGAAGAAACTTTTCGATCGTGCGTTGCGCTCTTCTTCATTGGGCGTAATGTGTTCACATTCCGCCAGCTGTTTTATCAATTGCTTTTCCTTGCTCGTCAGGTGTTCAGGAACCCAGATAGTGATCCGTACGATTTGATCCCCGCGGCCGTAGCTATTGAGATGCGGAATTCCCCGATCGCGCATGCGCAACATTCTTCCAGCCGGAGTACCCGCTTCGATCACTAATTTGGCTTTCCCTGTCAATGTCGGAATTTCAACTTCGCCGCCAAGTGTCGCCATGGGGAAACTGATATTGAGATCATAAACCACATCGTCTCCATTGCGTGTGAAAAACCGATGTTGCTCCTCCTCCATGAACACGAGAAGGTCGCCGGGTTGTCCTCCTCGCTGTCCGGCGTTGCCCTGACCGGAGAGTGGAATATAATTTCCCCCGGAGACACCGGCGGGAACATTCACCTTGATTGTGGATTCTCCCTGCACCCGACCCTCACCATGGCAATTCGTGCATGGATCCTTGACGATTTGACCTTCGCCATTACAGGTTGGACATGAACTGATGTTAACGAATTGCCCGAACATTGAGCGAGAAACCTGGCGCAATTCGCCAGTGCCATTACATTGCGGGCAAGAGGTTGTCCCGGAACTTGCGCGTGCTCCGGAGCCGTTACAGACATCACATTTCTTCTGTTTCTTAACTTTAACCTTCTTCTCAACGCCGGTGGAGATTTCTTCCATTGTCAGCGATAGTTTGATCTTAAGATCAGAACCCGGAATTCCCTGATGTGATGACCGTCGACGCCGTGAACGTGATCCGCCAGTAAACATCTCTTCAAACACGGATCCGCCGAATCCTCCGCCAAATATGTCTCCGAAGGTTGAGAAAATATCATTGATGTCGGTGAAATCC
Source organism: bacterium (assembly GCA_043803945.1). Lineage (GTDB taxonomy): Bacteria > Bacteroidota > Ignavibacteria > UBA10030 > UBA10030 > JAZDJN01. The sequence goes on along the minus strand of JAZDJN010000016.1, from coordinate 183,321 downwards.
CGATAATTTGTACCACGCATTCCTGCATGACCAAATTGATCGTATCGTTGTTTTTTCTCGGGATCGCTGAGTACTTCGTACGCTTCCGCAGCTTCCTTAAATTTATCTTCTGCTTCTGTGTTGCTTGGATTCCGATCGGGATGGTGCTTCAACGCGAGTTGGCGGTAGGCCTTCTTAATCTCCTCGGGGCTTGCATTTTTTCCAACTCCCAATACTTCATAAAAGTCACGTTTTGTCATAAGAGGATACTATGCTCCATTATTCTGACTGTTCACCTGGTCGGCAACAGCATTAGTGTCGGGTTGTTGTCCGGGAGCGTCCTCAGGGGGACTTGTCGAGACGACAACCTTTGCATGCCGGATGACCTTATCATGGAGAAAATACCCCTTTTCAACTTCCTCAACGATGGTATGAGGAGCCACATCCTCCCGTGGAATCTGCATTAATGCATCATGAAAATCGACATTAAACTCTTTGCCGAGGCAATCCATAGGTTTCACGTCCTGTGACTCGAGCAGCTTTAAGAGCTTCTGATAGATAAGCTCAATCCCTTTTTTGAACGCTTCTGATTCTTTCTGGTTGTTTCCTAACTTCATTGATCGTTCAAAATCATCAGCAATGGGAAGTATGTCGCTGATCAAATCAACTTTTGCAAATCTAATGATGGACGCTGTCTCGTTTTCTGTTCTCCTCTTGAAATTCTCAAATTCTGCAGCTTTGCGAAGAAGGAGATCCTTATAGGATTCAATTTGTTTTTCAGCTTCGGAAAGTTTTTTTTCTAATTCAGATGGCTGCGTTTGTTCTGCTGCACCTTCCTGAGTTGTCTGATTGTTTGAATCTGGTAAAACCTCGTTCTGTTCTTTCTCTTGTTCTGGCATGATCCTTCTCAATTGTTCAACAAATCCCTGAAATTTATTCACTCAAAATCCTTGCGATCGTCTTTGCAACATAATCCACCAATGGAATCACTTTGGCGTAATCCATCCGCTTTGGACCCATGACGCCGATTCTCCCTTTCAATCCCTGAACATCATATGTACCCGAAACAAAACTATATTCTGTGGCTTTGGTCTCCTCATTTTCTGTCCCAATGGTCACAGTGTATTTAGAATCGATCTCTTCATGTTTCTCGAGGAGGTGAACGATGAGTTCGTTATTTTCAATCAGTTCAATCACGCTTCGAAATTTCTTTGGATCGATAAATTCGGGTTGATCGATAATATTCTGAGCGCCCGAAATATGTACCTTGTCTCGATTAATCGCATCGCTAAATAAGATATCGACGGAATCAATAAAAAGTCGAATAAGCCCTGATTCCTGATCCTGAAGGTCTTTGATTCGTTCGGGGAACGAGTTGCGGATTTGCTCTAGGGAGAGGCCGTTCAGCCGCTCGTTGAGAATTCGTGCAATATTTTCAAGGCGCTGCCGAGGTAGTTCTATCCTGACTTCGAGCATGATCGTCTTCACCAATCCGGAGCGAATGGACATAACCACGAGTAACTTGACGCTGGAGATCGGAATGAGCTCCAGGCGCTCAAAGATTCCACTGGAGATGTGGGGTGAAGCGACGATGCTTAATTGTTTCGAGATCTTCCCAAGAATTTTTGAGGTTTCGCGAAGGAGGGTCTCCTGTTCTGTCACAAGATCGAGCTGCTGGGCGATCTCGAGTTTCTGCCGATCTGATAATTGCTGGACCTCCATTAAAAACTCGATATAGAACCGATATCCCAGATCGGTGGGTACTCTTCCTGCCGAGGTATGGGGGTGGAAGAGAAAACCGCGTTCCTCCAAATCGGCCATGGAATTCCGAATTGTCGCCGGACTTAATGTGGAAGCAGAGCGCTTCGAAATATACCGCGAGCCAATCGGTGTAGCTGTCTGGATATAATTATAAACGACGTGTCGGAGTATATCCTTCTCGCGATCGTTTAAGTCCAGCCCATTTGGATTAGAAATCATTGAAAAACCTCATAAAATTATATAAATAATATCAATTTTTAGCTCACAAGTCAAGGTAACAGAAGTAATGTAATGGGGTGCTTATGTTCTCGTCCACCACTACCCGCAACCATAACCGCATAGACCTCCAATGAACTGGTTGAGCAACAAAAGTCCTTCTTAATTAAACAAACATAAATTGAAATTATCACCAGCGATTTCTCCTTTTATTGATTCGGCATGCAAAACTTGGTATCTTTAATTAAAATACATTCAATCCACGAAAGGATATCAGGATTTTGAAAGCAAAACTCGCCCTAGAGAATGGCGTTGTCTTTACCGGAGAGAATTTTGGAGCCCGGGGAGAGATAACAGGAGAGGTGGTCTTTAACACTAGTATGACGGGCTATCAGGAAATTTTAACGGATCCCTCTTATGCCGGACAGATTGTTACAATGACATATCCATTGATTGGCAATTATGGTGTGAATATTCAAGATCTCGAATCAACAAAGGTACAGGTTGCCGGATTTATTGTGAAGGAGTATTTCGATTATTACAGCAATTTCCGGGCAAATGAAAGTCTTGGATCCTGGCTAATACGGCATAATATTATAGCACTTCAGGGAATCGACACCCGGATGTTGACAAAGATGATCAGAACCACCGGAGCGATGCGTGGGATTATTTCCACTGATGACCTTGATGACACAAGTCTCATTGAGAAGGCAAGAAATGCACCACATATGGCTGGATTGGATCTCACCAAGAATGTCACAACATCGGTGACATATCATTGGGAGGAAATTGATCGCACCCCATTTGCTCTGGAACCACGCCCCGGAAATGCTTGTGACGATAGCCGGTGGAAAGTGGTAGTGTTCGATTTTGGCGTGAAATACAATATTCTCAGACGCCTTCGAATGTATGGCTGCGACTTGACCATCGTGCCCGCTTCTTATTCTGCAGAAGAGGTACTGAAATTAGAACCTGATGGAATTTTTCTTTCCAATGGCCCAGGGGACCCTTCTGCAGTTACCTATGCAATTTCTTCTATTCAACAATTGATCGGGGAAAAACCAATTTTCGGAATCTGCCTGGGCCATCAACTTCTGGCGCTCGCATTAGGGGGGAAAACATTTAAACTCAAGTTTGGGCACAGGGGAGCGAATCACCCGGTAAAGAATCTTCTTTCGAACGAAATAGAAATTACATCTCAGAATCATGGTTTCGCCGTCGATCCTGCATCCCTCGATGAGAACTACATCCAGATTACCCATCAGAATTTAAATGATGGAACGAATGAAGGATTACGTCATAAGGAGTTGCCGATCTTCAGCGTTCAATATCACCCCGAAGCATCGCCCGGACCGCACGATAGCGATTATCTCTTCCGCCAATTTGTGGATGCCATGAAACGGGAAAATACAATCACAGTGTGATTGAAATGTGCAAGCTTCAATTCCAATGCCACTTACTTATTGAATCCTTCCATAGCGTTTGAGAAGTACTTTCACCTCTTTCAGCGGGAGTGCATCAACACGCCTTCCATTGATTCCATGCACAGTTGTAGCCTTCAAGAGCGAGTTGTATATCGCTTCCTCGGTCGCCTCTACAGTTGCCTGGAATAGTGGCGAGAGATCGTCCTCACTCATCCGGGGTACCTGTTGAGTGGATCTATTGGCCGCTCGAATTCGTACTAACTTGTGAGTTGCAAATGCGATGACATAGTCGCCGCTTCCATTACTCATCGATGAACCTGTGCGCCCGAGAGCAAGTGTTGCTCGCGTCGCGACTCGATTCAATTGGTGTGTGTTCAATGGCGCATCTGTAGCGACAACGATCATGCAGGATCCGTCACCCGGAGCGTTAAGATGTTCCTTGAAGCTGTATTGGCCTAATGCTTTTCCGATGGGGACACCACAGAGATCGAGCACACCGCCGAAGTTTGTCTGAACGAGCACTCCTACAGTGTAGTTTCCAAGTGTGGTGGGGAGGAGGCGCGAGCTCGTGCCAATACCTCCCTTCCACCCAAAGCAAATTGTCCCGGTTCCTGCACCGACACTCCCTTCCTCGACAATCCCACGCTGTGCGGAACGGATTGCCTGGAGAACATGCTCACGGGTTACATAGCGGCTGCGAATGTCGTTGAGTCCTCCATCGTTTGTTTCGCCGACGATCGGATTGATCGATCGAACCTTCTCATTCCCCGGCAGTGAAAGCATGTAGTCAACAATGCCATTTGCTGCCTCCCACACACTCAGGGTATTGGTGAGCACAATCGGAGTTTCGATTTGACCGAGTTCTTGTACCTGAGTTACTCCGATCAATTTTCCGAAACCGTTGCCCACAACGATGGCTGCTGGCACTTTTTCCTGGTAGAGATTTTCTGCATGCGGGAGGATTACCGTTACTCCGGTGTGTACTTGATCGCCCTTCTGCAATGTGACATGCCCTACGCGAACATCGTCAACATCAGTGATTGCATTCGATGGGCCTGGCTTGAATATGCCGACGGTGCAGCCAAGCTCTCTGAGGCGGACGCGCTGTTCCTCCTGTCCGCAAAGAAGTTGGAACGTAAAGAGAATAAGAAGAGTGCAAAATTTCATCTTGGTCCTCTCCTTGATAGATGTGAGGAATAGCCTCGTGATTATTACGGACTCTGGTGTTGCAGGGTACTGCTTCTCAGTTCAACCTCTTTCCAAACGCGCATGAGATTTTCTCCGCAGATTTTTTTTATGCGTGCGTCGGAATATCCTTTTTTCAATAATTCATACATGAGGTTGGTGTATTGGCTGACATCTTTTAAACCATCAGGTAAGGTATCGCCAACACCATCGAAGTCTGAGCCAAATCCGACATAGTCATCTCCGACGAGTGAGATGATATGATCGATATGGTTTGCGGCATCGGCCACTGTTACTTTAGGAAGCGGATTGCGCTTGGTGAATTCTTGAATAAAGCGCTGTGCTTCAGGATCTCCGGATTGCAGTTTGTGAGCGTCAAGATAGTTCCAGATTTCAGATTCCTTCTTCTGATATTCACCATTGAGGAAGGAGGAACCAAAATTAACCATGACGGCACCGCCATTCTGCGCGATTAGTCGTATCATCTCATCACTCAGGTTTCGTTCAAATCCGGGAGTAAAGACTCTGCAGGAGGAATGTGAAGCAATAACCGGTGCTTTTGTAATTCTCATCACCTCATAGAAAGCATCATCGGAGAGATGGGAAATATCGACCATGATTCCCAGCCGGTTCATCTCTGTAACTACATGCCTCCCAAAGAAGCTGAGACCATGCCAGGTTCTTGTTGAATCGTACGATGAATCGCTGATGTGATTATCTTTGCCATGGGTGAGCGTGATATAACGGATACCCCGCTTATAGAAATGTGTAAGCGTTGAGAGGTCATGATTGATTGGGGCTCCATTCTCCATCCCAAGGCAAAGAGCAATCAATCCCTGCTTCGTCAATTTGAGAACATCGCTTGTCGAATGCGCCAGAGCAAATTTATCAGGCCAGAGTTTGGCGACGTTTTCTACCAAGTCGATGAGCGAATCTGCCAATGGATTTGCATTAACGAATTCCGTTGCACTTGAGACATAGATTGAGAAAAATGGAACTTTCAATCCACCCAGTTTTGCCCGTTCGTAGTCGAAATTTCCCCCTTGCGTTCTCTGGGAAATATCCTCCCACTTTTCTTTCAATCGATAGGGAACATCAATATGAGTATCGATCAAGAGAACCTGCCTGGCAAGTTTCTCTGCTTTATCGCGTAATGCTTTTTCTTGTGGAGTATTTTGTGCCTGAAGAAAGTGGTCTGGAATTATGAGAAGAAAAAGGAAGATGGGGATGGGGAAGAGGGTACGCCGCATCTGCAGGATTCCTTATTTTGGCGAAAATGAAACGGCACACCAGAAGTGCTGATGTGCCGTGTTTAAAGAGATCGGTCGTAAGCTGCTATGAACAGCCCGACGTTGAACCACACTGCAGGCATTTATAACAGCTACCGCTGCGGATCATGATACTTCCGCATTCTTGACAGGGTGGGGCATCAGATTGTGTTTGAAAAACCACTTTCTCGTTCCGCTCAACAGAAGAGGAAGTCCTTAAGCGGGTTTCGTTTTTTTGCTTCGCAGTCGAACGGGAAAGCAGCATCCCATCTGCGGGGGGTTCCACGGAGGAAGGGGCATCTTCCCCTGTCAGGAATTTCAATCCGAGCCACCGGAAAATATAGTCGCTAATGGATTTTGCAATGGGGATTTCCGGATTATTCGTGAAGCCTGATGGTTCATAGCGTGCGTGGCTGAATTTATCGGTAAGAACTTTCAACGGTACACCGTACTGCAACGCGATGGAGATTGACGTGGCGAAAGAGTCCATCAATCCAGAAATTGTAGAGCCTTCTTTCGACATCGTTATGAATACTTCACCGGGTTGTCCATCTTCAAACATGCCAACGGTAATATACCCTTCGTGGCCGGCAATACTAAATTTGTGTGTGATCGATTGTCGTTCGTCGGGTAATCGCTTGCGTATGGGATAAGGTTTTGACCGTTCCTGCTCTCTGGTTTCAAGCTTTGTGCTTAACGGTTGAGTACGCTTGCAGCCATCCCGATAGACCGCGATCGCTTTGAGTCCGAGGCGCCACGCTTCCGAGTATGCCTGCATGATATCATCCACTGTGACTTCGGGGGGCATATTCACAGTTTTGGAAATAGCACCGGAGAGGAATGGTTGAACGGCAGCCATCATTTTAATGTGGCCCATATAGTGAATGGTCCGGTTTCCATTTGCCGGTTTGAAGGCACAATCGAAAACAGAGAGATGGCTCTCCTGCAGGTGTGGAGCTCCTTCAATTGTTTCATGCTTGTCGATATAGGCAATGATATGCTCGACTTGTTCGGTATCGTACCCGAGTTTTGCAAGAGCTTCTGGAACTGTTTGATTCACGATTTTCATCAAACCGCCGCCGACGAGTTTCTTATACTTGACGAGTGCAATGTCGGGTTCGACACCGGTCGTATCGCAATCCATCATGAATCCGATGGTTCCGGTGGGAGCGAGTACAGTGGTCTGGGAATTTCGAATGCCATATTGTTTTCCCAGTTTGACTACATCGTTCCAGACATTAACCGATGCGTCCCAGAGATCTATCTGGATGAGATCATGGTTAATTCGTCCTGCGTGAATTCCATGCTTCTGCATCACATTAAGCATCGGCTCCCGATTATTGGCATAACCGGTGAACGTTCCCTTCTCTTTTGCAATCAGCGTAGATTGCTTATATGCTTCGCCGCTCATCAATGATGTGATCGCCGCTGAGAAAGCACGTCCCTCATCGCTGTCATACGCAAGACCCCGTGCCATCAACAACGCTCCGAGATTTGCATACCCAAGACCCAAGGGGCGATAGTCGTGGCTATTCTTTTCGATTGCCGGGGTAGGATAACTGGCGTTATCAACTTCGATTTCCATCGCTGTGATTGTAATCTGGACAGCCTTGCGGAATGCATCGATGTCAAACTCTCCATCCGGGTGACGGAATTTCATAAGATTTAAGGATGCCAGATTGCAGGCACTGTCATCAAGAAACATGTATTCGCTGCATGGATTCGATGCGTTAATGGGTGCCGTATTCGGGCAGGTGTGCCAGTTGTTGATTGTGGTATGATATTGCATTCCAGGATCACCGCAGACCCAGGCTGCTTCGGCAATTTGGCGCATGAGATCACGGGCCCGGTATTTTTCTGCAGGAGTTCCTGTTGTCACAGTCTTGGTCCACCACTCTTTATCTTCAAGCACAGCCTTCATAAAATCATCGGTGATCCGGACAGAGTGGTTCGCATTCTGATAGGCGATAGAATCGTACGCTCCACCGGGGACATTGAATCCACCATTAAAGCCAGCGTCGATGAGTGCCCATGCTTTTTTCTCTTCATCGGCTTTGCAATTGATGAATGCCTCGATGTCGGGATGATCGGCGTTTATGATAACCATCTTCGCTGCGCGACGGGTTTTCCCTCCGGATTTAATAATGCCAGCAAATGCATCGTACCCCTTCATGAAGGAAACAGGGCCTGACGCTGTACCGCCGCCAGCAAGATTCTCTTTCGATGAGCGAAGGGTGGAGAGATTTGATCCTGTTCCCGATCCCCATTTAAAGAGCATTCCTTCGATTTTTGCCAGGTTCAAAATTGATTCCATCGAATCTTTGACAGAATTGATGAAGCATGCGGAACATTGCGGGCGTTCTTCATTGCCGACATTGAACCAGACGGGGCTGTTGAATGATATGTACTGGTTGACGAGGAGGTATGTAAGTTCCTGATAAAAGATTTCTGCATCTTCCTGAGATGCAAAGTAACCGGTATTGAGTCCCCATTTAAACATCGTCCGTGAGACACGTTCGATGAGTTGTTTCACACTCCGTTCTCGATTCAGTGTGTTCAGAGTGCCATGGAAGTATTTTGATACGACAACATTGGTGGCTGTCATCGACCACGATTTTGGGATTTCGACATCCTTTTGCTCGAAGATTTTTTCACCCTTTTCATTAGATATAATGGCAGTGCGAAGCTCCCATTCTATCTCATCAAAAGGATGGATCCCCGGTTTGGTAAAATGCCGGTGAAATCGTAATCCTCGTTGTTCAGCGGATGTCTCAGTTTGCTCGATTGCAACCGAACTCCGCACAACTTCTTTTTCAACCATAAAACTACTCCTTCTTCTTACGTTCGCCAAACAATTGTGATGTCAAGTATTGAGAAAAAAATATCATCACCGAAGTGACCCCCATACTCAAGGGTACGTCGATAGAGCAATAGACTATGTTCCGAAAATTAGGGTTTGCCCTAGGTGCTGAATCATTGGCCTATTTTGCCTAAAGCGCATTTCCAGCAAGGCCAACGTGGGGGGAAGTTGAGTACCATGTCGAGTAATGTGCTGGCGCAACTGGGTGTCAATATAAGCGGTTGCGGCAGATTTGTCAAGTTAAAAGTTAAACACCTTTTTTTTCTTAATAATTTAACTTGACATAAGCGAAGGAATCGACGCGCTCATCTCTTTCTTGCTCCTTCAATCTATGATCGGATAATGGAATATCAAGTATGAATGTCAGAGCACTCTATGAAAGCTGAATGCAAGGGTTGCTAACAAGAACAGTATGTACGTTGGAACTAACTTTTCCGGTAGAAGATTCCTCATCGAGTTTCTCCTTGATTCTCTCTCAAGCGTTTGCGTAATTAATTCGTCACGATGTCGATGTTGCATCAATTCACCTGGAGAATGAACAATGGCGGCTGTCATCGACTTTGAAACGATTCCAGGGTTGTTTGATCGCTTGATGTTGAAGTATGCGACCGAGCGTCGTCCGATGCTGCTCTATAAAGTCGAGAGACAATACAAGGAATTCTCCTACGCTGATTTCCGGAGAAGTGTTGAACTCCTTGCCAACGGGCTTGCCTCCTTAGGAGTTCATAGAAGCGATCGAGTAGCGATCATCGCGGAAAATCGGCCGGAATGGATTATCGCTGATATGGCCATTGCATGCCTTGGTGCTGTCAGCGTTCCAATTTATCCAACGCTCACTCCAAAACAAATCGAATTCATTTTCAATGATGCAGAAGTCAAGATCGCTATTGTCTCCAATGTAAATCAGCATGCGAAGGTTCGAAAGATCAAGCAAGAGGTAAAGACTCTTGAACGTACGATCGTGATGAACGAGAAGGGAGAGTATCACGATCGCCAGGCCTTAAGATTTTCAGAAGTCACTGCGAAGGGAAAAGAATTTGAGAAACAGAATTCTTCGTTTCTCAGAGATTCCATACGGCAGACTAAGCCACACGAACTGCTCACCATCATCTATACATCAGGGACAACTGGGAACCCCAAAGGTGTCATGCTGACGCAGAAGAATCTTGTTTCTAATATTAACGCTGCTGCGTCGGTGATTCCCATTACCGAAAGCGATACGCTCCTCTCATTCCTTCCCCTGTGCCACTCGTTTGAGCGTATGGCCGGATACTACACCGCGTTAGCGTGTGGTGCCAGTGTGGCGTATGCAGAAAGTGCGGATACTGTCCGTGATAATCTACTTGAGGTTCATCCAACCATCGTCACGACGGTGCCTCGATTATTTGAGCGGATTTATAATCGCATGATGAAACAGCTTGACACTAGCCCGCCTCTTAGAAGAAGGATCTTTCATTGGGGAGTAAAAGTCGGGCGTGAATATGTTCAAGCACGAAAAACCGGATCACTCACAACCTCGTTGGCCTTTCAACACTCGGTGGCGACCAAGCTCGTTTTCTCAAAATTGCAAGAGAGAATGGGGGGACGAATGAAGTTCTTTGTCTCAGGCGGCGCTGCACTGTCGAAGGAATTAGGCGAATTCTTCGAAGCAGTCGGTATCACAATAGTCGAAGGATATGGCCTGACAGAAACATCGCCGGTTTTGACCTGTAACCGGCTTGACGACTATAAGTTTGGAACCGTTGGAAAACCAATCCCGGGTGTGGAGATCAAGATCGCCGATGATGGTGAGATCCTTGCAAAAGGGCCCAATGTGATGAAGGGCTATTATAACGATCCCAAAGCAACCGCTGAGGTGGTCGACAAGGAGGGATGGCTCCATACCGGTGATATAGGGATGTTTGATCCGCAAGGGCATCTCATGATTACGGATCGGAAAAAACATCTCTTCGTCAGCTCTGGAGGGAAGAACATCGCTCCCCAACCAATTGAAAGCCTTTTCCTGCAGAGTAAGTACATTGATCAATTTGTCTTGATCGGGGACGGAAGAATGTTTCTGACTGCGCTTATTGTTCCCGAGTTTGAGATTCTCAAAGACTATGCACAAACCTATAATATTCGTTGGAAGGATGACGAGAGCCTGGTTGCGTCAGAGGAAGTACGGGTTCTCTTCGATAAGGAAATTCAGCTTTTACAAAAAGACCTTCCGACGTATGAACGTGTTCGCCGTTTTGAACTCCTTCCCCAGTCACTCACCATCGAGAAGGGTGAAATCACACCTACACTCAAAGTAAAGAGGAAGGTTGTCGAGCAACGGTATGCAGCACTGATCGAGAAGATGTATCAAAATATCACATAACGAACAACAGCATCTTTCCATTGGAAACGAACTGATGAGTCCATTCTCGTCTGTTCTGCTATTGCTGTTTCACCCGCACCTGACGTCGGACATTAATCTGATCTGGTACAATCCATGAATCTGGAAATCCTTTTTCGATAAGCACACGCAGAGTCTGGTTTGCCTCAACGCGTGACCTGAAATCGCCGACCCTAACCTTATAGATCGGGGGATCATAAACGATGTAAACGGAATCGGTAGCAATCTTCTCAACTGCAACGGTTTTCATGGTATTTGCTTCATCGATGTTGGCAGATGAAAAGAGTTGAATTCTGTATCCCGGTGCGATATCCGTCTGAAGGATGATACTATCATTTAACGATGCCGCTCGTGAACGCCCGGAGGATCGTTTCGTTGTGGAGATGTTCTCCGGGTCGATGTAATAGTCAGAGTTATTAAAGAATAATTCATACTCTGCAATGGTTGCTTTAGCGGGTGGTATCGAAGGGAGGGAGGTACGGTCTCCTTCAGAACGAGTGGACTCTGTTGAAGTGCAACCGGTTAGGAGGAAGAGAAATGTGCAGATCAGAAAAAAGGGGATTGACTTCATTGTGCTATGTAATTGATCCAACATTCTGTGTACTCTGCTGGATAGGTACTTTTCATAATTCTTCGCAGGGAATCGGCTGCAGTCCGAGAGACAAATTTTCCCACACGGACTCTATAGAGCTTGTCATAGGGTTCGAAATCATTGAAAACCGTTTGATCGGGATATCGTTCTTTTGCAAGTTGTTGGGTCCTAAGAGCAAATTGGGTGCGGGAAAATGCCCCAACCTGAACAGTGTATGCTGCATTTGCTGGTTTTTGAAGTGGTTTGATTTTTCGGGGAGGTTTCTTTGATTTCGTTGTCGTTGAAACGCTGATCGTATCCTGTCGGGCGTCGAATCCGAGTTTTCGTGACCGGATGGAATCGGTTCGTGCAAGAGAATCGGCGACTGCCGCAATCCGTGCAGAATCAATTTTTGCCTGAAGGGAGGAAGCGACAGGAAGCGATTTGCCTGCCTCTTCTGTTGTCATGCAAGACGAAAGAAGGCAGCCAAGGCCGACGAGAATGAGAGTAAAAAGGATGGGGAAGTTTCTCATGCTCATCAGGGAATTAGTACGCGGGTGATTGTGCCATAGTACCACCGGTAACGATGACAATACCGGAACTTGTACCGAGTCGATTTGCACCGCTCTGAACCATCGCAACAGCGTCTTGATACGTTTTGATTCCTCCTGAAGCTTTCACGCCCATCGTATCACCGACAATTGAGCGCATGAGTCTCACATCAGCCGTGGTAGCTCCCGATTTGGCAAAACCGGTGGATGTTTTCACAAAATCGGCACCGGCCTCGAGAGCGAGGCTGCAGGCTCTTGCCTTTTCTTCTTCATCGAGCAGTGCGGTTTCGAGAATTACTTTAACAAGAGCGCCAGAGGATTTAGCGACCTGGACGACAGAGCGAATGTCATTTTTCACGTACTGGAATTCTCCGGATTTCAACATCCCTATGTTCATCACCATATCGATTTCTTCTGCACCCCGGGCAATTGCAAGCGTTGTTTCGAAAGACTTCTGTTCTGTTAATGTCGCTCCGAGGGGGAAGCCTATCACTGTGCAAACCTTTACCTGGGAATCCTTGAGCCTTGTTGCACTCTGCTTGATATAGCAGGGATTGATACAGACACTGGCGAATTGAAAATCGAGTGCTTCCTGACAGAGTTGATCGATCTGCCGGAGTGTCGCGTCCGGCTTGAGCAACGTATGGTCAATAATTCTGGCTAATGTGCTGTCGTAGGTCATTCGTTAGGAATAATTCTTGTTCTTTCCTGGAGTAAATATATCAGAAAATACCAGAGTTACAAGGAATCCGCATTATGAAATCTCAGGATGGGTGAATACTATCTCCCATATAACGATCCAAAATTCCTGCACGCTCTAAAATCGGCAGCTTCGGGATCGGACGTTCCGAAAGAATTCCAAGCGCTGGGCCTGAACACTCGTTCTTCAGGCACATTGTGCATATGTACCGGTATTCTGAGCATCGATGCGAGTGTCATCAGACAGCATCCGATATGTCCGTAACTCAACACTGCGTGATTGGCTCCCCAGGAGTTCATCACAGAATAGACATCGCGAAAGGCACCATAACCGGTCAAGTGCGGAACGAACCATGTCGTTGGCCAGGTTGGGTTTGTCCGTTCTTCGAGCTGGCGATCGATTTTCTCAGAGAGCTCGAGCGTTGTGCCCTCCGCAATTTGGAGCACAGGACCAAGCCCCTTTACGAGATTGATTCTGAACATTGTCGCAGGCATTCCCCCTTTTGTCAGATAGCCCGATGAATAGCCTCCTCCTCGAAAATATTCAAGCATCGCCGGAAACCATGTTGTCGCTTCAAGGCATTTTTGTGCTTCGGCAGGAGCAATCTCCCAGAACGGCTTCATCATCGGTTTTCCGTTTCGTGTCTGTTGGCCGCACCCATCGAGCGCCGCTGCTCCTGAGTTGATGAGATGAATGAAACCATGTTCACCATCGCCGGTAAGTTTATGGCCTGAGACACGCTTCACTGATTCCGGACTCCAGAAGGTTCGCACATCGGCAAAGATTTGAGCAGAGTTTGTTATCAGGTGACCTAGAAGCATACAGGCACCGTTTAATGAATCATTCTCTGTGGCCATAATATAGGGTTCGCGAATGCCGTTCCAATCGAACGATGAATTCAGCATTGCCTCCAGGAAATCTCCATTCGGATAATGATCAGTCCACTGCCGCTGTCCCTGGAATCCGGCTGCGATGGCATTGTGCCCGAGCGCCTCTTCGCTATAACCGAGATCCTCCAGCTTTGGATTGCCGACCATCAGATCGCGTGCGATCATCGCCATCTTTATGACGAACTCCCAATCCCGATCTTTTTCTCCGCGGCTCTTCTGCACCTTTGTTGGATTATAATCTTTTCCCTCCCTGCAAAATGCTTTCACCCACTGTTTTGCATGCTCAAGCTCGTCCGTATCGTAGATGCCGCGGTCGATGCGGCGTGCGAACTCCGTCATGTCAACTGTTTCCACCCTCATACCAAAATAATCTTCGAAGAATGTATGATCGACGATGGAGCCTGCAATTCCCATTGAAACACTTCCCATCGCCAGATATGATTTCCCCCGGATCTCTGCAACAGCCAGGCCGGTCTTGGCAAATTGGAGGAGTTTTTTTTGAACATCTTTTGGAATTTCAGAATCACCGGTATCTTGCACGTCCCGACCATAGATACCGAATGCCGGCAATCCTTTCTGGGTATGTGCCGCAAGTGCCGCTGCCAGATAAACTGCGCCAGGACGCTCCGTTCCATTAAATCCCCAAATTGCCTTTGGGAGAAGAGGATCCATATCCATGGTCTCTGCTCCATAACACCAGCATGGGGTCACTGTCAGGGATACACCGACTCCTTCGCGCGCAAACTTCTCGGCTGTTTGTGCAGATTCAGCCGCACCACCGATGCAGGTATCGGCGACAACACACTCGACTGGCAGACCATTGGCATGGCGCAGATTGGATTGAAGAAACTTAGCGGCATTCTTTGCCATACCCATGGTGACTTTTTCGAGCGATTCCCGAACACCCTGTCTTCTTCCATCAATCGCGGGGCGTATACCAATTTTTGGCATAGATCCAATTAATCTGTTATGAGGTGTATTTAATGCTAACGTGGTACGCATACATCAATTCCTTTCATGATCGGCGGTTGTTGCTCAGTTTGGTAAGACTGAGCAGCCTGTCTTCATCTACATTTGGATTGATCGTTGTACATAGGTGAAGAGTAATCAAAGAAACTTATGCCCGTTTTTATACGAGCGACTTCCTTTTGTGTCATCCGGTTCACGAGGCGATAGTAAATATCGCATGCTGCTGAGGAAAAGTCTGTAACCGCGAGATCGATCGAGACCTGATCACCCCAGTGTGCCTGCGACCGATACTGAATTGCTATAAAGTGGTATGACGTCGGTAGTGTAAGTTTAATGCCGGGCATCAGTTCTTTTGGGGCTTTTTGGAATTTGACGGTTGCTGAGTCTGGTTCGGAGAAGGTTTTCTTGTCGGTTTTGAATTCGCTTCAAGGGATTCCGGCTCTTCAATTTCAAGGCTTTGGAGTTCGGAAGGTATGGAGGCCTTTCGATGCTCTTCTTTAGCCAATTCATCATCTGTGAGCGGTTTATATTGGCGAATCTTACCGATCAATCTTCCGCCAAGGTAAATAATAAAACCACCCATGGTGATAAACGCGAACGTTTGCATCGTATCATAGTCCATAGAACTCGGCTCCCGACAAACTGTGAATAGAGAATGAATGAACCAGTGTTAGTGAGGCAGATCCACTGCCTCGATTGTAAAGAAAAATAATGAGTTCGGCAAGTCCTACTTCAATTTTCGACAAATGGCTGCGAATGAAATTCCCGGGGAGATGGCTGGTTCCAGCGTTTGAAGCTGTGCCTCTCCCGGGTAGTATACTCTTTCGAGAAATAATCCAGAGGGAGGTGCCGTCAACTTTGCGGGAAGATCCGAACGGATCCTGAGCAGATTGCTCACCTCGTCTACGGAGAGGCTTCCCCGGCCAACTTCTGCAAGAACTCCCACAATCCTCCTGACCAGTTTCCAGATAAAATGTGAGCCGACAATTCTTATCAGAATCAAATCATTATTCTCCTGGATCCGAACCTCTTTCAGTTCCACCTTAGTAGATTTCTCCTCGGGGTCATCGTCGGTAAATGATTGAAAATTATGCAATCCCGGAAAGAGTGCTGCTGCCTTTTTCATAGAGCGAATATCTAACGGATCTTTTATCCACCATACGTAGCGCTTCCCAAAGGCGGTCCTGCGCCGTGATATTTGATAGAGGTAGCTTCGAGCAACGGCATCGTGACGAGCATGGAATTGTGGATGCGCCTTTTCGATTTCGAGGATGGTGATATCGGCGGGTAATTCGTCGTTAATTTTTCTCCGGAGAATTTCCGGTGCGAATGAAGTTTTCACTTCTGCATGGGCTATTTGGAGCAGTGCATGAACTCCGGCGTCGGTCCGTCCAGAGCCATAAAGTTCAATAGGCTGAGGCCCGACCACAGTGTGAAAGGCATTCTGGATTTCACCCTGAACAGTCCTGGAATTTTTCTGTACCTGCCATCCGCTGTACCGAGTGCCTTCATATTCGATATAAAGTTTGAACCGCGCCATTGGTACTCATGCTCAGAAGATTTAAGAATTGAAAGAGGATGCTTGAACCATGGTCAAGTCATCATTGTTGCGTGTGTGATGTGCCCGTTTGGGCGGTTACTTAAACTAGATGATCCTAAGCCAAGATAGATCTCTGCTTATCAACAGTTCGGTCTTCACTGTGTGATGAGTACCTTTCATTGGAATCTGTGCTATCTGGAATCCGTTGGCATCAGCTAATTTTCTAATATCATCTGCATTGTCGTATGTGATTAGAAAGGAGCCTCGAAGTGTTGCTGCAATACGGAACAACTCCGTGTGATCAATATCGGAATAGCGATAGAGTCTTCTTCCTGCTACCGTGTAAGGTGGGTCAATGAAGAACAGGACATCGCTTCTCTTTGCGTTGTCTCTGAGTACTTGAAATCCGTCTGCGCAAACAAATCTAAGGTTCGATTTATAGTTCTGAATGTCTAGTATTCTGCTTCGCAGTGTCTGAGGGTACCAGCGAGACAGTAGCCCTTTTCCATTCTCACCGTGCTTAAGCAATCCTGCACCGTTGGCAAGGATTCCGCCATGACTCACTCGATTCTTAAGCAATATTGCAAAGGCTCTCTCTCGTTGACGTAATGGGATTTTGGAAAGAAGCGATTCAACATTGGACTTAGTTACAGAGAAAGAGATAATCTTGTCGGCAAACCATTGTGCATCCTCGCTCAGGATGGTCTGCCAAACGGCTGCGATGTCTTCATCAAGTTCAACCATAAAAGCACGTCGCACTCTTTTTTCAGCGACGGCAGTGAGGCTAACGATTCCACCACCAGCGAATGGCTCGATGAGTTCATTGCCCTGGGAGTCAAAAGTAGACAGCCATTGGCGGATGTAGGGAATGAGCCAAGTCTTACCGCCAGGATACCTAAACGGACTTCTCTGCGGAACGGAAGCTACATTTATGACCTTTGGCTTTGCCGCACCGAATAGAACTAGTTGTTCTTTCACCTGATCCTTACTAGGTGAGTATGATGTCGGTGAGCGTCGGCGCGTCTGGCGGATTGCCTTCGAGTTTCTCATCAAGTTTGTGTTGGAGTACTTCGATGAAATCATCAATCTTGCCGGGCTCCACCGTTGTTATTCGTCTGAGCGCTGGCTTAAATTCAGTATAGATGATCTTGTTCTGTGTGAGCTTCAATCGATTATTCTTCTTGTCAAGTTTTAGATCATAGAGCATCCAAGCAATATCTGCCTTCGATGCAGGAGCTTCCTTCAACTTTGGAAGAGTCTCAAAGAACGAGGTCTGCAAAGCCACTGCTTGTTTCTTGCCCCAAGCCTTCAGGATTCCGCCTTTGTACAACATTTGTGGGGCAAGTCTCTTCCGTGAGGAAGATAAGAAGTCAGCTTTGGGGAAATTCGGGCCATTCCAAGAGAACACTGTTGAACGTTGTCGGGTAATCATAAACTGCTCAAATGGCCGTCGGATATTTCCGGAGATATAAACAGCTTGGATTTCTAGCGAGCCGAAATCCAAAACGCGGCCATGTCCATCGTATGAGATGAGGACTAGGTCGATGTTGCCAGTTGTGTTTCCGTCCTTGTCGGTCAGTCTAACCTCTGCAATTGAAGTCCAAGCAGAATCGCCCTTGAAGAAGAATTGGGCTGCATCCTCGACAATGAGCCAGTCATTACGAAAGCGAATTGGGCAAGTGATAATTGGCTGGTCCTCTTCAATGATACTACACACTCCCAAAGGCTCGTTTGCCTTGTCCTTAGTACAAGATGGAACCTTATTGTTGAATGGGCAGAGCTTGTTCTTCCTGTAGCGCTCGGCTTCAGGGGTTTGATTGTCAATTGGAAATCCAAAAACTTCAGCCAGTGGATTTGACTTCATTTATGACTTTTCTGATGGGATTGAATAGCTCGATTTTTCTTAAAGATGCACAAAGATTTGAATACTTCCAATTTTTACAGGACGCTCAGAAGGCGCATAATTCTTAAAACAAAGACGTACCACCTTGCTCCGCCACTGATTCCATGGATACTATTTTCCAATTCTACACAAACGCATGGAGGATGACTATGACGAGAATCTGGTCCTGACCATGTGATCGACCCGCTCAAACTGGTTGAGCAATTCCTCTGCGATTGTGCCGATATTCTTTAAACGATGTTCGCGTGCGAGCCGCTCCAGCTTCTCGCATTGAAGGCCCATGAAGCGTGCGCCAATGCGATAACTTGCCATTCGTAAAATATGGGAATGATGGAGAATATCTTCAGCATCACCGTTGAGCATTGCGAGCTGAATGCGTTCCATGCTTTCTGGCGTTTCTTTTACATAATCCTCGAGCAGCCTTTGAAGAAATCTCGGATCATCCTCACCTTGAAGAATTTGTAATCGCTCCAGTACCGTCCAGTCGATCGGCTCATCCACTGGTTCCAGCGGAAGAGGATCGTCCCTTTTGGCATCTGCTGTTTGTGCCATTTGGGCAAGCGATTGCTGGAGTTGTTCAATATTGATCGGTTTCAGGAGGTAATCATCCATTCCCGCTGCAAAGCACTCCATACGGTCTTCATCCAGAGCGTGTGCGGTCATTGCAATAATTCTCGGCTGTTGATCCGGAGAGAACTGTTTTCGAATCTGACGGGTGGCCTCAAGTCCATCCATCTCCGGCATTTGGATATCCATAAAGAGGACATCGTACTGCCGCTGTTCAAGTGCCTCCAATGCTTTGAGACCATTCGAAACGACATCCGCGGTGTACCCCAACTTCTTAAGCAGATGCAGCGCGACGGTCTGATTGACAATGTGATCCTCTGCCAGCAGAATCCGGAGGGGGAGTTGATGTGCCATTTTTTCATCAAGAGGGAAGTTTTCTGCATACTCGGGAGCCGGTCGCAAGGGCAGAGTCTCAATCAGAATGTTATACAGTTGCGATGCTTTAATCGGCTTTGAGAGGATTGCAGTAAATAATTTTGATTTAGCGCCTAGGCTTTGATTGCCGACCGAAGAAAGCATAATCATCGGCATGGCTGTTGAATCACGATGTTGCCGGATTTCCGCTGCCAGCATCAGCCCGTCCATTTCAGGCATCTGCATGTCAAGAATCCCCAGGTCAAATGGATTTCCTCTTCGAATCCATTCCAGTGCTTCCAGAGGTGAACCCGTTTCGTGCGGGATCATCCCCCATGAGGTGGTTTGCTTTCGGAGGATATAACGGTTTGTTGGATTGTCATCAACGATGAGTACCCGGCACCCACGAAGCTGCGACTCGCTTCCTCGTAATTCGGAATGATCTGCCATCGAGCCCGACTGCGCCTTGGTGGTGAAATGGAATGTACTACCCTTGCCGACTTCACTCTCAATCCACAATGATCCACCCATGAGTTCCACGAGGTGTTTACAAATACTTAAACCAAGTCCAATGCCACCAAAACGCCGGGTGGTCGAACCATCGGCCTGTGTGAACGCCTGGAAGATGGAGTGCTGCATCTCCGGGGAAATACCGATTCCTGTATCCTGTACTGAGAAATGGAGAGAGTAGAGTGAAAATTCATCTGCTTCGATCGAGGTCTCTTCGGCATGGACGGTCAACATGATCTCGCCCTGATCTGTATAGGCGACGGCATTCTTGAGGAGGTTGAGGAGTACCTGTTGAAGCCGTTTGCTATCTCCCATACAGATATGAGGTACTTCTTTTTCAACGAGGAATGCGAGATTGAGGTCTTTCGCCTGTGCTTCAGCAGTGACCTCATCGATGGCGTGTTCGACGCAATCAGTGACATCGAATGGCTGATGTTCAAGCTCTAACCGGTTAGCTTCCAGGATCGTGAAATCTAGAATATTATTCATCAGGGTCAGCAAGTCATCACTGCTCTTCTGGATAGTGGCTGCATATTCGCGTTGTTCATGCGAAAGCTCTGTCTCTAAGAGCAGTCCTGTCATTCCGATGATCCCGTTCATCGGTGTTCGAATTTCATGACTCATCAGCGAGAGAAAGACATTCTTTTCCAGGTTTGCAGAAGCTGCTTCGTGCTGTGCACTGGCTAATGCATTGGAGGCAGCAATGCGTTCACTGATATCCTGATGGGTGCCGGCCATTCGAAATGCCACTCCATGCGAGTCGCGTAATGCTTTACCCCGCGCGAGGATATTCCCGTACGTGCCATCCTTCCGTTGAAGGCGGTATTCAGAATTGTAGATTGAGGTCTTTCCCTCGGTGTAGTCGGTTAATTCTTGTTGAACTCGTTCACGATCATCGGGGTGAATGAGTTCCTCGAAGGATGAAAAATATTTTGGACTCTCGTCCTCTCCAAAGCCAAATAGGACGTGCCAGGGTTTTGAAAAGCATATCTCATTTGTTCTGAGATCCCATTCCCATAGACCGTCTTGAATCGCTTCACGGAGAAGATCAATCTCCTCAGTGCTTCGGCGAAGAAGTGCTTCCCGATGAATTCGATCACTCAGATTGCAGACAGAAACGATGAAGAGAGGCCCCAGGTTGGTGATGGTTGAAATAATCCTGACTTGTGCGGGAAATTCACTGGTATCTTTTCTCTGTGCTGTCAGTTCCATGGTCTCCGCGGATGCCATTGCATCGTTGGTCGGAGCTGCCGAGGTCATCGCTTCGATTCTCCCTGATTGATAAGGGAATAAATCGGAGAGATGTTTCCCGGAGAGTTCCTCCTGGGTGTAGCCGAAGAGCGGTTCGCGCTGTTTATTGAAGGAAAGAATCTTCAGGGAAGGATCAATGAGGAACACTGCATCGTTCGATGATTCCAGCAAGTCTTGAGCATAGTGCTGCAATTGCCTGACGCTCTCTTGTTGTTGTGCAAGCTCGGTAATATCACGGCCGATCCCAATCAGTGTGTTTATTTTTCCATCTTTGCTTTGGTGTAGAATCTTACGTGTTAATATGCATCGTTTTTGCCCATCCGGCAATTCAATCCATTCCTGATGCTCGTACGTTTGGTTATTAGTCAGAACCAATTGATCGGATTCCATGATTGAGTTCGCCGTCTCGAATGGAAATAGATCGAAATCTGATTTGCCAAAAATTTCCGGCTGGGCCTTTCTTAGAAATTGTGCATAGGCCTCGTTACAAAGGAGGTATTTTCCATCTATGGACTTCATATAGATGAAATCTGGCATGGTGGAGAGAATCGCATTCAATGTGCTGAGGTGTCGTTCTGCTGCCTGCCTCTGAGTGGAAAGTTCTGAAGTACGTTCTGTCAGTACTCGCTCCAATCCCCCACGTTCCGTCTGGATTTGCTCCATCATTATTTTTCGTTCACGGAGGAGAATTCCGAAAAAGACGATAAGCAGCAGTGCGGTCAGGATGATCATCCCAATTATGATCAACCGGATTTCGGGGATGGCGCTTATTGCTTCCTCCTCATCAATCTCAGCGACGAGACCGATGTTGAGCTTTGGATTCCATCGCCAGGCACCGAGCACTGTGACTCCCCGGAAGTCACTATACCCGGAGATCTTCATTCCGGAATCGCTTTTACTGATCTCTGGCGTAGAACTACTGAGAGGTTCACTGAGTTTTGAACTTGTGAAAAGAATTTTTCCCTGCCTATCGATTGCAGTGAGTTTTCCGGTTGCTCCTGTTGGTCTGAGTTGGAACAATGCTGAAAATTCCTTATCAGGATTCAGTCCCACCAGGAGTGCGGCTAGTGGTTTTCCATTTTCATCCAGGAGTGGTGTAGCGTAAAGCATTAAGGCTATTCGGCCGGCAGATTCTTGTGGTCGGTACGTTTGATCCGCAGAAACAAATGTCCAGAATGAATTACCAGCAAGGACTCTTTTTAGAATAGTTGCATCGCTTTGGATGAATTGGCTGATTCTTCCGATCTCGTCGTTTTGGTATGAAAAGATCGTGATTGAATCGGATCCAAGAATAGAGAGAATCCGGTTAGTCGATGGATTGACAAATCGCTGCATGGTTGTCCGGAGAGAAGCGAGAGCGTTGTTTTTTAGCAGCGCTTCCTGAGTGTGCTGGATGGAGTGCAATAGTCGAATCGGTGCGAGTACATCGAGAGAGTCTGCGAGACTTTTGATTTCGGCTGTCTGACGATCATGCCACTGAGAGAGTGAGAGATCAGCCGAAGCAGCAAACGTGCTGAGTTGCTCTGTCGATTTCTCCCTGATCGAATTTTCGATGTGGAGGAGAGCAAACCACAAGCAGGGAGCAATGAGAATCACCACTAGGATGGCGAAGAGAATATTCCGCAGAGTTTGGCTTTGGTGTTGTATCTGTTCTGTTTGATCAGAACGGAGGCTTTCTTTCATTCTTCCTCTTATCACCTTCTTTTCTACTCAATGAATATGTGAAGTCATTGAGACTACCACAGAGTTTGGCATTTGTTGTGTCTCCCACCATAGGTCACCAACACTCCTTGCACAGGAAAGATAGGTACTTTCAATGATTGAAAAAAGTGGTGAAATTAATAGTTGTTCAATGGTATGATTGCTGACATCTATTACACCTGGCCAATATGAATGACATCATCTCCGAATCGTTGGCGGAGTTTGTCGACGGCAGTGAGCATCCGATCCCTTTTCAGATTGGATGGGAAGAGCTCTGGTTCCGCTTCATCCACGAAATTAGTGAGTGTAATTCCGAGGAGGCGTACTGGCAACGGCTTTGTATAGGAGTCGCGGAGCAGCCTTTTTGCGATATGGAAAACATAGGGGTCGTCGTATGTCGGTGCAACGGATTGTTCGTGCGTGGTCGTTTTGAAATCGGAGTATCGCAGCTTTAACCGGACAGTTTTAGCCCGCCATCCTCTGGAACGGGCACTGGAGCAGATTTTCTCAACGAGCGGGAACATTTTTTGTTCGAGTGCATCCCAATCAGAGATATCTTTTGAAAAAGTCCGTTCATTGCCGATGCTTTTTCGTTTATGTTCGGTTTCTACGTGTGTCGAACCATGGCCGAGGGCAACTGTCCGAATCCAGTTTCCGTTTGACCCGAGGATCTCAGTTAGCTGCTCGACGGTAGAATTCTGAAGGTCTTGAACGATCCGGAATCCTCTCTGCCTGAGGAGCTGCGATGTCTTTTTTCCAACACCCGGGATGACATCGATGGAAAGAGCGGCAAGGAATTCTTTCTCCGTAAAATGTTCGATACAGATGTTTCCAGCCGGTTTCACTGTACCGGCGGCGATTTTTGCCAGCACTTTGCTCGATGCGAGTGCCACGGTGCAGGGAAGGGTAAGATCGCTCCAGACTAATTTCTGGAGGCGTTTGATAAAACCAGCAAGGTTATGCTGGTAGAGTGCTTCACATCCGGTGAGATCAAAATAAAATTCATCGATGGACGCGCGTTCGACAATCGGCGCAAGGTCGAGTAAGCGGGAATAAAGTTTATCGGAATACTCCTCGTACTCTTCAAAATGGCTGCGAACAAGAATGAGGTTAGGGCAAAGGCGAAGCGCATGGGCCGCAGGCATGGCAGAGTGTACACCGAATGCTCGCGCCTCATAGGAGGCTGAGGCAATCACACCTCTTCCCGTTGGGCTTCCCCCCACAGCGACAGGATACCCAAGGAGTTCCTGATGCTTGATTCGTTCAACCGAGACATAGAAGCAATCGAGATCCAGGTGTCCGATCCAGCGCAAACGATCCTGTGGGGATCGGTGTTCCCCATGATGTGAGGGGGTTGAAGTCATCGAGCTTTGAGTGTATCTGATGGAATCTGTCTCGGTGCGGCAAAAGAATCCAGATTGAATCCCCTGCGTAATAACTGTTCGCGATTGGACTCAAGGAAATCGACTATTCGTTCCGATGAAATAATTTGAACGATACCGTATTGAATATCCGTTCTTTGCTCAACTACGATATCCCCCTTGTAGAGTTCGACGGGATCATACTCGGCATTCTCGAGAGTTTTTGGCGGTGTCAGAACGTAATAGTTTTGAGCTGGAACGAGTTTGACCAGTCCCACCAATTCGAAGTTGGGCACACCGTCACGAATGGCAAGTGTGATACCACCGCTGGATCCCTGAGCGAGTACGGCATCGACATAGAATGTTCCATCCAATCGCCCTTTAGGATTGCTGACGATACCTTTTGTAATCATCTTATAACCGTGAGGATATCCGAAAAGGTAGACAAATGACCCCCATTCCAATTCCCGTGCTCTTCCCATTGGGTAAGGAAATGGGAGAATGTTGAGTGCAAATCCGCGATCCAATCGATTTCCGATAATCGCCAAATCGTGTATTGGATCATTTGCGAGAATTTGCAGCGGTGTACCGCCTCCGATGTCACTGAGATAAATCAACTGTTCTTCCTTGAATGCAATGCTTCTGATATGCTCGGTCCGTTTCTGATGTTCATCAAGATAGTAACTTACGACACTATCGGGGAACGAAATAATATGGGCGCAGGTGAGGAGTGCGATCTTTGAATCTCTCGAATAGACGACAAGGGCGGTTCCACTCGTCGAGGGATTGGTATACTGGAGGTTCTGTTTGTGCTGTTGAAGAAAATCGGTATTGATCATGGAGAGGAGAACCTGATCGGAGCGTTTAAAGAAGTACCATCGATAATGAGCGAGCACAGAGATGCGTTTGACGCTTTCCGCTATTTGTTGCAGTTGATCTGAACTGCGCCGATAAGGGAATTCAGAATCGTAACGGCCATCGATGAGCGTCGGGTAGACGTCACGGTAAATTGAGGATGAACAATCCAGATTGAGGATTAAAAGAAGGAGGAGAATAGCGGTGAATCCGACAGTTTTCATGGATTCCTCCTTTCGTAGAGGATGGTTCGATTCCTGCTTAGTATACTGTGTTCAAAACGCTAATCGGGATACGTTATTTCGATGTTGATGACGATCTCCTTGTTCAAACTTTGCGCCACAGGACAGGTACGTGCAATTGCTTCCAGCTTTTCGCGATAGTCCAACGGTATCCCTGGACAAAACATAAGCCGTATCACAACGTTGCTGATCCGCCGAGGTGAATCGACACTCATATGTTTCTCCGCGTATATTGTCGATCCGTCGAGTGTCACACTGTCGCGTTGGGCAAGGATTGCCATTGTGGTTATAATGCACGAGGAGAGGGCGGACACAACAAGATCGGTCGGGGAAAAATATTCTCCGCAGCCGAAGTTATCAGTCGGAGCGTCTGTGGTTATGATCGTACGACTCGGTCCGTGGACGACAGTGCATCGCAAACCGCCAAGATATTCAAGAGTTTGAGAAACCATAGCTTTTCTCGCAAAGAATGAAAATAGAAAGTGGTACGGTAGTACCCAGGGATAAAAACCTACTTACTGTTGATTAGTGCAGTCAAATTGATTTCCAATTTTTCTAGGTTCGATTGGAAATTTGCTAGCTTTTCCTTTTCACGATCGACGACATCCTTCGGAGCCTTTTCAACGAACTGCCGATTGTTCAATTTCTTATCGATTCCCTCCAGCGTACCTCTCAATCGCACAATTTCTTTTTCCAGCCGGGCTCGCTCCACCTCGATATCAATGAGGTCATGGAGTGGGACGAAAATCTCCGTTCCCGATACCACCGAGCTTGAAGCGAATTTTGGTTTCTCACCGTCGCCAATCGTCTGGATAGAGGAAACCTTTCCAAGCTTCTTTACATATTTTTCATAGGTTTGAAGAATTGCATCATGGTCGTCTGCCCCGATCCGCACCTGTACGAGTATCTCTTTCGATGGAGCGATGCTGTTTTCACCGCGGATATTGCGGATGGCATTGATCACATCCTGAACAAAGGTCATCTCCTTTTCGGTCTTCTGATCTATCCACCACTCATCGATCGAGGGAAATGGCGCGCACATAATGGATCGGCCGGCTCGTTTACCGAGGTGCTGCCAGAGTTCTTCGGTGATAAACGGCATGATTGGATGCAGCGTCTTTAAAGCCTGGTCATACATCCAGACTGCACGGCGGATGACGATGCGTTTGGCTTCAGGGCTCTCATCGCCGTAGAAACGCGTTTTCACCAGCTCGAGATACCAGTCGCAGAAGTCATGCCAGAGAAAATCGTAGGCAACTTTACTGGATTCATTCAGATGAAATTCCGAGAGTGCACTATTAAAATCCCGAATAGTATGGTTGAGCCGCGAAAGGATCCACCGGTCAGCAAGGTCGAGATGTTCTGTGGGAAGGGAGTGGATTTCCTCATTCTCTGTACCGCTGTCGAGCTCGGCTCGATTCATCAAGAGGAAACGACCTGCATTCCAGATTTTGTTTGCAAAGTTGCGTCCAATCTCACACTTCTCGGAGGAGAACAGAACATCCTGCCCGAGCGGCGAGAGGTACGCGATGGTAAATCGAAGTGCGTCGGCACCATACTCATTGATAACATCGAGAGGATCGGGGGAGTTGCCAAGCGACTTACTCATTTTCCGGCCTTGAGCGTCGCGGATGATGCTGGTGAAGTAAACATCCTGAAAAGGAATGAGCGCCTCTTCCTTCTTCCTTGGCTTGCCATCCGCTCCAGGTTCACCTTTCATAAATTCCATATTGGCAATGATCATGCGGGCGACCCAAAAGAAAATGATGTCGGGAGCCGTTACGAGGGTATTGGTCGGATTAAAAAAGCGAAGGTCTTCATTATCTTTCGGCCAGCCGAGTATGGAAAATGGCCAGAGCCATGAAGAGAACCAGGTGTCGAGCACATCCTCATCCTGGCGGAGGTATGCTGCAGCATCGAGGCCTAATTTTTTTCGCGCCTCTTTTTCATTGCGAGCAGCGGTGTAATTGCCATCATCCGTATAGTAGACAGGAATGCGGTGTCCCCACCAGATTTGTCGTGATATGCACCAATCGCGGATATTCGTCATCCAGTGTTCATACACTTTTTCCCATCGTTTCGGATGGAACCGGATTTTTCCTTCATGCACCACACGTAAGGCAGGTGCCGCGAGGGGGCGCATTTTTACAAACCATTGGTCGGAAAGATATGGTTCAATGATTGCATTGCAGCGGTAGCAGCGCCCCACATTGTGAACGTGTTGATCGACTTTTTCCAAATACCCTTGTGCTTCAAGATCTTTCAGAAGGAGTTTGCGGCATTCAAACCGGTCCAGTCCTTCAAACTTATGAGGCACTGATTCATTCATTCTCCCTCGTTCATCCATCACGTTAATCTGCTGCAACTGATGACGCTGGCCGAGTATGAAATCATTTGGATCGTGGGCTGGGGTAACTTTCATCATCCCCGTGCCAAACGACGAGTCGATATATTCATCGGCGATAATCGGCAGCCTTCTGCCGACAAGCGGAAGAATGGCGAATTTCCCGATGAGATGTTTATAGCGTTCATCTTTTGGATGTACACAAAGTGCCGAATCGCCCAAAATTGTTTCTGGACACGTCGTCGCAACGATACCATACTGCTTCATCCCTTCAATCTGATATCGCAGATAGTAGAGATTGCCGTTCACTTCACTATGGTCTACTTCATCGTCACTGAGGGCTGTCTGGTGGAAAGGGCACCAGTTCACGATATACTTCCCGCGATAAATCAAACCTTTCTCAAACATCCGGATAAATACTTCATTGACTGCCTCGGAAAGCCCTTCATCCATGGTGAATCGCTCACGCTGCCAGTCACAGGATGCACCGAGTTTTCTCAATTGTTTGATTATCGTGCTGCCATATTCCTCACGCCATTTCCACACTCGTTCCAGGAATGCATCACGGCCAAGCTGATGACGATTCATACCCTCGCGGGCAAGGGCTTTTTCAACTGCATTTTGCGTTGCGATGCCGGCATGATCTGTTCCTGGGATCCAGCACGCTTCGTACCCCTGCATTCTTTTCCATCGGATCAACACATCCTGGATAGTGTTGTTCAGTACATGGCCCATCGTCAAAATACCGGTAATGTTTGGCGGGGGAATGACGATGGTGTACGGCTTTTTATCTTTTTTTACGGTTGCATGAAACAGGTCATGCGATTCCCAGAATGAATACCACTTATCTTCGACCTCTTTTGGATTATACGCTTTCGATAGTTCCTGCACAGTCAATTCCACCCGGTTATAAAATCCTATTAATGTTATCAGTTAAAGAAAAAGGTAGCCAGAAAAAGCTACCCAGCGGTCCAGAAGCACAGCTCAATTGTTAAATCTCCGCCCGTTCCAATTTGTGCTCACGTTGCACTTAACCGCAATCGATGAAAGCGCTCATCTCAATAAACAAAAAAACTTGATTGAAATCAACGAGTGAGAGAGAGCTAATTTCCGATAAAGAAACACTTTGCTGGAACTTACTTTCCCTTTTTCTGGGAAGCGGGTTGAGTGAAGCGGACAGGCATACGCAGCGTGGAGGAATTCCCCGAGACATCAGCAGCAACAATCTTTATCTCATGGAGGCCGTCTGGATATTCCGAGGTGTTGATGATCCCCGAACCCTCCGGTAGTCGATCGTAGAATGGGAGTTTGTTGCCATTCTCAATATAGAGCTTATCATAGCGCCCATTTTTTTTGAGACGTGAAAGCTTTTTATCGAATGCCATGTCTACCTGGTGAACAGCTTCATCGGAGATTTGTTTTTTTTCAGAAGTGAAGGTCAGTTCATCATCCAGATAGACTTCAAATCGGTATGGACCAATTTGATGTTTCAGGATGTTTGAATGATCGGTAACTCGCGCGGCTATTCCGATTGATCCATTCATCGCCAACAGACCGGGAATAGTATATTCGCCGCTCGTGAGGCGTTTCACGGCAAGAAGTCGTTGAGCTTGTTTTCCCTGGATGGTTGTGTTTTTTCTAAGGGGTGTTAAAGCGATATTGGAAAAAATCGGAGGTACAGTGTCTGCGAGCGCTTCGGCGAGCTGAGGAAACAGGAGGGGGTTGATCGGGTTCATTAAGGAATCCAGGACTTCGAAATGGAGGTGGACCCCGCCGATGCCGGTGTCTCCGGAGTAGGCAATTACTTCACCTTTCGAGACTGTGAAGAGGGAAATATCGGATCGGAGATCGAAGGTATATCGTCGTGTTTGCTTCTGAACCTTTTTTACATAGCGATCGATTTCATCGTCGAATTTTTGGAGATGAGCATAGGTTGTGACGAATCCATCGGCATGGCGGATATAGAGCATCTTACCATAGCCGCGGTGGGAGACGCGAATCCTGAAAATCTCTCCATCCCGCGAGGCAAAGACAGGATGTCCCTTCTCACCATTGGTAGAAATATCTATGCCGCAATGTAAATGGGTTGCCCTGTAATCTCCGAAGTTCGATGTAATTTCGTTTGAGACATTGATTGGCCACCGATAATCACTTACATCAGTCTTTAGGTTGTCGAATGGAGCGTACAGAAGATCGATATTTATTTTCTCCCGGTCAGTAAGCTTTTCTCTATGGGCATCCTTGGAATTCACCGGATTGATACTCATCACGAGGGCAAGCAAGAGGTGTGTGAACATGGCTTGTCTTTCTTTCAGTTTGTTAAATGAGTTTTCCGAGGATGTAGCCGAGCGTGATCCCCACCAACAAGGTTATCGTGATGATGCGATAATTCAAGACATCTTTCGAATACCCTCTTTTAATCGCGATGACGGAAGCCACATAGCCTATTCCATTCAATATCCAAATGAATGGCATCGTCAGAATCTGAGCGGCTATCGGTCCCACGACCGGAACAAGTCCGATCCAAACAATCAAGGCGGTAAACGCATGACCGATGAGGCCGAGGAGCACAACAGCAAAGGCAATTGCACTTTTATCGATGCTCAAGACTATCCCGATCTCGATCAGGATTGCCATACCGAGCCAGGCCAGCAAGGCATTACGATAGGTATGGAGAAATCGAATAAATTTCTTCATCATCAACCGGGTTATTGAACGCGTACCGTCAAAGAAGAAAGAACCTCGCCGGATGGCAGGGAGAGTTCTGCGTGCAGTTCATCGCCCGAGACTGTCTGAGCGACGCCTTCAGGTGTGCCGGTGAAAATGATATCTCCGCGTTCAAGTGTGAT
Organism: bacterium; assembly: GCA_043803945.1. Lineage (GTDB taxonomy): Bacteria > Bacteroidota > Ignavibacteria > UBA10030 > UBA10030 > JAZDJN01. The sequence goes on along the minus strand of JAZDJN010000016.1, from coordinate 153,093 downwards.
AAAGCGGGAGAGGTACGCGATGAGTTCCTCAATTCTAAATAAGAATTGGTCGGTACACCCGTTTTGCCGCGGCGCGCGGTTGACAGTGAGTTTCACACCAAGCTCATGGGGATTTTGAATCCGGGAAGCGGAAACGAAGCTTGAGACAGGAGCGGATGTGTCGAATCCTTTCGCAAGAGTCCATGGCGTACCTTTTTTCTTGGCTTCGGCCTGCACATCTCTCATTGTCATGTCGAGCCCGATTCCGTACCCTGCCACATGCCGCAGCGAGTCCGCAGGGGATATGTTGGTACCGCCCGTTCCTATTAACACGAGCATCTCCACTTCGTGATGTACTTCTTTTGAAATCTCCGGGACGCGCACGGTTTCACCATCGTGAATGATGGCCGTCGCCGGTTTCAGGAAGAAGAGCGGATTCTCCGGAATTGAGGCGTTCATTTCCTTTGCATGGCCGGCATAATTTCTTCCGATACAAAGAATTTTCTTCACTTCCAGATGTTCATTGGTATCAGTAATATGAACTAACGGCATAGCGCTCCCGTTTTTATATTTCTCAGGTCAATATAAAGAAGGGGTGAGACACTATCAAGAAATTCATCCCTTCTCCGGGTGCCACTCACTGCGCATCACAGGGGGCCAAGGTCCAATTCTCGATCCAGCCTCGCCATACAGTATTCAATGTGATTAGACGAACCAACCCTCAGGGGAGTTCGATGCTGCGATGAGAATTGTTCTGAAAAAATAGTCTTGTTCAACGCGGGAAAATCCGGTATCTTTATTTACACAATAACAGCAAAGTCCCATGAAAGCTCTTACCTATAAACAGGCTGGCGTGGATATTGAGGCCGGCGATGAGTTGGTGCGTCGGATCAAACACAATGTACGCTCGACATACAATAGCAATGTCTTAACCGATATCGGTTTGTTCGGTGCGTTTTATCGTGCCGATTTTAAAGGGTATAAAAAGCCCGTGTTGGTCTCGAGTGTGGATGGTGTCGGAACAAAACTAAAAATCGCATTTGCGATGAATCGTCACAACACAGTCGGACAGGATCTTGTCAATCATTGCGTTAATGATATTCTCGTTTGCGGCGCCAAACCATTATACTTCATGGATTATTTTGCAACTGGAAAGCTCGCTCCGGAGACTGCTGCGCGCGTGATCTCAGGATTCGTAACAGCATGTCGTGAAAATAATTGTGCCCTTATCGGCGGTGAGACAGCTGAAATGCCTGGTTTCTATAAGGCGGGTGAATATGATATTGCTGGCACAATTGTTGGAGTGGTAGAGCAGAAATCAATCATCAGGGGAAAAGCGATACGACCCCGCGATGTTCTAATTGCTTTGCCATCAACGGGTTTACACACCAATGGGTACTCGCTGGCGAGAGCTGGTTTACTGAAAAGAATAAAACTCGATCGGTATTTTGTAGAAATGAATATGACGTTGGGTGAGGCGTTGCTCCAAGTCCACCGCTCGTATTTGAGTCCGATCTATCCCCTCCTCACGAAGTTTAGCGTCAGGGGATTATCACATATCACGGGAGGAGGTATCGAAGGTAATACGATGAGAGTAGTACCAAAAGGGTTGAAGTTGAATATTGATTGGCAAGCGTGGGAAAGGCCTTGGTTGTTTCAACTCATCCAACAGACAGGAAATGTTCCCGAAGCTGATATGCGAAAGACATTCAACCTCGGTATCGGCATTATCATCATGGTGTCACCCCGTGAGGCCGATGCCGTTGTCCGGTACTTGAAAAGGAAAAATGAGAAACCCTTCATCATTGGAGAGATCTCCAGGCAATAACAAATTGGAACGATGTGATTTATGGGTCAGGAACTGTCTGTCATACAACTTATTCAACTCATTCTCGCTCCTGCGGTTATGATTAATGCCTGCGGCTTATTGCTGCTCGGAACTTCGAATAAATATACGGCGGTGTTGACACGCATCCGATTATTGAACGAAGAAAAACGGAAACTTTTTAAGAAGGCTGCCGAGAAATCATTCGAGGAAAATCTTCGGTTCGAAAGTCTGATTCAACAAATCCGCAATTTGATGATCCGTGCAAGGCTGGTCAGGAATGCGGTTATTTGTTATTCAGGTGCGATTGCACTCTTTATTCTGACTTCTATGCTGATCGGATTGAGCTTCTTTGCACCGGTAGTCGGTTTTGAATATGTCGTCATTGCGACTTTCCTGTTTGGGATCCTCATCGTTTTTTGCGGTGTGATCTATGCCCTCCTTGACGCCCGACGGGCGTTCGATGTCATTCAGTTTGATGTTCTTGTGGATGAGTGACATTATGAGAATTCCCGTGGATGACCAGACGTTCCTCCAGCCACTCGAACAATCGGATGCTGAAGATCTATTCACACTCATCGATGCAAACCGATTGTATCTCCGGCAATGGTTGCCTTGGTTGGATACTGTGCTGACAATGGAAGATATGATAAGCTTCATCAACTATATGATGCAGCAGGCCGTGTCGAAGAATGGATTGCAGACAGGGATCCGTCGTCAGGGGATGCTCGTAGGCATCATAGGATTGTACCGCATCGATTGGGCTAACCGGTCTGCGAATATCGGATATTGGCTCGCCGAGGAACTTCAGGGAAAAGGAATTATGACGGAGTCCACGAGGGCCTTAGTCGACTATGCGTTCCAGTCGATGCATCTTCACCGTCTGGAAATCCGATGTGCAATGGAAAATGAACGAAGCCGTGCGATTCCTAAGCGTTTGGGATTTGAATACGAAGGTTACTCGCGCAGCGCTGAGTGGCTTTATGACCATTATATCGACCATGCTGTCTACTGCAAGCTCGCCACAGAGTGGCATAAGCCCGGTGGTTGACTGGAGTAAGGTGAGAGTGTCTCTCATAAAGAAGTCTGTTTTTGTAACTGAGGTGTCAGTTAAACCGTAGAAACGATGGAACATTTTAAACCCGGTAAAATGTCAGCAGATTGGCGATCATCCGAAAATCTTAATTTTCTCACTCCTGAAGAGATGCGGTTGCGTTTACAGGAGGCTCAGGAATTCAGCTCACGAGTGAATATTCTTGGAGAACTAGCACTTAAGATCGAAGCGGTCCATTCCCGTGAGGAAATAATTCGTATTCTCCGCGAGACCATGAGACAGCTCATTCATGGTGAAGGTGCACTCATTGCCCTGCTGAGCCAGAACCAGTCCCATGTCAGTATCAGCACATTGACGCCGCTGATGGATGCGATTGAACTTGATCATAAACACTGTTCTGTCGACACCGGCATGCCCGGATGGGCGATCAGGAATAATTCGTCTGTTGTCGTCGATATCAATTCTGTGCCATCGTTCGATCCGATGCTCGAAGGGAAACTGAAAGAGCTTGGGATCCGATCGCTGATTGTTGTTCCGATCCGGACGGCCGCTTCGGTCATTGGTGCTCTGATGCTGGGCTCTTCGAAACCGGAGGCATACAACGAACCGGATCTTTGGCTAGCGCAACTGCTTTCGCTTCAGATTGCCATCGGATTGCGTCACACGGAACTGATCGAACGGGCACAAAAACGTGTCGCCCAGATTGCCCTTGTGAACCATGTCGCTGGGAAACTGACCACCACCCTGGATATAGATGAGCTTTTAACATCGGCGGCAGAATCGATACAGAAAAGTTTCCATTACTTCGATGTGACAATCTTTCTGGTTAATCGTGAGGCAAATGAGCTTATCTTGGCGGCGCATTCCGGAAACTACATCGATTATCTGCCGCATGGGTATTCCCAGAAAATGGGTACAGGAATTATCGGTTGGGTTGCGGAACACGAACAGAATGTCCTTGTGAATGATGTGTCTGTGGAACCACGCTACCTTTCTTTGAACTATCATAACACAAACTCCGAGCTTGCCGTCCCTATTAAAATCGATGCCGAGGTTGTGGGCGTGTTGAATGTGGAGGATACGAAGCTTCACGCATTCGATGAGACCGATGTTGTTGTGCTTCAAACACTGTGTGATCAGATGGGAAGTGCCATGCGGAACGCCCATCTCTTCGAAGAGGTCAAAAAAACCAACCAGCGTCTGCTCGAATTGGATCGGATTAAGACCGACTTTGTGAGCATCGTCTCGCATGATTTTCGGACACCGCTTTCCACGATCATGCTCGCTGCAAAGTCTCTTCTGCGAAAAGAGGATTCAACCACCCATGACCGGTTACGGGAATATCTCTCCATTATTGTCGATCAGGCAAGTAAGCTGAGCAAACTCGCGGAGGACACCCTTTCGATTGCCAAGATTGAATCCGGACAGCTCAATTATCAGTTTACCATAGTTAATGTTGAGGTCATCATCAACGAAGCAATCTCAATGATCAAGTTATCAAGCAGGCACACCTTCGACTATGCGATCGATATCAATGCAGCCTATGTGCGCGGCGATCAAAACAAGCTTCGTCAGGTTCTTCAGAATCTCATTTCGAATGCCGTAAAGTATTCACCGGCAGGAGGAGTCATCACAGTACGCGTAAGTCCATTAGAACATAATCTGGACGAAGTCATCTTTTCCGTCCGGGATGAAGGATTAGGCATTCCCCCGGAACAAGTTAATAAGCTTTTCCAAAAGTACGCACGGGTGGATTACGGTGATGCGTCGAAGATCAAAGGAACTGGGCTTGGCCTCTGGATCTGTCGTGAAATAATAAAGGCCCATGGGGGAAGGATCTGGGTGGAAAGTGAATTAGGAAATGGAAGTGTCTTCAATTTCACCTTGAAGAGGGGGAACTGATTCTCCGGTGGAAGGGGAGGGAAGCGATGAACAATGCTCGTTCGAGCCAGACTCCTTCGTCTTACTCTCTCCGAACCCGTCTTCTGCCGTCAATCTCAGTTTGGATCCGATTGAAAAATTCCCGTGCTGTTTCCGGATCTTCCAATCTCGAAAAAAATTGTTCGCACACCTGCTGTTGTGTCAGTCCTGATGTTGTGAGGAGATCTTGTATCTTCTTTTGTGAGGTGAACGAATCGGGCAGTGATGCCTGGGCAAGTCTCTGCTCCTGAAGGATCAAGAGATCGGTGTAAAGGGATATCAGCCGCTGCTCTTCCTTCGATGGCGCAGAAGGTTGGGGAGAACACGCTCCGAGAAGGAGCACAAAACCGGCAAGTGTAGAAAACCTGATTATTTTCATAGTCGTCATCCGATCTGAAAGTACCAAAGGATGGATTGGGAAGCAAGGATGAAACGGTTTGTCCGTCGGCATTGCTTGAAAACCGTCTTTCCAACTCCTATATTGTATCTCAATCATCTCACTTATTCAATCACAGTTCTGAAAGGGGGATCCATCAATGAACGAAGCATCAAAGACTCTTCTTGTCAATACTGTCAAAGAGTGGAATAAATTTGTGGCCGAGCGAGAGAAGTTGACAGGGGTTGCCAATGAGATTGCTGCCCAGGCACGGAAATGCATTTCCGAAAGCATTATCTTTTTGAAAGCCCAGAATGTGGAAGCACAGGGTGAGGATATTAGCACGATGCATATCCTCAATGTTCCGGTGACAGTTGAGCCGATTATTGAAACGACATTTCCAGTGGTGAAGGGTTCCGTTCTCTTGAAATGCGGAGGAGCAACTCGCATGATTATCATCAATCCGAATCTTTCGATTTCTGCCGGCGGCACTCCGTTTATGTTCGAACAATTTAAAAAAGGAATTCCGGAAACGTTTATGACAAATGCGGCCGATTTTGTCCGGGATGCATTTTTAAATGCCGCCAGAACTGGCGGAAAAGAATAATCCGTCCCACACAAGCGGAATTTCATGCCCTACCAGCTTGTTTCTGAGTATCGCCCCGAGGGTGACCAGCCCGAGGCGATCCGTCAACTGCTCGAAGGTCTTTCACGCGGCGACCGCTATCAGACTCTCCTTGGAGTTACAGGAAGCGGAAAGACCTTCACCGTTTCCAACGTCATCCAGCACCTCGACAAACCGGTGCTCGTGATGTCACATAATAAAACGCTGGCCGCACAGCTCTATGCTGAGTTCAAAGGATTCTTTCCGAAGAACCGGGTGGAATTCTTCATCAGCTATTATGATTATTACCAACCCGAAGCCTATGTACCAACGACTGATACGTATATTGCAAAAGATTCCTCGGTCAATGAGGAGATCGACCGGCTTCGCCTGCGTGCGACAAGTGCCTTGTTGAGTGGAGACACCAATGTTATTGTCGTTGCTTCCGTAAGCAGCATCTATGGCATCGGTGCTCCCGAGGAGTGGCTTTCCCAGACTCTTGCACTCCGAAAAGGGCAGCAGGTCAGTCGGAATGAGATCCTGAAAAAGCTCCTCGATATGCTCTATTCCAGAAATGACTACGAATTTACCCGCGGTACCTTTCGTGTCCGCGGCGATGTCGTTGAAGTCATACCGGGATATGAAAATGAAGAAGCGGTCCGCATTGAATTTTTTGGCGATGAGATTGAACGGCTCTCCTATATCCACAAGGTAAGCGGAGCGATCATCGGCGAAACAGAATTTGAAGTCATCTATCCTGCGAAGCAGTTTATTACCACCAGGCCCAGTATTGATCGCGCACTCGTCAGTGTCAGGCAAGAGCTTATGGAACGGCTCTCCGAACTGAGAAATCTCGGTAAGCTTGTCGAAGCCCAACGGCTTGAGCAGCGAACGAGGTTCGATATGGAAATGCTCCGGGAGATAGGATACTGCACGGGCATCGAAAACTATTCCCGGCATTTGACAGGAAGGCCTCCCGGCTCACGCCCGTCCTGTCTCCTCGATTATTTCCCGGACGATTTCCTTACCGTCATCGATGAATCACATGTGACGGTTTCACAGATTCGCGGGATGTGGCATGGCGATCGATCGCGAAAGGAAACACTTGTCCAATACGGCTTTCGCCTTCCTTCGGCCCTTGATAACCGTCCCTTAACGTTTGACGAATGGGAGAAGAAAGTAGGGCAAATCATTTTTGTCAGTGCAACGCCGGGCGATTATGAGTTGGAAAAGTGCAAGGGTATTTTTGTCGAGCAAGTCATCCGCCCAACGGGGCTCGTTGATCCGGCGGTGGAAGTAAAACCGAGCAAACATCAGATTGACGATCTGATCCACGAAATCAGGGAACGTGCAGGGCGCAAAGAACGGATACTTGTGACAACCCTCACCAAGCGCATGGCGGAGGATTTGACGGAATACTTGCTGAACATTGGCATTAAAGTGCGCTATATCCATTCGGAAGTCAATGCACTCGAGCGTGTTGAAATCCTGCGCAATCTGCGGCTTGGAGATTTCGATGTGCTTGTGGGGGTTAACCTTCTCCGCGAAGGGCTCGATCTGCCCGAGGTCTCGCTCGTCGCGATCATCGATGCTGATAAGGAGGGATTCTTGAGATCGGAGCGATCGTTGATTCAAACGGCGGGCCGCACGGCGCGCAATGTGAATGGCAAAGTACTGCTCTATGCCGATAGGATCACCGGTTCCATGCAACGGATGCTTGATGAAACCAACCGGAGACGGGAGAAACAATTAGAGTATAATGCCGCGCATGGAATTCAACCGAAGACCATCTACAAGAGTGTCGACGAAGTACTTGCCGCAACTGCCATTGCCGACGTTCAGACGATGCGAGAGGCCCGAAAGGACCGGGGAAAATTTGCTGCTGTCTCAGACACGGTCATCCGATACATGAGTGAGGAACAGCGCCATGATCTGCTCGAGGAATTGAAGGTTGAGATGAGGCGAGCAGCAAAAGATCTGGAGTTTGAGCGCGCCGCTGAATTGCGCGATGAAATTGAGAAATTGGAAGGGAAGAAGTGAGGGAGTGAGAGGGTAAGAGTGTATGAGAAGGAGTGTGTGAGCATGGGAGAATGGAGATTGATGAATTACGATTGCCGATTGACAAATTGGGATTGATGAATTCTGAATCTGGAATTGGGGATTCGAATTTCTCCCTCCTCATAATTCGGTTGGAGAAAACAATTCTCATAGCAATTCGATCACACCTGGCACGAGATGGATCCCGCCCGTTAGGTTAGTTTAAATCGTACCCTGAGCATTCCCTCTCTTAGTTCCGTTGATGCAATACTAAACGTACCGATTTCGCTGGTGTTTGAGATGTGTAAACCACTGCATGGACAGGCATCATAGTCACCGATAGTGATAATCCTGATACTGTCTCCTGAATCCTCTGGTAGTCTGGTAAGAGTAAATCGCTGAGATGCTTCCTCCCGCGTAAGGAAAGTTTCTTTAACCGGTGCACGTGTCTCGATCACTTCGTTTACTCTTCGCTCGACCTCCGTGATTTCTTCTTGCGACAGATTTCGATTGAAGCGATAATCACATTTCGATTTTTTCTTCTCGATATGAGCACTTACCGCTCGCCCGCAATTGAACATCCTATTCATCGTCTGATTCAGGATGTGTTCTGCTGAGTGCATCTGGGGATTATATTCTTTTTTATTCGGATTGTACTCTTCCATCTTCTATGATGTCCTGGAATGATGATTGATTTGCTCAAGGAGAAAATATCATCTTTCTCCGAATATTCCAATGGTGATTTGTATCTGAATTCAGTAAGTTTTATGCGACACCGTCAGAAAACAGGGAGTGCTCACGATGATTTCGTTCACCGGGATTATGAGGAGTACGAATCACGCTGTCCGTGAATTCGGCGCATTGTGGCTTGATTATCTCTATCCCCCGGTTTGCCGCTCTTGTGCAGGATTGCTTACACGCGGTGAGCATCAGGTCTGCGCGACCTGCTGGGCAAATATCCCTCGTATTTCTTCTGATCACCTTCTCTTTCAGGATACAAACGAAAAGCTGCTTTCCTCCCGGTGTATTCATGGACTGGTTTCAGTATTTGTCTTTGAGAAGGAGAGTGCCTTCCAACATATTGTCCACGCGCTCAAGTACGATGGTGTACGATCTCTTGGAGTGGCATTGGGAAAACAGATCGGGCTGGCATTGCTCGATGCCCGTATCACAGCAGATTACGTCTTGGCAGTACCGCTTCATCGCAGAAAGTATCGTGAACGAGGGTACAATCAATCGGACTCCCTTGCTGAAGGGATTACGAGTATTACAGGCATCGTTCAATTGAGAACGCTCATCTGCCGTTCGAAGGATACGCAAAGTCAGACAACATTAAACCTGGAGCAGAGAAAGAAGAATGTTCATGAAGCATTCTCTCTGAAGTCAAATCGGGTGAATTCGGTAGAAGGAAAATCGTTCATCATCGTCGATGATGTTATTACCACTGGCGCAACAATCGAAGCGTGTGCGAAAATACTCCTGGCATGCGGTGCGCAAAAAATTATTGCAGCCTCAGCGGCATTAGCACAGAAGGATACAAACATCTAGAATTAAAATTTCCCTTCACCTCCGAACTCCTCTGCGGCCTTCAACATCGCGATATAGTTATCAAAGTTTACATACTCTGGAATGCTGTTTCCCGATCCAGCACAGTACCCGCCGTTAAAAGCCGCTTGTTCGATGTTCAAACGAACTCTCTCTCGTACTTCTGCAGGTGTTCCTCGCGAGAGCAGATCGACATCGACGTGGCCAATGAGGCAGAGTTTGTCCCCATACCGCTGTTTTACTTCGGCAATCTGCATTGCCTTCGGTTCAATTGGGTGAATTGCATCGACGCCGGAATCAAGAATCTTATCAAACACATCATAGAGCACACCATCAGTATGATAAATGAACGGCTTATTGGCCCGATGTGCGAGATCACCAATTTTTTTTAACCATGGAAAAAAAACCTCATCCAGAAGTTGCGGGGAAACGAGTAATCCTTCCGTGTATGCAATATCATCTGAATACCAAATAATATCCACGGCATCTGACTGAGCAAAACATTCAAACATACTCAACACTAACTCGCCGAGTTTGTGGTTCAGAGCCAGAACGAGGTCAGGATTCTCATACCAGGTTACTGCAAACGTTTCGAAGCCCATCATCTCCCAATTCATCGTGAAGATATCGCCATACTGGCCAATGACACCCATACCCTCTGGAAGCAGGGATCTGATCTCTTCGAATCGGGAGTAATTGAAGTCTTCCTTTCGCGGAAAGAGATAACGCTCAAACTCCTCAACGGTAGTAATGACACCACTCGATTCCGAGGCCCATTTTCGAATAATAGTACCATCATCATTGTAGGTGACGTTATCCGAGAGGCCGATCTTGCCAGGATTGAAATCGACAATTGGCTGAAGCTTCACATAGTCATATCCGGCCTTGTGCCAGAATTCTACATCATCCTGAAGTGTTTCAAGCTTTTTCCCAAGAAAACGCTCCTTAATGGATGGATGCACACCGAGTTCCATGTACGGCACAAATCTTCCTTTCCCTCGCCGTAATGTCTTTTTCAGTTCTTCAATGTCTGGTCGCATTGCCTGTTCTTTCAGTGTAAGGTCAGGCCCAAAGTATGAGGAAGATAGCGGAGAATCAATATGCCTTGGTCACGAATGGCAAATTCCAGAGCAATAATTGCATTTCACTCTATTTCTGTCTAACTTCGCAAAGAATTTATTGGATTGAACGGCAAATTTTTCTTTCCTAAACATGAATAATGGAGGACACTATGGCAGTCAAAGTCGGTATTAATGGATTTGGTCGCATTGGTCGTCAAATCGTCAACGTGATGGCTGATAAAGGATATCTCGGGAAATCAATCGATGTCGTCGCAGTGGTCGATGTGAGCACAGATGCAAAATACTTTGCATACCAGCTCAAGTATGATTCGGTTCATGGCCATTTTCGCGGCACGCTGAGCAGTGAGAAAAACAATCCTTCATTGGAAGCAGACGATGTGCTTGTGGTCAACGGACATAAAATGAAATGTGTCCAGGCACAGAAGGAAACTTCCCAATTGCCGTGGAAAGAGCTAGGTGTTGATATTGTCATTGAATCCACCGGCCTTTTTACAGACTCTGAAAAAGCGAAAGGCCACATTGCTGCCGGCGCGAAAAAAGTCCTCATTACAGCCCCAGGAAAGGGTGATGTCAAGACCATCGTAATGGGAGTCAATGATGCCGATTATGATCCCGCAAAGCACACAATAGTCTCCAACGCATCGTGCACAACAAATTGCCTGGCCCCTGTCGTTCATGTACTTCTCAAGGAGGGTATCGGCATCGAAACCGGTTTGATGACAACGATCCACTCGTATACTGCTACACAGAAAACCGTCGATGGCCCTTCAAAGAAGGACTGGAGAGGTGGTCGTGCTGCGGCTATGAACATTATCCCTTCCACAACCGGAGCAGCGAAAGCTGTCGGTGAAGTTCTTCCTGCAACCAAAGGAAAGCTGACCGGCATGTCGTTCCGTATCCCGACGCCTGATGTCTCGGTCGTCGATCTGACGTTCCGTGCAGCACGCGATACTTCGATCGAGGAAATTGATGGTTTGATGAAGATAGCGTCTGAAACCTATCTGCATGGCATTCTCGGATACTCGAACGAAGAAGTTGTTTCGAGTGATTTCATCCACGATGACCGCTCATCCATCTATGATTCTCTTGCCACAGTGCAGAATAATCTGAAGGGTGAAAAGAGGTTCTTCAAAGTGATCTCCTGGTATGATAATGAATGGGGCTATTCGGTTCGTACAGTTGATCTGTTGAACTTGATGGCATCGAAGCTGTAATTCATAAACCCGCGCGCCGTTGCTGAACACGATCGAAGTAATGGGCGCGGGTTTTGTATTTTACGACAGACAAAATTTTGGAATCGTAGAGCGTTATTCGACTTCCCGGTTTTCCCGGGGAAGAGGCGTAATGATGCTCTCTTTATAGTATGAGGGAACAGTGAATAAGAAAACGGTAAAAGATATCGACTTGAGAGGAAAGCGTGTTGTCATGCGCGTTGACTTTAATGTCCCATTAAAAAACGGAGTGATACAGGATGACATCCGCATACGCGCAGCGCTGCCAACCATTACGTATGTATTGGAACAGCAGCCAACGTATCTGGTGTTGATGTCGCATCTCGGCGATCCGAAGAAGGATGCAAAGAAAGCAAAGGAAAAAGCGGAAAAGGATGGAAAGCCGTTTGATGAAGCAAAGTACATCGAAGGCAAACATAAAATGAAACCGATTGTCGAGAGGCTCTCGGCGCTGCTCAACAAACCGGTGAAGCTTGCCCCGGCAGCCATTGGGGCTGAGACCAAGGCGATGGTTGATGGCCTGCAGCATGGCGAGATTCTCATGCTGGAGAACACAAGATTCCATAAAGAAGAGACAGGAAAGGAAGCGGTCGATCGTGAAACGATGGCGAAGGAACTCGCTGCCTATGGCGATGTCTATGTCAACGATGCATTCGGAACGGCACATCGTGCCCATGCTTCCACCGAGACTCTCGCACATTTCCTGCCGGCAGTTGCAGGATTCTTGATGGAGAAAGAGATTGCCTATCTCGATAAAGCAACGGAGACTCCGGCAAAGCCCTATGTGGCAGTGCTGGGAGGAGCAAAGATTTCGGGGAAAATTGATGTGATCCAGAATCTCATGGCGAAAGTTGATGCGCTGCTCATTGGCGGTGGTATGATGTTTACCTTCTTCAAAGCGCAGGGAATGGAAATCGGAAAATCGTTGTTAGAAGAAGACAAGATTGATCTGGCAAAGCAGATTCTCGATGAGGCGAAAGCAAAGAATGTGAAATTGCTTCTGCCGGTCGATTGTCTGATTGCCGATAAATTTGATAATGAAGCGGTAACAAAAATTGTAGCAATCAACGCGATCCCGGAAGGATGGGCCGGTGTGGATATTGGCCCTGAAACGATCGCTCTGTTTTGCGGCGAGATTAAAAAAGGTAAGACAATTGTCTGGAATGGACCGATGGGTGTTTTTGAGATGCCGAACTTCGCTAAAGGTACAACGGCCATCGCACAAGCTCTTGCAGAAGCAACAACCCTTGGCGCCATAACGGTCGTCGGTGGCGGCGATTCTGCTTCCGCGATCGCACAGGCAGGACTTGAGAAATCCGTGTCCCATGTCTCTACGGGGGGTGGAGCCTCTCTCGAGTACCTCGAAGGAAAAGTGCTCCCCGGGGTCGCTGCATTAAATGAGAAGTAATTGAGAAGATGGGCTATCGGTTTGATCATCGAATCCAGTAGCCCATCATCTGTTCTGACAACGGCTTGCTCTAAAACTTCGCAAACTAATCATCGGCTTTCAATACTCAATATCATTATTCTAACGATACGGTCTCATGTCCTATAATTCAAATCAGGGTAATTACTATCGGCCTTCCATGCAGGGCGGATTCCAATTCTTTCCTCCTGTCATCAAATGGCTTCTCATCGCGAACGCCGGGATCTTTGTCGTCCTTGGTCTGTTTGCAAAGATGTTCACTATTCAACAAGTCCCGCTGAACTTCTACATCAATTATTACCTTGGGTTAATGCCGTTAGGGAGCGGATATTTTTACCCTTGGCAGCTCATTACCTATCAATTCCTCCATGCAGATATCTGGCACCTGCTCTATAATATGTTCTTCGGCCTCTGGATGTTTGGAATGGAGGTGGAGCATGTTTGGGGATCTCGTAAATTTTTCTTCTTCTACATTATCTGTGGCATTGTTGCCGGATTGACGCAGCTCCTGGTGACACCCCTCATCGACCCGCAATCGGTGACAGGAGCGATGGGGAATCCGATTCCCACGATCGGAGCTTCGGGTGCGGTCTATGGTGTTCTGGTAGCGTTTGCCATGTTATTCCCTGATCGCTATATCCTGTTTTATTTTTTCGTACCGGTCAAGGTGAAATACTTTGTCATGGGACTGATTGTGCTTGGAGTTCTTTCCGTCGGGAGCGACAGTCAGGTAGCAAATCTGGCGCATCTGGGAGGCGCTCTGTCCGGATATATCTACTTCCTCTACGATAGCAGGCGTCTGCCACTTGAACACCTCATCGCTCGTGCGCGGTGGTGGATAAATTCAAAATCGGTGAAGCAATCTTCAGACCAGGAAGATCAAGTTATCGACACACCGGTATTCGATATTAACGATGCCCCCAAGAAATCACCTGATCTGATCACCCAGAAACAAATCGATCAGATTCTGGATAAGATTAGCCAGGGTGGATATCAAAGCCTGTCAGAGGAGGAAAAGAAAACCCTTTTTGAGGTGAGTAAAAAAATAAATTAATCTGCGGGAGCGAACCTCAGCGTTTACCGATTTAACGCAGAATCGAATTTGAGAAATGATGGAGCATCAAACATATAAAGTTGGGATTCGCCGTAAAACAAGGTCGGTGAATGTTGGTGGAGTTAAGATTGGCGGAGATTCACCGATTTCTGTCCAAACGATGACGAAGACCAAGACCGATGATGTCACTGGAACTGTTGCCCAGATCCGTGCCGCCGCTGAAGCGGGCTGCGACATTGTACGCGTCACTGTAAATGATAAAGAGGCGGCTGAAGCAATGAAAAGTATTGTCAGCCAGTCACCGGTCCCTATCGTTGCCGATATCCATTTCAACCATGTGTTTGCGTTGGATGCCGTTGCAGCAGGTGTGGCAAAGGTTAGGATCAACCCTGGAAATATTGGCTCCAAAGATCGTATCCGCCAGGTTCTCACAGCATGTAAGGATCGCGGGATCCCGATTCGCATCGGAGTCAATTCAGGATCGCTCGAGGAAGACATTCTTGAAAAGCATGGCTATCCGACCGCCGAAGCGCTCTTTGAAAGTGCGATGCGGCATGTGGCAATTTGTGATGAATTTGATTTCAAGGATGTGATCATCTCGGTAAAATCAACTGATGTAAAGTTGACGATTGAAGCTTACCGTCTCGTCGCTCAACGAACAGATATTCCCTTGCACCTTGGTGTCACTGAAGCCGGGACGACACGCGTGGGCACCATTAAGTCGGCCGTTGGTATCGGCACATTGCTTGCCGAAGGAATTGGCGATACAATCCGGGTATCGCTGACAGATGACCCTGTGAAGGAAGTCGAAGTAGGAAAAGAAATTCTCCGGTCATTGAGCCTTGCCACACGAAACGTCGAACTTATTGCATGCCCGACGTGCGGAAGGCTGGAGATCGATCTCTTTGGCGTGATGAAACAACTGGAGGAAAAGTTAGCCGGAGTCAAGAAGCCGGTAAAGATTGCAGTGCTCGGTTGTGTAGTGAATGGACCGGGCGAAGCCAGTGAGGCTGATATCGGTATTGCCGCAGGAAAAGGAGTGGCAATACTCTACCGGAAAGGGGAGATGATTAAGCGAGTGAAAGAAGAAGAAATCGTTCAGACCGTTCTTGAAGAGATCGATCGCTTTCAGCCTGAATAATTCTTTTAGCCCAGCACGCGGATAAACTCGGAGATCGTTGAAATACCAGCCGCCACCTTCCGTGCTGCATCAAATCGAATATCCTCAAAGCCATTTTTTAGCGCTTCGTCATGCATTTCCAAAATAGTACTCTGTTTGAGGATCAAATCTCTCAATCTATCAGTAGCGCTGATAATCTCGCATATGGCTGTTCTTCCAAGGTAGCCGCTATTACCACAATCCTGACAACCTCTTCCGAACGAAAAATTCAAATCGCTCTTGGGTAAAAATGGTGAGATCAGCTCGACCTCGACATCCGAGGGTTTGTATTCTTCCTTGCATGATGTGCAAACTTTCCGCATCAATTGCTGATAGATCACTCCGACGAGTGTAGCAGAGAGCCAATAGGGTTTCAGGCCGATATTGAGAAGGCGATGTATCGAACCGATGGAGTTATCGGCTAGCATTGTGCTCAGGACCAGATTTCCGGTCACTGCTGCTTCCGCTGCAACGGTTCCGGTCTCTGCATCGCGAATTTCTCCAATCAGAATTGCATTAGGATTCTGGCGGAGAATTGCCCGTAATGCATCGACGAAGTTGAATGATTTATCCGCAGGTAGCTGCACCTGACTGGCAAATGGAAGGCGATACTCAACAGGATCTTCCACCGTGATGATGCATTTTTCCGGAGTCTCAACGGCATTAGTCGCAGCGTATACCGTGGTGGTCTTGCCGCTCCCGGAAGGACCGGTCACGAGTAGTAATCCCTTCGGTTGCCGGAGGAGTGTTCGAATTCTCTCCAGGATGACATCGGTAAATCCCAACTCCTCAAGTTGCTGTACCTGAGTGGTTTTTTTTAAGATCCGAAGTAATGCTCGTTCACCATTCAGAACAGGAATGGTGCTAATACGAAAATCATACTGGTCGCCATGGTACGACGCCGAATATCTCCCTTCCTGAGGTTTTCTCTTTTCGAATTGATTTAAAGAGGTCTTGGTTTTCAATATGCTCAGAATATTTTCTGTCAGGTCGGGTGGGAGGGAAACGATTCGTTTTAAAACTCCTTCATGCCCTATTCGGATTCTGAGCTGCCCCTCCAGTGATTCGAAATGAATGTCGTTGGCCCCGATTTTTGTCGCACGCCAGATGAGTTCATCAACAATTTGCTCGGCTGTGGGAAGATTTCCGGATCTGAACAGGTCCCGTATCTTTTCCTTCGATAGTGTTTGGACATCGAGTTGCTCGAGTTGTACACGGGGAGCTGACTGGCCTGGTTGACCAGGAAGGCGCTGTTGTCCGGGCGTGCCAGTGCCCGGTTGGCCTGCTGGTCGTGGCGGAATTGGTGTCCCGGGAGTTGGGCGTTGTGGACCAGCAGCCGGTTGGCCAGACGGCCGCTGTTGTGGCTGCGCTCCACCTGCCGGTTGTCCTGATGGACGCTGCGGTGGCTGACCCGGTCCCGGAGGTTGATTCGGTAGCGGCATAGTGATATCCAGACGTGTAGTGAGGTTAATAGTACCTGGAATTAAGTTAACACTGTGAATTGATATCTTCAAGTATTCTTTTATGGTATAACATACTACAGCAGCTTTTCTGTCAAATTCTCAAGATTGTGTCGATTCCATCTATGGAAAAAATATTGTACACTGGTAATGGTATCTCGGCTAAACTAATTCTTAAAGCATAATAAGATTTGCAGGTACAATGTCACAAAATCAAATGATAGGCCTCAGGAGAATTGCTACTCGCGTTCATTGGAGTTCTCTTTGGCTCTTTGTGATCGGTGCAGTTGGCGCTGCCCTGTTCTTCGGGTGCGGTACGAGCGAAGATTCCAAGACCATCGTTCGCCCTGTTGTACCGGAATCATTTGATGGCCCAACTGGGGGTCTCAAATGGTCCCATCCATCGCGATGGATAAAGGCAGATCATGGATCGAGTCTGATCAGATTGTATATAATTCCTCAGAGTGTGGGAGATCCGGAACCTGCCCAGTGTAGCATCTATCTTGTCAGCACTCCTCTACCCGGAGACACAGTATCTGTCCTCGGACGTGTGGTGAGAGAATTTCAGGACGTGACTTTTTCTGATCGGGATGTCGTCGAAAAAAATGGGTTCATGATGACCTCCATCCATCTGACTGGAACATATCTTAAACGCATTGGCATTGTCGATACTCTGAAGGCAGAAAATTGCAGAATGCTCGGCGTTCTCGTGGAGGGAACCGAGGGGAATGTTTTCTTCAAGCTGGTTGGATTAAATAAAACTGTCATTGATGCCGCCGGGGAATTCAATCAACTGCTGAATTCCATCGCAATGAGAAAAGAGTGATGGATTCGAATTCCATCGCCGCCGCTTTTCTAGTTAGGATGAAACAGCCAACCAGATCTATTCTCAAGAGGCGGTTTCAAGAGGTCTTTATATTTTTCTGACAAAGGAACAGATGGTGACCGACCCGGAATGAACTATGCAGATATCGGAGATATTTCATTCGATTCAGGGCGAGGGAATGCTTGCAGGGACACCATCGGTATTCATTAGAACAAGCATTTGCAACCTGCGCTGCTGGTGGTGCGATACACCGTATACGAGCTGGGCACCCGAATTGGAGCAGATGACCGTCTCACAAATCTATTCGCGCGTGCGTCACCTTGCAGCAAACCAAGCATCACCAAGCAGGCACGTCGTCATTACAGGGGGAGAGCCTCTCCTGCAGCGGCATGAACTCCCCGACCTCTGTGCAATCCTCTCTGCCGATGGTTATCACTGTACAATCGAGACGAATGCAACAATATTCATCCCGCTTCGAGCGCAACTCATTTCCATGAGCCCGAAACTTTCGAACTCCACTCCGAGAGGAAAGTTTGAACGATCGCATGAACGCTACAGGCTGCGTCCGGATGTCATCTCCCAATATCTGGAGTTGTATCGACCGCCCGATGCCAATGTGCAATTTAAATTTGTCATCGATTCAGAAAATGATCTGATTGAGGTGGAGAGGCTGGCTCAGCAAGCTTCGATTCCACTTGAAAACATCCTTCTGATGCCACAAGCGAGGGAGCAAGATGAGCTTCGGGAAAAAACGGAATGGCTGAAGACGCTATGCCAAAGGAGAGGATATCGTCTCAGTCCACGATTGCATATTGAGCTGTTCGGAAATCGAAGAGGAGTGTAGATCGCTCGGGAGAACCCTGTTATCCCTCGCCCCGATAGATGCAACCGCTCGTTGCTGATTCTTTTACAACCACTTTGTTGAGCAGCGGCATGGAAGGTTTTACGTGATCCCAGATCCAGCGGGCAATGTACTCACTCGTTGGATTCTCCAACCCCTCAACGTCATTAAGGCATCGATGATCGAGCTTTTCAATGACGGGTTTACATATCTTCCCTACATCCCAAAAATCAACAACCCAACCGACGTGAGGATCAACTGGCCCTTCTAAATGAACGACCACTCGGTAGGAATGTCCGTGCAACTGTTTGCACTTATGCCCGTCGGGTACGTTTGGTAATCGATGCGATGCTTCGAATGAAAATTCCTCAAAAATCTCCATACTGCTCCTCTCTCCAAAATATTCTATACTCCGGTTACTCGATAGTTCAATGGATCTGTCATTCCGGCCGTTGCGAATCCTTTCTTTCGTAACATGCATGCATCACACAATCCGCACGGATCTCCATGTTCAGAAGGATCATAGCAACTGCTTGTCAAAGAGTAATCGACTCCCAAATTCCTGCCGGCTCGAATGATCTCTGCTTTCGACAGCCGCAGGAGAGGTGTGTGAATCGTCAGTTTCATCGTTCCCTCAACCGCAGCCTTGGTTGCAAGATTCGCCATCTGCTGAAAAGCGGAGATATACTCAGGCCTGCAATCGGGATATCCACTATAATCAATAGCATTCACACCGATAAAAATATCCTCTGCCTGAATCACCTCAACAAACGCCAGAGCAAATGAGAGGAAGATTGTATTTCTTGCAGGGACGTAGGTAACTGGAATTTCTGTACTGATTTCACGTTCTGTCCGCTGCTTTGGTACTTCAATGGAATCAGTGAGGGCCGAGCCGCCAAAGGAGGCGAGGTCAATCGACAGTACCTTATGCTCTACCACTCCAAGACTTTGAGCGACTTTTTTTGCCGATTCGAGTTCGAATCGATGACGTTGCCCATAGGAGAACGTAAGAGCGTAGCATTCATACCCTTCGTGGCTAGCTATAGCCAGGGTGGTCGCCGAATCGAGGCCTCCGCTCAATAATATGACGGCTTTTTTCATGCTCACTGTCTGTTGAAATCCCTCTCTTTTCTGCTAAAATGTATCGTAATATTGCCCACGATGCAAGGAGAAGGGGGGATAAAGTACATTCCCGCCATGCTTCTACAATAAGTGACTTGACCGCTCTTAAAACTTTTCTTACAATCCTTCGCATCAAAATCATCATCAATTCCAGTATTGCAGGCATCGCACCAATGGATATCCATTTCTATGAAGCGTTTGCAGAAGAAGCCGAGACATTGCGGCATCTCCTCGGCTCGGAATATTCTTACCAAACGACCGATAAAACCATCCAGGAAACCGGCCATACGGATCCTCCGGCACGGCTGATTAGTATTCGGACACAATCGATCATTCCTCCTGAATGGGGTGGAATAATCGATGCGGTTCTGAGCCGCAGTACCGGTTATGATCATCTTGTGAAATTTAAAGCGCAAGTTTCCACACCTGTCTTGCTGGGATATCTCAATGAATATTCAACGCGGGCAGTCGCTGAACATGCGATGATGATGGTAATGGCACTCTTGAGAAAACTTCCCCAACAGATTCGGCAATTTCCATCATTTGAACGGGATGGCCTGACCGGCATTGAATGTGAAGGAAAGAAACTCCTCGTCGTCGGTGTCGGCAGGATCGGAAGCGAAATTGTCAAGGTTGCCAAAGGGCTGGGTTTTCATGTCCATGGTGTCGATATCGTGCCAGACAAAGCAGATGTAAAATTTGTATCGAAGGAGGAGGGAATTCACTGGGCGGATGTCATTGTTTGTTCGATGAATCTTACTACTGAAAACCGCGCATACTTCAACCATGCACTGTTGGACGCAGCAAAAAAAGGAATCATGTTTGTCAATATTGCCCGGGGAGAACTCTCTCCGCTTCATGATCTGGATCGCCTTCTGAAGGAGGGTCATCTTGCCGGGCTTGGACTGGATGTGTTCGAAGAGGAAAGTACTCTCGCAGTCTCTCTTCGGAACAGAAAGAAGGGAATTCCATCCACCGTCGAGTTGATCGATCGGCTGCTTTCCCATTCCAATGTTCTGCTGACACCACATAACGCGTTTAATTCTTCTGAAGCACTTTTGCGAAAATCAGAAATGAGTGTACAACAGATCAGACACTTTTTCCAGAAGAGGGACTTTCTCTGGAAAGTACGATAGGGTCATTCTACTGTCACACTGTGAGTAGTACCCTGCTCATTCGACGACGCAATAAATAAAATCTTATAAGTAAGGAGATACTATCATGAGAAGATCTTCAAGCTCCATAGTTTTCTTTGTTGTATTGATCTGTCTCAACTGCTGGACGACTACAGGAGTTGCCCAACAACCGCTCAAGCTGAGCCTGGAGACGATGAGTGATCCGACGATTTTTCAGGCATTCAGTACACCAAGAACATGGTGGCTCGACGATAACACTGCAGTGATCTATGATACACGAAAACCTGCAGCAGAACAAACATTGGAACGATTCGACCCAGCCACTGGCAAACGTACACCGATGCTCGATCGGGCTAAGGCTGCAGCGAGCCTCAGCAAGTTATTCCCGGATGGGCAGGCTCCGCGAATGAATCCCGTTCCAACACTCATGACGACTGATGGAAAAAAAGGCCTTTACCTTCTTAGGGGCGACATCTTTATCCTCGATATTCCCAGTGCCGAATTTTATCGAATCACCAACACATCCCAGGACGAGAAATCTGCAACATTCTCTCCCGATGGAAACAAAATCGCTTTCGTACGAGAGAATGATCTGTATGTTTACGACATCGTACAGAAGAAAGAAGCTCGGTTAACGAATGATGGATCCAAGACACTCTTGAATGGAACACTCTCCTGGGTTTATTGGGAGGAGATCTTTGGCAGGCGCGATATCGGGTACTGGTGGTCGGAAGATTCAAAAGCAGTCGCTTATCTACAGACCGACGAGTCGGGAGTGAGCGTTCAACATTATGTCGATATTACACCCTGGACTCCAACAGTAACAACCCAACGCTATCCGAAGGCCGGTGAGAAAAATCCTGCGGTTCGACTTGGTGTCATCGAGATTAGTTCCGAGAAAACCACCTGGGCCGACATCGATCGCAATTCTTATGAGTACATCATCCGGGTCAATTGGCTGCCTGATAATAAACAGGTTTGTGTGCGAACTCAGAATCGGTTACAAACAGAGAGCGACTTGTACTTCATCGATCGTGCGTCCGGGAAATCAAAATTTATCTTGAAGGATACCGATGAGGGCTGGGTCAATATGACCGACGATCTGTACTTTCTGAAGGATGGAAAGCATTTTCTTCTTTCGTCAGAACGTGATGGATACGAGCACCTTTATCGCTTCACGATGGAAGGGAAGCTTGTCAATCTTGTGACACCCGGAGAGTGGAGTATGCGTTCCTCGGGAGGAGGTGCATTCTGGATTCGACAAGCTGTGGCGGGGATCGATGAGAAGGAGGGATGGGTCTATTTTACCGGATTGGGAAAATCTTCCATCGAACGACATCTCTATCGGGTGAAGTTTGACGGTACGCAACTTGAAGTCCTGACAGAACAGGAAGGTACTCATGCCATTGCCTTGAGCAAGAATTGCAAGTATTACTTTGACCGGTACTCCAATATTACTGCACCCCCATCACTGACTCTTTATGAAGTGAAGAAGGGAAAAAAGAGTGTGCTGGCAGAGAGCAATTATGCAGGATTGAAGAAGTATGATGTTCAATATGTGGAGCTTTTTCAGATACCGGCACGCGATGGATATCTGCTTCCTGCATCGATTAGGAAGCCAAAGGATTTCGATCCAAATAAGAAGTATCCGGTCATTGTCTACGTCTATGGAGGCCCTTCAGCTCCTCAGGTCTCGAATGCGTTCGGTAATGATGTTGTATGGGAGAATGTCTTATTGAATCAGGGGTACATTTGTATGAAGGTCGATAACCGTGCTGCGACCGGGAGAAGCAAGAAGCTCGAGAATTTGATTCTCTACCGTTCACCGGGAGAAATTGAACTGAATGATCTGGTTGATGGTGTTCGTTGGATGAAGAAGCAGCCGGGCATCGATCCTGAGCGTTTCGGCATTTATGGCTGGAGCGGAGGAGGTACGAATACCATATTGGCGATGACCCGCTCGAAGGAATTCAAAGCGGGCATGGCAGGAGGCTCGGTCACCGATTACCGTTTCTATGATTCAAAGTGGGCAGAAGCGGTGATGAAAACTGAGAAGGAGAACCTGAAAGGATATGAGGAGAATTCCTTGCTGAAGTATGCCGAGGATTTACATGGAAAGTTAATGCTGATCCATGGGTCCCATGATGATAATGTGCACATCCAGAATATCTGGCGATTCATTGATGAATTGATTAAGGCCAATAAACTCTTTGAACTGATGGTGTATCCAATGCGCGGCCATGGTGTGGGCGATCCGGTGGGGAGAGCACACTGGAACAATGTCCAGATCGATTTCTGGAAACGAAATTTGTAATTCATCAGTTGGACTGGAGGGGGCGGAATAGAATAATGCTGTTCTTTTAACTCTATCTACTTCAAATCACAATTACTCAAATACTTTTGGAGGTCCAAATGGGTGCAGCAGTTGTTCATTTCGAGATCTATTCTAAAGATCTCAAACGCGCGAGTGAATTCTATTCTTCCTTGTTTGGATGGAATTTCCAGCCAATGGAGGGAATGAACTATGTCATGGTGAATACCGGTCTCAAACTCGGAATTGGTGGAGGTTTTAGTTCGCCTGCCCCTGACAAGCCGACGTTTGTG
Organism: bacterium; assembly: GCA_043803945.1. Classification (GTDB taxonomy): domain Bacteria; phylum Bacteroidota; class Ignavibacteria; order UBA10030; family UBA10030; genus JAZDJN01. Next base: position 129,811 of record JAZDJN010000016.1, on the reverse strand, counting down.
ACGGTGTATATCCAGGTTGAAGATCCACAATCCTCTCTGGATAAAGCTGTACAAATGGGAGCTACGGTGATTGTCCCTGTAACAGAAATTCCAAACATGGTTACCTTCGCAATGTTCACAGATTTGGATGGAAATGTTGTCGGTCTCGTGAAGGGTCCGCAATCGGATCCGGTGGAAAAACCGAAACCAAAACCAAAACCAAAATCCAAAGCGAAGAAACGAACAGTAAAAGTGAAAAAGGTGAAATCGTTGAAAGGCAAAGGGAAGAAAAAGAAATCGAAGAAATGATGGAACTGCTCAGTTCAACAGGTAATGAGTTTTTTAACCACGGTTGGCACACCCGCCTGCGTGCCTTCGGCGGGCAGGCTGATAATCACTGAGAAAAAAAGTAGTATAAGATTTTGTTCGAAGAAAGCACAAATAAAATCATTATCGGTGTGTCTCGGTGTGCCATCTGTGGAGATCTTAATTTTCTAGGAGGGAGCTCCAGCTCCCGACTTGCTGGAGTTGACAATCTTGCGGCTAACTCGCTTGCTTTGTACATTGCCACATTATGAAAGGAGGCAGATATGATTTCAGCGAGAACAATTTTCCTTTCTCTACTGCTGCTTATATCAACATTCTGTTTTAGCCAGCAACGCGGAATGAAAACTACAATGCAAGAACTTCAAACTGAAAAACGCGTCGCACTCGTTATTGGTAACGCTGCTTACAAAGAGGCCCCCTTGTGCAATCCCGTCAACGATGCACGCCTCATAACTGCAACGCTGAAGAGTCTCGGATTCAAAGTATTGACTGGAGAGAACCTGAACCAGAAAGAGATGAAACGAATCATCCGTGAGTTTGGACAACAGATAAAAAGCAGCGGTGTTGGTCTCTTCTATTATGCGGGACATGGTATTCAATCCAACGGACGTAACTACCTGATACCAATCGCTGCCGACATTACAAAAGAGCAGGATGTTGAGCTTGAAGCTGTTGATGTGGGGTACGCTCTTGCAGAGATGGAAGCTGCCCAGAACAGGATGAACATTGTGATTCTCGATGCTTGCCGCAATAATCCGTTTGGCAGAAGCTACAGAAGCGCAAATAGAGGTCTCGTGCAGATGACAGCGCCGACAGGTACATACATCGCGTATGCGACTGCCCCTGGCTCCATAGCTGCCGATGGCGAGGGAGCAAACGGCTTGTACACTCAGGAGCTGGTTCGCGAGATGAAAACTCCGGGCGTAAAATTGGAGGATGTATTCAAAACAGTCTTGAGCAGCGTTAAGCAAGCATCCGGCGGCAAGCAGATTCCATGGACGGCCTCCTCTGTTGAAGGTGAGTTTTACTTCGTGCAAGTGACTGGTGATGATAAACTCCCCGATGCCAACCTCCCGAACAAACCTACCCAAAGACCATTCATTCTCTCTGATCTCGACGCCGCGGCGAAGAAAGAAGAAGATGTAAAAAAGGCATGGGCAACTACTCTGAAAGAAATGCAGAAGGCATTCCAGGATGTCCTTGCTTATGAAAAGCGAAATGTTTCTTCTGATTTGAAAGCGACTGCCTGGAAAAGGTTTGTTACAACGTATTCTGAAGACGATCCATACTCAACCGAAGTCAATACGATGAGGGAGAAAGCACAAACTCAAATTGCATATTGGGAGAGATTGAAAGAGGCTGCTTCTCCGGTCGCAACAAAAAGTGCCTCTACAGATTTACCTGCGATAAGCAATTCTATAGGCATGCAGTTGGTACTTGTACAACCTGGCACATTTCAGATGGGAAGTGATGATGGGAAGGATGATGAAAAGCCGGTTCATACGGTAACGATAAATAAGCCGTTCTACATTGGCAAGTATGAGGTGACGCAAGCACAATGGCAGACCATAATGGGTAACAACCCAAGCAACTTCAAAGGAGATAATCGGCCTGTGGAACAAGTGAGCTGGAATGATGTGCAGGAGTTCATTCAGAAGCTCAATCAAAAGGAGAACACAAATAAATACCGATTGCCAACTGAAGCTGAGTGGGAGTTCGCAGCGCGGGGTGGAAATAAAGGTCAGGGGTTTACCTATAGCGGCGGTCGTACAGTAAATACAGTAGCGTGGTCTTCTTCAAATTCGGGTAACACAACACACACAGTCGGAGCAAAAACTGCAAATGAGCTTGGTATCTATGATATGAGTGGTCATGTATGGGAATGGTGTCAGGATTGGTATGGAGCGTACTCTTCCGGTTCTCAGATAAATCCATCCGGACCAAGCAGTGGCTCGGCCCGGGTTGTTCGCGGCGGGTCGTGGGGCGGCGACGCCGACGGTTGTCGTGTTGCGTTTCGCATTAAAGACTACGCGCCCAACAGGACCAACAATAACGGTTTTCGTCTTTCGAGAACTCTTTAGTTACCCTTTTTCCTTTTATCCTTTACACTTTTTTTTATTGTCCGGCAGTCTCGCCACGCTTTTTGGCGGGACTGCCGCTCGGCTCTCCGTAATAAGTGCTTTCCAGTCGACCAGAACGACTGCCTCGGTTTTCGTCTTGTTCAGGACTTAAAATAAATCTTTTGCTAGATTCCCGAAATCTTTCTGATTTCGGGAATCTACATACAGGGGAATCCAAATAATGCCCTTCCGAACCGCTAACCGTAATAGGAACTATCCAGACAGCCCGCTCCTCGGCCTCGGTTTTCGTCTTGTTCAGGACTTAAAATAAATCTTTCGTTAGATTCCCGAAATCTTTCTGATTTCGGGAATCTACATAGTGATTTGATTGTGTTCCGCATTTTTGTTCTGACTCATCCCCCTCCGCCTCGCCACTGCTTCCACCTTTGTTGTTCGAACTTCGGCGTACAGGTCGGCGGAGCGGGCCTTACCCCATTCTCTAAAAAAAATTAGAGAAGGGGGAGTGAAGCCTTTTTAAAAAGTGAGATCCCTATCCCCCTTCTCTTGATTAAGAGAAGGGGCTAGGGGATGAGTCAGGCGAGACAAGGACGAAGTATCATTCAACGATAATTCCGTTCCTGCCACTTCTATTATTTTTTTCCTGTTAGTAGATGAAAGGGGGTGGAATCGTCTATGAATGTTTATTGTGATTTCGAAACGGTAGCGCAAGTAACCAGAAGAATCCAAGCGCCAGAACTTCGCCCGCAAAGATGTAAATCGGCCATGGCCCTAAATAATCGAGTAGAGATGATTCCGCAGGCTTTTCACAGAGATAAAAATAGTTTGCGCTAAAGAGATAATTAAACAGGGCGATGAAAAGTGCATAGAGATTAAGATAACCGAAGGCTCTCCACTGCGACCCTTTCCGGGGACGCGATTGCTTACTCCAGAGAAGAAAGAGAATTGCGATCAGAATTCCACCGTGAGCAAGAAAGAAACGCAGTGTGAGATAAGAAAATGCCGAAGAGGTTATATCCGGTGTGAGCACCGCCATGCTCGTTCCCGCGAGTCCCCAATAATAAATAATGTCGAACGACCAGGATTTATTGGTGAAGCATGTATAAACGGTAAGCCAAAGGACGATGTCGCAGAGATGAATTGGGAGCATGTATGGAAAATTGAACCATCCCTGAATAAACACATAGAAATACCATGCAAGCTCATTGACGAGGATGACACCACCAAGAGAATATCGAAAATGCTTAACACGTGAAGTATATCCAAGAGATAATTTGGTGAGAAGGGCCGGAACAAACAGGATCAGTGCGATGAAGAAACAATGGTACACTCCAAATAGTGTGAACTGTGTCGCCATAGAAATGCTGATCCCTCGAGACTCTTAAACACAATGTAACAAACTGCCGGGGTTTGGGCAACTTGTTGTCTCTTGAAAAGATAGCTGGAGGATCTTTTTGTTGTCGTTTGCGATTGCTCAGTGAGAAAAAGATGGAACACTGAGGACGCAGAAAAACACAAGATTGTCACTGATACTATGGTTCTTGAAAGCAAAAATGGTCAACAGAATTATTTATAAGGCCTTATCTGTGGCTATCAGTGCTATTCTTGTGTAATCTGCCTGCCCGATGCATGCCCGCGGTGGCGGGCAGGCGGGTGTTCTATTCTGGGTTCTTAGTGGGTGCGATAGTTATTCTTTTCTCTCCTTTGAAAAGAAGGTATACATCGCTGGAATAACGAAGAGTGTGAGAATAAGGGAAAAGAACAATCCACCGATAACGACAATACCCATCGAGACGCGGCTCTTCGCGCTGCCGCCAAGTGCCAGCGCAATTGGCAAAGCGCCAAGCATCGTAGCGAGCGATGTCATAAGGATGGGACGGAACCGTGCAGCCGCCGCATATTGTGCTGCTTCAAGCAGCTTCTTTCCTTTTTCCTTCTGCTGGTTGGCAAATTCAACAATCAGAATTCCGTTCTTCGTTACAAGGCCGATGAGCATGATGATGCCAATCTCGCTGAAGATATTCAGGGTTTTACCCGTGATCCACAGGGAGAGGAGCGCTCCGGCAAGGGCAAGGGGGACCGTCAACATGATCGTGAATGGATCGATGAAGCTCTCGAATTGAGCAGCGAGGACTAAATAAATTAACACCAATGCCATAAGAAAGGCAAAAAGGATGTTGGAGGAACTCTCTGAATAGTCTCGGGAAGCTCCTGCAAGTGCAGTTCGAAATGAATCATCCAGAATATTTTTTGTGATACGATTCATCTCTGCAATACCATCGCCAATTGTTTTACCGGGCGCAAGTCCGGCCGAAACCGTCGCGGCTTTGAACCGATTGAAGTGATACAATTGCGGCGGTGCACTCTCTTCTTTCATCATCACCAGATTATCGAGCTGGATGAGCTTACCCTGATTGTTCCGGACATAGAGTGATCGGAGATTGAGCGGCTCGTCGCGGTTCGCGCGTTCCACTTGACCGATGACCGAATATTGAAATCCATTCATCTCGAAATACGAGAATCGCTGGCCGCTGAATGCGAGCTGGAGCGTCTGTGCGATGTCGACGATAGAGACTCCCAGGCTTCGTGCGCGATCGCGGTCTATCGAAATGTCGATTTGCGGTTTGTTGAATTTTAGGTTGACATCGGAATTCTGGAATACATTGCTGCGGTTTACTTCATCGATGAATTTTGGAAGAACACCGCGGATTTTTTCAAAATTCTGATTCTGGATGACATACTGAACAGGAAAACCGCCGCGCATACCGCCGCCGCTTGCTGAAATCGTCTGTTCCTGGGTCACAAAGACACGAGCCTCCGTGATGCGGCGTGTGTTTGCCGTGAGATAATCTGCAATATCCTGCTGTGAGCGTTTTCGTTCTGAGGGCTCTGAAAGCATCACTCGGATATTGCCGGTATTCACCGACATAAATCCGCCGATGAAACTCAAGCAGATGCGCTTCTCCGGAATCGAGTCGTTAATCATCGCCACGAGTCGGTCGACAACAGCATCAGTGTATTCGAACGACGCACCTTCAGGGGCTGTCGCCGACATCCTTAGGTAACTCCTGTCATCGAGCGGTGCAAGTTCGGATTGGAGTGTGGTTCCGATAAGCACAATGAGGAAGAGCGAAGCGGTGATGACTGCCGCTGCAATCCATCGATGCTGCATGAATCGCGTAAGTAAATTTTCATAGAATTTATTCATCGATTCAAAATATCGTTCTGTCACCTCATAAAAGCGGGTGTGAGCACGTTTCTTTCGGATCATGCGGGCATTCAGCATCGGTGTCAATGAAAGAGAGACGAATGCTGAAATGAGTACTGCACCGGCGATGATGACTCCGAACTCACGAAACAATCGACCAACGAATCCTTGCAGGAAGATGATCGGGAGGAATACTGCAGCGAGGGTAATGGAGGTCGAGATCACAGCAAAGAAAATTTCTTTCGAACCGGCAAAAGCCGCTTCCATAGGAGACATCCCCTGCTCAACCTTTTTGAAAATATTCTCGGTCACCACGATGCCATCATCGACAACAAGGCCTGTAGCAAGGACGATGGCAAGGAGCGTGAGAATATTGATCGAATATCCCATCACATACATAATGAAGAACGCGCCGATCAATGAGACAGGGATATCGATAAGCGGGCGGAACGCGATAATCCAATCACGGAAGAAGATGTAGATGATGAGAATGACAAGCAGTACAGCGATCAGGATGGTCTCCTGGACTTCCTTGACCGATTTCTGGATGAATCGTGTGTTGTCGATCGAAATATCAACTTGGTAATCTGCCGGCAGCTCTTTCTTTATCTGATTAAAACGTTTATAGAACTCCTTCGCAATTTCAATATAGTTGCTTCCCGGCTGCGGAATGATCCCAACTGATACCATCGGAACTCCGGATTGCCTCAAGATGAATTCTTCATTTTCTGGTCCGAGCATTGCCTGCCCTACGTCGCTGAAACGAACAGATCGGTTTCCATCGGTCTTCAGAATAAGGTCGTTAAACTCCTGTTCCGTTTGCATCCGGCCTTTCGTATTCACGATCAGCTCAGTCTGGTTGCCGGAGAGCTTTCCGGACGGGAGATCCACATTCTCCCGTGAGAGAGCGGTTCTGACATCGAGCGGCGTGAGACCGTACGCAGCCAGCTTGTTCGGATCTAACCACATGCGCATTGCATACCGTTTCTGTCCCCGGATCTGTGTGGAACTAACCCCGGGAATCGTCTGCAGATTTTGTGCGATCACATTCTCTGCATAGTCACTCACTTGAAGCTGGTTCTTGGTATCACTCTGCAGTGTAATGGAAATGATGTCATCGGCATTCGCATCAGCTTTGGTAACAACCGGTGGGTTGTCAATATCCTGGGGGAGCGAACGCGCGGCTGCGGAGACTTTGTCCCGGACGTCATTTGCTGCTGCTTCGAGATCTGAATCGAGATTGAATTCCACCGTAATGTTGCTGCTTCCCTGGCTGCTGCTCGAAGAGATGTTGCGAACACCGGCAATACCATTGATTGCTTTCTCCAACGGTTCCGTGATCTGAGATTCCACAACACTGGCATTGGCACCCGTATAACTTGTGCGCACGCTGATGATGGGGGGATCGATTGCAGGATACTCTCGAACACCAAGAAACGTAAAGCTGATGATGCCGAACAATAATATTGCCAGCGACATGACAATGGCAAGCACGGGACGTTTAATACTAGTCGAAGCGAGGCTCATAATGGGATATTCTCAGATTGTGCCGATGAACGTTGAATTACCTGACCGTTACGTTTACGGGCATTCCCGGACGTAATTGCAGAATGCCTGTTGTCAGGACGGTATCGCCTGCAAACAGTCCATCGGTAATTTGTACTTCGGACGCTGTACGGATTCCCGTCTTCACCGGTACGCTCGCGACTACTCCATTCTTTCTCACGAGAACCGTTTGGCCTTTGAGCACGGGGATGATAGCCTGGGTGGGAACCATGAGTGCGCCGCCAGACTGCTTCAAGCGCAATTCAACATGAACGTATCCGCCGGGGAATATTTTTTCTGATTTGTTATCGCAGAGGGCGCGCAGTTGCACAGTGCGCGTTGTTAATTCGATTTCCGGCTCGATGGCGTATACTTTTCCAGTGAATTGTTGATTCGTCTCATTGCTCAAGAATTTCACATGATCGCCGACACGCACTTTCCCCGCATACTTCTCTGGTATCGCAAAATCCACTTTGAGCGGATTGATTTTCTGAAGCGAAGCAATGCGCGTTGTTGGTGTGACATACGCACCCTCACTCACATACCGCAAGCCGAGGATTCCGTCAAACGGAGCGCGGATTTCCCGTCTTCGGATTGAAGCGAGAAGATTTTCGCGATCAGCCTTTAATGTACCTAACTGGTTTGCCGCTGTGTCATATTGCTCTTTACTTGAATTGTTCGTTTCAAAAAGTCGTTTCTGCCGGTCTGCAATATCCGAAGCAAGTTGAATCTGTAACTCGGTTTTTTTCAACTGTGCCTTCAGATCATCATCATTAATCTTCACAAGGAGAACATCCTTCTTCACGTGTGCACCCTCTGTGAAGAATATGCTCTCAATGCGACCGGAAGCTTCTGCAGCTAATTCCACAGATTCAGATGCAAGGACAGTACCTGAAGAGATAACAAGATTATCAAGCGGTTGTGGCGTAATGACAACGCCCTTTACTGTCATCATTGAGGGGCGCGAACCAGACCTTGGCTGGGCGGAATCATTACTTTTCGTGCCGCAGGATGGCAGCATATAAAGACACCCTGAAATTAAAAGCGAAAATGCAATTTTTCGAGTATTTAGCATAGTTTCAATCAATTGATGTATGATGTAAATCAAAAGTGATGCAAGTAAGTTAAAACCACGGTCTGCTTAGGAATATTCGATACGTGATACCTGCGAACTCCATAATAAACGAATATCAGTCCTAAAAGTCTCTCGAATGGACAAGATCTTTTATTCGTGCCAGGCATCATCTTGAGTTATTTGTCTAAAACTACGATTGTTCGAAGAAGAAGTCAATCATGAAAAGCATTCATTTTGAGTGGGGGATCTTTTCTGAAGTAACGAACGGATGCTTCTCCTGAAAAACATTGCTTAGGTTTTCGCATAGTGATGCCGGGCCTTATCCATAATGCTCTGAATAAATGTAGTTTTTGCCGCAGTATATCCGATGCGGTCGTTTTGAAATTCTGAGGCAAGTTGTCGCTTTAATTCCGCGTATTGGTTTGTATCTTCAGGATGGGTCCTCAGATAATCCCGGAATAACAATCGCTCCCATAATGTGGAATTAGCTTCGACCATATGGATGTGATGTGTACGTTTCCCTTGACTGTTCCGCTTGATAAACCAGGCATAGAACCTGGAGGATATATCATCGAATTCCGGCCGCCAAAGATATTCGTACCCGGTAGATTCAAGCAGAGGTGCAATGGAATGTTTGACTTCTTCGAGGCTGCTGACCTCAACCAGGATATCGATTATTGGTTTCGAAGGGAGTCCGGGAATTGCCGTGCTGCCGAAGTGCTCGATGCGTTTGATGATATTGGAGGGGAGGGTGCTTCTCAGATATTCGGCTTCTTGCTGAAAGAAGAGTCGCCACCGATCGTCGTAGGGGACGATAAGAATTTCTTCCGAGATTAATCGGGCAATTGTATCTTTCAGATTCTCAGGTTCCATTGGTCATCCAGAATAATTGACAAATCACAAAAGACTTCACTGCATAATAGAAAGGGAAGATGATGAAATCAAGAAGGACCGCTGATTCCACTGATTCTACTGATTGCAGTGATTACACGAATAGTGATGGTGACACTCATACAACCGGTGGAAAAAAAGAAACAATCGATGCAGTGCACATCTCAATTTCTGTTTGGACCACCTGTGATGGAACTCGTGGAGTGTCAACTGTCCTGGTTCTGAAGCCGCTCGACAGGTGAGCAGGACACTCGTTGAGTAGCAGCACTACAGGTTGAAATAGAGTTTATATTCGTAGGGATGCGGCATAGTAGCAATAGACCGGATTTCCTGCTGCTTTACTTTTGTCCATTGTTCCAGTAAATCATCGGTAAAGAGATTGTCTCGTTTTAAAAATTCATGATCGACAGCGAGAGCATCCAAAGCTTCAGCGAGATTGCGCGGCAGAAACCGGATTTTTTCTTTTATGGAATCGTCAAAAATATTCTGATCGTACGGGCCAAAACCTTCCTGCACGGGATCAATCTTATTCACAATTCCATCGATGCCGGCAAGCAGCATAGCCGAGAGACAGAGGTAAGGATTCACGGTCGCATCGGGCGGACGGTATTCAAAGCGGCTCTCGTCAGGATTGTTCACATACTTTGGGATCCGGATCGCGGAGGATCGATTCCCCATTCCATAAGTCAAGGCGACAGGGGCTTCAAATCCCGGAACAAGGCGCTTATAAGAATTCGTACTGGGATTTGTAAATGCTGAGAGTGCCGGCCCATGTTTCAATAATCCGCCGATGAAGGAATGACCCATCTTGCCGATATTGCCATAGGCACCTTTCTCATAGAAGAGGTTCTTGCCATTCTTCGTCAGGAAGAGATGAAGGTGCATCCCGTTCCCGGGCTGCTGGTACATTGGTTTCGGCATAAAGGTGACGTGAAGGTCTTTTTGACGGGCTAAGTTGAAGAGAGCATACTTTGCGGTAATAATATTATCTGCCGTCGTCAGAAGATCGCTGAAGTACGTTTCAATTTCCTGCTGCCCGCGTTCGCCAACCTCATGATGGTGATACTTCACCTTGATGCCAAATTGCTTCAATACTTTGCATGCCTCATCCCGGAAGTCATCGTAGACATCAAACGGGTTGGCCGCATGGTACGCATTCTTAAAGAACTCCTCGACCTGTTCTACTTGATAGTATGATGAAGATGTCCTTGTGTCGAACTTCACTTTTGAGAAAATGTAAAACTCGAATTCAGGCCCCCAAAGCGAATGATCGGCTCCGGTTAATTTCTTCAGCATCTGCTCGGCCCGTTTCGCAATCATTCTGCCGTCCTGGGAGAACGCTGATCGTTTCTCGTCGGTCACGAGAATATGGGTATAGAAGCTCAACGTTTTTTCAATCCGAAACGGATCAATCACAGCGGTGTTCAGGTCTGGAACCAGAATCATGTCGCTGTTCTCCACTTTCCGAAATCCGTAACTCGATCCATCAAACCCAACACCCTCGTTCATCAGTCGTGTGAGAATTCCGGGGTTGACAGGGAGTGATATATGGTGCAGTGTCCCTATAAGATCGATGCACTTTAGATCGATCATCTCAATCTTGTGTTTCTTAATAATCTGTTCGCATGCTTGTATTTGCTTTTTATCCATACTGCACTCGTTGGTAGGAGTAGTGTATTGTTATGAAAACAGACCTCTCATCCTTGAAGGTGAAGGATGATTTATCAAGTGTTATGCCAGCTTTTCTATTGGATATTAGAGAAAGGGAGATGATGGTACTCCCAGAATTGGGAAAACTTCTACTATAAATTGGAGGGAAAGGGTAGAGTGATTAACGAAGGAGGAGAATTCTCTTCGTCATCGTTGCCCCTCCGGAATTGAGGACACAGTAGTACACTCCTGTTGATTGATCCTGTGCTTTCCAGGATACGACATAACGCCCTTGCGGTATTTCTTTGTCTACGAGTGTGGCAACTTCTTTTCCCAGTAGGTTGAAAATTTTTATCCTGGCATGAGAAGGCGCTGCAATGTCGAACTCAATAGTGGTTGATGAGTTGAATGGATTCGGATAATTCTGGTAAAGTTGAATCTCATCTGGTCTCACGGTAAGTGCAGGATCGTCTGTCATTGGAGGTGCGGAACTGAGGATGAATGCTGCAGTTGCACGGGCGATTTCAGTGCAATACTCGATATTGCAATTCTCAAGGACATCGCTCTTGGTGTGCATCAAAGGATTGAAGACACTCTCATAAAAACTCAAAGCCGGAATCTGAACTGCTTGATAAGATAACTCATCGGAGCTGATCCCAGCGGAAATGCTGGCTTGCAAAGAGGTGAACCGATGGGTCGCATCAACGGCCTCTTGGCTCAGTGTGGACGTTTGCATGGATTTGCTCTTACTGATCTTCACCAGGAATTGATTTGGCGGTAGCTGACACCAGGAAATAACATCGAGGTTCACCATGAATCGTATACTGTCATTCTGTTCTTTTGAAGTCCGTGCATGATGCGCACTTCCGTATAAGCCAACCTCTTCGGCGCCAAAGGCGATGAAGGTAATCGGGATCTGCGGCCGTATTTTTTTCTCCTTGAACACTCTTGCGATTTCCAGAATGGCCGCAATTCCACTGGCGTTATCATCAGCCCCCGGAGAGTAGGTCATAGGATCGGGATTTGCCCGACTGTCGTAATGGCCACCGACGACGATCCTGCCGGCTGCCGTCTCGGTTCCAGGAAGCGTGGCAAGGATATTCTTTTGCCAACTTATGGTGCTCCCCGAAGTATAGATGAAAGAATCAACAGAAGTAGTTGTGTAGCCCATGGAAAGAAATTGCTGCCGAATCCACTGTACGACTGAATCTCGATTTGAGGCATGAAGGTAGCGTGTTTGGAAATTCTGGAGAGATTGAATCGTTGAACGAATGCGCTGGCTTTCCAAGGAAGCAAGAGTACGACGGATAATCAACTCCGTCGGAGTTATCGTGCTCTGTGGATGTACCATAGAAGAAGAAATACACTGGAGAAGGAAGGTGAAGAGAAGGAGCCCTAATGTTGTTTTCACTTTTTTGATATTCTCAATGTGCCTGGCCGGTTCCGGATAATTCATTCTGATCTCCAATCTTAAGATAGATGTTCAGTGGGAACCAGTCAAGGGGAGAGTGATGTGTAGGTTTTCATCCTAATAAAAAACCGGTCGATACACCCGGTTTTTTTTGGATAACTCACTCCGTTACTAGATTCTACTGTGCAAGTTCCATCGTGGCTTTTACCTTGCTGATGGTTGTCGAGGTGAATGCCTGCGGCGCGGTCACTGACGTCACACTTTCCATATCGGTTGTCGTATCCATTTTCACCACGATGCCTTCCTTCATAGCAAAATATATAAATCCTGTGGTCGTTCCTTTTGCATCGATTCCCAGGTCCATCCCTTGTGAAGTTGTTCCGGAACCACTTCGTTTTGATTTTGAATTGATGGCGATTTTGAGGCAATCGTATTTACCGACAGTTTCATTTCCGATGATCGTATATTCACTCTCGGTGTTGCTGAGAATTGGAAATCCCATCATCGGTTGATTAATCGTGTCGGTTTTCGTGCTCTTCCAGGGAACATTGGTTTCGACCTCCTGTTCCGGAGGTGTAAAGTAAGCTTCTTTCAACATTCCTTCCGGAGTTCTGCCCATCATTGCACCGGCAGGGGGAGAAAATTTGTCGAGAGCGGCAGCCTCGATCACTTTTCCTGTATTATTTATGGTCACCGACACCCGCTTGCCAACAAACTCCTTCGGGTCCGGCAAGTTACCAGGCATCATCGGAGAATCCATTTTCATGTCAAAGCTGTCGATACGTGCTGTGCAGACGAAATTGCCGGCTGAATTGATGTCATCAACAATCAATGTATACTTCAAATAATTCTTTGCTGTGACATTAATCGGTTGACCCATCGCTTCACTCTCCGATGCCATATCCGAGGTAATGATATATTGGTACGATTTACCTTTCTGGTATTGATAGCGGAGTTTTTGGTCGGCACCGGGTACAATCGAGAATCCGATGATGATGACGATGAGGATCGCAACAGCTTGTTTGTACTTCATAGAGAGTCTTTCTTGTTAGTGAAGAATCGTTGAATAGGAATTGAACGTTATTGTCGCGACGAAACTTGCTGGTGGATCCACGTGCTCATTGTTTCGAGGAATCCCGGAACAAATTCTTTTTTCATCGTTGCATATTCTGATGGGCTGCCTGTCGTTGCCGCTAAATAGAGATGGTTAGCCTTTGGAAAAACTTTGGTTGTGACCTTTGTATTACCCCCTCGTGCTAAGGCGGCCTCCATCTTCGGTTTATTCAATTCTGTCGGAACTTGAAGGTCGAGTTCTCCGAACAACATCAGCACCGGGCAGTGCACTTTCTCAAGAGCCGGTGCCGGATCATATCGGAGAAAGTATTTCATCCAGGGAGAAGCGAATGAAAGTAATTGCGTCTTTACCTGTTGTGCAACGTACTCCTCTGGTTTGGTAATTGCTTTGCGCTGTTCCGGTTTCATCTTGTCAAGCCCTTTTCTCGTCAGGATGGAGAGCTCTTCGGAGAACGACGTGAGAGGTTTCTCTTCGCGAAACGCCTGAAACATCCGTCTGGATAAATCCAGACTTTCTTTGATTTCGGATTCGCCTGCCTTCTCTGCTTTCATGATGAGCTCAGTCTGGGCAAGAATGATGGTCCCGCCATCGACACCGGTACCGGACATCAGGATGATAAAGGAAACATCGCTTGAGCGGGATGCGGCCAATGGTGCGACAATTCCACCCTCGCTGTGCCCGCACATGCCGATCTGTTTCGGATTGATATCGGAGCGCGATTGCAGATACGCCACAGCCGCGAGTGCGTCGTTTGCGAAATCGCTCGTGGTGGATGCCATGGTATTTCCGCTTGAACCACCAATGCCGCGGTCATCATAACGGAGAACAGCGATACCATGCCGCGTAAAATAATCTGCAATAATCTTGAACGGCTTAAATCCAAGAAGCTCTTCATCTCGATTTTGTGCCCCGCTGCCGGTAATCATGACGACGGCCGGATGCTTCCCCTGATTTACTGGCAGGGTTAATGTTCCTGCCAGGGTAGTACTGTCGTTATGGAAAACTACTTCTTCCTGCTTGTAGGGCGGAGGTGGTTCCTTCGCAGCTTCCTTGAGTGCTCCCTTGCCAAGTTTGAATGGGCCGATGATCCCGCTCTGAGAAAATTGTCCGAGGAGAGAATCACCTTTTAACTCGCCCTCGAAGATTGCGAGCCCGGGTCCGGCCACCAATTCAAAATGTACTTTAGGATTTTCGAACGAAACTTTCGAAAGCGGTAAACTCTTTGCCCCTTGCTGCGGAAGATCGATTGCTGCCTTCAGGCCATTTGAAGTATAGCTGAATTCAACAATCATAATGAGATCCATCTCTCCGAGCTGAACGGCACCATTCCATGTACCGATGATTGGACGAAGTGGAATTGGTGCTTCCACTGCAATATCGGGTTTTGGAGGAGTGCTGCGGTTCAGGAAGAATGTTCCTGTGGCTCCCCCTTGAGAGAAATCACCGGTGATTGATTTTTCTTTTATGACTCCATCAAATCGCGCTTGCCCCAATCCCGAGGGTAATTCGAAGTGGATACTATCCCCGTTCCTTGCAACATTTTTTAGCTCCAGGTCTTTTGCTCCCTGTTGAGGCACATCGATCAAGGCTTTCGTCTCGCTCTGGAAATGAACGAGGATCTTTATTTCCTGATTCATAATCTTGATTGCCCCTTCCCAGTACCCATCCAGTGAAGTCTGTCCGAAAAGCTGAGAGGAACAAATTAGAATCGAGAGGCACAATGGCAGCAAAATATTGGTGCTTCTGTTATGGGAACGATCGATATTCATAGAGAATAGTCTCCTTTATCGTATACAATATTGCGCCAGAAGTGTGACGCCAGACAATATCGGAATAATAATATTCTGGGATCAACCTGCGCTCCCGGTTGGTGGTAATACCCTTCTCAAGTGGTTCTATTCAGGAATCCGTAGGGTAATTTCCTTTATGTTGTATGCAGATAACCAACATAAGTTCCTCTACAGTCTGTTTCAATGTACCCATTTCTCCATTCAAAAATAAAATAAAAAGGCCGGATTTTGCATCCGGCCTTTCGTGAATAATTATACTGGAGAAAGAAATCTAGAAGGCTATTTATTCTCTTCCTGTTTCATTTTTTTCGTGGCGAAGAAATAGAAGATAATGAGTGCCAAACCGCCAAAGAAGAACATGAGGGCGGCGAAAATTGATTCATCGACGGAATAATAATTGTGGAGATAAATTCCAACAATGAAGCCAACCCCAATGAAGAGGGCAAGAAGCCCCCATTTTAGCGACGACAGTGGATTAAGCCTGAACATTTCACGTAAGGGAGTGCCCTTCGCATCTGCAAGGTTCAATCCTTTTTCGATCATCGCCATGCGCTCACGATGTTGATTGTTAAAATAGACGATTAAAACAACGGCAAGTCCGCCGAATATTGTTATAGGTACTAAGACTTCTTCCATAGGTCCTCCAATGATAGATGTGGTTGCTGTTCGTTGCTTCCTTTGCTACCTTTGACTTGAGATTTATTATCAAGGTTTCAACAAATTTCCGAAACCTTAAGTTTTTTTTCTGGTCAAATAGAGTGCAGCAGAGACTGCTCACGATACCTATGCCAGATAAGGATTATTCCATAATCCAGCGAATACTCGCTGGTGAAAAAAAAGCGTATGCCGAACTGGTCGATAAGCATAAAGACCGGGCTATGACATTGGCGATGCGTATGCTCAAGAACCATCAGGATGCCGAAGAGGCACTTCAGGATGCTTTTATCAGAGCATTTCATGCGTTACCGAAGTTCGAACGGAAATCAAGCTTCTCTACCTGGTTTTATCGGATAGTCTATAATGTCTGTGCAACAGCGTTATCTCGCAGAGAACAAAGCATCCATGTTTCAATCGAACAGCAGAACGAGGATGAGAGATTCATCGAATTACCCTCAGAAGATGCTCAGCCGGATGCGGAGTACGAATCGCGAGAATTTGAAGAAATTCTGTATGAAGAGATTGAGAAACTTCCCGCTCACTATAGTTCACTCTTTACATTGTTCATCGTACAAAATATGAGCTACGAACAAATCGTTGAAGTGACTGGGTTGCCATTAGGTACAGTAAAAGCACGTCTCTTTAGAGCCCGGATGATGCTGAAGGAAGCGATTGTCGAACGCCTTGGTTCCATCTCTCATGTGTTCGGTTAGTGAAGGATAGTGAAATGAATCATTTATCGACAAATGACATACTCCAATTTCTCGATGAAACGACGGTCAACGGTGATCGCCGGAAGGTGCTGCTCCACCTCGACCAATGCTCCCGATGCCGTCAAGAATTGGAATTGTACAGAAAAGTTAATGAGGCCGCACATCGAGCTCCTCTCCTTCAAGTGCCTTCCAGTTTTACCTCCAGAATAATGGCGGTCGTTGCACCCTCAACCAAGCATTCTCTATCGAGAAAATTGCTGGATAATCTTGGATATTTTTTGGGAATGGGACTGGTTCTCACTATCATCAGTATCGTTCTCACTCACTCTTCCTCACTAGCGCAGCAAGATCAGAAACCGACACAGCTCTCTCAGGTTATGAATTCCTTCTCTAATTTCTATAACGCAACAGCGGAGACAGTCAAAAAGGAATACTCAAGACTCTTCAGCAAAAAAATCCAACTTCCGGCGAGCAATACGGGAGGCAATGTTCTCCTTCTCACTTTTGGGACATTACTTGCATTGATCATGGTCGATCGCTTTGTGCTGCAGCGATTCTATCGCATGAACCACCGTTAGGATGATCTGTCGATAATGATTTTGCTGAGCATGTCGTTGCTTTAAGGGCTGTCCTGCTTCTTTCTTTTCCAGCCAAATTCCGCTATATTGACATCCGTAGTTTCAGCAGCTAAGTTAGAAACATCCTATCAGATTATTCACACAAGACGTAATTTTATGAACAGTGGAGTAACTCTTGGCTCATCATATTAATATTCTTTTTGTTGGTGACATTGTCGGAAAACCGGGACTCACCCTCACAGCGACAATTCTCAAACAGTATTTGCAGAAATACCAGATTGACCTGTGTATCGTCAATGGAGAGAATGTCGCCGATGGCAAGGGCCTTTCCGATGATGATGCAAAAATCCTGTTCGATCTTGGTGTGCATGTTATCACAACAGGGAATCACCTATGGGATCGATGGCAGGCCCGGGCATTAATCTCGAAGGAAGAAAATATTCTGCGTCCATTGAATTATCCGCGCGAGAATCCGGGTCGAGGATATCTTGTGTATGATCTGAAGGAAAAAGGAAAGGTTGGCGTCATCAATATTCAGGGGCGCACCTACATGCAGACCATTGATGATCCATTCAAGGCGGCGGAGTGGGCGGTAACGAGAATCAGCAACGAGACGAAAGTGATCTTTATTGATATGCACGCCGAAGCCACCGCGGAGAAGATGGCGCTCGGATGGCATCTGGATGGAAAAGTGAGTGCAATTGTCGGTACGCATACCCACATTCCGACTGCCGATGCGCGTATCTTACCCAACGGCACTGCATTCATAACCGATGTTGGGATGACAGGTCCGTATGACTCGGTGATTGGAATGAAAAAAGAGATTGCTATCAAACGATTTGTCACACAAACACCTCATAAATTCGAGATGGCGCAGTACGATGTTCGCTTCTGTGCCGTTCACATCCGGGTCGATACCGAAACAGGCAAGGCTCAAAAAATCGAACATATCATCTTCCCCTCATTCATCTAGGGACCCGGTTGAAAGGGATAGAAAATAATTTAACCACTAAGGACACGAAGAAAAAGTTGTAAAATGATAAAAATTCAAATTATTTATATTTTCATTTTATCCTTTGTGTTCTTGGTGTCCTTCGTGGATGGACTTTTCGTTCTAGCATTTAGAGGAGATCCATGTCTGCCGAGATTATCGATGGTAAAGCAATTGCGGATGCGATTCGCCGGGAAGTGAAGAACGAAACCGAACTTCTCAAGAAAACAAAAGGTATTACACCGGGGCTTGCCTTTCTCCTCGTTGGCGATAATCCTGCATCGCAATCCTACGTTCGCTCCAAGGGCAAGGCTTGCGAAGAGGTCGGTTTCTTCTCTCTCACAGAAGTAATGCCGGCGGACACAAAGGAAGAGACAATCTTATCGAAGATCGAAGAGTTCAATCATTGCACCGATATCCATGGAATTCTTGTTCAACTTCCCCTGCCAAAACAGATCAATGAGCAAAAAATTATTGAGGCCATTAATCCTGCAAAGGATGTCGATGGGTTTCATCCGATCAACATCGGTAAACTCATGATTGGCCTCGAGACATTTCTTCCCTGCACTCCGGCAGGGATTCAGGAGTTACTCCTCCGCAGCGGAAACGATCCTGCAGGAAAACATGTCGTCGTCGCCGGACGGAGCAATATTGTCGGCAAGCCGATTGCAAACATACTCCTCCAGAAGAAACAGGGAGCCAACGCTGTTGTCACCATGGTTCATACCGGAGTGCATGATCTCAGGCCATATACTCTCCAGGCGGATATCCTTATTGCTGCGATCGGTAAACCACAGATCATTACCGGTGAGATGGTGAGGGAGGGTGTTGTTGTGATCGATGTCGGCATCAATCGCATAGAAGATTCAACAGCCCAAAAAGGTTACAGAATTGTTGGTGATGTGGATTTCGATTCAGTCCAGAAGAAAGCAAAAGCGATCACACCCGTACCCGGTGGTGTTGGACCAATGACGATTGCGATGTTAGTGAGGAATACATTGAAGTCAGCAAAAGCAATTTCATAGCAGAGAAAATTTAACATGGATGTATAGGATAGACAGGATATAAAGTATGTATTCTAAAACATCCTGATTATCCTGTAGATCGATGTGAGATAATGTAAGATGGATGGACAGGATAGATTAATCCCTTAAGGTCACCATGGTTGAACACAAAGACGACTCACTACAGGTTCACACACTTGAAGAAGAAAACCACCGCCTCAAAAGAGCAATTGAAGAACTCACCGTCCTGAATGATCTTGCCCGTTCCATCGGTGCCCTTTCCAGTACCGAAGAAATTATCCACACGATTATCAAACGCTCTCTCCGGGCTGTTCATGCCGAACAGGGTGTGATCACTCTGGTTGAGAAGGAGCCAAATGCCGAAGGGAAGACGCTCATCCGCACTCAAGTGGGCTCGAATGAACTTCCCGCATTTCATCTCTGCCAGGCCATGCTAGGCTGGATGCATCTTAACAAGAAGCCGCTCGTTCTTAACGACCCGCATCATGATGCACGATTTGAAGGGATTCATATTGAACCCACAATCCGTTCCCTGTTATGTGTTCCGATGATGATCAAATCGGAATTGATCGGAGTGTTGACAGTGTACAACAAGAAAGAGCCAAACGGATTCACCGAAGACGATCAACGATTGCTTGCCATCATCACGGGGCAGTCGGCCCAGGTGGTAGAAAATGCAAGACTCTATGAAGAGGAAAAAACTCTTGCGAAGATGATGAAAGAGGTTCAACTCGCCGTAAAAATTCAGACCGATCTCTTGCCTAAAACGCTGCCACAGATAGAGGGATATGACATCGCAGCTCTGACGATTCCGGCAAAGCAGGTTGGGGGAGATTATTACGATTTCATCGAGTTTGAAGATCAACGCCTTGGGATATGTCTTGGAGATGTATCCGGCAAAGGTCTCCCGGCTGCCCTGCTTATGGCAAACCTCCAGGCGACACTCCGAGGACAATCGATGTTGACCGATGCACCAAAAGAGTGTATGATTAAATCGAACAAACTGCTCTTTCACAGCACCGGTTCTGATAAATTCGCAACAATTGTTTATGCGATCCTCGATACTCAAAATCACACGTTAATCTACACAAATGCAGGCCATGAACGGCCTGTCCTGCTCACCACAAACCTTGATCCATACTCCTTAGAAGTTGGGGGTATCCCCCTTGGTCTGTTAGTGGATTTTCCCTTTGAAGAAGAAAGTATTACCTTTCCACCCGGCGGCACCCTTGTTATTGTTTCTGATGGTATCACAGAAGCGGCGAATGTTGATGAAGATCAATTCGGTGCGGAACGCGCGGTTCAGATTGTGAAGGAAAATCTTCACCTCAGCGCAAGCATGATCATCGACCGGGTTGTTTCTGACGTCAAACAATTTGCTGAGAAAAATTTTCAGTTAGACGATATCACCATGATCGTCATTAAGCGGATTTCCTGAGATATCAACAAGTAGGTTACTTAGTCTCGATTCTTCTCATCATTCTTTTTCCTGATCCTTCCAACCGAAAAGAATTGAGACGCAGCAATAATCGGGCACACTTCCGAAGGAGGGATTGTGCTGATGGTTAGACAAATCATATCTCCTTATCAAACTCGTGAATAGCTTTGTGAGTGCAGGAGGAGAATAGCTCAACCCTCACCCCCGACCGCACGCGGTCAGGCGGGCGGGCTCAGGGGGTGACTAAAAAGAGAATATAATACTAACCCGAAGGCGTCCCCGCCAGAACGCATGGCGGGCTGGTCGCCGAGGGAAATAGTGAAATTATTATGCTCGGCGAGGACGCCTTCGCCCTAGAAAATACTTTTTGGACAGCCCCATCGAGGGTGAGGGAGGAACGTCCAGAAAAAGAAATCTGGAAAACCAAACTGAACCTGTAAATTGTTTCCTGATAATTGTGAACCATAAACTCTATAACGTTTTTACTGTTGTCGATTAACACTCAACAGATCATTCCGGAGAAGTGATGAACATTCAATCCGAAAAAGTTGCAGGGAAGACAACGACATTCACTGGTGATCTCTGGGGAGGATTGGCATCGATGCTCGTAGCGCTCCCATCATCGATTGCCTTTGGAGTCCTCACCTACACGGTGATAGGATCTGAGCTTGCAGGTGCAGGTGCAATGGCTGGAATTCTTGGTGCAGCTGCCCTCGGACTCGTCGCACCGTTCTTTGGCCGAACAGGCGGATTGATCTCCGCCCCGTGTGCCCCGGCCGCTGCAGTTCTCTCTGCTCTGATTGCCGGACTTCTTGGTGGCAAGGCAGGAGCCGGATTGACACAGGCAGATATTCTTCCTCTCCTGGCGTTGACCGCTCTGCTCTCAGCAGCGTTTCAAATTCTTTATGGTGCCATCGGTGGCGGCCGCTTGATCAAGTTCATACCGTACCCTGTGGTTACCGGGTACCTCTCAGGCGTGGGCCTTCTTATCGCACTGGGACAACTGCCGAAGCTGTTCGGACTGCCAAAAGGAATTCCACTCTCTCAAGGATTCTTTTCTCCGGATATCTGGAGATGGGAAGGGCTTGTGGTCGGTATCGTCACGATAGTGCTTATGGGAACAGCACCGCGTATCACAAAGAAAGTACCAGCCGCCATAATCGGTCTTGGGGGAGGAATTGTTTCCTATTTCGTGCTTGCACTATTTTCGCCGGCGTTGCTGAACCTCAGCAGCAATCCGCTTGTCATCGGGCCAATCCAAACTTCAGGTTCTTTCTTCGATGCTGTCGCTGGCCGATTCACTTCTCTACAGTCAATCAACCTTGGGTCGATTCAGCTTATCATTATACCTGCTCTGACGCTCTCAGTGCTTCTCTCAATCGACACACTGAAGACGTGCGTCGGTCTCGATGCCCTTACCCGCAGCCGGCACAATTCAGATCGTGAGCTCATCGGGCAGGGTATTGGGAACCTCGCCTCGTTCATGGTCGGTGGAATGCCGGGTGCTGGAACCATGGGCCCCACACTCGTTAACATCACCAGCGGCGGGCGTACTTTCCGTTCGGGAATCATTGAGGGAGGTTTTGTCATCTTAGCCCTGCTCCTCTTGAGTCAGTTAATCGCTTGGGTTCCCATCGGCGCACTTGCAGGTATACTGCTTGTCATAGCCTGGCGGATGTTTGACAAGGGGATGTTCCGCTTGTTGCGCTCTCCAGCGGGTCGGCTCGATTTTGCCGTAATCGCGGGAGTGGTCATTGTATCGATCACAGTCGATTTGATAGCAGCTTCGCTTGTTGGAGTAGCCCTCGCGATTCTGCTCTTCATTCGTGATCAGATCCGGGGCTCAGTGATTCGTCGAAAACTTTACCTGAATCAGATATCTTCGAAGACCCGACGTCGGAGATCGGAACGGGAGATACTCAACCAGCAAGGAGACCAGGGTGTCTTCTGTGAACTTCAGGGCAACCTGTTCTTTGGTACCACCGATCAACTCTTTTCTCAGCTCGGACCTGATCTCCGAACCAAGCGCTATATTCTCCTCGATATGCGGCGAGTCCATTCGATGGATTACACTGCAGCTCATCTCTTTGAACAGATGCATGCTCAGCTTGCAGAACGCGGAGGACAATTACTTTTCAGTGGAATGCCTTCTGGTCTTTTGGATGAACGGGACTTTGCGCACTATCTTGCTCAACTCGGTGTCGTCAAAGAGGGCGCAGGTGTGATAATCTCGGAAACCCTGGACGGTGGACTGGAATGGATAGAAGAACGAATCCTGGAAATCACGGGAGTCCAGAAGAAGGGTGAAGAGCAATTACTTGAGATAAAAAACTTTGACCTCTTCCGGGAGTTTGATAATCATACCTTGAGCGAGCTATTGTTATGCATGCTCGAAGTCTCACTCGATGAAGGAGAGAAAGCTTTTTCACAAAGAGAAGTGGGAGACGAGATTTTTCTGGTCCGGCGCGGGAGTGTCCGGATCATGCTACCACTGGAAGGAGGAAAATATCATCACCTTGCTACGATCGGACGCGGCGATTTCTTCGGGGAACTCTCTTTTCTCGACAGGGGCGCCCGCTCTGCGGAAGTCGTGGCAAAAGTGCCTACAGACCTCTATGTCCTCTCTCGCACACGATTTAACGTGCTATCCAAATCCAATCCCACAATTGGTGTTCAGGTCTTCGCACGCCTGGCCCATGCCATTGCGTTGCGGCTTCGCCAGACTGATGCCGAGTTGCGGGCGCTGGAAGAACGATAAAGAGGTGTTCACTCTCGACGATGAACAGTATCATAAGACATATTGCCGCGAAGACACAATGGCACAAAATATTACTTAGTGGCTTTAAGCCTTGGTGGCAAAAACACTGAGCACTCACAAATTAATTGGCAAAAAAGTGACTTCGGCTGGGTCACGAGGGAAGCAGTACCAGACTCAAAGAAAGGAGTAGATTTTATGGCAAAGAAAGCACTTAAGGTTGTACGGTTCGCTACTGCGGGTACTGTCATGAAGAAGAATGTCGTCTTCATCGATGGGAAGGAGACTGTGGCAGATGCCATTAAGCTGATGAGAGAGAAAAAAACCTCAAGTCTGCTTGTGAATCGGCGGGGAGTAGAGGACGCATGGGGGATTATTACTCGAAAGGATGTGGTGAATAAGATCGTCGATCCTGGAAAGAATCCGAAGGAGGTTAAAGTCTTCGAAATCATGACCAAGCCGCTCATTATGGTTTCCCCGGGTCTTGCATTAAAATATTGCGCCAGAATATTCCATCATGCTGGCATCAGAAGAGCCCCTGTCTTTGACGGCAAAGAAGTCGTCGGAATCCTTAGCAATACAGATATTTTCAATGCAATCGAAGTTTAATGATGTTTCTCATAAACCCGAGTCGGTATGTTCAGTTGAGAGTGAGGATGCGACCCAGCCAGGTTGCTTTATAGAAATGATTGATTCAGGAATCCGTTTGCTCTGAAGCTGCTTTCCTGCCCCAATGCATACTTTCTGTTGGGAGCAGATGCCACGTGTGAGCGTCTGAGACGGTATGAAAGTGTGATTGAGGGAATAGAGCAAATGAGACAAGAATACCAATCACTAATTTCATTGGAGGATTGCAGATGAAAATGTGCATGCGTCACATCGCGTTGTTGTTTCTGGTCTGTGGTTGTTGTCTATCAACACTTCTCTCACAGAAGAAGGTGAGGGATCTGAAATTCCATGCTCTACAGGAATATTCATGGATGAGACTTGCCGAGGTCGTACCCGAAGTGACCGATAGAGTGATCTTACCGATTGGTACGGTCGAATCCCATGGTGTTTGTGCAATTGGCACCGATAATTATATCCCGGAGAATTTTGCCAATATGCTCTGGGATAAATGTAACGCGTTGATTGCCCCCGCCATCAACCATGGTACCACGGGAACGAGTATTTCTCAATTCCCCGGCTCCATCACGGTGAGGCCGGAGATCATGGAGGAATATCTCTACGATGTGATTAAACATCTCATTAGGACTGGCTTTAAAAATATTTTAATCATCAATGGTCATGGTGGGAATACGGATCCATTAAAGAAAGCAATGAGTAGACTGCATCTTGAGACAGGTGCACACATGTTGACTGTTGATTGGTGGAAAATTGGATTCAATACAGTGAACGAGGTGTATGGAGGCAAGCCTCAACAATCGGGACATGGAGATTTGGAAGAAGCAGCTCTTGTGCTGTCCTTTCGTCCGGAGCTTATTGATAAAGAAATGTACGAGAAGCTTGGAAAGGATAATGTTGGACGAGCAGGTGTTGAGGATGGATTCTTTATGCTCCCCTCCTGGGCGACATCGCGATTACCCGAAAAAGATTTTGGGTATATGGACTTCGATGTGAACAAAGCGAAGAGTTATACTCAGAAGAAAGCGGACTCTATTGCCGACATCTTTTTAGAGGCGGTGAATCGTTGGGAGATGATGGAACGTTGGAAAAAATAACGACGAGAGGTTGAAGTACTCCATAGAGTACGTATAGATTGGATTGAAAATGCAGTTCATCGCGACTTCATCAACTACCAGGTCCTTTATGAGAAAGATCCCTTCATTGCCAATCTCCGCACCGAGATGCGGTTCAAGAAGCTGATGGAGCACGTGAAGAAAGAGTGGGAGGAGTTTGAGGTGTGAGGTGAAGCGGGAGTGTGAGAGTGCCTGAGTGTGGGAGAGAGAATGGTGAATAGGAGAAAGGAGAAGAAAAAAGGCGAAGAAAGAACAATGAGAGTTGGAGGTTGATGAGCAATAAGTGGAGAGGGAAAATCTATGGTGGGCGAGATGATACAGTTCATTTATTCGTAACAAAATAGTAATTAGGTAACCGACAATACAAAAGGAGAATGCCATGCCAAAAGCAAAACGCGTTACGTACTTCAAAGCGAAAATTGAGGACAAGCCCGGGGCCTTGCTCGCTCTCGTAAAAGACTTGATGGAAAAAAAACAAAGCCTCGTTGGGCTTAGGGGTTTCAGCCAGGCGGGAGAAGGAGGGGTCTTAGTCGTTCCGAAAAATCCTGATAAACTGAGAAACATCTGGAAAGCCTCCGGCACACTTGCTGAAGAAGGCACTGTATTTTTCTTCAGCGGTAAAGATAAAACTGGAGCGCTCGTCGCAAGCCTGGATGCCATCGCCAAAGCTGGTGTCAACATCGCTGCCATTGAAGCTGTCGCAGTTGGTGGGCGTTTCGGAACATTTCTTTGGGTTGCTCAGGCAGATATTGATAAAACCGCTCAGGTCCTCCGAGCGAAGTAAACGCAAGTATCCAGGCGATCGGAACCTGACGGACAGCGAGTGATGAGAAGAACACGAGGGTGTACTCTGCCCTTTCAAATTGGGTAGTCGAACTAGAGTGACCCATGATCAACTTTATCCAAGCATTCAGAAGGGATCATACTATGAAGAACATTTCGATCCTAACAGAAGATCAATTACCTACTCAATGGTATAATATCATTCCCGATTTACCAGAACCATTGCCCCCACCGAAAGATCCTGCAGAGGGTCCTTCACGCATACAGAATCTGCCCAACCTGATGATTGGTGAATGCCTGAAGCAAGAATTCTCGAACGAGCATTGGATCGATATCCCAGGGGGTATTCTCGATCTCTATTTTAAGGCAGGCCGGCCGCGGCCGCTCTTCCGTGCCACCAATCTCGAAAAACGACTCGATACACCAGCTCGCCTGTATTACAAAGGAGAGTTCTTTAGTCCTACCGGCAGCCATAAGGTGAATACCGCACTTGCTCAATGCTGGTACGCGAAAGAACAGGGATTCGAGAGAGTCACTACTGAAACGGGTGCGGGTCAATGGGGTACTGCACTTGCCTACGCGTCTGCAGTTACCGGATTAAAGTGCACAGTCTTTTGGGTGCGCAGTGTCTACAATTGGAAAAAAGATCGATTGTACTTCATGAAACTCCTCGGAGCAGACGTTCATGCTTCTCCAAGTCCCGCAACAGAATTTGGCAGATCGCTCTACCAGCTCGATCCGAACCATGTCGGCTCACTGGGCATCGCAATCTCTGAGGGTCTTGAAGACTCGCAAAAAGATCCAAAGGCGACCTATGCTCTCGGCTCAGTTCTGAATCATGTCTTGATGCATCAAACCATTATTGGTCTGGAAACACAGAAGCAGTTTGAAATCTTCGATGATTATCCTGACGTGGTTATCGCCTGTCTTGGAGGGGGATCGAATTTCGGTGGATTTGCTTTACCGTTCGTTGGCGATGTACTAACAAAGGGAAAGAAGATCCAGTTCATCGCAGCCCAAAGCCAGGTAGCTCCTAATCTGCAGGGTACGTATGAGTACGACTTTGCCGATTACGCTGAGATTACACCCATGCTGAAGATGTATACGTTGGGACATCGTACTGCGATGTCACCTATCAAAGGTGATGGACTGCGTTATCATGGCTGTTCACCCATCATAAGCTTTCTCCGTCATAAAGCGATCATTGATACCGTAGCTTTTCCGGCGGATGAAAAGCATGTGTTCGAAAACGCAAAACTCTTTATCGAGGCTGAAGGATGGCTCCCGGCACCTGAGTCGGCATACGCTGTCTGTTGTGCCATCGATGAGGCTCTCAAGTGCAGGGAGAGCGGCCAGCAGAAGGTGATCGCGTTCAACATCAGTGGACATGGTTTTCTCGATTTACACGGCTATGAAAGTGTGTTAGGAGTCTGAGGTTTCAAGGATCATGGTCATCATTTACAATCAAGAGGAGGAGCGCGATGCCGACGTATATCATACTTACGAAACTTTCATCCAATGGACTTGGAAATCTTCACAAGCACGAAACCATTGGGAGAAAATGGTTCAATGAAGTAAAGGCCGAATGTCCGAAAGTCAAATGGATCGATTATTAAAGTTCGCAAAGGCCACCCGCCTGTCATGGCAGTCCGCAGGCAAGCAGCGGGCAAGCAAAGGAAGAACGGTGGATTTTTTTGATTTTTTGTTAGTCTATTCTCTCTCTGTCCTTTGCGTCCTCTGTGCCCTTTGTGGTGAGGCTTTCGTTTAAGTTTCTAGAGTACTCCCGATGGGATCTTTGATCCCCTTCGTATCATTTTCTTAAAAGGAATCTATACACAATTCATCTTGAGAAGGATCGATCTATGAACGTACTCTTATCAAACGGAAAGACAATCCCGGTTGAGAATCACAAAGTGCGGATTGTGCAGAAAACGTACCTCGTTCCCGTACGCGAACGATTGCGTGTCATCGAAGAAGGAGGGTATAATACCTTCTCACTACGAACAAAATACATCTTTCTTGATATGTTGACTGATAGTGGCACCAACGCGATGAGTGATAATCAACTCGCTGCCATGATGGTCGCTGATGATGCCTATGCTGGCTGCGAGAGTTTCTATAAGCTTGCCGATGCAATCAAGGATGTGCTCGGCTTCCAGTACGTTCTACCGGTCCATCAGGGCAGGGCAGCGGAACATCTTCTGGCAAAAGTGTTTGTGAAACCGGGTGATGTGATCCCGATGAATTATCATTTCACCACGACACGAGCGCATTTTGAGATGGCAGGCGGTACGGTATTGGAAATTTTCACCGATGAAGCTCTGAATACGCAGAGCACCAATCCATTCAAAGGGAATCTCGATCTCCAGAAATTCAAAGATGTCATCGCGAAGTATGGGAAAGAGAAAATTCCCTTCATCAGAATGGAGGCAACGACAAATCTTTTAGGTGGTCAGCCATTCTCGTTACAGAATTTGAAGGATGTAAAGAAGATCGCATCTGACTATTGTATTCCGCTAGTCTTTGATGGAAGCCTGATTTCAGAAAACGCGTATTTCATCAAGCAACGGGAAGAAGGGTATGAACATAAAAGCATTCAGGAGATCATCACTGAATTAATGAATTGTGTAGATATATTCTACCTCTCTGGGAGAAAGAGCACTTGCGTGCGCGGCGGCTTTATTGCCACGAACAACAAGAAAGTTTTTGAGGATATTAAGCCTTGGCTTCCCCTCTATGAGGGATTTTTAACGTACGGCGGAATGTCCATAAAAGAAATCGAAGCGATGGCTGTGGGCCTCCGGGAGATGACCGATCTCAATGTGGCGGGAAGCGCAGCAGAATTCGTCAAATATTTTGCTGAGCGATTGATCGAAAATGGAATCCCTGTTGTTACGCCCCCCGGGGGATTGGCATGTCACCTCGATGCGAAGCTCTTTCTGCCTCACATTCCGCAAGCACAGTACCCGGCAGGTGCATTAGCGGCTGCCATTTACATCGCTTCGGGGGTAAGAAGTATGGAACGAGGCACAATTTCTACTGATCGCGATAAATATGGAAACGAAGTCTATGCAGACCTCGAGTTGGCACGGCTTGCCATTCCCCGAAGGGTGTATACGATGTCGCAAATCGAGTATGCCGTTGATCGGTTGAAATGGTTGTATGGTCATCGAGAGAAAGTAAAGGGATTGAAATTTATCGAAGAACCGCCCGTTCTAAGATTTTTCTTCGGCAAGCTCGAAGCCCTGGAGAATTGGGGAGCGACCTTGACAGAGGCCTTCGAAAAAGAAATTGGGCCGAACTTCTGATGGAGAAGTGACAATGGAAGAATTCTGATCTATCGGCTCAAGTCAAATCGATGGGAAAGGGAAAAGCGGAGGGAATGATATGATTGGTCAGATAATCTCTTATTATGAAATCCTTGAAAAGCTTGGGAGTGGCGAGATGTCCCAAAATTCCCTGCGAACGCTTTTTATGAGCAGTTGGAATTTGAGGATCCAACATCTTCCTAGCGGAGGCGTGAAGTATGATAGTGCAGACGATATCCCACTATAGAATCATCGAGTCGCTGTAATTCGAGCAGGAGTGATCGTGAAGATATGTATTGGTATTGATGTCGGATCGGTGGCAGTGAAACTTGCTGCCTGCGGAACGATGGACGATCCATTGGTTGCCGGTTCAATATCCGGCAAGGCCGCGAGCACTTTCTTCTTCGCCCAGGCTGGTGGTCATCCGCTGTTGCTTTCGCGCAGCTTCTGCACACGAGGTGAGCCTATAGAGACTGCGCGCACGCTCCTTGACGATTTCCGTACCACGTTTGAGCATCTAGAAATCGTCGGCCTGTGCGTCACAGGAAGCGGAGGAAACGCACTGAGCACACTCCTAGGCGCCCCATTTGAGAACAGCTTCAGAGCAATTGCCCAAGCAGCCGGTACACTCTACCCCGAAGTGCAGACTGTCCTTGAGCTTGGCGGGGAGACGGCGCGATATGCGAGAATCGAAGCCAAGAGCCAACAGATTGTTCGGATTCTTGACTATGAGAAGAACGGCGACTGTGCTGCTGGAACGGGTGCATTCATCGAGCAACAGGCGACGAGATTGAAATACTCGCTTGAACAGGTGGGCGAGGTGGCGCTCCAGGCCGAAAAGGCAGCACTGATTGCGGGCCGATGTTCAGTCTTTGCCAAGACCGATATGGTCCACGCGCAGCAGAAGGGGTACAGCCCACCGGCGATTCTGCGGGGCCTCTGTGAAGCTGTCGTGCGCAATTTCAAGAGCAGTGTTTGCAGAGGCAAGCAGATCCTGCCAAAGGTTCTCTTCGCTGGCGGTTTGGCCTTGAACAAGGGTGTCGTTGGAGCTCTCAGGAAGGTCTTCGAGCTTGATGGTGAATCGCTCATCATTCCTCCGTTCCCGGCAGCTATGGGTGCAATCGGTTGCGCGCTCATCGAACGAAATCGGCAGGCGACTCACAGTTCCGAACACGGTCCAGAAAAGCATGTCATCGCTGGCCGAGGCAGACCATACACTTTGAACAGAGCGAAGTCTGTGAACGCTGGCCGACTGCCCACTCTCTCGACCGATAATGTCTTGTTTCTGCGAGATCGCGTCGTCCCCTATTCCTTTGAAGGTAAGATCTTACCCGTTGATGTGTACCTTGGAATCGACGTAGGGTCAGTGAGCACAAACCTCGTCCTTATCGATGATGACGACAACCTCATTAAAGAGATCTACGTTCGGACAGAGGGAAGACCGATTGAAGTTGTGAACCGAGGACTTCGAGACATTGAAGAGGAACTTGGATCCCGCATACGAGTTTGTGCGGTTGGAACAACAGGATCTGGACGTGAGTTGATCGGAGCACTCGTTGGGGCGGACACGATCAACGATGAGATTACAGCACATAAGACCGGAGCGCTCTACATCAGCAGGCGCTTGCAGGAGCAGAAGGTCGATACAATCTTCGAGATTGGCGGGCAAGACTCGAAATTCATCAGCATCGAGGATGGTGTAGTGGTGGACTTCGCCATGAACGAGGTTTGTGCGGCTGGGACAGGCTCATTTCTCGAAGAACAGGCCGAGCGACTTGGCATCAACATCGTGAAGGAATTCTCTGCACTGGCGTTTGCATCAACTGCACCTGTTCAGTTCGGTGAACGATGCACGGTCTTCATCGAGAGTGACATCAATACACACATTCACCAAGGGACCGAGAAGATAGATATTGTTGCGGGCCTGGCGTATTCGATTGCTCTGAACTATCTCAACCGTGTTGTCGGTGGCCGGAAAATCGGTGGCGTGACCTACTTCCAGGGGGGCACAGCATACAATGATGCGGTTGCAGCCGCGTTCGCCATGCTTCTAAAGAAGCGCATCATCGTTCCGCCTCACAACGGTGTATTGGGGGCCATTGGCATGGCTATCCTGGCCCGCGAAAAAGTGAAAGCCGAGAAACAGCCGCGCTCTCCAATGCACTCCTCAACCTCCTTCCGGGGTTTCCGCCTCGACCTCACAAGCTCCTCAACCCATCAATTCACATGCAAAGCGTGCTCTAACTACTGTGAGATCCAGCAGGTGCGAGTCGGAAACGAGAAGACTTACTGGGGGGACAAGTGTTCGGACAAGTTTCGCAAGAGTACGAAGGTGGTGCGAAAAGCTGCCATTCCTGACCTCTTGGCATTCCGCGAGAAGCTTCTTTTTGAGACTTATAGTCCAAAGCGTAACGGACTAAAGCCACGGATTGGAATCCCCCGTGCTCTCATGTTTTACACCCAATTCCCATTCTTCAATGCATATCTGACTGAGCTTGGTTTTGAGGTTGTTCTTTCTGATCCTTCAAATCGTGAGGTCGTGGATGCAGGTGTGGAAGCCACAGTTGTTGAACCCTGTTTCCCGATTAAGCTTGCGAACGGACACATTCTGAATCTTCTTCGCAAAAATGTGGAGCACGTACTGCTGCCGAACATCATCGATGCGGAAATGGACAATTCGTCGCTCACGCCGTACGCATGCCCCTGGACCATGACGCTTCCGTTTGTAACCCGCTGTCAGGCATCCTTCGAAGGAGCGCGCGACCGGTTTCTCATACCGACGCTCCATTTTAGTCGGGGTACAAAGGGAGTGAAAAAAGAGCTTGCTTCGTTTGCTCGCACGCTCGAAGTATCGAGGGCTGAAAGCAATCGCGCAACAGAGTGTGCTTTCGAGGCCCAACGACGTTTCTGGGCAACACTCGGTTCGAAAGGTGCCGAGGTGCTGGATGCTCTGCGAGGAATGAATGAGCGCGCCATCGTGATTGTTGGCCGGGCGTATAATATCTACGATCGAGCCGTGAACCTCAACCTTGCGGGGAAGTTGCGCGACTACTATGGGATTAACGTTGTACCGTTTGACTTCTTCGATCTGGAACAATTTGATGTCCGCACGGTCCACGAGAATATGTACTGGCATTGTGGCAAACAGATCCTGCAGGCAGCTCTCGCGCTCAAGCAGTTTCCCCGCGCTCATATCATCTATACCACGAATTTCAAGTGCGGGCCCGATTCCTACGTGAAGCACTACGTGGCAGAGGCGTCCGGGAGACCGTTCTTGACGCTTCAGTTCGACGGACACAGCAACGATGCTGGAATGATCACCCGCTGTGAGGCGTATTTGCATTCGAAAGGATTCCTTACGTGACTGGATTGTCGGTGATCACTCGGCCGTTGGCAGAACGGACTGTGTACATTCCGCGCATGAACCACGGGTGTGCGCGGATGATGGCAGCCGCATTCCGTTCCATGAACATTGAAGCCGAGGTGCTGCCCGAATGCACGCCGGATGCACTGAGGATGGCAAGCGCCTATACCTCAGGTGATGAATGCCTGCCGCAGCGTGTCACTCTTGCCGGAATGCTAAAGGTTGTGAGTCAGCCTGGATTTGATACCCGCAGAACGGCATTCTTGATGCCCACCACGCACGGACCATGTCGCTTCGGACAGTATGCGCCATTCTTCCGAAAAGTTTTCGGGAAGCTAGGCTATGGCGACATCATGATCCTTTCGCCATCGTCGAGCGACGGGTACAGTGCGTTCGGGATGTACGGCAGCGAATTCCTCCGCACCGCGTGGCGTGCAACTGTTGTCGGGGATATACTCCTCAAGCTCCTGTTGAAGACCCGTCCATATGAGTGCACCCGCGGAGAAACCGATGCCGTCTACGCTGATGCTCTCGACAGAGCCTCCGGAGCTCTGGCTCGTTCCGGCGTTACTCACCGGGACCGACTGCATGGACTGATCTTGTCGCTTAGAGAGGTGCGTAACGCATTCCATAACATTTCGATCCATGACCCAGGGAGCAAGCCACTCATCGGAGGCGTGGGGGAAATCTACTGCCGGCTCGACGAGGGATCGAACAACGAGATCATTCGTCACATAGAAGATTACGGAGGAGAAGTCTGGCTTTCAGGAGTCATCGAGTGGGTAGAGTACACAAACGAGGAAGTCGCGCTGAATCTCCGTGCAAGCGGTCGGTCATTCTCATTGGCCAGAGGAGCATTCGAGTTGCGCCGGTTGATACAGCGCTGGAACGAGCGCGCGCTGATGGCCCAGTTCAGAGAAGATTTTCGAGGGTATGAAGAGCCAGCGGACATTAACGAAATCTTCCGCCGATCCCTCCAATACCTTCCCTCTTATGCAACCATGGGCGAGATGGTGATCAACACAGGAAGAGCAGTGTACCTTCAAGAGAAGGGCGTAGATGGCATCATCGATATCAGTCCTTTCACGTGCATGAACGCGATTGTATGCGAAGCCATCTATTTAAAAATCAGTCGTGATCACGACAACATCCCGATCAAGGTGTTGTACTTCGATGGGAAAGCGAAGGATTGGAGTCAGGACGTGGAGATGTTCATGGATCTCGTCCGGGACTACCGGGAGCGCAAGCGCCGATAGCGAAGTGTGGTATTCCTGACAGATTCGATGTGAGTGTCACCGAGGTATCACTGCACCATGGAAGAGACCATGAGGGCTATCCTCAATGTTGAGCGGCTCCACCGATCTAAGCGCACTAAACCGGAACAACGCGGTGATTTTAGGTTATGGAAGCGTTTCTTCCTTCAAGAGTGATTCCTTATGATCCAGTTGTAATAAATGCGTGATTTCTCTTGAAGTATGTGTATTAAAATCTCTCATCACGTATGAAAGGAAGAGATCTCCTTTCATCGAGAAGATGTAATGAGCGTGATTCAACATTATCACATACCCATGAATGGAAAGCCCCTTATGAGAGAGGCAATACCGCAGACTTTCTATGATGATGTTGAAATACTATAGCGAGGAGAAAACCGAATCTCAAAAAAATATAGTGACTTTTACCGCAGATGCTCGTGAGTGGAACTCACTCGCAGCATAAAAGAAAGATGGATCTCCAACCTTACCAGCTTCTTCGAATTGGATGAGCCTCTGTGTTAAAAACCGTATTCTTGAAATCAAGTGTTTCAGGAGGTGCGAACAGGAGATAAAGATATTTCAACGTCTCTGCCAGAAAATAACTCTCCATCCGATCTCCCTTTTCTTTGGTAATCACACTTTTCAATTCAGTGTATCCCGCATCAGTGCGGCAATACTGCTTCAAACCCTCAAAAAAGACTTTTCCCATCTCAAGATATCGGGGATCGTTTGTGTAGTGATAGAGATAATATGCCGATTCGATAATCTCGGGATTAAGGAAGAATCGGGGAGAGGCAACTTCCATTGTAGAGTAGTTAAAAGTTTCCGGTTCAATTCCTTCTTTCTTCCACATCTTATAGCATGACTCCTGCAATTGTTTTGCGCGATCCAGATCGCCTGAGAGTGCAAGCACTGCGGGAAAAAAAGCGTCCAGTGCACCGTACTGTGTCTTCACCCGCTTTCCAGTCTTCATATCGACATGGCCGTACCATAATCCTGTCGTTGTTTGATCGGCAACGTGTTTGTTCAATGCTTGAATGCTTGCCTCCCACATCTTCCGGCAGTCGGCATCATCGAAGAGGATAGCTGCCTTGAGTAAATACTCATAATAAGAATCGATGCATGCGCTGATATGGCTGTTTGGGTTCGTCCATTTTCCAGTGGTAACGTCAATCCATTCTCCTACGAGTCCAATCTCCGAACGACGATTGAAGAGCTGAACCAGAGCATTCTTTGCTTTCTCATAATACACGGGCTTGCCGGTGAGTTTGCTGAGGGTTCCGAATTCAATCAAGAGTGTACCGATCTCTGCCGGATTGCTATTAGTTCTTCGAACCGCACCTGTTCTTAGATTCACGTCCACATAGGGCATCCCTGTCGGAGTATCAAAAACTTTAAGTAGCCGTGTTCCCAAATCATCGGCGAGCGCCAACAGCCGCTTGTCACCGCTCATCTGATAATTCGACAGTAATCCGCCAAGAAGGCGAATGGTAATTTCAAAATTCTTTACATAAATATCCTGGTCGAATGATAGTTTTGTCGCGATGAATTCTCGAGTTGCATTTGCCTCCTCAGTCAATCCCATCAGAAACATTGTGTCGAGGGCATCTACCGGAGTCATGTAGAGAGGAACGCTGTACCAATCATAAGGCGATTTACTGACAGGCTTCAATCCGTCATGGCTCCATGCATACTGCTTGTAAGAATTCCAGCAAAGTAGAAATTCTTGTTTCACCTCCTCTGCGAGCCGGTCTTTTTCTTGAGCGGTCATCGGTGATGATTGGCTGTACAGGCTTAGGGGAAGAAGCATGAACATGAAGGCTGCGATTGCTTTCATCGAATGTACTCCGAGAGTTATTTTACTGAAGTAATATGATTGTACAAGATAGGGATGAGGAAATAGGCCCAACACATACCTGCGACGACGATGCCGGCAAGACCGCCGAATGACCAGAGGGCCATTGTAATTTCATTCCCGTTCTTCTTTGCATTTTGAATGGCAAAGTAAAAACAGATACCTCCGATAGCGAATCCGATGAGCGAAATAACGCCAAAGACGGCAATTAAAATATTATCTGGCATGATCTGGCTCCTAAGCTACCAATGAGTGAACACGAGGTACAAAAACTCCACACTGAATATACCAAGCGAAGGGATAACATAAAAGAAGAATTCTCATACACTCACATGCACCGATGATTTTACTGTGCCCGCGGATTATCGACAACGTTTTAGAAATAGCTTCCTTCTTGGTATCATTGATAGCGCTTATAGCGTTGGGTCAACGATTTTGCCAAAGAAGAGAATTGTTCCCGAATTATTCTCCCGAATCGCGAAGATAAATGGCCTGTCGACACGGAACACCGGCCGCAGACTCGTTCGTATTATTCCAACAGATGTTGCTGCTGCGGCTTCAGTTCCTTCCTCGTTGACTTCAATAAAGGATTTATGTTTGACTTCGCTGATTGCCAGATTCCCCTGCTTGTCGATATTCGTAAAGTTAGCCCAGGGTGTAAATGCAATTCCCATACCCATCTGACTCAGTTGGTCGTTCAGCACCTTTTCGTACTCGAGTTTGAATTTTGGTAAATAGACATCGACCTCCGTTTTGTTCAGTGAGTTAGACCAACCAATCCAATCCTGTTGAGTCATCTGAGATATGAACTCATCAATCTGTATTCCTTGCTTGGGAAGGACAATCATCATACTGAAACCCGATTTTCCGTAGGGGAGATCGATGACATCGACCGTTTCACTCGATAAAAGGGGGAATGATTCATGCTGAACCATCAGTTTGCAGTCTTTTTTTGATCCATCCGATCGAGTGAAAAGAGCGTCGGTTGTTTTTGCGGGGTCGAATTGATATGTCCAGGTGCCTTTGAAATAGATCGCATTGATGAGATACATCACGGCGTCTCTCGGGAGTTGATCGGGTACGATGGAGGTGATCCGGTCTTTCGTATTTTTTGCCACCCATCCATTGATTGTCTTGGAGGCAGAAGGATCGCTGAAATTCAAAGCGTTCACCTCGGCGTTGAAATACATTCTATTCACGCTTTTAAAATCCTCGAGTACGGAGAGCTCCGGGCGGTGCCAGATGGAATTGGCAATTTGGAGTTGTACCGTTGCATCCATGGTGGTGAGCAGTGCTATGAGACTTTTATAGGATTCATTGATCTCCTGCTGCGTGAGCCCGGTAAATTCGAGTGCCCGTTGCATTGAATCTCTTGTTGAACCGGCTGCACCGTTCAGCGTCATTCCGAGTGCCATGGAAATACTGAGAGGCGAGATAAAGACATTTTTATTCTTCTCTGTCGCATTCAATTTTACCATGAATTTAAAGCAGAACGAATTGTCCGCATACACGATGGCTCGCTCTGATGCAGTGAGAGGGCGTAAGGGAGAAGGTTCCCCGTTATCCGGTGAGGTGAGCACCAAACAACCACCGAGGGAAAAAAGCACTATGCAGAGAAGAGCATAAAATATTTTCATAGGAGTACCTTTCGTTCAAGGTAGGACATGAATTTCCTGTATCCAAAGTACGACTCTCTCAATGGTAATTCAAGTGTTGTGTGATAAAGTGAAAAATAAATGGACGGGATTCACGATGTGGGAATTCCACTTAACAACTAAGCGGACCGGTCTTCTAAAACCATCAGATCGGTAATGCCTGGAGAGCCATCAGTTTGAATTGCTATAACACCCTCGAATGCTCGTGAGTAGAACTCACTCGCAACTAAATAAATGTTTTAAGGGAGCTCCGCTCCCGAATATCAAATGAATAGAATGGAATTTCAGGAATCGAGCAATCGAGAGAAAACCTTGTGATCATTCGCAGGCAAGTGACAGGTGTAATTTTCACAGACAAAGGCCGTAGGCTTACCATCGATAGGCTGCAGGTTGACAAAAAATGGATGGACTCTCTTCCAATACTCTGTCGCTTCGGACCCATTGATAAGGATGATCGATTTCGATGGGATATAACGTTGATGTACTTCATCAAAAAACGATTTGAATGAAAGAAAAAATCTCGGAAATGACTTTTGTTACTTTGTTACGAGCTTAATTTTCTCGTTAAATTTATTCGGTGGCAGGAATCCAACGACCCTCGATCCTGGTACTTCCAATCCCTCAGGCCCCAGGAAAAGGATTGTCGGTACACCGGCGATCGAATATTTCTTCCGAAGTGCCTCTGCCTCGGGCGAGTCGAAGAGCGTGAGATTAACCTTCAATCGTTTGATGCCCTGTGTCATTGCAATGACGGATGAATCCTTGAATGTGTTAAGCTCCAATTCCTTGCAGGGCAGGCACCAATCCGCATAGAAGTCCATCATCACAGGTTGTTTGCTCGATCGAGCTTCTGCAATCTTCTCATCACTGAAGGCTTCCCACTGCATTCCCGGACGCAAAAGTCCTGCACCGAGGTATAAGCCAAAGAGGATCGCAATAATTCCAAAAGCCCACTTGAAGAACGTCAACCGTTTCTTCTCCTGGCCCGATTTCTCAAAAAATCCCAGGTAAATTCCACCGATGATGAAGACCAACGGAATAATAGTGGAAGAGATTGAAGGAGCGAATGCGAGTGCAAAATAAAAAATGCCGGCAGCACTGAGAATTACACCAAATAACCGCTCAACCCAGATCAGCCATCCACCGGAGCGGGGGATTTTTTTTATCAGGTTGGAGAATGTACCAAGGATGAGATAGGGTAGGCTAAGTCCCAGAGAGAGTGTGAGAAAAATCCAGAAGCCCAGGACGATATCCGCTCTCGATCCGACAAATGTAAGAAGGGCGATGACTGGAGGCCCGATGCAAGGTGCGGCAAAGACTCCAACGACAAGGCCTGAGATGAACAGGCTGAGCGATCCGGTTCCAGTGGTTCCACCCAATCTGCTCGTGAGCCAGTACGGCAATTGGATTCGATATACACCAAGGCTGCTCAATGATAATCCGATGAGAAGTATTCCAATTCCACCGAGTACCCATGGACTTTGCAGCCAGCTTCCAAACAGTGAACCGCTCAGCGCCGCTGTGACTCCCAATGTGGTGTACATCGAAATAATACCGAGAACGTACGCCACTGCTTTGAGAAAAACCCTGGCGTAGTTCGTTTCGGTTTGACTGCCAAACAACGAGACAGTAACGGAGAGCATGGGATAAACACATGGTGTCAAATTCAATGCAAGGCCGATAAGGAAGATCGCGATAAAAGCGGCGAAGCTGCCCTGCTCATCGAAAAGTTTCGCTATCTCATTGGAGGGGCCTCTTGGTGATGCTCCACCGGAGGCGCTTCCCATCGATTCATAATTCCGAAACAGCTCCTTATTAATGAGTGCAGGCTTTTCTTTTTTATCGACGATCGTAAGAGGAATTGCTGCGTTTATGGTGCCGGGAGGAAGGCAAGTCTGATCGTTGCAAGCCTGAGCTAATACGGTTGCCCTGAGGGTATCCATTCCAGGTTTCGCATTAGCCGATAATTTCAAGGTGAGAAATATCGTCACTGTTTCTTCATACACATCGAGAGGTTTTTCGGCAAATTCGAATTGGACGGTGTTACCCTTCGGATAGGTAAGATCGACGAGAATGATATTTTTTTTCTGCTCAAGCTCCAGTCCGGTCGGAATCAGGTAATCATAGGTGGGAGTATGCGAGTTGATGTGGAATTCCTTGGCAACCTTGAGTATGATAACCACATTGAATTCCGCTCCCACCGGTATATTCTCAACCGAAAGCTTGGAATCGACAGCAAGTACTGACTCAGTGGTTCCTTGAGCCAGAAGCATACCTGGTACCAAGGGCAAAGATAAAAGCACTGCCAGTGGTAAGAGCTTTATACGATTTTTGAATGTCTTGATCAAGAATTAGACTGGATGATTACTTCAGCAAAGGATAAATCAATTTCTCCAGCTCTTCCATCGACAGTGAGCCTACTTTTTTATTGGCAACATTCCCCTGTTTATCGATAAAATAGGTTGTGGGTATACCTGTGATATTATCGTATTCAGCAGCATATTGAGCAGTTGTGAGTACGATAGGGTAGATGATTTTATTTTTCTTGACGAAGGATTTTACCACCGTCCAACCCTCTTTGTCCGTGGCGACACCGATTATTTCTACTCCTTTTGCTTTATATTTTTGATAGGCATTGACGAAGTCGGGGATTTCCTTGATGCAGGGCCCGCACCATGTTGCCCAAAAATTTACGATAACTACTTTGCTTTTGTAATCTGATAGCTTAATGACTTTTCCATCCTGATCTTTTAAGGCGAAGTCTTTTGCTTTTGGATTTGATTGGGAAAAAACGGTTGTGATGATGAGAAACGCTAGGACAAATGCAGCAAGCAAACGATAGGGATTCATTCTAACTCCGGTGAATAATTGGGATGACTTGATATTTTTTTGCGACGCAAAGTAAATAAAAAATCCCTAAGCACAAAATGATTTATTGCCAAATTCTCTCCCAATGTTCCTGGTGATATTCTTGCTTTTCCCTCCAAATCTGCCTACTTTCATCGGGGTTAAATTTGGAGAAAACATGAAGTACGTCATAGGGATGGATGGCGGCGGTACTAAAACGATTGCCGCACTGTCCGACGAGCATGGGACTGTTTTGGCGGCAGAGACTCTGGGTCCATCAAACTTCCAGATCATTGGAGTCGAAAAAGCAGCCCAGGTTCTTGTCAACCTTATACTGCGCTGTGCGAAGCAAGAGCGCTGTGAAATCAAAGACATTCGCAGTGTGGTGGCCGGATTGACCGGTGCCGGCCGCGATGTGGATGAGGAACGGATGAGAAAAGGATTTCTTAAGGAACTTCGAAAATCCGGGATCTCACTGAAAAACGTTGCTATCGAAAGTGACGCTCGTATCGCTCTCGAAGGAGCCTTCAAGGGTAATCCGGGGATCATATTAATTGCCGGAACCGGCTCAATTGCTTTTGGGAAAGATGGAAAAGGAACCATCCATCGTACAGGAGGGTGGGGGAGAATCCTTGGTGACGAGGGAAGTGGATACACCCTTGGCCGCGAAGCTTTGAATGCAGTGACAAAACATCTCGATGGGCGCGGCGCATCAACAATATTAACCGGTATGGTGTCCAGAAAATTCAAACTCTCGGATCAGGTATCGATTATTCATGCGGTCTATCGTGATTTCTTCGATATCGCCTCCATCGCCCCTCTCGTTATTAAAGCGGCTGAACAACACGATGTCATCGCAGCACGTATCCTGAATAACGCTGTCTCTGACCTTACAGAACATGTGCGTGCATTACTGACCACGGTTCAGGGAAAAGCAGGGAGTGCTTCTCCCGTTTCGCTCGCTTTCATCGGCAGTGTTGCCAGTACCGATAATTTGCTTTCGACTATTCTCTTCAATTGTATCACAACCAGTTTTCCTCAGGTTTCAATAATCAAACCACAGACTCCACCGGTGTACGGGGCAGTGTTGCTTGCAATGCAAAATCTTGGAAAGAGATCATGAACAACATTACCGTCTCACTGCCATTTTCAACACATCCTCACTTTGCAGAGACCGTCAAACAGTTTACACAATCGGAGCTCGTGGAAAAGGTTTTAATCCTACACTCGGGTCAAGAGACAGGTCAACATCCAAAATGCGAAGGCGTGCATTCGACATCGATAAGCTCCGAAGCAGTTGTCAATGAAATTATTGCACGATGCAAGACAGAGTATCTGTTGCTTGTGACACAGCCTCATGAAATTCAACTCGGACAGGCGGCTCTGGAACGCATCAGCGATGTCCTTGCGCAGACCGGGGCAGGTATGTGCTATGCAGATTACTATGAGATCAAGAATGGAGTCCGCTCAGAACACCCGGTGAATGACTACCAGTTTGGCAGTATCCGGGATAACTTCGATTTTGGATCGATGCTCTGTTATTCAATGCCTGCCATCCGGCGTTCGCTTGAACGGTACGGTGCCATCACTAAGGTTCAGTTTGCCGGTCTCTATGATCTTCGCCTCAAAGTTACGCTTGATCATTCTCTCTTCCACATCCAGGAATATCTTTACACCAAGGTTGAATCCGACCTGCGAATCTCGGGTGAGAAATTATTTGATTATGTCGATCCTCGCAATCAGGCCCTGCAGAAAGAGATGGAAGTTGTTGCCACACAACACCTGAAGAATTGCAGTGTCTACCTGAAACCGGAGTTTAAAAACGTACCTGTCAGCACAACATCGTTTCCTATTGAGGTCAGCGTCATCATCCCGGTTCGGAATCGGGAGAAGACTGTAGCGGATGCCGTTCAGAGCATTCTCACCCAACAATTGGATGCGTCCTTTAATATTCTGGTTGTCGACAACCATTCGACAGATGGTACACCCGGAATTCTCCGGGAGCTTGCGGCGAAGAATCCAATCGTCAAGCATCTCATTCCTTCTCGACAGGATCTTGGTATCGGCGGATGCTGGAATGAGGCTGTACTCTCCGGCCATTGTGGAAAATTTGCGGTCCAGTTGGACTCCGATGATATTTACAGCGGCCCCGATACACTCCAGAAAATTCTCAACGCTTTCCGGAGTGGAGAATATGCGATGGTGATTGGTTCTTACAGGCTTGTGAATATCAAGCTCGAAGAGATTCCGCCGGGTATCATCGATCATAAAGAATGGACGCCGGACAATGGCCGGAACAATGCACTCCGTATCAACGGCCTGGGTGCACCACGGGCATTCAATACCGCTCTGCTCAGGACCATTCTCCTGCCAAATGTCAGCTATGGAGAAGATTATGCCGTTGCTCTCCGGCTCTCCCGTGAATATCAAATCGGCCGAATCTACGAACCGGTCTATCTCTGCCGCCGTTGGGAGGGGAATACCGACGCTGCACTTCCAATAGAGAAAATTAATCGAAATGATTTTTATAAGGATAAAATTCGAACAATCGAGATGTACGCACGTCAACAATTGAATCGACAAGGAGTCTAGCATGGCACAACGTGTTCGTCGATGGACGCTAAACGATCTTACAACCATTCAGGATGTACTCTGGATGACCTGGGTAAAATCCTATTCGTCGTTTATCCCCGAAACGGATCTCAAGTCATATTTTTCCGAGCACTACGATCTGGATTCGGTGAAGAAGTTATTCAACAATCCTACCGTGGATGGTTTTGTGGCAGAGGTGGAGGGGAAGGTAGTCGGATTTATGCGGACTATCCATGACTCCGAAGAGAATCGCTACTACGTTTCCTCTCTCTATGTCCTGCCGGATTACCAATCGATGGGATTGGGAATTGAATTTATGAAAGTGGCTGCCGGAGAGGCAAAGAAATTCAATCTCAATAAAATTTGGGTAGGTGTTATGGTGCAGAATACCCAGGC
This sequence comes from bacterium, assembly GCA_043803945.1. GTDB lineage: Bacteria > Bacteroidota > Ignavibacteria > UBA10030 > UBA10030 > JAZDJN01. Next base: position 86,833 of record JAZDJN010000016.1, on the reverse strand, counting down.
GCTCGATTGGTACAAAAAGATGGGCTATGTCTCCACCCGGATTGAACCGTTCACCATGGGCAATTCCACCGTCGGGCATCATATCGGATATGTGCCGGTGGAGAAGCTGCTCGAATCGAAGTAATACGGATGACACAAGAGAATCAGCCCGGCATCTTGCCCGTAAGCGCAGAGAAGGTATTTGCACAATATACTTCGTATTCACCTGGACCATCGCTGACAGAGCTGGCGTTGCTCTTGCTCGCCCAGCAGCAACAGACGTGGCCGCAGCTCATCTCGGGTTATGCATCGCTCTCTTCAATAAAACTCAGAGAGTTTCCATGCGGATACTATTCGGTCTTCCTCCAGTTCAATCCTGGAAGAATTGTCAGCACGAGTGCGAAGGTCGATGCCAAAACCATCAGCCAGCGACGATGCTTTCTCTGTGTTCCCCATCTGCCTCCTGAACAGAAGGGGATTCTTTACAACGGGACCTTCCTCCTGTTATGTAATCCGGCGCCAATTTTTCAGAGGCATTACACCATTTCGCATATCAACCATACTCCGCAGACTATTAAATCGCATTTCACTTCATTCCTGCAGCTTGCAAAAGAATTGAGCCCGCTCTGTTCCCTATTCTATAATGGACCTAAGTGCGGAGCTTCCGCGCCAGATCACATGCACTTCCAGGCAAATCCGTCGGGATCAATCCCGCTCGAACGGGATATCCTCGCAGCCGAGGGACGTGAACTCTTATTTGCTTCCGACACCATCACGGTTGTGACATTGAAAAAATATCACCGACAAATTCTTGCCGTCGAATCGTCAGACCCTGTCCTTCTCGAAGCCATGCTAAAAAGAATTGTTGACGCGCTTCGCTTCGTGACAGGTGTGACGGAAGAACCCTTGATGAATCTTATCTGCTCCTACGCAGATCAACGCTGGCGTGTCATCATCATTCCCCGGACAAAGCATCGTCCCGATATTTATTTTAAAGGAGAGCAGGAAAATATTCTCATCAGTCCTGCAGCAGTTGATATCGGCGGGCTGGTGGTCACACCCCGCGAAAAAGATTTTGAGAGTGTCGATAAAGCAATGCTTCTTTCCATCTTTGAGGAGGTAAGCATCAGGCGGGAAACACTTGATCAGGTTGTCCAACGAATTCGTAGATGAGAGACCAATGCTGAACCAGGAACCAATCATTCGTATCGGAATCTTTGAACATGAACCGTATGTCACTGGCCGATTCGATGGCAGATACACATTGCCGAATTCTGTGACACTTCAGGGCTCCTTTCGGGCAATCGTGGAACAGGGAAACTTGATACTTCTTGATGATGAAGAGGTTGAAGTGATGCGAGGTCAGTCCATTCTCTGCATCGCTGCGAGGGGATCAAAATTTCTGCTGCAGAGTGTCACGATCGGTGTCCATTTTCATTGGGAACGTAAAGAAGATCAGATTTTCGAAGGTGATCTCGAGCTCCTCCTCCGTGATGATGACTTACTCACAGCAATCAATACCGTTAGACTTGAACAATATCTCAAAAGTGTGATTTCTTCCGAAATGAGCGCGGAAGCACCCCTGGAACTGCTCAAGGCTCACGCCATCACATCACGAAGCTGGCTCGTTGCGATGCTGGAGAAGGAACGGTTGGCGAAGCATGGCGGAGCACTCCCGCAGCGTTCATTTCAAACGGACTCTGAGCTTGTCCGATGGTATGACCGCGAAGATCACTCACTCTTCGATGTCTGTGCCGACGACCATTGTCAGCGGTATCAGGGAGTGACGAAGATCATTTCGAGCGCGGCAGAAAATGCAGTTGAGGCGACGCGGGGACTGTTTCTTGTGCACGAGGGGAAGGTATGCGATGCACGATTCTATAAAGCGTGCGGCGGGATGACAGAACAGTTTGAACATGTCTGGGAAGATACTCCTGTTTCGTATCTTCATTCTATTTCGGATTCAGTCAATCCTCACAAACCAATAGCCTCCGAAGAGGAAGCTGATCGTTGGATTCGTACTTCTCCGGAGGCATTCTGTAATACGACGGACGGCGAGATCCTCCGGCAGGTTCTTCCCTCATTTGACCAGGAGACATCAGACTTCTTTCGCTGGAGGGTCGAATATTCCCAGGAAGAGCTGCGAGAAATGCTTCGGAAGAAATCGGGAATCGATTTTGGTACCATCCTGAATCTTGTTCCTGTCCGACGCGGGCCTTCCGGAAGAATTTATGCTCTACGCATCGAGGGTACCAACCGAACGCTGGTGGTCGGAAAGGAACTGGAAATCCGCCGGTGGCTCTCACAAAGCCACCTCTATAGCTCGGCGTTTGTGGTGACCATGGAAAAGAATTCAACCGGTACTCCTCTGAAATTTATTCTTCACGGTGCCGGATGGGGCCATGGAGTCGGTCTTTGCCAGATTGGTGCTGCGGTGATGGCAGCACGCGGGTACGAAGCCGAGAAAATCGTTAAGCACTATTTCCATAATGCAGAATTGATGAAGTTGTATGATTGATCCGATTCCACAGAATCCGGAAAATGAACACATACTCTTTCTATGATGATCGCACAGAAGTGGGTAAATACGAAGTGGCTTGAAATCGCAGCGATCGCACTTCTACTCATCATCTCCTCCTTTCTCTTCCTTCTCAATCTCGGCAACCACTATCTCTGGCAAGATGAGGCTCAGACTGCGTTAATTGCTCAGACTGTGCTTGATCATGGAATTCCCCTCGGCCATGATGGGCGTAATTCTTTGTCGCAGGAAGAGGGGGCAGAGTTTGGCAGTGACCGTATTTACAAATGGCATCCCTGGCTCACGTTCTATATTTTAGCCGGATTCTTTAAACTCTTCGGTGTCAGTACTTTGACTGCGAGATTGCCCTTTGCATTGTTCGGTATCGGAACGATCCTGATGACCTATCTGCTCGCTAAGCAGATTGTGAATACTCGAACTGCTTTTCTCACCGCATTCTTACTAATGCTCTGTGTGCCGTTCATTCTGCTCTCAAAGCAATGCAGGTATTACAGTCCATCGATCTTTTTTGCCGTCCTCACATTGACTCTCTTTCTCTCAGTGGTAAAACGAGGGAAGTGGGAAACCATGAGTGCGTTGGTGCTCTGCCTTGGAGTCGACTTTCATATTCAGAGTGTTAACTATCTGATTCTTGCATCGACAATGGCATTGTACTCACTCTTCATCGATCGGAAAACATTCCGCCGGTCATTCCTCGTCCTGATTCTCTCAACCCTGTTCGTTGTTCCCTGGCTTTTGTACACGAGCGATATCAGTTATCGCGCAGTCTATCCCGAAATGATGACACTTATCGGGATGACTGATTCCTTACCTCAGTATGTTCTCCTGCTCTTGAAGCATATCGTACCATATGCATTTCTCCTGTTCCTGCTGATTCTTTTTATGGTGCAGGTCATAAGGAAAAAGCGGGTACCAGAAGCACAAAGCGTCTATAGAAATGGCGTGATTCTCCTCCTTCTCTATATTCTCCTTGGAATACTGCTTCTCTCATTCTTTAATGTTGCTGTTTTCTTCAGGTACCTTGGGCCGTTGATTCCAGTAATACTTCTTTTCGTCGCACTTGGTATTGATTATGCAATCAGAGTGAACATAGTCCTCGGAGTCATAGCTGCTCTTATTTCATTTTCAATCTATCCAATCCAGGAGTACCTGTATGAGATTACGCATGACTACGACGGTCCGATCGAGGGAATAGTGACTTACCTGAATTCGCATGGATCGAGCAAGGATACTGTTGCGGTGACCTATGAGGATATGCCAATAAAATTTTATACAGGAATGAGAGTCGTAGGGGGACTGACCGGTGAGAGTCTGCCTGAAAGCAGAGCAGCGCGATGGATCATCCTCAGAAAGCATGATATTACATCGAGGGTGAAGGATGTGAGAGAATATTTCCTTACTTTTTTAAACGAACAGGAATATGAGCCGGTAGAACTAGCCTATCCCGATATTCCGTTTGAAAACCGGGAGGATCCCTCCTGGCATCAATACCGAACTGCTGATGTGCCTGCGAAGGTCGTGATTTACCAAAGACAATCGTACTAGCATCGCAGGGGGGAGGAGTATCTCAATAAACGGAACACTGACGACACTGATGGAACGAGACTCTCACAGATTATCTTGTTGTGTGAATCTTGTGCTTGATCAGTGTAATCTGTGTTCGATGCTGTAAAAAGTTAACTCTGGTATCTCTCTATGGAATCAACACAACCTGCTTCCCGAAATCCCTGGGCATGGATCCCATCACTTTATTTTGCTCAAGGTATTCCGTATGTGATGGCGATGACTGTCTCGGTAGTGATGTATAAACGTCTCGGTATCTCCAATGCGGATATCGCGCTGTATACGAGCTGGCTCTATTTACCCTGGGTGTTGAAGCCTCTCTGGAGCCCCTTCATTGATATGTTCAAGACGAAGCGGTTCTGGGTCATCATTATGCAATTCCTGATTGGTGCCGCATTGGCTTGTGTTGCTTTGACGATTCCTGCATCAAGCTTTTTTCAATATACCATCGCAATCTTCTGGCTGATGGCCTTCAGCTCCGCAACCCACGATATCGCCGCTGATGGTTTCTACATGCTTGCACTCAAACCTGATCAACAAGCTGCTTATGTCGGCGTACGAAGCACATTCTATCGGGTGGCAACTATTTTTTGCCAGGGGGTTCTGGTGGTCATTGCCGGCCAGTTTGAACAGCAGTATGATATCAAAACGGCATGGTCGATCACCTTCTACATCTCTGCAGGGATTTTCATCGCACTCTTTATCTACCACCGGTTCATGCTGCCCCATCCGGTGAGCGATAAGGGAACCTATCAGAAAGGATCCCAAGGTGTAATGAGCGAATTCTTCAAAACGTTCGTCCTGTATTTTAAGAAGAAGGATATTGGGATAATTCTACTTTTCCTTCTCTTCTATCGGTTTGCTGAAGCGCAGCTTGTGAAACTTGTTGCGCCATTCCTCCTCGATGCACGAGATAAGGGAGGCCTGGGACTTTCCACGAGTGAAGTAGGTATTGCGTATGGTACTGTCGGTGTCATTTGCTTATTAGCCGGCGGCATTCTGGGCGGCATTGCAATCTCCAGAAAAGGTTTGCGATGGTGGCTCTGGCCGATGGTTATCATTATGCATACTCCGGACTTGATGTTTGTTTTTCTCTCCCAAGTTCAACCGGTTCATTTCCTAACCATCTGTGCAGCAGTCGGCATCGAGCAGTTTGGCTATGGTTTTGGATTCACCGCCTATATGATGTACATGATTATGGTTGCTGAAGGTGAACATAAGACCGCTCACTATGCTATTTGTACCGGATTCATGGCGCTAGGGATGATGCTCCCCGGCATGTTCAGCGGTTGGCTGCAGGAAATGGTGGGATATAAATATTTCTTCTTCTGGGTGATGTTGTCCACAATACCAGGTTTCATTGTTGCTGCCCTGGTGAAGATCGATCCATCATTTGCAAAAAAAGGTGAAGAACCAAAACAGTAAAATATTAGTCACTTATGTTACGCATGGAACTGAGTAAGACCAGAAAATGAGAAAGATTTACCGCCCTGCCCGCCGCAAGCGGCGCACAGGCGGGCCGCATGGCGGGCTGAGGCGCACTTCGCAACCGGATTATCTTTCAAAGAGTCTCATTTTTTGTTTTTGTGTAACATGAAGTAGTCAGACGTAGAAATCTACCGTCTTTGACGGTGTTAATGTACCTAAGGCGATACCAGTCATTCCGGTCGAGCGAAGCCCTGCCCACCTCGAGAGAATCTTATTCGCAGGCGGGGAAGAACCAGAATCCAGTTCTTTGACTGTGATCTGGATCCTGTGTCAAGCACGGGATGACATTCTCTTTATTTTTCAGAAGCCACCGTCTTTGGTGGGGTCATTCACTGAACATGTCTCTGTGGGATTTCCGGATGAAGCGATTGAAGAATATTCAAGTTGCGCTTGGGGGCATATGCCTCATTTTTATTAATAGTTGCAGCCCGCCGCAAATACGGGAACAACAACTTCCCGTACCCCCTCCACCGAAAGAAGCAGAGAAAATCATCACGCCGGCTTTCGACTGGGTTGAAACAACGCTTCAACATCTCACACTCGAGGAGAAGGCTGCACAACTTGTCCATGTCTGGACGACAGCACCGTACTACGCCGATGACGACCAACACTGGCAGGAGATGATTCGCCTCGCATCACAAAGAAAGATTGGCGGATTTATTTTTTCTGTCGGCGATGTCTATGAGACAGCAATCCAGATTAATAAACTTCAGGCTGTTACCGATGTCCCGCTCCTTATCGGTGCCGACTATGAGTACGGAGCAGGAATGCGCGTTCGCAGAGCAACCAGCTTTCCGTCCGCCATGGCGATCGGGGCAACTCGAAATACGGACTATGCCTATGCCATGGCGAAAGCAACCGCGCGCGAAGGCCGAGCCCTTGGCATCCACCAAAACTATGCGCCCACGGTTGACATCAATCTTAATCCGCGAAATCCTGTGATCAATACCCGCTCGTATGGTGATGATGTTCAGCTTGTGTCAACCATGGCAGCAGCGTATGTCAGAGGAACACAGGAGGGCGGCATGCTAGCCACGGCGAAACACTTTCCGGGTCATGGAGATACCGATGTCGATACTCATCTTAATCTCGTAACCTTGAATAGTGATAAAGCCAGATTGATGAGTGTGGAACTGGCACCCTATCGTGCGGCGTTCGAAGCGGGGCTTGCGTCTGTAATGGTCGGCCATATCGCTGTGCCGAAGCTCGACTCGGCCCCTGGAATCCCTGCCACATTGTCTCCGAGAATTACTACAGATCTCTTGCAAAAGGAATTATGCTTCTCTGGTTTGATAGTAACCGATGCAATGGAGATGAAAGGCGTTGCCATGAAGTATGGTGCAGGCGAGTCTGCGGTTCTGGCTCTCAAGGCAGGGGTCGATCTGATACTTATGCCTGTCGATGCTGATGTTGCGATCGATGCCATCGTCGATGCGGTGAGGAAAGGAGAACTCTCGGAGGAGCGGCTGAATTATTCCGTACGGAAGCTCCTGAGAATCAAAGAACGTTTCAAGCTCCATCAGCAAAGATATATTGACCCTGCATCGATCGCTGCGCATGTCAATATTGAAGAACACAGGCGGCTTGCTCTGAAGATCGCTCGCGATGCTGTGACGGTCCTTGGCAATCAAACCAGTATTCTCCCGCTGCAAAAATCCAGTTCAAAGAAAATTCTCGATCTCGTTATTACAGAATCTGAAGACCTGACTGATGGAAAAAGCTTTCATACACTTTTGAACGATCGCACAAAGAACACCGAGTTCATGCAGATAAACTCGTCAAGTAATAAACTTCATTTCGAAAACGCACTTGCCAGTGCAGCGAGAGCGGAACTTATCATTCTCCAATTTCATCTTCACATCCGATCGGGAGAGATGACCGGTTTTGTGAGAAAGGACCAGCGCGAACTTGTCGCAAAGATTGCTCAACTGAAGAAATCCATGATCGGGATTTCGTTTGGAAATCCTTACATCGCCATGGATCTTCCGACGATGAACGCTTATGTTTGCGCCTACTCCGATGATGATGCCATCGAGCAGGCAACGGCAGAAATTGTATTCGGAGAATCGGAGTCTCATGGGAAGCTTCCAATAACGATCCCTGGGATGTTCAAATACGGTGATGGAGTCGAACTGCAGCGCTCGGTGTTGCGCACCGGATTTCCGGAAGAAGCCGGCTTCAGCAGTCAGGCGCTCAGAAATGTTGATCAGGTGATTCAGCGTGCGATTCGGGATTCTGCATTTCCCGGCGCGGTTCTTGCTGTTGCACGAAACGGCATGCTTGTCTATCATAAAGCGTACGGTAAACAGACTTATGAAACCGGTGCGAAGAAGATTCAGCAATCAACGATCTACGATCTCGCTTCGGTCACAAAAGTTATTACGACCACAAGTGCGGTGATGAAACTCGTTGGTGAAGGGAAGATCCGGCTTGGTGATCCTGTGGTCAAGTATATTCCTCAATTTGGCCAGCAAGGCAAGCAGCACATCACACTCTACAATCTGATGGTGCACAACAGTGGCTTGCCGGCTTGGAGGCGATTCTACGATTTCTGTGATACGCCGGCGTGCGTGCTCGACTCCATCTATGCCACACCGCTGATTTATCGGACCGGAGATTCATCCATTTACAGCGACCTCGGATTGATTACGATGGGAAAGATTATTGAGCGTGTTACAAATGTACCGCTTGATCGGTATGTTGATTCGGTGTTCTTCAAACCGCTTGGAATGATGAACACGATGTATAATCCGCCCCAACGTCTCTGGAATAGAATCGCGCCGACCGAAGTCGATACATTCTGGCGAAAAACGGGAAAGGCAGTGCAGGGGACCGTTCATGATGAAAATTGTTCCGTCCTGGGTGGTGTGTCCGGTCATGCTGGGCTGTTCTCAACAGCCTCTGATCTGACGACATTTCTTCAAATGATACTCAATGGCGGAATCTATGGAGGCGAGCGGTACCTCGAGAGGACAATCATCGATTCGTTCACAAAGCGCCAGTCTCTCCAAAGTACACGCGGAATAGGCTGGGATACGAAAAATCACGAACGCTCCTGGGCTGGAAATCTTCTCTCCGATTCGACATTTCTTCATACAGGATTTACCGGTACTTCTGTGGCAGTAGATCCTGAAAAGAATTTGATTATTGTTTTTCTCACGAATCGGGTTTATCCCACAAGAGAGAATTCCAAAATTTCACGGGTTCGGCCCGAAGTGCACGATGTGATCGCGGGGGCGCTGATCCGGTAAGCAAAATGTACTATTTTTCATCATGTGTTTTCTTGTAATTACTTAACATGCTGAGTAACAAATTTATTGTTTCTTTACCTTCTCGGGACCGTCCAAGAAGAAACGATGTGTCACACCGGAATGTGCCGATTTTCGGCACCTCCCGTTCTTTGGGATTCCGCAGATGCGGGATTCCTGAGAAGCGGAACCGTACAGCGGGACTTCAATCCGGCGTCCAGTGCATTGATTTAACATTTTTCTGGATTCCGGCTAGAAGATTGCCGGAATGACAGTCCGTGAGTTCTCTTTTTAGTCAGCCCCCCGGCCCGCTCCGACGAAGCGGGAGCGAGGCTGGAGGGGGATTTTAATAATAATCTCCTACTCGAATAAAACCAAATCCTCCTTACCCCTTTACGAACGGGGGAAATTCTCTTCATACAAACAGCAATCATGAACCAGCTTATGCTGAATCTTTTCATCTTGCAGACCGTACACGAAATCAGATTCGTGAACTGTTCAAAAGAGGGTCCTACTCAGCAGTGACCTCGGAGTGAGGCAAACTTAAAACATGCTCTTGCTTATTGTTTCTCTATAATGAAATAAAAGAATCATCGACCGCATTCTTCCTGTCCTCAATTCGCGGCTGAGTGCATCTCACAATGTCTCATCTTTCTTCGGAGGCTCATCATGCATACCATGATCGACCGTAGAGATTTTCTAAAATCTTTCCTTGCAAGTATCCCTGTGCTTTCCCTCGATTGGGACTCATTCCCAATCGCTCATCATGCACACTCATCTTCCGATTCCTATGATGTTATCGTTATTGGCTCGGGTCTTGGCGGCTTAAGTTGCGCAACGGCATTTGCGCGTCAGGGATTCAAAGCGCTGGTTATCGAACAACATTCCATCCCGGGAGGATATGCCACAGCCTTCTCCCGACCTGGCGGATTTCTCTTCGATGTCTCTCTCCATTCCACAACGATTGGTAGCGGAGATCCAGCCCATAAACTTATTCCCGGTTTTCCCGAACTCGATGGACCTGAATTCATTCAACATCCATCACTCTATCGGGCAATCTTTCCCGAACACGACATCATTGTTGCTCAGAAAAATCTTCCTGCATATATCGCTCAACTCGTCCACAGCTTCCCTGAAGAGAAAATTGGGATTGAAGCTCTCTTCGCAACGATGCAGGGGCTCGGAGCAGATATACAGAAGCTCTCAGCCGCACGCGGTAAAGTCGATATGAGTAAATTTCCTCAGGAGTTTCCAACCCTGTTCGCAAATTATATGAAGACCTGGGGACAGATGGTTGATGCGCATCTGAAGAATAACACACTCAAAGCAATTGTCTCTGCTCAATGGGGATACTATGGCCTGCCGCCGTCGAAACTCTCAAGCTTCTATTATGCGCTGCCGACCTATGATTATCTTGTCAACGGAGGAGCGTATCCACGAGGGAGATCGCAGGATCTGAGCAATGCCTTCGTTCGTTTCATCGAAGCACATGGCGGTAAAATGTTGTTAGGGACGAAGGTCGAAAAAGTTCTTGTCGAAAAAGGTGCTGCGGTAGGAGTAGTTACGAAGGATAGAACCGAATATAAATCAAAAGTGGTTGTCTCCAACGCATCTTCCCTCATGACATTTCAATCGATGATTGATGAATGCGATGGACGAGCTGCCTATCTCAAGCAATTAGAGAAATACAAGGTGAGCCTCTCCAGTTTTCAAATCTTTCTTGGATTGAACAAAGAGCTCGTGAAGGAGGCCGGCGTTAAGGATTCGGAGATCTTCATTGCATCGGGCTATGACCACGAGAAGGGGTATGAACAATCATTAAGAGCTGATGTGACGGATGGAGGCTGCGGTGTCACGATCTATGATAATATTTATGAGGGATACTCCCCGAAGGGAAAGAATACCCTGAACATCATGGTGTTACAGGGATACGATTATTGGGAGAAGTATGAAGGGGACTACTTCAATGGAAATAAGACTGCCTACCGAAAAGCAAAAGAGGAGATGGCAGGGAAACTCATTGAGAGTGTTGAGAAGAGATTGCTGCCCGGACTCTCCTCAGCCATTGAAGTGAAAGAGATTGGGACACCTCTGACGAATCTCCGTTATACCGGCAACTACCGTGGTGCGATTTATGGATGGGATCAAACGCTGGGTAACTCAGGCAATTCAAGAGTTGGCCACTCGACACCGATCAAGAATCTTTTCCTTGCGGGTGCCTGGTCGCGGCCTGGACACGGTTATGGAGCTGTTATCCCAAGCGGCCTGGAGTGTTTCGGCGAGATTATGAATCAATGGAAATAAAAAAAATCTATGGGATCGGTTAAACTTCTGCCACAGAGACGCAGAGGTCACTGAGATTGATAAATGCTGATTCTAATGTCAATATTTTATAAGAATTCCTCTCAGTGTTCTCAGTGACTCAGTGGCATCTTTTCTCCTCGATGAGGTTCCTATAACTCTGTATTCTTACTAAAGAGTAATCTCTGATAGAAGACAGACTTCTGATCTTGGAGAAGACGGACTTCTGAGTTCAGAAAAGGCGGAGTTTTTACTTCTGAGTATAGCGTTTGTTTCTCTTTGGCCTTTTCTGTAGTTTTAGGTGAGCAATATACGTCTTGAGAGAGAAGTGAATGGAACAACTATTGACATATTTCCCTGCCATCCGTGCAAATACACTTGAAGATATATGCCGGGAATACCATATCCAGACATTATCACTCTTTGGATCTGTACTTCATGGAGATAGTAGTTCGGACAGCGATCTCGATCTGCTCGTCAAGTTCGAATCGGGGCACGTTCCTGGTTTCTCATTTGCTCAGATTCAGGAAGAACTTACGACACTCTTCGGCCGCACTGTTGACCTGCACACTGAAAACAGTTTAAGCAAATATTTTCGAGATGCTATCGTAAAAGAAGCGACAAGTGTTTATGGCAAATCGTAAATCAGACACGATTCGTATTCGCCATATGGCTGATGCTGCAAGAAAAGCAGTCCTATTTACTCAAACAAAGAGTCGCATTGACCTTGATACAGACGAACAATTGGCGTTGGCACTTGTACGACTTATAGAAATTATCGGTGAAGCTGCCTCAAAGGTCACGGAAGAAATAAAAGTGCAGTTTCCCATAATTCCTTGGAAGAATATTGTAGGAACACGAAATCGCATTATCCATGCTTATGAAAATGTAGACTATGATATTCTTTGGCAGATTGTGCATGTGGACTTGCCGGTATTGATTCAACAGCTTGAAGAAGTGCTACATAACTTGAAACACGATGATCAGCAAAGTGGTTTTTGATAGTATTTTACAAACATCGGGTGCGAGGTGAAAAACGATTGTATATTAAAGGTAACTTTTTAATCGAGGGAAAATTAGATGTATCGATTTCTTATTGTCGTAGAAAAAGTGAACAACAACTTCTCCGCCTATTCACCCGATCTACCGGGTTGCGTAGCGACAGGAGCGACGAAAGAAGAGACGGAACGAAATATGCATCAAGCAATCGAGTTGCATATACAGGGAATGAAGCAAGACAATCTGCCGGTTCCTGAATCGACATCCATTGCTGAGTATGTGGTGATACAATAGGTTACTGCCAAGCAAGTTTATTAATGTGCTATCCCAAGCGGCCTGGAGTGTTTCGGCGAGATTATGGCAAGTTGGAAGGGATAATGACTACGGGCAAAAAGTCCGACTTTTATGTAGGGAGATCCTTTAAATAAAGTCAGACTTTTTTTTCTCTACATCTCTTTCTTACCAATATAGCATATTAATAATTGCACCGGACTGCATCCCATTTTCTCACTGCAGAAGTTGATATTCATAGAAAACAGAAGATGGATTTTCTTCTAGTTTTTGTATATTGCAACAGGGATTGTTATGGATAGATACGAAAAAATGCTCGAGATTATTTTGCTCGCACAATCGGATGCCAATGAGTAAATATGAAGTCATCATTTATTGGAGTGAAGAAGATAAGGCGTTTATCGCTGAGGTCCCCGAGCTTCCGGGCTGTATGGCAGATGGAGAAACCTACATCGATGCTATGAAAAATGTTGAAATTGTTATTCAGGAATGGATTGAAATTGCGAAAGAGGAAGGCAAAGAAATCCCGATACCAAAGGGGAGATTGATGTTTGCGTGACATCAGTATTCTAGAGTCAGTCGATCATCCTGATGCGTTAATATTAGATCTTCAGGTAGCCAGACAAGAGAGGCAACCTATAGAAGAGGTGAGCAACAAAATTCAATGATAATTTACAATTAGAGGAATCTTTTACTCATAGACTTAAAACTTATGAACTAATGCGTAGTCCCGCCACCCTTCGATAAACTCAGGGTGCGGGACTTCGCCAAACGATAAAACATATTTGGCTCAGCTTCGGCTGCTGTCTCTCTGAAAACACGATAATTCAAGACCAAAGACACAGATCGAGGATGCGCCCCGAAAGGGGTGCACTTCGTTCATCTTTTGGTCCGGGAGTCGTGTCCCGCAGAGAGGGTGATCGCAAGATGCACCCTTTTTTATTGGACTCGATAGTTGACCGTCACTTTGTAAGGCATAAGAATTGTAAGTGCCGGTCAACTCCAAATACTCCCTGAACCAAAGAAGCCGAAAAAGATTTTCTGTCGTGCTCGCGAACGCGGGCACCCAGTGCCTCACTCCGTAAGGCGCTGGATTCCCGCTTACGCGGGAATGACAGATGAACGACACCAACCGAAGCTCCATTCTCTACACCAGCAGAATACCAAATGGAGCTTTATGGAATTGCATGAATCTGTTTATGCTCGCTTATCATCCCTGAAAAGTCACGATGATGCTGCAAAACTCTTCTCTACATTACTCAATTATGATTACGCTGCAAAGACTCTTTCTTTAAAGAGGTTCCCATCGTCTCTTGATGGCAGGGTGAAACAGCTTCAAATCCTTGCTGGTCATGATGATTTTAAAGTCCTTTATTGTGAAGTTGACCAGCTCCTGCTTGGTGTCGAACGTCCCGTTATCAATAACCTTCTCCGTGATCATCCCTATTCTCTCTTTCTCTTCTTTGATTCTCTCAAACAGCAGTGGCACTTCATCAATGTGAAGTATGATGAAGAGGAGAGTCGCCGCAAGATTTTCCGCCGAATTGTCATCGGACCGGATGAACGGTTGCACACAGCGGCTCAGCGCATTTCCATGCTCGAAGTGCCGGATGCTAAAAAACTATCGCCCCTCGAACTCCAGCAACGGCATGATGTAGCATTTGATGTTGAAGCAGTAACAAAGGATTTCTTTAAATCATTCGGGATTATATTTGATTACTTGAAAGATCAAATTGATGAAATTAATCCAAGATATGCTGAACGATCGGCAGAGATATCGCAAATTCTCCTGAACAGATTGATGTTCCTCTACTTCATTCAAAAGAAGGGCTGGCTGAACGGGAACAAGAATTTTCTTTATGCTCACTTCAAGAAGGGATACCAAAATCAACCGGAGAAGATTTCCTACTACACAGAAATAGCCCTTCCTGTCTTCCAACGTCTCGCAAGCTCAGAAGTGATATTCAAACATCTCGGAGAAATTCCCTTCCTCAACGGTGGACTGTTCGAAATAGAAAATTGGGAATTTCCACTGAAGATTCGCAATAAAGCCTTTGGCAAAATGTTCAAAGAACTCTTCGAGCATTATAACTTCACCGTTCGTGAAGATACAGCACTGGATATGGAGGTAGCAATCGATCCGGAAATGCTTGGAAAAGTCTTTGAAAACTTAATTTTGACGTTGGAAAAAAATCCCAAAACCGATTTACGTAAAGCTACCGGAAGCTATTATACCCCGCGAGTGATTGTTCATTTCATGTGCCAGCAATCGCTTAAGGAGTATTTGATTGAAGGAGCAACTGAGAAGACAAGCCTAAGCTTGAATCGTGAGAAGATAGAAAAGCTGTTCACACTCAATCCTGCTACGCAGATTTCGGAGGAAGAACTTACCTGGCTTCGATCTTCCTTTACTACGCAGGAAGCTGAGAGGATGAAACAATTGGTCTTACAATGCCGTGTGTGTGATCCTGCAGTTGGCTCCGGTGCATTCGTTGTTGGAATGCTCCACGAGATGATTGCCGTGATTAAGCTCTTTGATATCGTGTTGAAAGGGACAAAGGAAATAAGACATGAAAACTATGATTACCAACTCAAACGTAAGCTAATTGAAAATTGCCTGTACGGAGTGGATATTCAGGAACAAGCGGTGCGAATTTGTGAACTGCGGCTCTGGCTCTCATTAGTGGTGGATTATGAAGGGAAAGATATTCCCCCGCTGCCTAATTTAAGCTATCGGATACGACAGGGAAACAGTCTTATCGACCAGTTATTTGGATACAATGTAAATTTAAACTTGCCGCAGGTAACAGAAAAAGGAGAGAAGCTCAAACAGCTTATCGACAGTATTCAGAATGACAAACACGCCTACTTCTATGAATCGGATATGAAAAAGAAGCATGAGGCAGAACTAAAAATACTTTCCAAGCAATGCGATCTTGCTTCATTCTACCTGAAACTGCGGCAGGATCAAGTAGTTGAGGCGTACGAATCAAAATATGGAAGCGGATTATTTGGGGAACGTAGGCTTAAAAAAGCAGAGGAGGAAGAACGCGATGCCATGAAGGTGGAGATTAAAGAACTCGACCGGCTTTTGCTTCCGGCAAAAAATACGAAAGAAAAACTTATTGCTGTCCAACAAGGAAAGCTAAAAGAAACAGAGCACACTCGGAGGCTCATAGACACATTTGTATGGAAGTTGGATTTTGCGGAAGTTTTTAGGGAAAAGGATGGATTTGATATCGTAATTGGAAATCCACCTTATATCTCATTCTATAGTAACACTGGTCACGATTTAACCCTCGAGGAGAAACGTTACTTTATTCGATACTACAACTCATTACTCAACGAAAGTGATCGTACCAACAGCATGAATTTATTTGCTGAACGGGCAATGATAATATCTACTGGGAGAGGAAGAACTGTTTTCATCGTTAATAAGACGTTATCGGTGTTACCTTCTTATGTATACGTCCGTAGATTCCTTTTAGAAAACGGGAGGATTGAGTACTTAATTACAGACCTTCATCCTTTTGAAGCAATTGTTGATTGCATAATCTTTTCCATTCAAAACGAGCCACTTCTAGAGGAGTATCCGATTAAATGGTACAAGGGACAAATAGAAGAACCGGTAACAGTAAATGTTAAAGAAATTCGGTCGAATAGAAATCTGGAGTTTCATTTCTCTTTATATGGACAGATAACCGCAAAAATTGAAAGAGCTGATGGCGTATTGGGCAATCTGATTACTATCAATAGAGGTGTGAATATTGGAGGATGTTTCGATAGTTTTCTCTGCTCAGAAAAGAAGAACAGTAATTATTATAGATATCTTGGAGGAACACATGCCATCAACCGGTATTCATACGCATGGGATCATCGCGATGGCTACTTCTGCTTCGACCAGGGGAAAGAGAAAGAACTTAGAGATTTCGGTAAAACCCTTGTCCTTGGTGATCCTAAGAGATATCTGGTTCCACGCCTATTTATTCCTGAATCTGGTCAATATTTGATGTGTGCTTATTCAGAGGAAAGAATATATGGTGCATACGGAATCATGGTGGGTACACAAAAAAATGATAAATATGATCTGCTATACATATGCGCATTGATAAACTCAAAGTTAATTTCATTCTATGCAATTGAAAAAGAGATTCTCCGCAAAGGCAACAAAGCTACACCACATATAGGTGTTAAAGGACTTAATGCTATTCCTTGTTACTTGCTTGATAAAAAGTCCCAGTCTCGATTTGTTACAATCGTTGAGAAAATTTTGGCGAAAAAGAGGGGAATGCCAACATATGATACAAAAGACTTTGAGGCACAGATCGATCAACAAGTGTACAAGCTATATGGGTTGACCGAAGAAGAGATTGAAATCGTTGAGGGACAATTATGACGCCTTAAGATGACGTTTTCAATAATCGCGATGAAAAAATATCTGGACAATGATTGAGGGAATTGATTACTAGAATAATAATGATGAACGGATGCCACTACTTTTTAAAAATGAGCTTGTAGTGTTTCTCGGAGATGTCATCTTTGATTTGTTTCAGGCAGTTTTTGAGTTGTGCGAGCGTAAGCGCTGAAAGTTGTCCGATCTGCTTGAGAGTATGATGAATTCCATTCCTCACAGCAGTTATCGCATCCATTTCGTAGATGGCGTCAAGCTGCAAGAGCGTTGGCTCTTTGAAGAACTCGCCTTCGCTTGGTGGAATGAAAAAGAGTCTCCACGCGGCGATACAACCAGGTTGCATCTGCTTTCCCTTAAGGAGGGAGGTGGTTCGAATGACAAGAAATGGCTCATTCTTGGATAAGTCGGGATTGTTTAAAATAATAAGAAGTTTTACACCTTTGGTTTTGTCGTTGAAGGTGAAGTCAGTATGAAAGAGAATATCACCGGCGATCATTTCTATTTTGAGAGATGGTGTTTCACCGAAAAATTCTTTGCCATCTCTCGATGCTCAATTAGCATGGCACGAGCATCATCCATCGAAATCGTTGCCTCGTTGTCAATGGCAAGCATGTAATCGATCAGTGTATTCGCGCCTTTGCCCTTTATAGTTTTATCCCATGGCTGGTTTTTCAGATGGGAAATCTCAGTCATCTGGGAAGGAGTAATATCCTTGAAAGCAAAAGCAAGATCATCGAGCAGCTTTTGCTCACGAGGTGAGAACACAGAGAGATCAGCAGGTTTCTTTGATTTGAATTCAAAAGCTGGAGTGCCGCGTTCGGTCTGCAATGGTACAAGTGCAAATGAATGATCCATATCGGGGGGAACAGTGCCATCCTTGATCTCATTGTAGAAATCGGTTGGAACCGGACCAAACGGCAAAGCATAATAATCGAGATCGGTGACAGTTCTTCCCGTGAGCTTGAAGTGATAAAAATCAAGGAAGAAGAGCAGCTTGAACATCTTCACTAAGGAAGGACATTTGGTCTTTCTGGAAAAGAGGAGAATTGCGTTGAGGAGTTTTTCTCTATGAATGTTATTCAATTGCATTGTTATGTTTGTCATCTGCCTATTTGAAATTAGCGGATATCGAGATGAGAATCAACCGGCTCTTAGCGATTATTAATAATTCGAACATTTTATCTGTCATGTAATGAACAAGCCCTCTTCAATTGAGGGCTTATCATACAAATTTCTCATTGTATGGGGGCTGGAGTAAAAACTCCGGCACTAAAGTAAGCAGTTTCCGTTAAAAAAGCAAATAATTAAACATAAAGAGTAGCCGCGAAATGCCACAACATGACATCATCGATAACCGAAACGAAAAACTTATAGATCATATACTCCGCATTTTGCCATCCAGTGAACGTGCCAAGTTTGCTGTTGGTTACTTCTTCCTCTCTGGTTTTGAACCATTGAGGAAACAGCTTAATGAGGTTGGAGAAATCCGTTTGCTTATTGGGAATACCACAAAATATCAGACGCTTGAACAAATCTCCGAGGGCTATAAGCGTCTTGAGCTGGTTGAAGAAGCAACGAATCAAGTCAAATTCATCAAACGCTCGGATGAAACACGAAATGTCAAAACCACCACTGAAAATGTCAAAGAAGCTGTCTCGCTTATGGATCAAACAGATGCAAGCGAGGAACTGATCATTACTGTCGCCTCGCTTATTGAGCAGAAGAAACTAAAGGTAAAAGTCTATACGAAAGGCCGTCTTCATGCAAAGGCATACATTTTTGATTACAAGCAGGACGGCAGGTATGAAAAGGGTATCGCTATTGTCGGTTCATCTAACTTTACACTCTCCGGTATTTCTCATAATACAGAACTGAATGTCGTAGTACACGGTGAGGATAACCATGCCGAGCTTACCCGATGGTTCGATGATCTCTGGAATGAAGCAAAAGATTTTGATGAATCGTTAATGACTGAATTGAAGCAATCGTGGGCTATGGCTCCGGTGCGCCCATATGATATTTATATGAAAACTCTCTACGAGCTTGTCCGCGATCGTCTTGAGGAAAGTGAAGGAACAGATATTCTTTGGGATGATGAAATTACATCCAGGCTGGCGGATTTTCAGCGTGTTGCAGTAAAGCAAGCGGTGCAAATCATTCGAGAATATTCTGGCGTTTTCGTTGCCGATGTTGTCGGTATGGGAAAGAGTTATATCGGTGCCGCGATTGCCAAACACTTTGAACGGACAGATCATGCGCGCCCTCTTGTTATTTGTCCTGCGACTCTTGTCGATATGTGGGAGCGATATAACGAGCTCTATCAACTGAATGCGCGCGTCCTCTCAATGGGATATTTGAGAGAACAAGAGGAAGCAGGTAAGAATATTCTTCTCGATGATGTGAAATATCGCGACAGAGATTTTGTTCTTGTGGATGAAAGCCACAATTTCCGGCATCACACAACCCAGCGCTACGAAATGCTGCAAGCATATCTGAGTGCAGGAAGAAAAAGAAGTGTCTTTCTCACGGCAACACCACGCAATAAAGCGGTCACCGATGTCTATAACCAGATCAAGCTATTTCATACCGAGGATAAAACCGATCTTCCTATCGATCCACAGGATTTAAAAAAGTATTTCGATCTTATTGAAAAAGGTGAGAGGCGCCTGCAGGATTTACTGGTTCATATCCTCATTCGCCGTACGCGCAATCATATTCTTAAATGGTACGGATTCAACAGTGAAACGCAACAGCCAATTGATCCGAACCGCTTCGATGAATATAAATCTGGTAAGAGACGAGCCTATGTCATTGTCAGCGGGAGGCATCAATTCTTCCCTAAACGAGAATTAGAAACCATAGAATATAGCATTGAAGATACGTACAGCGGTTTATATCAAAAACTCCGCAGCTATCTTGGAAAGCCGAAGCGTGAAGGCAAAAGCAGTAATCAAAAAGAATTACTCTACGCTCGCTATGGCCTATGGCATTATGTTGTGAAAGAAAAACAGAAGAAATATCCATATTTAGATCTTCATCGTGCCGGTGCTAATTTGCATGGATTGATCCGTACACTCCTGTTCAAACGGTTCGAATCGAGTGTCTACGCATTCTGTGAGACATTGAAAAGAATGATCAGAATTCATAAAGCGTTCTTGAAATCACTGCAGAATGGAATTGTCCCTGCAGGAGATGATGCGCAGGCCATCCTTTATGAGTCCGACAAATATGGAGAGGCGGACCTCTATACCGCATTAACTGAAGCAAGTGAGAAATATCGGATTGATGATTTTGAAGCAGAAGAGTTGAAACAGGATGTGAAGCACGATCTGGGATTGCTCGAAGAAATGTTGGCAATCGTTGAAAAGATAACTCCGGAAAAAGATGCAAAGCTGCAAACATTATTTGCATGGTTAAAGCAGGATGCGTTGAAAAATGGGAAACTACTTATCTTCACTCAGTACTCCGATACAGCACAATATCTCTTTGATAATCTGAATCCAGGGCAAAAGCAATCAGAGATTGAGGTGATCTACAGTGGAGATAAAAGTAAAACAAAAGTTGTTGGCAGGTTCTCCCCCAAGTCAAATCCAGATTACATATTCTCTCGTGGAGAAACTGAAATCAATTTGCTCATTGCCACGGATATTCTCTCAGAGGGACTCAATCTTCAGGATTGTGACAAGATGATTAATTATGATCTCCATTGGAATCCAGTGCGCCTCATTCAACGATTTGGTCGAATTGATCGTATAGGTTCGGAGAATCTTGTAGTGTGGGGCTACAATTTCTTGCCGGAGACAGGTATCGATAAGAACCTGGGACTGAAACAGACCTTACACAATCGCATCCAGGAAATCCATGATACAATCGGTGAAGATGCACAGATACTTGATAAAACAGAGCAGTTAAATGAAGAGGCAATGTATGCTATCTATGAGAAGAGGGGTGATCAATTAAGTTTATTCGAGGATGAAGAAGGTGAAATGCTCGACCTCAATGAAGCAGAAGAAATTATGCGTCAATTGAGAAAGGAAAATCCCTCTGAATATGAGCGGATCAGTAATCTCCGTGATGGTATTAGGACGGCAAAAAAGACTATGAGTACGAAAGGAACATTTGTCTTCTGAAAGTCGGGGACATATAAGCAACTGTTCCTTACTGATTCAGATGGAAAAATAATTTCGAGAGATTTACCCAGAATACTTGGATCTGTAAAGGTGGGCGAACGGGAACCGGGTGGAAAATTACCGATAGGTCACAATACAATTGTTATAAGTGTGAAAAAAGCATTTGATGAGGAGGTAAAGCAAAGGGCTGTTGAACGTGACCAATCGGTCTCATTAACTCAATCACAGCGATACATTATTCGTGAACTCCGAATGCTTTTCAAGATTGCAGAGGATGAAGATGAAAAGGCACAAATAAATATTTTGGAAAAAGCATTCCGCTCATCACAGACTTCTGCTGTAAACCGGGAGTTGAATCTTCTTCGTCGAAACGGAGTAACCGGAAAATCACTTCTCAAATCTTTGTCTCGTTTGTACCATCAACACAATATTCAAGAACGAATAGATTCTGCGGATGAATTGGAAAATCGTTCTAAAGATATCCCAAGAATAGTGTGTAGTGAGGCGCTGGGGTAACGAATACACTGTTCTGCTTTGTATCATTAGAATCAGAAGAGAATTGAAAAACAAGTTCGGAAGCAGAGCTCCCTCACAGCTCCTGGAAGAGAAGTCTGTCTTCTTACAAAGAGTAATCCCTGATGGAAGACAGACTTCTGATCTCAGAGAAGACAGAACTCTTTATAAAGGTCATTCACTCATATACGGATACGGAAAATCTGTCGGAGGCAGATAATTTTCCTTCACCGTTCGTGCCGATGTCCAGCGTAACAAATTCAGCACACCGCCTGCTTTATCATTCGTTCCGGAAGCTCGCGCACCGCCAAAGGGCTGCATACCAACCATAGCTCCCGTACATTTGTCGTTGTAGTAGAAATTGCCCGCCGCATACCGTAGCTCTTGACATGCTTTGACCAGAGCATACCGATCACGTGCAAAAATAGATCCGGTCAATGCATAGGGAGATGTTTCATCACAGAGCTTCAGTGTCTCTTCAAACTTGTCATCGTCATAGACATACGCTGTAACAACCGGCCCGAAGATTTCCTCCTCCATCGTCACGAAATGCGGATCGATTGTCTCGATGATGGTCGGTTCAACAAAGTAACCGATCGATTTGTATCCTTTGCCTC
Source organism: bacterium (assembly GCA_043803945.1). Classification (GTDB taxonomy): domain Bacteria; phylum Bacteroidota; class Ignavibacteria; order UBA10030; family UBA10030; genus JAZDJN01. The sequence continues at coordinate 64,754 of JAZDJN010000016.1, read as the reverse complement.
CGGCAACAATCGTGGCAGTAGAACTCGTCTTTGCACGTTTGATGTAATTCATAATCGATTCGAATGCCCGCTCGTCGATGACGGCGTTCAGGAAATTATTGAAGTCACGAACATCGCCCATTTTAATACGGGCGATCATCGAAAGCATGATCTCCTTGATCTCCAGCCAGAGAGAACGGGGAACGTAGATTCTCGAACATGCCGAACATTTCTGGCCCTGATATTCGAATGAACCGCGGACAATCGCTGTGGCTGCCTGCTGTGCGTCGGCCGATGGATGGACGAAGATGAAGTCCTTGCCGCCGGTCTCGCCAATAAGCTTTGGGTACGATTTGTAGTTCTCTAAATTCTCGCACACCTTTCGCCAGAGCCAGTTGAACGTGCCGTTTGATCCGGTGAAGTGGATTCCAGCCATATCACGCGATTTTAAAATAACATTACTGACCGGAGCACCTGGACCCGGAAGAAAGTTGATCACACCATCCGGCAAACCGGCTTCCTGAAAAATCTTCATCAGGTAGTAATTTGAGAGAACAGCAGTGGTGGCAGGTTTCCAGATCGTTGTATTCCCCATGAGAACGGGTGCCATATTCAAGTTTGAACCGATTGCTGTGAAGTTAAAAGGAGAGACGGTGAAGATAAATCCTTCCAATGGCCGGTATTCAATCCGGTTCATCTGCTGCGATGTTGAAAGCGGCTGCTCGCTGTAAATCTTTGAAACGAAGTGAGCGTTGTACCGCAGAAAATCTACTGTCTCCGTCACCGCATCGATTTCCGATTGATAGATATTTTTCGCCTGGCCGAGCATCGTTGCAGCGTTCAGGACATACCGGTATTTTGAAACAATAAGCTCGGCAGCTTTTGAAGTGATCGCCGCTCGCTCAACCCAGGAGAGCTGCATCCACTCCTTCTTCGCTCTGACCCCAGCTTCAATGGCTTTGACTGCTTCCTCGGGCCCGGCTTCATGATAGTGTGCGAGAATATGGCTATGGTCGCATGGCATGACAACTTTTTTCAATACCCCCGTGCAAACCTCTTTACCATTGATAATCGTCGGGATTTCAACCACCATCGATGCCTGTCGGTTCAGCTCATCGACCAGTGCTTTCCGTTCAGGCGAATCCGGCATGTAACCGAGCACTGGTTCATTCGATGGAACAGGAAAATTAAAGATCGCATTATTCATAGTTGCTCCAGTTATTCCTCAGCAAGAAAAACTTAGAACACTGAGTCCACTGATGTCACGAGACTTACACAGATGTTGTTTCTGTGAAAATCTCGTGCTTCTTCTGTGTTATCTGTGTTCAATTTTAAAGCAGCGTCATTCAATCCGAACAATGGTGATTTTTTCAATTGCCCGTACACCTCTATCGACAAAGAAATCGGGAGTCGCGAACAAGGCATATCGCCCATCTTCTTCCGAATCACTACTCTCTACTAACAAAAAGTCATCGCAATCGGTTCTGTTCATCATCCAGCAAAAGCAAAAGTAGGGAGTATAACGAGTACCAAGATTCGACTGATGCTTCAATGTGTTAATGGCCAATATTATGGATCATGAGAATCGCATGTTCCAATGTTCTCAGTATTTCAGTTGTATAATCGCTCACTGCTTTGACGCTTCCCGGAAGGCAATAAATCAAAGTCTGATTTTTTACAGCCGCAAGTGATCTGCTCAGGAGGGCAGAGGGAATTGTCTCGCCATACTTAACGCGAATATATTCCATAACTCCCGGTATGAGCTTGTCGGCGAATTCCTCAACAACATCCGGAGTGATATCTCTTGGACCAATGCCGGTGCCGCCGGTGGTGAAAATGATATCGACATTCTCCTGAACACTTTTCTCCAATGCGGACAGTAGTGCATCTTTATCGTCTGGAATCAGCAGCGAGGAAAACTCGAGATGCCAGCGCCTTTCAGATAAGCTCGGTGCAAGAATCTCTTTGATCTTTGGCCCGCTACGATCCTCATACACACCGCTGCTCGCACGATCGCTGAGTGTGATGATCGCTATTTTAAGAAGGCGTGGATGATACACGATGGAGTCGCCCTTCGTTATTTTGCCGCCTTGGACAACCCTTGCAAAAATTCCTGACTTTGGCATGACGCAGGCACCAACTTCTACAAAGATTGCGCAGCCGCTGCCATGGCATTTCTTACCGATTTGCGTTATTTCCAATTCCACTTCTCCGATGGTAAACCGATCGAGGACACACACGGTTCGATAGTCGATTCCCTGCGTTGTGATATTTTCAGCGAAGTCTCCCGGCTTATAAGTTCTGCCTTGCGCTTCTGCTGCAGAGAACGCTTGGATATCTTCCAGCCCCAGGAGACTGACTTGTCGGTGCCACAGGCCCGCATGTGCATCACCGATGATTCCGAGGTTGTTGACTTCGACCTGTTCCCTGGGAGATTTTGTAGCTCCTTTTTCTATTGAACTATTGATTGAAACTACACGCCCTGTAGTATTCTGATTTTTTGTGCTCATATGAGTAATCTCAATTACTATTCACCATAGCTGTATTTCACATCCAGTAACTTCCTTCTGCTTAGTTCTCACTGAAAAAAAACAAACTACTAAGAGATACGAAGAAAACGAAGAACTCTTATCAATTATCATTCTCTATTTCATCTTTCTTGGCGTCTTCGTGCCCTTCGTGGTGATCATTATTCAACAAGAATTGCTTACAGTTCTTCATCGCTCTTCAGTTTCTCGATTAACCTTATCTCTCCCAGTACCATTTTATTATCCACTGCTTTGCACATATCGTAGATTGTCAGGAGGGCAACCGAAGCTGCAGCTAATGCCTCCATCTCAATGCCAGTCTGTCCGGTGCATTTGGCATAACTCGTCACTCGCACGCCTTCTTCGGTGACCTCGGTTTGCACATCCAGTTTTGTAATTTGCAAAGGGTGGCAGAGGGGGATAAGATCCGCGGTTTTCTTCCCAGCCTGGATACCGGCGATTTGTGCGACAGTCAGCACATCGCCTTTCTTCAATCCATTCTCTCGTATCAAGCGAATGGTCTCCGGTTGAAGCCGAATGAAACCTTCTGCTTTCGCGGATCGATATTGTATCGATTTCCCGCCGACATCGACCATGGTTACACGCCCTTCGGAATCTACGTGAGAGAGGTTTTCCATTTCATCCTCCAATATTATAAAATTGATGTGTCGTACTTCGTATGCCGCACTCAGGTTTTATCGCAACAGCATTCCGGATTGCCTCGCGATAGTCCATCGTTCGAATGTTGAAAGCGATGTCGTTGAAGAGACATGGCTTGAGAAATCCATCGCTCGTGAGACGAAGCCGGTTACAACGTTCACAATCGCCGCCGCTGCCGCCATGGACAACACCGAATTGTCCTTTCTCAATATCCATCTCATAGATGAATCGAACGAGAAGTCCATGGTCATCACAATACTTCCTGACTTCACATGCATCCGGTTCATCGATGTGCTCTTTAATAACACAATTAATCTTGATTGGCAGCAACCCGGCATCTTTTGCTGTTGCAATTCCCCGGAGCGCCTCTTCAATATTGCCGCCGCGTGTAATCGCTATGTATTTTTCGGGATCGATAGTATCGAGACTGATATTTACTCGGTGAAGACCGGCACGTTTCAAATCGTGAGCATATCTGGGCATGAGAATGGCATTGGTTGTCATGGAGAAGTCCTGGATTCCGGAGATGCCACTAAGCATGTGAACGAGATCTATAACCCCTTTACGTGCTAAGGGTTCACCACCAGTGAGCCTCACTTTTGTGATTCCCATCTCCACCGCACATTTTGTGAATTCCGCAATCTCCTCAAACGAGAGGACATCTTGATGACGGATTAATTGAATACCGTTCTCGGGCATGCAATAGAGGCAGCGAAGATTGCAGCGATCAGTGACGCTGATCCGCAGATACGTAATTTGTCTGTTAAATCTGTCGTACATCGACGAGTGTGCCTTTCAGAATTTCACGTTCACCAATTGGAATTGTAATGACTCCATCAGCTCCAGCCAATGAACTGATGTGCGCCGAGCCATGGTATTCGAGGGCTTTCGCTTCTCCATCAGCAGTAATCTGAACCGGTACCCATGCACGCCGCGTGCTTCGTTTGCGTTTGTAGTCATTTGTCAATCGGTACTTCAGTATCGTTGAGAAACGTTTCAGGCCCATCATACCGGCGAGCAGCTCCTTCACAAAAAATTCAAACACCATGAAGGAGGAAACTGGATTGCCAGGCAATCCAAATACGAACGTGTTGCCGCTGCGTCCGAACACTGTCGGCTTGCCTGGTTGAATGGCCACCTTCTCAAAGAAAAGTTCAAAGCCATGGTTCTTCAAGAGGGAGGGGACGAGATCGAAATCTCCCATGGAGACGCCGCCGGTCAGAAGCACCACATGGCATTCGGACCTTGCCTCAGTAAGTACACGCCCAATGGCTTCTTCAGTATCTGGTACGATGCCATAGTACTTGGTTGTGCATCCAAACTGATTACCTTGTGTAAGAATTTGGTACGAATTAGTATTTCGTATCTGAGAGCCCTGAGGAATCGTATAGGGCTCGACAATTTCATCGCCAGTGGCGATAATACCCAGAATCGGTTTCTTGCTGACGAGCGGCGAAGAACAGCCGGCCAGCGCAAGCGAAGCGATTTCTTTGGGTGTAATCCGTACACCAGTGGAAACAAGAGTTTGTCCGGCGATCACATCCTCGCCTTTGAAGCAGATATTCGCAGAAGTCCGTTCGGCTTTGAATCGAATTGTTGTCTCCGATACTTGCTCCACCTCTTCAACGATAAGAACGCAGTCCGCTCCCTCAGGGATCATGGCGCCCGTCATGATTTTGGCGCACTGATTTATTCCAATCGATTTCTGTGGTTGAGTGCCCGCCGGAAGAACTTCAATCACTTCAAGTGTATTCCGAATATCTTCCTGCCTGCAGGCATATCCATCCATTGCAGATTTATGAAAGGGGGGCATATCAAGATCGGAAACGACATCCTGTCTCAGAACGCGATTTAGACTTTCCTTGAAATCAATGTGTTCAGTACCGAGCAAATAGCAATTCGATTGGACGATCTCACTAGCCTGTTCAAACGTTATCACCACTGCTCCTTAGTTATAAACCTTGCACGATGAAGCTTTGAAACTGATCCATACTGCCTTGCCAATTTCGAGATGTAATGCTCTTCTGGCATCTGAAGAGATCATGATGACTAACTCTATACCGATATCGATGGTCAATTCGAGACCAAGTGCCGCCTGAGCGATATCGGTGATCGTCCCTTTGAAATGATTACGGCTGCTGCTTCTCTCTTTCCGGTTGGCAATGGATATCTCATCGGGACGGATTGTGAGGAAGGCCTCGCCGTCAGAGATCTCTGTCAGGCAGAAGAGGGAGATGCCATTGGATGAGAATTGCTTCAGATCGCTTCCTTGAATTGATTTCACAAATCCCCGGAGATAATTTTTTATGCCAACAAAACGTGCGATGAATTCCGACTTCGGGTGTTTAAAGATCTCCTCGGGCGATGCAACGTGTGTCAGTCTGCCATTTTCCATGATCCCGATTTTCGTTGCCAGCGAAACTGCCTCCTCATAATCATGAGTGACGTGGATGATTGTGATTCCCTGCCGGTTGAGCTTTCTCAGCAATGACCGCAGCTCAATTTTTGACGGTGCATCGAGTGAAGAGAGCGGTTCATCCAGCAGGAAAATGTCGGAATCTGCGGCGAGGCTCCTGGCAAGTGCAGCTCGTTGATATTCTCCGCCGGACAATGATTCCGGGAATCGCTCCATCTTATCGGCAATCCCTGTTCGCCTGGCAGCATCGAGTACTCTTGGTTCGACCGGTGTTCTCTTCCGGCATCGTAACGGATAGGCGATATTGTCATAGACTGAAAGATGCGGAAAGAGATCGGCGTCCTGATATACGATGCTGATGTTCCTGGATTGAATTCGCCCGGAAGTAACATCGCTCCCGCGAAGGTTTATCGTCCCGCTGAGCGGTTTCACCAAACCGGCGATGGTTTCGAGCAAGAGTGTCTTGCCGACTCCCGAAAGTCCGAGAATGACAAAGTACTCGCCCTTCTGGACGCTGAAGGACATGTCCTTCAGCTCAAAATTCCCGACACGTATGGAGAGGTGTTCAACGGCAATCATATCAGGACTTTCTCTTGACCAGTCGAAGGAGTACGAAGAGTACTAGACAGACGGTTACAAACAGCGCTGCAGCGGGAACCGAATACTTCAGGCCGTACGATGTGAACCGTTCGAAGATCATCACCGGTGCAGTTTTTGGATTGTAGGCGACGATCACCACAGCTCCAAACTCGCTCATCCCGCGTGCCCACATAAGTATCAAACCGGAAAGAATCGATCGCCATGCGAGAGGGAGGGAGACTGTCACAAAGACTTTCATTGGAGATGCTCCAAGTGTCAAAGCGATTTTTTCGAGACGTTCCGGAACAGCGGCAAACCCATCCCGTGCAGCATTAATAAGAAATGGAATGCTCACAAATGCCATTGCAAGCATGATTCCCGCAGGGCTCCCGACGAATGTCAACCCGACACTCTCACCGAGGCTGCCCAGCATACTTTCTCTGGTGATGATACCCAGGATTGCAATGCCTGCCGCCGAATGAGGAATGATGATCGGAATATCAATAATCGCGTTGACGACACCTTTGAAGGGAAATGTTTTTCGTGCGAGAGTATACGCAAGCGGAATGGCAAGGAGCGAAAACAGAAGGGTGCCAGCCATGGAGATCCAGAGGCTGAGCCAAATGCTCTCTCGAACTTCGTCGTTCCCGAGTGCCTCAGCGACAGAGCCAATCGAAATGTGAAAATACATACCAGCGATGGGGGCGATGATGAATAAGAGCAAGACACCTCCCAGAAAGGTGAAGATCAGATTCAGTGGAGAATATTGTTTGAGCGCCGAGATCATGCTGTTCCTGGATTACTTCTTTCTCGCATACTGTTTTAACTCGTCTGGAAGATTGTCATAGGTCTCACAAATCGATGGAACAATAGTGGGCTGACCCATCGCTTCCAGCACGTTCAAACCTCTCTTGCTGTCCATCAAGTACTGAATAAATTTCTTTGCCAGAACCGGATTGGGTGAATTATTGGGTATGGTCACTCCATACACCATCGATCCTCCTGCCTGCATGATTGTTTCACCTGGTGATTTTCCATTCAGTTGGACTGAGACTTGTTTGTAGTGCTCTTCAAGATCAGCCTTTTTCAGGTTGATGCTATCGGGCAAGAGCAGATACCTGAGCTTGTGCTGCTCCGCAACTGAGCGATAGAGGAAGATATAATCGATCTCGCCTGCTTCGAGCAAAGCGAGCAGATCGACCTCTTTGGGCCTGATATTTTTTTGATTCTTCATCAGTAATGTCAAGGCCAAACCCGGCCGTGCGTACAATTGTTCGGCAAGTCTCAAGGTGAGGACTGTACGGTACCCGCATGGATCCGAATTCGGATCGGCTCTACCTACTGCGATGTGTGGGTCATTCAGAATATCAAACCAATTGTTCTGATTGATTTCTTTGGCACGCCGTGATCGTTCTGAGTACACGATTGTCATTTCGTTCGTAGCGAACTTCAAATTCCAGGCCGCGTGCCTTGGAATGAGGAGCTGATCGATGACCAGGTAATCTGCTGATGCAAAAATATCGCATGGCTTATTGAGTTCAGAGATTTTTCTGGCACATTCCCTGCTGCCGGCAATCTCTTTTTGAATCTTTACCCCGGGATTCTCTAGTACGAATCCGTTCAATATTTTTTCGAAAGGCAGTGTGAGACTTCCGGCATGGAAGACGATTAACTCCTGGCTCAGAAGTGTGCTGGACAACAGACAAACGGCCAGCGAGACGGAGGAGAACAGCGAGCTATTTCTTATGTGATTCATGGGAGTTTGCAATCTGTTCAATTTTTATGGAGCGCATTCGTTCTTCGATCTGATGTTGAATGTCGCCAAACAAGTTGTTGAAATAATCATTGTACGCTTTTACCGAGTTATCCTTTGCACCGCTGGCATCGGCAACGTCGAATTCGACAATTTTTCGATCATCCAGAGCCGCATAGATCTCAAACAAACTTAGAGAGGTAAAATCTTCGGCGATCAAGAATCCTCCAGTTGGCCCTTTGGTACTGTAAACAATTTCGCTCTGCATAAGCTGCGATAAGATCTGTCGGAGCTTAGAGGCATTCACACCGATGGCTTCAGCAATTTCGGCACTTGACTTCGATTCAGGATATACCTTAGCGAGATAACAGAGTGCTTTCACTGCAGTAGAAAGTTTATTCGAGGCAGACATTCAATTGTGTCAAGTGTGATCGATGTAATTGTTACACTCAGTGTAACAATTAAAGTTTTTTTTATCAACTTTGCCCGGAGGAATTCTACCGTTTTGAGCGAATCATTTATATATTCTACACAGGTACAGATGCAGTGATTACCGGATATTATCAATTGATCAGGAGAATTCGAATGAATGTCCAAGATTATCTAAAAGCTCATACATTAGTTAAGGAATTTAAGTACGAGGTAGCCCCTATGGTTCGGGGATACTCTGATAAAACAGTGCATATCAACTTGAGCGACAACTCGATAACCATCAAAGATGTTCCGTTGGAGATGAAAGAAAAATTCATAGGCGGAAAAGGGTATGGATTGAAGTACCTCTGGGATGCAACGACACCCGAAACTAAATGGAACGATCCGGAAAATGAAATCATCATCTCCGGCGGCCCGGTCTGCGGCATCACCCAATATTCAGGCACCGGAAAATCGCTCGTCGTCACACTGTCGCCCCAAACCGACTCAGCGATGGACAGCAATGTCGGCGGCTGGTTTGGCCCCTTCTTAAAACAATGCGGATTTGATGCCATTGAACTGCAGGGAAAAGCAAAGAATGATGTCATCGTGATACTTGATAACCGGAATGGCGGATCGATCCGAATTGAAGAAGCACCTGCCGAACCGTTGAATAGTCACGAGCTGGCTGAGGTGCTCACAGAGATGTACTGCCCGAATGAACAGGACAAAATGAAAATCGCTATTGTCTCCAGCGGCATCGCTGCTGAACGTTCATTGATGGGAATGCTGAACTTCACGTTCTATGATAAAAGAAAGAAACAGGTTCGCCTGAAACAGGCAGGCCGCGGCGGTATCGGCACGGTTTTCCGTGATAAAAAAATCAAAGCCCTTGTGGTTCTGGTCGGGAAGGTGGATAATGATATCAACAACGTTGTTGATATGAAACCAATCATCGAACGAGGCCAACGATTCAACAAAGAGATCCGGGAACTCGACGATGAGCAGTGTGAGATGCGCACCAAAGGAACGGCGCACCTGGTCGAGATTATGAATGATTACGATCTCCTTCCGATCCATAATTTTAAATTCGGCAATAATAAAGATGTGATGGGCAATATCGACTCGGAAACATGGAAAGCTCGATTCGTCCAGGGCTCATTCGATGGATGCTGGCTTGGATGTAATATGAGCTGCGCCAAAGGCGTAAGCAACTACCTTCTTCGCTCAGGCCCGTACAAGGGTCAATGTGTCTTTGTTGATGGGCCGGAATATGAGACTGCTGCGGGAATTGCCTCCAATGCCGGCATCTTCAATCCCGATTACACCATCGAAGTAAATTTCTACTGCGATACCTATGGTATCTGTACGATCACCTGGGGAACAACAGTGGCCTTCCTTATGGAGTGCTTCGAATCCGGCGTTCTCAATCTCGAACGTACCGGAGGATTGAAGTTGAACTTTGGCAATGCTGATTCTGCAATGGAGCTACTCCACCAGCTTGCGCGGGGCGAAGGCTTCGGAACATCTGCCGGACTTGGAGTGCGAAAATTAAAACAGTTGTTCATTGAGAAGGGATGGGGCGATCCGCAGTTCCTTCAGGATATTGCCATGGAGAACAAAGGACTGGAATACTCGCAATACATGTCCAAGGAATCCCTTGCTCAACAGGGCGGCTATGCGATGACGAACAAAGGTCCGCAGCACGACGAAGCATGGTTAATATTCATGGACATGGTGAATAATCAAATCCCCTCATTTGAAAATAAAGCAGAGGCGTTATACTACTTTCCGATGTTCCGTACATGGTTCGGGTTGTGCGGCTTCTGCAAGCTGCCGTGGAATGATGTTGAACCGGCGAACAATGCTGAAAATCCGGAACCGGCCAAGGTACCTGAGCATGTCGACAACTACGTAACAATCTACAAATCAGTAACGGGTCGCGAGTTCGATAAAGTCCGGTTGATCGAAGATTCAGAGCGTGTCTATCAATATCAACGGTTGTTTAATTTGCGGCGCGGTTTCGGTACGCGTAAATGGGATGCGCAGCCCTATCGCGCAGCAGGTCCGGTGACGGAAGAGGAATATCTCTCTCGGGAAGAACGCTATGACAAGCAGCTTCGGGAGATCGTGGGCCTCGATCCCTCCGTGATGACGTTGAAAGAGAAAATGGCAGCGCAGAGAACGTACCGTGAAAATCGGTATGATCAACTGCTCGATGCAGTCTATACACGCCGAGGTTGGGATAAGAACGGTGTTCCGACCATGGAGAGATTGAACCATCTCGGTATGGATTTGCCGGAGATCGTCAACCTTCGTACACAATACGATAAAGGCGAACTGACGCTTAGATAAGATTCATGAATTGAGTCGAATCCCTGGGTCCGTTACCCGGGTGATTTTTATTTGCTTTGGAGCGGAGATTCAATTAAACAGCATGCAATTTTCAGAGATTAAAGATCGATTAAAAGTGAAGACTGTCGGTATCGCGGGCTGTGGTGGACTTGGTTCCAATGCGGCTGTGGCACTTGCACGGGTGGGAGTAGGCAAGCTGATCGTCGTTGATTTTGATCTCATTGAAGAGAGCAACCTGAACAGGCAATTTTATTTTTCCGATCAACTCGGGATGCAGAAAGTATCAGCATTAAAAGAAAATATTCAAAGGATAAATCCTGCCATTCATGTCGAAGCGCACTCGGTGAAATTGAAACCAAACGACATCGTACAATTGTTTAAGGAATGTGATGTCATTCTGGAAGCCTTTGATCTTGCTGAGATGAAAGAAATGATTATTGAGACCGTCCTCACCGAGCTTCCGGAGATCCCGCTCATCTCGGGAGTCGGCATGGCGGGCTGGGGAAGAAATGATCGTATCAGGAATGAGCAGCATGGAAGGCTTCATATTGTGGGTGATGGTGTTTCAGAGGCAAGCGAGATGCATCCGCCATTGGCGCCGCGTGTTGGCGTCGTCTCCAATATGATGGCCAATGTAGCAATGGAACTATTACTTGGGAAAGAGCTTGAGGATGAGGATTCACCTGAATAATCGGGAAGAGTTATTGGATACCACCCGGGCTTCATTGACGGTTAGTGAACTGCTTGTTCTCAAACGGTATTCGTTTCCACATCTTGTTGTGCGCATCAATGGTATTCTAATCAAGCGTAATCAGTATGCCTCTGCTTTTTTTCAAGATGGAGACAGGGTAGAAGTGATTCACCTCATTAGTGGTGGATGATAGGGAATGCCCGCTACCCCTTCCTCTGTAACTGACATGCACACAAAATTCGTTAACATTGCATACGACCGAAATCGTTCATACCTTATCACGGATTTTGATAATCCCCAATACCATTGAGGAAAATTCTCTCGTGAGGAATGAAGCATGAGCGAACTATTCACATGCCACAATTGCAGTGGAGAGGTGACAGAAGACAGCGATTTTTGTCCGCATTGTGGACTTCTCTTCAATTCTGCTCAATCTGCAATGTGCGAAATTCATACCGATCAGCAAGCAGTTGGAGTATGTATCCTCTGCCATCAACCGGTGTGCAAATCTTGCTCATCAATGACGATGGGACGAACATTCTGCAAACCACACGATGATATTGCCGTTGTGGAAGATTGGGCGATGGTCTTTGAGGCAACGGATATTGTCGATGCCGGTTTAGCCAGAGAATTATTGATTTCCAACGGATTCAAGGTGCAGGTTCAGAATTTTAACTCGATCGGATTTGTGTGGGATGGGGGAGGAGATTCGATTATTTCGCGGAGCAATCTGAGCAAGCCGGCGAAAGTTTTTGTACCGATCCCGGATTATTTTACAGCATTGGAATTGCTCGAATCCTGGAGCGAATCCAATCTTGAAGAAGAAGGCAATGAACAAGAGAACGATTGATTATTTAGGCAGGAGATCACATGAAAATTCATGAATATCAAGGCAAGGAAATTCTCAAGAAGTATCATGTTCCGGTTCCAATAGGCAAAGTAGCTTTTAATGTCGATGATGCCGTGCGGGCTGCGGAGGCAATCGGCGGACCGGTTTGGGTTGTCAAAGCCCAGATTCATGCCGGCGGCCGCGGCAAAGGAGGAGGAATAAAACTTGCCCGCAGTCTCGATGAGGTGCGCGATCGCTCTTCCGAGATTCTCGGTATGCGGTTGATCACACATCAAACAGGTCCGGAAGGCCGGATCGTGAAACGCCTGCTCATCGAACAGGGAATGAATATCGCCAGGGAGATGTACGTTGGCATCACACTCGACCGGAGCCGCTCGCAAAACGTCGTCATGGTTTCCACTGAAGGCGGTGTTGAGGTCGAAAAAGTGGCAGCAGAAACTCCGGAAAAAATCCTGAAAGAATATGTCCAACCGGGAATCGGTTTGCAGCAATACCAGGCAAGAAAATTATGCTTCGGACTGGGCCTAACCGGTGATGCATTCAAGAATGGAGTGAAATTTCTGCTTGCTCTCTATAAAGCATACGATGCATCGGATGCATCGCTGGCGGAGATCAATCCTCTTGTGATAACACAGGAAGGGCAGGTGCTCGCGTTGGATGCCAAGATGAATTTCGATGATAATGCTCTCTATCGGCATCCGGAAGTTCTTGAGATGCGCGATCTCGATGAGGAAGATCCTCTGGAAATCGAAGCGTCCAAATCTAATCTCAATTACATCAAACTCGATGGCAATGTCGGCTGCATGGTGAATGGCGCCGGCCTGGCCATGGCCACGATGGACATCATTAAACTTGCGGGCGGTATGCCGGCAAACTTTCTCGATGTCGGCGGCGGTGCAAATGCGCAGACCGTCGAAGCCGGCTTCCGGATCATTCTCAAAGATCCAAATGTGAAAGCGGGCTCATCAATATTTTTGGCGGGATCGTTCGGTGCGATCGGGTGGCTACCGGTGTCGTTGAGGCTGCGAAGAATGTCCAGGTCCAGGTGCCGATTGTCGTCAGGCTTGCCGGCACGAACGCAGAACTCGCCGGTGAGATACTGAAAAACTCTGGACTCAGATTTCTGGTTGCGACAAGTTTGAAAGAGGCCGCTGAGAAAGTAACCAAGGCCATTGCCGCATAATCCGGCAATCGCATTACTGATCAAGGGTGAATTGAACGATGGGTAGGGACGAGCGATATGAACCGGTCATTGGATTGGAAGTCCATGCACAGCTCTTAACACAGTCAAAAGCGTTTTGCGGTTGTTCGACGACATTCGGCAATGAACCGAATTCCAATGTCTGCCCCGTTTGTCTCGGTATGCCGGGAGTGTTACCGGTACTTAATCTCTCAGTGGTGGAATTTGCCATGAAGATGGGTCTCGCGACAAATTGCACCATTGTTCCAGAATCAATATTTGCCCGTAAGAATTATTTCTATCCTGATCTCCCCAAAGGTTACCAGATCTCACAGTATGAAGAACCAATCTGTTCCAATGGCTTCATCGAAATTGAGCTTGAAGACAGTTCGAGTAAGCGCATTGGTATTACACGTATTCATATCGAGGAGGATGCAGGTAAATCCATTCACGATCTTGATGCCGATACCCTGGTTGACGTGAACCGTTGCGGAGTTCCACTTATCGAAATTGTCAGCGAGCCGGATCTCCGTTCTCCAAGAGAAGCCTATCTTTATCTTACCAAGATCAAACAACTGGTCACCTATCTCGATATCTGCGATGGCAACATGGAGGAGGGGAGTTTGCGTTGTGATGCAAACATCTCAGTGAGGCGGAAAGGCGAGAGCAGCTTTGGCACAAAGACGGAGTTAAAAAATCTGAATTCATTCCGCTTCGTTGAAAAGGCGCTGGAGTTTGAAATCAATCGGCAAATTGGCCTGCTTGAACATCAAGAACAAGTCGTACAGGAAACATTACTTTGGAACGCCGACCAGGGTATCGCCACGGCGATGCGTTCAAAAGAGGAAGCGCACGATTATCGCTACTTCCCCGATCCGGATCTCATTCCCATTCGGGTCGACGAGAATTGGAGAGATCGGATCCGCTCAGCCCTTCCCGAAGATCCCACAATCCGCAGGAATCGCTTTATCAGGGAGTTTAATCTCCCATCCTATGACGCGTCAATCCTGACTCAGGATCGCAGGTTTGCTGATTTTTATGAGTCGGTTATCGGATCGTTAAAGGAAAAAGTGAGTGAAAGCTACAAACTGACCAGCAACTGGATGATGGGTGATGTTCTGCGGGTGGTCAATGAAAAGTATAAAAGTATTGCGGATTTTCCCGTTCCGCCTCAGCATATGTCAGCCATGATCAATTTGATTGCCGGTGGTACGATTAGCAGCAAGATTGCGAAAGAGGTCTTTGATGAAATGCTGAAGTCGGGGGAGGCACCATCACAAATCGTTGAACGAAAAGGCCTCGTACAGGTCAGCAACCATGGAGAGATTGAACGGATCATCACCGATGTTCTGGAGCGGAATGAAGCTCAGGTTCAGGCATACCTGCATGGCAAGAGTCAGGTATTTGGATTCTTTGTTGGCGAAACGATGAAAGCAACCAAAGGCAAAGCGAATCCAAAAATTGTGAATGAGCTGCTAAAGAAGAAATTAGATGCACTGAAGTAACAACGAGGCCATAGAAGATTGAATAAATAATTTCAAATCATAACTATTACGATAACCGCCATGAGACCAAAAATAATCGCCGGCAATTGGAAGATGAATAAGAATCTTCCTCAGACGCATGAACTTGTCAATGGATTAAAGTCCGCCTTGGCAGGTGTTCCCTCCAATATTATAGCAATCATCTGTCCACCGTTTGTTTCCCTTGAGAGTGCTAAAACACTTCTCGAAGGGAGTGCGATTCAACTTGGGGCACAGAATATGTATTTTGAAGAGGAAGGTGCCTTCACTGGTGAGGTGTCGGTTTCTATGTTGAAATCTGTCGGCTGCAAGTACGTCATCCTTGGACACTCTGAACGGCGGCAATATTTCAACGAGACGGATGAATTTATTAATCGAAAAGCGAAAAAAGCACTTGCCTCTGGTTTGATACCCATCATCTGTGTCGGTGAAACACTCGAACAGCGGGAGGGAGGTGTCACTGAACAGGTAGTCTCTGCTCAAGTGCGGGGTGTCTTGAACGGCATCCAGGCTCAGGATGTCGCAGCCTCCATCATTGCTTATGAACCGGTCTGGGCAATTGGCACCGGGAAAAATGCCACACCGCAGCAGGCAGAAGAGGTTCATGCTTTGATCAGAAACCTGATCGGTGAAATATATACAGCAGCCATTGCTGAACAAGTTGTTATACAATATGGGGGAAGCGTTAAGCCGGATAATTCTGCGGTCCTGCTGTCACAACCAAATATCGATGGAGCTTTGGTGGGTGGTGCTTGCCTTAAAGCTGACTCTTTTTCCGCCATCATCAAGTCAGCCATTCCATAATAATTCATATCTGAATCAAGCCTTAAGAAATATTCCAAAGAGGGGTTTTTTGCCAAAAAAATCCCTTTTATTTTTTGCAAAATCCGTATTTTCCGTTGATTTCAGCCACTTTTTGCATTATATTGCAGGGCAAAATCCGCTGATTTTTTAAGAAAATCGGCACTTCTTTTACAGCCTAATCATCGAATTGACAAAGATTAATCAAACTCTTTTCAAGGATTTTCCCACCATCCTTCTTTTCCTTTTACTCCTTTTCCCAGGGATAGCTATGGGGCAATTGAAGGTTTATGAAAATGGGCAGCCATTTTTTAAAAGTGTTGATGGTGGGATACTCTCGGAATCTCCAACTCGGCAGAAGATTGATCTTGCAGGGATGTGGAAGTATTCACTGAATGAAGAACGTTGGATTGATGTAAAGATTCCTTCCTCCTTCGATTATGAAGGAAAGGTAACACTTCTGAGAAAATTTTCTGTGAGCGAAGAACTCCTTTCCTCTTATGCTTTTCAATTGGTTGCTCTTGGCGTTAATTATGAATCTGATTTTTACATAAACGATGTCTTTATCGGGCGGCATTCAGGCGGGTACACCCAAATCGAATTAGATATCCCGGAGAACACGCTCCAGCTCGGTAGTGAGAATATCCTCAAGGTGGTGGTCACCAATGAGGTCAGTGCACGTGCCACACTCCCGGTTCGAAAACAAGTCTGGGGATGGAAAAATTATGGAGGTATTCTCCGCGATATCATATTGGTGGCAACGCCAAAGCTTTGGGTTGACCGGATGGTTGTGCGGATGGGTGTGAGTGACGATTTCAAACAGGGTATGGTAAATGTAAAAGCCATCCTGAATAGTAAAATATTCGACACGACGTCAGACTCATTAAGCAATCGTATCCGATCTTCGCAGTCATTCTTCTCCATCGAGGTGGTCGATCGTTCAACTGGAGCTTCGCTCGGAGAATCCGTACCGCAAGCTGTCTCGGTTCCGCCGAATAGAAATTATGAAGTCAGTACTTTGCTCGTGGTGAACGCACCGAAGCTTTGGAATATAGAGACGCCGGATCTGTACAGCCTTCGGGGCAAAATCACAATTGCCGAAGGTAAGAGGAGGCACCTTGTTGATGTCATGTCCTTGCCGATAGGTTTCCGGCGATTTGAAATAAAGAAAGATCGATTTATCCTCAATGGAAATTCAGTGATCCTGAATGGAATTGTTTGGATGGAGGATTCGCCGAAGCATGGTGCAACGCTCACCTATGAGCAGATGGAAAAAGATATTGCATTGATCAAAATGACGGGAGCGAATACAATCCGCTTCGCCTTCCATCCGCCGCACCCTTCCATGCTCGACCTTTGCAGCAAGTACGGATTACTCGCGTTGATCGAGGCGCCGGTGTGGAATGTGGCAGGTGAAATTCTCGGCCAAGGTGTATTCGTCAGCCTCGCGGAAACAATGATCGGCGAAATGATAGAACGGGATCAGCATCAACCGTCGGTGATTGCATGGGGCATCGGTGATCAGTTCGATTCATCGGATCCGCGGGCGAGAGGATTTGTTGACCAGATCGTGTCGCAGATGAAGTCACTCGACGCCCGGCCCATTTACTTCGGATCCTCGATGCTTACAAATGATGTCTGCACCGATGCCGTTGATATTGCTGCAGTCCAAATCCCTATCGGAAACAGCGTCCAGGGAAGATTGGTTAGTTCGCCTCCTGAGTTCGTGAAAACATTTAAAAAGCAATTGACGGAATGGAAGAAGGATCACACAAATCAGCCTGTCATTCTCCTCGGCTATAGCCGGGTCGTGGCTCATAACAATTCCAATGGCTATAGCGATCCACTGTCCCAATTAGCGCAGGCAAAGTTTTACGAACAGATGTTCCAGGCTATTCACGAGGTGAATATCGCTGGTTCCTTCGCACTCGCGTTTACAGATTGGAGAGGAGACAGACCGCTGCTCTCGGTACAATCGGAAGATCCCTATCTTCATCCTGTTGGGATTATGAGCCTTGCACGCGAGAAGAGAGCTTCATATGAGACTCTCCGGCTGCTGTACTATGGGGAAAAGCGAAAGGCCTTGAAACTCGGTGAGTACCGTTCTCTCTTACCATTTTCTCATATTCTCCTTGGTTTTGCCATCATTGCTCTCACTGCCTATCTTTATAACTATAACAGGCGGTTTAAAGAGACGTTAATCCGTTCGTTGATCCGTCCGTATAATTTCTATGCCGAGTTGAGAGATGTTCATAGCGTCTCCATTCCTCAATCCATTTTCATGATCATCATTCTCTCAATTACGATGGGTTTGATAACGTCAGGTATTCTATATAATTACAGAACTAACAAATTGGTTGACCTTGTGTTAACACTGTTCATCCCATGGGATTGGATCAAAGAGATCATAATCATCGCAGCGTGGAATCCGTTCATTGGGATCCTGTTCTTCACCATGCTGTTCCTCGTGTTGGCGCTCATCCTTACGTTTGTAATTCTTATACTATCCATCCTCGTCAAGCGGAGAGTTTCAACATATCATTCGTTCACAGTGGCAGTGTGGGGTTCCCTGCCCATTATTTTACTCAGTCCGCTGGGAATGGCTCTCTTCAAACTTTTACAGACCAATTTCTACGTTCTTCCAGCCTTTGCAGTGATAGGAATTTTTATCGCCTGGTCGATTATCAGAATTTTGAAGGGTGTTGCTGTCCTCTTTGATGTGAATTCAACGCAGGCTTATGTTGGTGGATTTTTCGCTATCATCATTGTGTTTGGCGGGCTGTTCTTCTACTACGAAAATACCTTGGCAATTGTCTCGCAAATTGAGTTTCTCTCGAACCTTACAAGGAACTTAGGGTAATGTATCTCTCAAAGCTTGATATTTTCGGCTTTAAGTCCTTTGCCCAGAAAGTTAATTTGACATTCGATGCCGGGATCACGAGTATCGTTGGCCCGAACGGCTGCGGTAAGACCAACGTTGTCGATGCTATCCGATGGGCGCTGGGTGAACAGCGCCCCACCACACTGCGAAGCGATAAGATGGAAGATGTGATTTTCAATGGTACAAAAAACCGGAAACCATTAAGTGTCGCTGAAGTTTCTCTCACCATTCAGAACACCAAAGGTATTCTCCCGACAGAGTTCACAGAGGTTGTCATTACCCGGCGCGTGTACCGCTCCGGGGAGAGTGAATACTACATCAATAAAACTCTCTGCAGGCTGAAAGATATCCGCGATCTCTTTATGGATACGGGAATGGGTTCGGATGCCTATTCAGTGATTGAGCTGAAAATGGTCGAGACTATCCTAAGCGATCGCGCCGATGAACGTCGTCGGTTGTTTGAAGAGGCGGCAGGCGTGACAAAATATAAGCATCGTCGGAGAGAGGCCTATCGCCGGTTGGAAAGTGTCCAGCACGACCTGACCCGTGTCAACGATATTGTTCGAGAAGTTCAGAAGGCGGTGAATTCTCTCGAGCGCCAGGCACAAAAGGCAGAACGTTTTAACGAGTTCGCCCAACAATTGAAAGAGCTCGAAATGATGCTCGCTCGCCGCGAGTATGCCAGCATTGTGACGAAGATTGCTCCTCTGCAGGAACAACTAAACGTTGTTGTCACCGAGAAAAACAAGATCGATGTCGAACTCTCCCAGGAAGAAACGCTGCTCGATGTCCTGCGGACAGAAATGAGGGAACTGGAAGACCGGTTGTCTGAGCTGCAAACCGATGCTACAGAACAGCAGTCCCGAATGCACCAGCTAGAACGAACGATCGCAACGTCGAATGAACGCCGGCGTTCGCAGGTGAACAATATTGAACGGTATGAGCGTGAAAAGGTTCAAATCCGTGAACGCCAGGAAGATGTCGCACGGCGTTTGGCAAACTATGAGGCTGGCCTTCGACAAGTACGGGAGCGATTGATCCAGGCCGAAGCATTGTATGCACAGAAGAAAAGCGTGCTTGAAGAGTTCGAACTGCAGTTGAATGCAAAGAAGATAGAAGTTAAAGCCTATCAGGATCGGATCATCGTGGTACTCCATGAAATATCTGAATCCCGCGACAGACAGCATCAGGCGAAAGCGAGAATTGAAAACATCAACGGCAGGATGGAATATATCGCTGAGGAAGAGCGGGCTGCATCAGTTGATATCGAACGAAATGTTGAACTCATCACGACGCTGACCAAGGAGGATCGGACACTCCGTGCGCAGCATGCCGAAGCAGAGACACACGTACGTGCCCTCGAAGCAAGAAAGGTTGAAGTACAGCACGAGATCGAGGAGTTGAAAAATGATGATTTCGATCTCCGCAGCGGATTGGAGCGTAAGGAAGCGAAACTAGATTTTCTCAAGGGATTGATAGAAAACTTCGATGGCTATTCGGATGGTGCCCGGTATCTGATCACTCAGGAGGAGTGGAAGCCGAAAGTTCGCTCAACCGTCGGTGAAGCAGTAACAATCGATCCGCGCTACCGGGTTGCTCTCGAAACTGCTCTCGGTGATTCGGTCAGTTATGTCATCGTTGATTCCACAGATGATGCTTACAGCGCTATCGACTATTTAAAGCGCGGCCAGAAAGGCAAAGCGACCTTTATCTGTCTGGACCGCCTGCCCAAGTTGATGTCGCATCGCCCATTCTATGCGGATGGGGATGTTATAGGATGGGCAAGTGCTGTGATTGAAACTGAAGAACGGTTTCGTCATCTCTATGAGGTACTGCTCGACGATACCCTTATTGTGGAAAATGTATACACCGCAAAACGGATTCTCTTAAAAGAGCGGGGTATCCGCTGCGTGACTCTGGAAGGGGAAATCATCACCGACCGCGGCCTTGTCCGAGGAGGAAGTCTCCGTCAGGATGAGGGAGGGCTCATCGGACGGCGCAAGCAATACGAGGAGGTCACCGGGGAAATCAATAACCTTATCCGTAAACGGGAGAAGACTGCTGCACAGATTCAGGAGAAACATCAGGATCTCGCCGGAATTGATATCAAGGGGATGAGGGAGGAGGCGAAGACTCTCGAACAGCAGATGACGATGGTTGAAATCCGTATCGCTCAATTGGAATTCGAAAAGAAACGAGCGCACGAAAGTATCCTCCGAAATCGTGCTGAAGGCGATCGAATGAAACAGGAAGCGGCAGAACTTCAGCGGGAACTTGACCTCCTCGGGCCGCGCCTTTCGCAGATGGAAATTGAAAAATCTGAAACTGAGAGGCTCTCTGGCTCATCGGCAAGTGAACTCGAAACGATGGAAGCGTTATGGATTGAATATTCGCGCGTCGCTAATGAAGCGAATATGCAAGTGGTTTCCACGAGGGGGGAAGAACGGAGTGTGCTTCAGGAAATCGACCATGCAACTTCAACGACGCGATCACTGCTTGCGACATTCGAGCAGAGAAACGCCGACATTGTTGCCGCACGGGAAGAAATCGAACAGTTGGTAACCGTCGTTAAAGAAACAGAGGAGATTTTGACTGCGGTTCGCTCGGAGTTTGCACTCCTGACCGAGAAGAAGGTGGAGGTTGAGCAGGAACATGGTCAAAAACGCTCACAGGTGCACGAGATCGAACTCAAGCTCAAAGATGAACGCCTCAAACATGAAGGATCTCTGAAAGCTGCCCACGACCTCGAGTTCAAGATTCAGGAACTCACCATGAAGTCGGAAAATTTGAAAGGGAGGGCAAAGGAAGAATTTGATCTCGAACTCGCTTTGCAGACCTTTGAGGATAATGAGTCGTTCGATTTCCATGCCGCCCGGGAAGAAGTACGAGGGCTGAAAGAAAAAATCCGCACACTCGGTGCAGTCAATTTTGCGGCATTTGATGAGTATAAAAGTGAAAAAGAGCGGCTCGATTTTGTCAATGCGCAGCGACAGGATCTCACCGATTCCGAAAAAACACTGCTCACAACGATCGAAGAGATTAATACAACTGCTCAACGGCAATTTCTGGAAACCTTCGGCCTCATTCGTGAGAACTTTATTACGACTTTTAAAGGACTCTTCGATGAGGGGGATGAGTGCGATCTGAAACTTGAAGAAGGAGTCGACCCCCTTGAGGCGCGAATTGAGATTATCGCAAAGCCCCGCGGGAAACGACCGACATCCATTGATCTCCTTTCGGGGGGTGAAAAAACATTAACGGCGATTGCGCTCCTCTTTGCTATCTATCTGGTGAAACCCTCGCCGTTCTGTATTCTCGATGAAGTTGATGCTCCCCTGGACGATACGAATATCGATCGGTTCACAAGAATCATACAGAGGTTCTCCGACAATACCCAATTCATTGTTGTTACTCATAACAAGCGGACAATGGAATCTGCCAATGCACTTTATGGAGTGACGATGGAAGAAGAGGGGATATCCAAACTGGTCTCGGTACGATTCAACGAGTCAGTGGTAAAATCGTAGATGAAGGTATTGTGAATCGATGATACGAGTGTATTGTGATTTTGATGGTACGGTTGCCCGTGATGATGTGGGGAATCGCCTCTTCCAGAACTTCGTTGGCCCGAATGCCGTAGAGATTGTTGAAGGCTATCTGGCGGGCACCAAAACAGCCCGACAGTGCCTTAAGGAGGAATGCGAAGCTGTTCCGCATTTGACGCCGGAAATGCTGGAAGCATTTGTAGCACCATGCGAGATCGATCCATATTTTAAACAGTTTGTTGAGTTTTGTTCTTTGAAAGAAATTCCGTTGACCATTGTGAGCGATGGGCTCGATTTCTATATCGAACGAATCCTCAACAACTTTGGACTTGGACATCTTCAGTTCTTTTCAAATCACCTGACGTTTGTCACACGTGAAGGGGTCACGAAAATCGTACCAGAGTTTCCGTATGAAGATGCAGAATGCCCGGATTGTGGGAATTGTAAGCGAAATCATCTCCTGACATTATCGGGAGATGAGGATATCATTATCTATATCGGAGATGGAATCTCGGATCGCTGTCCGGCACAATATGCCGATGTCGTGTTCGCCAAACGACAGCTCATCAAGTATTGTCAGGAGTGTAATATCACGTACCATGACTTTACACACTTTGGGGATGTGCATCGGCGTCTGGAACTCATTCTGCAGCGGAAACGACTCAAGAAGCGGCGCGAGGCAGAGATGGCCAGGCGTCAGGTTTTTATGCAAGGATGACTGATGAAGAAGTTGAGAGAACTGCTGTTTCAATTCCGGAGCTATACACCAATTCCATTCATAATTATCATGTTGGTGTTTGCGCATCCTACAATCGTCACGATGGTTGCTGGACTTATACTGGTTCTCTTTGGTGAGTTTCTTCGATCGTGGGGTGTCTCGTACGCCGGAAGCCTGACGCGTGTAACGGCGAGCGTCGGGGCACCGGAAGTGATTGTTTCCGGTCCGTATGCCCATATGCGCAATCCACTCTATAGCGGTAATATTTTCATGTACGTTGGTGTAGGAATAATGGCAAACGCAATCGTACCGTGGCTCGTCATCGGATCGTTTGTTTATTTTTCGTTTCAGTATGTTATGATTGTACAATTGGAAGAGGCGTTTCTGGAAAAGGAATTTGGCGAAGGGTACAGCGAATACAAGAAACAGGTGCCGCGATTTTTCCCTCGTCTTACTGCGTATCGCCACTCATCGCAGGAGCGGCAACATGCAAACTGGATAGAGGCGTTTCATTCAGAGCGGCGTACTCTTCAGGCACTCGGAATTGTGATTGTCATGCTTATTGTTCTTTGGTATGCAAAAGGGTAAACCGTGGTCAATCGGGTGATGATCATAGCGGGAGAAGCTTCTGGCGATCTCCATGGTGCTGGAGTCGTCCGGGAGTTGAAACGACTGAATCCAGGGATCGAGATTTTTGGTATCGGGGGAGACCGGATGAAGAGGGAGGGAATGGAACTTGTCTATCATGTCAACGAACTCAACGTGATGGGCTTTGTAGAAGTACTGAAACATCTGCCGGTACTTCGTTCTGTCCAACGAACGCTTACCTCATTGCTCAAGTTCAGAAAACCGGACGCTGTGGTGCTGATAGACTATCCCGGATTCAATCTTCGTTTCGCGAAGATTGCGAAAAAGGTTCAGACTCGTGTAATTTATTACATAAGTCCGCAAGTGTGGGCGTGGCATCGGTCTCGTATAAAGAAGATGCGCGGAATCATCGATTCAATGCTGGTGATCTTTCCTTTTGAGGTTGATCTTTATCTTCGTGAGGGGATCAGGGCGGAATTTGTTGGTCACCCGCTTCTGGAAGTGATGCAAGTGCAACTGGAGCGCAGCGGATTTGTTAAACACTTTGGACTGGATCCCCGGAAACCGATTCTGGGATTGCTGCCCGGCAGCAGGCCGCAAGAGATTGAACGAATATTTCCAGAAATGCTCAAGGCTGCCCGGACGATCTCTGCACAGCGAGACATGCAAGTCGTGGTCGCGGTTGCACCAACACTTGATGAGAAGTATTTTACAACATTCCATAATGTGGAAGGAATTCACCTCGTCAAAGGCGCAACCTATGAGGTGATGCGATATTCTGAATTTGCTTTTGTTACTTCAGGAACGGCTACATTGGAGACAGCACTTTTTGGGACGCCCATGGTTGTCGTTTACAAGACCTCCTGGCTCACCTATCTGATCGGGAGAATACTGATCAATGTCCGGAATATTGGTTTGGTGAATATCGTCGCCGGAAAAGAAATTGTGCCTGAGTTCATTCAGGAGAAAGCCACTGCAAACCGTCTAGCCCGCGAGGCGCTTCGATTGATGAATGATGAACAGGGGCTGAAGACAATGAAAGAGAATCTCTCTCAATTGAGAAACAAATTGGGAGAACAGGGTGCTTCGCGTCGGGTTGCGGAGCATATCAGTACACTAACGTAGGCCATCAACGTGCGCAAACTTCTTCTTCCACTTTCCTCGTTGTATGGAGTTGGAGTAGCGCTCCGGAACTTGTTCTTTGACATAGGATTGCTGCAAAGCAGTAAACTTTCCGTGCCAGTTGTTTCTATCGGCAACCTGCTCGCCGGCGGAGTTGGGAAAACACCCTTAGTGGAGTTCATCGTCAACAACCTTCAGTTGCGGGGATTTAAAGTTGCGGTAGTCAGTCGTGGCTATGGGCGCAAAACGAACGGAACACTTACGGTGAGTAACGGAAAGGATATCCTGGCCACAGCATCAGAAGCGGGCGACGAGCCCCTTCAAATGGCGGAAAAGTTGAGCGATGTGATTGTGATCGTTGATGAGCAGCGTGTCCGTGGTGCAAATGTAGCAATAGATCAATATGGAGCAAATGTTATCGTCCTGGATGACGGATTTCAACACCGGTATATTTGCCGCAATCTCGATATCGTCATTCTCACTGCATCCGAACTTGAGCAACATGAACCCCTGCTCCCGGCCGGTAACAGGCGTGACACTTGGTCATCTCTGAATCGGGCTTCACTCATTGCAGTCAATCGATTCCGGGATCTTGATCATTTTAATCAGTTGAAGGAGCGTCTTTTGCAAAAGGTTCAAAAACCGATTATCGGGATTGAAACCAGAATTGTGGCCGTTCATCGGGCATCGACAGGATTCAGTATTAATGTGCAAAATCTGAAAACGAAAAAAGGCTTTCTCTTATCAGGAATTGGAGCACCTCAATCGTTTGAGCAGACAATTCGTGCGATGGGGGTCGAAATCAAACATCATGAAGCTTTTTCTGATCATCATCCATATACCGATTCCGATCTTGCACGGGTGACTGCTCTCGCAGCAACGACTGCGAGTGACTACATCTTTACAACGGAGAAGGATTTAATGAGAATTCGTGCCCTTGGAGAAATTGGCAAAAACTTCCTTGCATCACAACCGGTCTTTTGGGTCGAAATTGCTCTCGCGGTTGTTTCTGGAGAAGATCTATTGGATCGCTCCTTACCACAAGTGGTGAAGAAGGATCTATGAGAATCGGAATTACGGATCCCGGGAATAAAGATAGTGTACTCTATGAACAATGGATTCATCGGTGTGATCCCCGTATTGAAATTCAGAGACTTTATTGGACTCAGGGTGCATCGCTGGATTTCAGTACCCTCGATGGAATTGTATTAACCGGCGGTGGCGATGTGCATCCAAAGTTCTATCAGGCTGAATCGGAAATCGCCAAAGCAAAACGAATCGATGTGGCGAGAGATGAGCATGAGCTTGCGGTGATAAGGAAGGCCTTGGATAAAAAGATACCGCTCCTGGGAATCTGTCGCGGAATGCAGATAATAAATGTCGCCCTGGGTGGAAGCTTGATTGCAGATCTTCAATCGAATGGATATAGAAATCATTCAAAAATCGATGGGAGGGAAAACAGGCATCCGGTTCGGGTTTTGACCAACTCTGTGCTGTATTCCATCGTCGGCAGAATTGAACTCGATGTGAATTCGTATCATCATCAAGCAGTAAAAGCTCTTGCTCCAGGGCTGCTGGCGGTTTGCTGGTCTGCCGACAGAGTATGTGAGGCTGCAGAGCGGCATAACAGCAGCAATCAATCGTTTCTTCTGCTTGTGCAATGGCATCCGGAACGGATGGAAGATTTTGACAATCCTGCGTCTAAAGATCTTATGAAGAGATTTTATTCGGAAATCGAAAACTCTGGTATTGAAAAAAACCATCAGTAACCGCGTAACAATAGTTAAGAAAGAAGGTAAATTAAGAATGGCAAAAACAACAAAATACGTTTACTTCTTCGGCAGCGGAAAAGCCGAGGGAACCGCGGAGATGAAAAATCTTCTCGGTGGAAAAGGTGCAAACCTGGCAGAGATGACCAACATCGGCCTTCCGGTCCCTCCGGGATTCACAGTGTCTACAGAGGTCTGTAGCTATTACTACCAACATGGCACATCCTATCCAAAGACCTTAAAGAAAGAGGTTGAAGTCGCACTTGTAAAAGTTGAAAAAGCGATGGGTGCCAAGCTGGGTGATTTGAAAAATCCATTACTCGTGTCGGTCCGTTCCGGAGCCCGCGCTTCAATGCCCGGTATGATGGATACCATTCTCAACCTCGGTTTGAATGAGAAGACGGTTGAAGCATTGATCAAAAAAACAGGTAATGCACGGTTCGTCTATGATTCGTACAGGCGGTTTGTGCAGATGTATGGCGATGTCGTCCTTGGCTTAAAACCGGTGCATAAGGATGAGATCGATCCATTCGAAGCGATCATCGGAGAGAAAAAGAAGGAACGGAACATCCATCAGGATACCGACCTCACTGCCGACGACCTGAAGGATCTTGTCGTTAGGTTCAAGGCGGCCATCAAGGAAAAGAGAGGGATGGAATTCCCCGAGGATCCCATGGAGCAGCTCTGGGGTGCCGTCGGTGCAGTATTCAATTCCTGGATGAATGAACGGGCTATTGCTTACCGCAAGATGTACGACATCCCGGCATCATGGGGTACTGCGGTGAATATTCAGTCCATGGTCTTTGGCAATATGGGTGAAGATTCCGGAACCGGTGTTGCCTTCACCCGCGATGCCGCTTCAGGTGAAAATGTTTTCTACGGCGAGTTCTTAATGAATGCTCAGGGTGAAGATGTGGTTGCTGGTACCCGTACACCGCTGCCAATCTCACAACTGGCTGCTCAGGATCCGAAGATGTACGGACAGCTCGAGAAAATCCGAAAGACCCTTGAGAAGCATTATCGTGATATGATGGACATCGAGTTCACGATTCAGCAGGGAAAGCTTTACATGCTCCAGTGCCGTGTCGGCAAGCGGACGGCATTTGCAGCAATCCGTATCGCAGTCGATATGGTCGATGAAAAACTCATCTCCGATCGCGAAGGATTGCTACGTATCGAACCCGATCAACTCAATCAACTCCTCCGGCCTATCTTTGATGTGAAGGAGAAAGATGAGGCGATTATAAACGGTCGCTTGCTGGCAAAAGGATTGAATGCCGGACCGGGTGCGGCAACAGGACGGATTGTCTTCAACGCTCAGGATGCCGAAGTGTGGACGAAGAAGGGAGAGAAAGTGATCCTGACCCGAATCGAAACATCTCCCGAGGATATTAAAGGAATGGATGCCGCTGAGGGAATTCTAACCGCCCGCGGTGGAATGACATCGCATGCGGCACTCGTTGCTCGGCAGATGGGCCGGGTTTGCGTTGCGGGTTGCAGCACATTGGAGATCGATTATTCAACCCGAACGATGAAAGTTGCTGACAAAGCGCTGAAAGAGGGTGACTGGATTTCAATCGACGGCACAACCGGTCAGGTGATTCAGGGAAAGATCAATACCAAACCTTCGGAGGTATTGCAAGTCTTGATCGACAAATCGCTCGATCCGAAATCTGCCCCAGTCTATCAAACCTTTGCAAAAGTTATGAAGTGGGCTGATAAGTATCGAAGGCTGAAGATTCGCACGAATGCCGATCAACCCGATCAATCGGCGAACGCCGTTGCATTTGGTGCCGAGGGTATTGGACTCTGCCGAACGGAACATATGTTCTTCGGTGAAGGTAAAATTGGTCCGATGCGTGAAATGATTCTTGCCGATTCACTCGAACAGCGTAAGGCAGCACTTGCGAAACTGTTGCCGCTGCAGCGTAAAGATTTTGAGGGTATCTTTGAAGTGATGAACGGCCGACCGGTGACTGTCCGCACGATCGATCCGCCATTGCACGAATTCGTTCCGCACGAAGAACCGGCGCAGCGCGAGCTTGCACGGCAGATGGGGATTTCGTATGAAACGGTGAAGCAGAGAGTTGAATCGTTGCACGAGTTTAACCCAATGCTCGGATTCCGCGGATGCCGTCTTGGAATCATCTTTCCTGAAATTACCGAAATGCAATCCCGTGCAATTTTTGAAGCAGCTGCAGAAGTGAAAAAACGGGGCATCCCTGTTGAACCTGAAGTGATGATTCCCCTGGTCGGCAATGTGAAAGAGCTCGAACACCAGGCGGCAATTGTCCGGCAGAATGCAGAAGCGGTCATGAAGGAATACAATGTCAAGTTCCCCTATCTCGTCGGAACGATGATTGAGATTCCCCGTGGAGCAATTACTGCAGACGCGATTGCCAGCGTTGCCGAATTCTTCAGCTTTGGAACCAACGACCTGACCCAAACAACGCTTGGCGTCAGCCGCGATGATGCGGGACGCTTCCTTATCCCATACGTGGAAAAGGATATTTATGCCAAGGATCCATTCGAGGTGCTCGACAGGATTGGCGTTGGTGCATTAATGAAGATGGCCGTCGAGAAAGGACGGAGCACCAAACCTAATATTAAGCTCGGAATCTGTGGAGAGCATGGCGGTGAGCCATCGAGCATCGAGTTCTGTCATATCATCGGTTTGAACTATGTAAGTTGTTCTCCATTCCGTGTGCCGATTGCACGGGTTGCAGCAGCACGCGCAGCACTGCTCAACGATTCACCGGCAGTGGCGGGAAGAGCCAAGCGCGTTGTAAAGAAAGCGAAGAAGGTTGCCAAGAAAAAAGGCGGCCGTAAACGTTAACATTAATTCGTCGTCAGCGCGGAGGTATCGATTTCGTTAGAGCCTGTGCAGGAGCACCGCTCAGCCAGGCTTTGATGGAACCCTGCTCAGAGATATTTTCACGAGGACAATCGATGCACATCACATACTTATGTGGGGGTAACAAGCAATGAAGCTTTCAGATTTCAAATATCCACTGCCAAGAAATCTCATTGCAAAATTTCCTGCAAAACCGAGAGATCATT
Organism: bacterium; assembly: GCA_043803945.1. Lineage (GTDB taxonomy): Bacteria > Bacteroidota > Ignavibacteria > UBA10030 > UBA10030 > JAZDJN01. Next base: position 35,345 of record JAZDJN010000016.1, on the reverse strand, counting down.
CCCAGCTCATGGTACTGAACCGGAGCGATGAAACGATCGAGGATATGAAGTTTTTCGATATCGTCGATTTCATGAATAAAGGCGATTGCCTTGTTGTGAATGAGACGAAGGTTTTTCAGGCACGACTCTTTGGGAAGAAGGAAAAGACCAATGCGAAGATTGAAGTCTTTCTTCTCCGTGAGCTTAATGCAGAGGAAAATATTTGGGATGTCATCGTCGATCCAGCGCGGAAAGTGCGAATCGGCAATAAAATCTTCTTCGATGATGGCAAACTCTGGTGCGAGGTCATCGACAATACGACCTCTAGGGGACGCACGGTGCGCTTTAATCATAAGGGGGATTTTTTCAAGATTATCGAACGCATCGGGATGACCCCGCTGCCGTACTATATCAAACGGGATGCCGTTGAAAAAGATAAAGAATCGTATCAGACGGTGTATGCGCGCGTACTGGGTGCTGTCGCAGCACCGACAGCAGGGCTCCATTTCACAAAACAGTTATTGAAAAAGATTCAGGCGAAAGGAGTGAAGATCGTCCCGGTTCTTCTCCATGTGGGGCTTGGATCGTTCCGTGCGGTTGAAGTAGAAGATCTCACGAAGCATAAGATGGATTCCGAGTACTATGAAATTACCGACGATACAGCCCAGCTCATCAACAAGACGATTGATTCCAAACATCAGGTGTTTGTTGTCGGTACCAGCACCTGTCGTGCACTGGAATCAAGCGTGACCTCGGACCGCCATCTCAAACCATCGAAGGGGTGGACGGATAAATTCATTTTCCCACCATACGATTTTAAAATTACGGACAAATTGATTACGAATTTCCATTTGCCGGAATCTACCCTCATGATGCTTGTGAGTGCATTCGCTGGTCATGACTATATGATGCGGGCGTACAAAAAGGGGATTAAAGAGGAGTACCGTTTTTATAGCTACGGCGATGGAATGATTATTTTGTAATCGCTGGACCCTGATTGGTAAAGCCTTGAATGATCAAGTGTCATTGTACCGGAGGCTGATCCAACTCCCGTCCAGATTGGATTGGAGTTGGCGGTTCTCTTCCTCTGCTTGAGAAGAAAGATCTGGTGAACAAGTCATGCCACGCATTCGTCCAAAAGTGATTGTCATTGTCCCTGCAGCTGGATCTGGTAAAAGAATCGGAGGGACAATCAAGAAGCAGTTTCTTCTGTTGCGGGAAAAACCAATTCTCATTCATACTCTGCAACGATTTGAGCATTGTACTGAGATCGATGAGATCGCAGTCGCTGTACCTGAACAATCGATCGCGGAAATGGAATCGATGACTTCGCATTACCGTCTCCATAAGGTTAGCAAGGTGACCATTGGTGGTGAACGGAGGCAGGATTCTGTTTATAATGTCCTGAAGAAGTTGTCACTGAAATCCTCCGATATCGTCCTTGTTCATGATGGTGTCCGCCCTTTTGTCGAATCGAAACGGATTGCCCAGCTTGTTAAATCGTGCAGGGAGTACGATGCTGCCGTCCTTGCCGTCCAACCGAAAGATACCATCCGACGATCTGCCGGCGGGGATTTCTTTGATCAGACGCTTGACAGAAATGCGATCTGGCTCGTTCAAACACCTCAGGCGTTCAAGGCAGGAGTATTGATGAAGGCTTATGAACAAGCCAAGAAAGATTGCTTTTACTCAACTGATGATGCTGCACTCCTCGAACACATCGGAATTAAAGCGAGGATTGTGGAAGGGTCCTATGATAATATAAAAATTACAACGCACGAGGACCTTGAATTGGCACGGTTGATTTTAGAGAGATGGAAATCAAAGGGGATTGTCTAAGACGGGAACCTGGTTCTACAATTCGATAGATCGTTGATCAACGCTTTTGTAATGATGTACAGATGTTGGAGCCGATTATAGAAAATTTGTAAAATTCCATTGCGGATCTGTGCATTTTTGACTATATTTACGTCGTGAAATGAAACGTGATTAGTGGAGTGTATAATGAAACCTGATATTCATCCAGCTTATAAGAAAACTGTAATAAAATGTGTCTGTGGCAATACATTCGAAACCCGTTCTACGACAGGAAATCTGAATGTTGAAATTTGTTCAAGCTGCCACCCGTTCTTCACCGGAAAGCAGAAATTGCTTGACTCAGCAGGTCGGATCGAACGCTTCCAGAAGAAGTACGCAAAACATCTGCAAAAAACAGCAGTTGAACAAGCCAGCTAACATCGCTGGAGAATTTGATGTGTCCCACTCTATGCGGAATGTCCCCAACGTTCCGCATTTTGTTTTTATACCTTTAGGGTGATAGTGAGGATACTATAATGGAAAATGGCGAAGGCAAACAGGAACCGGCTGAACCTCAGCAAGTCCCGGAACGACAAAGTCTGTATAAGGGGCCGCGTGGAACTGCAGTAAAGATTCTCAATCGTATTGAACGGTCTGATTCCTATCTCGATAGACTGGTGGATGCTGAGCTCCGTGGGACTGAAATGAACGAGCTCGATAAAGGTCTTATGAATCAAATCGTTACCGGTGTCATTCGCTGGCAGATGAAACTCGATTGGGTGCTCACGGGCTTTTTCCATGGAAATTTTACCAAGGCTGAAACCAATATCCGAAACGTGCTTCGTGTTGCATTGTATCAGATACTCTTTCTCGATAAGGTTCCACAATCTGCTGCAGTGAATGAAGCGGTGGAATTTACCAAACGAGTACGCAGTCAAAAAGCGGCAGATCTGGTAAACGCCATTCTCAGAAATATCATCCGCAATATCGATAATATACGATATCCCGATCCTGCTCAGGATAATATCCAGACGCTCGCTGTCATCGAATCGCACCCCTATTGGATGGTGAAGCGCTGGGTGAACCGGTTCGGATATGAGAATGCAGAAAAATTTCTCAAGGCGAATAATCAGATCCCCGATTTGACGTTGAGGGTAAATCGGACAAAAATTGATTTTACCTATTTTCTCAATCAGCTCGATCAGCATCAGATCGAATTTTCAAAATCACGGTATCTCGATTTTTTCGTGCGCGTCAAGCATATGGCAGGTATCGGCAGATCGGAAATGTTTCAACAGGGCTTTTTCATCGTCCAGGATGAGAGTGCCGGTATGGCAGTTCAGCTCCTCTCTCCACAATCCGGTGACCGTGTGATCGATATGTGCGCTGCCCCTGGCGGTAAGACAACAATGATCGGCGAGTTAATGAAAAATGTTGGAGAAATTATTGCCGTAGATCGTTATGAAACACGACTCAATCTTGTAAAAAATGCCTGTCAGCGGCTTGGGATCGCCAATACTCATTATATCGCTGCCGATGCAGCGACGGTACAAACCACACCAGCCGATAAAGTTCTTGTCGATGCACCCTGCTCAGGATTGGGTGTGCTTTCAAAAAAACCGGATGCCAAATGGCAGCGAGAACCGGAAGACCTGGATAAATTGGTGAAGATTCAGAGAAGTATCCTGGAAAATGCCGCTTCCCATGTGAAACCCGGCGGGGTATTGGTCTACAGTACCTGTACGACCGAACCGGAAGAAAATTTCGGTGTTGTGAGTTCGTTCCTGGCAGCACATCCGGAATTCTCCATCGATAATGCAAAAAAGTTTATCAATGAAGAGGTTGTGACTCAGGAGGGTTTTGTCGAGACCTTTCCGCACATTCACTCGATGGATGGATCATTTGCTATTCGATTGGTTAAATCAAGGTAAACATCTCCTCCGATTTTCCCCGTACATTATACATCAGTGGAATCCTATCGTAGTTATCCTTCTGAAGTAACAGCATGACATGATTAGTGGATTACCCGCATTCCTATTTTTGCGACAGGCCGGAATGTGATACTCTTGCTGAAAAAAAGTGTTGTCTCTTCATGTTTTTACCTATATTTTCGCGGCAAAGAGGCAGCGTTACTCAACAAGGATTTCTATCTTCTCAGCGATTGGGCGAATGGAAGAACAACAGCATAGAGCGAAAATTTCAATGGTTCGATGCATTATCCCGTTTTCTGCTCTTATCGTTGTCTTATTATTTTTCATCTGTAGTAATAATTCTCCAGGTTCGCGCCACGCGTTGCGTATGCATGGAGACACACTTGTTGCCACCTTCTCGATAGCGGCAATCGATCTTGAGAATGGAGACGTAGGTGTCGCAGTTCAATCGAAATTTCCAAATGTCCGACCGGTAGTTCCCTGGGCAGAGGCGGGTGTCGGTGCGATAGCAACACAATCGTTCGTCAACGTCTCCTATGGTCCGAAAGGACTCACGCTTTTACGTAATGGAGCAACTGCTGAAGAAGCTTTGAGAATTCTTCTGGCGAACGATACGGCTCGTGATGTTCGTCAGGTTGGAATAATCGATGCGAAAGGTAATGCTGCGAGCTGGACAGGTACTGCATGCTTCGATTGGGCAGGAGGAAGAGCCGGATCAACATCTGGCGGAAAAGGTGAGGTCATTGTCGGAAAAGGATTTGCTGCACAGGGAAACATTCTTGTTGGTAAAGAAACCGTGGAGGCGCTGGCAAAGACATTCGAAAGCACAAAAGGATCACTTGCTGATCGGCTCGTCGCTGCACTGGTTGCCGGAGGGAGGGCTGGAGGTGATCGTCGGGGAGAACAATCTGCAGCACTTCTCGTGAAACGCAAAGGGGCCGGATATGATGGGACTACCGATGATCTCATCGATATCAGCATCTACGACCATGCCACTCCATTGAAGGAACTGGAACGTCTCTATAAGATCCACAAACTATTCTATTACCGAACCGATTCTAAAAACCTTATACCAATTGATGGATCGCTCTGCAAGGAACTTCAAGAAATTCTCAGTACGAAGGCCTACAAAGGATTTGTTTTTTATGATGGTCCAATGAATGGCGACTTCGACGCAAAGACCAAAAAGGCTTTGCAGGATTTCATGGGCTGGGAAAACTATGATGTGCGGATCAGAGAAGATAACCAGATCGATCGTGAAGTTTTAAGTGATATTCGGAGAAATTTTGAGGAATGGAAGAAAAAGAAATAATCTATACATTCGTGCTGTGTGTAACTCACTGATGTACACACATAGTGAACTTGCCTAGAAATCAACCACGGAAAATCATATGAAAGCAATCGTAAAACCAAAACCGAAGGAAGGTATCGAGTGGTTAACCGGATTACAGATCGTCGATAAACCGGAGCCAAAGGTTGAGGGACCTCATGATGTCGTTATCAAAGTTTATGCCGGTGCAATCTGCGGTACAGATGTGGGAATCTACCATAGCAAGGATTCCTTGCGCGTGCAGATGATGCGCGCAAAGAGCGATCCAGTTACCATCGGACATGAATTTGTCGGCAATATCGTCGATGCTGGTAAGCAGGCACGCATCCATCTGGCGAAACTTGTTATTAAAAAGGCAGAAGAATATCCAGAGCTCAAAAAGCAGTTGAAAGGGAAAACACCGGCGTCACTAGCCGTTGATCCGAAATTTATGAAATTCGTCGGAACAAAGTTTTTCACTACCGCTGAGATGCATGTGGTCTGTTTCACGTGCTATCAATGCCGGCTTGGTGAATATCATGTCTGTCGGAACACCATTATCAAAGGTGTCCATGACGATGGGGCATGGACGAAGTATGTGAAGGTGCCGGCGCAGAATCTACGGATCTTCTATAAGCGCGAAATTCCGCCGGAGATTATCAGCTTTATGGATGCCCTGGGAAATGCAACGCATACCGTGCTCTCCGCCAATATCAAAGGCCGCAATGTTGCAGTCCTCGGCTGCGGTGTGCAAGGACTGATGGCTGTCGCTGTTGCTCACTGGGCAGGTGCAAAACGAATCTATGTGACTGATGCTTCTCATGGGAATTTCACTCATGAAAAATTAACCACTCAGCGATTTGCTCTTGCCAAGACGTATGGTGCAGATCATTGCTTCGACGTAGCACTGGATGATGGTCGACGAGCACTGGTGGATACAGTGATGAGCGAAACAAATACAACCGGCGTCGACGCTGCCTATGAAATGTCGGGTAACTATCGTGCTTATGACGACGCCAATAAGATACTGCGGATGGGTGGGACGTTCTCACTCCTCGGTATTCCAGCCGGGACTATGCAGGTTGACTTTGCAAAGAATATTATCTTCAGCGGTATCACCGTTCATGGCATTATTGGCCGGAAAATGTTCAAAACCTGGATTCAAATGGAAAAATTGCTTAAAGCGGGACTCGCAAAGCAATTCATGAAAACAGGATTTGTCACACATCAGCTTCCCTTGGAAGAGTATGACAAAGGATTTCAGGCCATTGCATCAGGAGATGCCTACAAGGTGCTGATTACCCCTTAAACCATGTTTATCTTATCGAAGGAGATCGAGAGAGTTCCTCGATAGAATTCGTTTTAGATTTCTCGGTGCTCGAAGGATAGAGGCGGGGCAATTATTATTCCCTATCAACAAAGGAGACTCGTGCATGAGCAATATCGGTTCCTATGAAGAACGGTATAAGGATTTTAAATGGAAACTCTCAGAGGAGGAACTCGGCTTTGGAAAGGAAGGCCAGTACAACATCGGTTACTTTTGCAGCGATCGAATCTGCGAACAGGGCCACGGTGAAAAACTTGCTCTGATTTGGGAAGGATTCACTGGGGAAATCCGAAAGTATTCCTACAATGACATCAGGATGTACAGCAATGGCTTCGCCCGAATGCTTCATGAATGCGGTCTTCAACCAGGAGATCGCATTTGTGTTTTTATGGACCGCATCCCAGAACTCTATATCTCCTTTCTCGGCATTCTGAAAATGGGAGGAATCGTTCAACCACTATTCTCGGCATTTGGTGAAGAGGCGCTCTTCACCCGTCTGGATGATGCGAAAACGAAAGCGGTGCTGACGGTGAAAAAGCATCTCGGTAAAGTGCGCAGGATTCAGGCTCAGTTGCCTGAATTGAAACAGATCATTGTTCTCGATGCCGGTACGAAAATCCTCGAGAAGGATGAGATTGCCTTCGATATGGTTCAGCAGGGCCGGCTTGAACACTTTCCGATCTATCCGGTCGGGCCTGAAACTCCCTCGGTACTTCACTATACTTCAGGGACAACCGGAAAGCCAAAAGGTGCTCAACACGTTCATTCCTCGATCATTGCGCAGTACATCACAACGAAATGGGTTCTCGATCTTAAAGCTGAGGATATCTACTGGTGTACAGCAGACCCGGGATGGGTTACGGGAACATCATACGGTATTATTGGACCCTGGGCGAACGGCGTCACCCAAACCGTTCTCGATGCCGGATTCAGTGCGCAGATGTGGTACTCCTTCATTGAAAAGCATAAGATCAGCGTATGGTATTCAGCTCCGACCGCAATCAGATTGCTGATGAGAGAGGGAATGGAGCCGGTGAATAAATTCAACCTGGCCTCGCTGCGGCACCTCGCCAGCGTCGGTGAACCGCTGAATGCCGAGGCTGTGATCTGGTCTGAGAAGGCTTTTGGCAAACCTTTCCTCGATACATTCTGGCAAACCGAAACGGGTTCCATGGTAATTTCAAACTACCCTGGAATGAAAGTCAAACCCGGTTCGATGGGAAAACCATTTCCGGGAATCATCGCCGCAGTTGTTAATCCCAAAACATATGAACCGATTACCGCAGTTGGAACCGTCGGACTCATTGGTTTGCGGCCTGGCTGGCCATCGATGATGAGAATGTATTGGAATAATAAGGAAGCGTATGATAACAAATTCAAAAACGGATGGTATATCTGCGGCGACCGATCGAGTATAGATGCCGATGGATATTACTGGTTCGTTGGCCGGGATGATGATGTCATCAATACTGCAGGGCATCTTGTAGGGCCGTTTGAGATCGAATCGGCCCTCCTTGAGCATCCCGCTGTTGCTGAATCGGCAGCCGTTGGTAAACCTGATACGATTAATATGGAAGTTGTGAAAGCGTTCATCGCTCTGAAACCCGGCAACAAGAAGAGCGACGATCTCAGTATGGAGATCATGAACTTTATACGCAAGAAGCTTTCACCGCTGGCTATGCCGCAGGAGATCGAGTTTGTCGATTCCCTGCCGAAGACCCGCAGCGGGAAAATCATGCGCCGGCTGCTCCGTGCCAAAGAGTGGGGAGAAGAAATCGGCGATATCTCAACCCTCGAGAATGACTAACTGAAGTTATGCAGTTAGAATAACCTCAATGATAAAAATCTGAAATCCTGTTTTTTACCTCCCCATATCCCTTGGCAAGCCTGCCTGCCGCAGGCAGGGAGGGGAGGAAGGGGTGGTTTGGATTCGCTTAGGTAAAAGTAGTATGAATAGATGTTCTTTTTTCCTTGTGCAACGTGAGCAGCTAAATCATGATTGGTTTCATATCTAATCAACTGGAGGTACCATGTCTGAAGCTATTAAACAGATGATCGTCGACTATATCAAGAAAGAATATCTCGATGAGGATAATGATCAAGAGATCACGGCTGAGACAAAACTGATATCCGGCGGCATTGTGGATTCGTTTTCGATGGTCTCCCTGAAGATGTTTCTGGAGAAGAAATTCCAAATTAAAATCCCGGATGAGAAGGCTTCGCCTGAAGCATTCGACTCTGTGAATAATATTCTCATCATGCTCAAAGAATTTACGACAGTCTAATGGAGGCCTTATGGCATATAGTATCAAGGCGATGGAGCACTATCAGACCGAGCTTTCAAGCATAAGAGGGGCAGGATTATTTAAAGAGGAGCGTTCCATTAAGTCACCTCAAGCAGCTTCCATCATGGTGGAATATCCCCCGGGAGCTCCGATAAAAACGGTACTGAACTTCTGTGCAAATAATTATCTTGGGCTCTCCAGTCATCCTGATGTTATCGCCGCAGCACATAGAGGATTGGACGAACGGGGCTACGGTATGTCCTCCGTTCGCTTCATCTGCGGGACGCAGGATATCCATAGAGAGTTGGAGAAGAAACTTTCGGAATTCCTAGAAATGGAAGATACCTTGCTCTTCCCCTCTTGTATGGAAGCAAATGCGGCTCTCTTCGAAGTGATGCTCGACAAGGATGATGCGATGATAGCAGACCGTCTCGTCCATGCATCCATTGTGGATGGCATGCGTCTTGCAAAAGCGCAGCTCTATAATTTTAAACATTCCGATATGGCTCACCTCGAGGAGAAACTTCAGGAGACACAACATTGCCGCTTCAGATTGATTATCACCGATGGTGTGTTCTCGATGGACGGGGATATCGTGAAGCTTGATAAAATCTGTGAACTGGCAGAGAAGTACGATGCCATGGTGATGGTGGATGATTCTCATGCGACTGGCTTCATCGGAGTACGTGGGAAAGGAACGCACGAGCATTGCGGAGTGATTGACAAGATCGATGTTATCACCACAACACTCGGCAAGGCACTCGGTGGAGCGGCAGGCGGGTGTGTCAGCGGAAAAAAAGAGATTATTGAAATGTGCCGGCAGCGTGCCCGCCCGTATCTGTTTTCGAATGCTGTACCACCCGTCGTGATTCAGGCGGCAATCACAATCCTCGACATTCTCTCGAAATCGACTGAACGGCGTGATAAACTCGAATGGAATACCAAATATTATCGCGAGAAAATGGTTGCAGCCGGCCTCGATATCAAGAAGGGGGAAAGCCCCATTGTTCCTGTGATGCTCTACAACGCAAAACTCGCTCAGGATATTGCAAGAGAGTTATACGCAGAAGGAATCTATGTCGTCGGCTTTTTCTTCCCGGTTGTACCGCAAGGTCAGGCAAGAATTCGTACCCAAATCTCTGCTGATCATGAGAAGGAACATCTGGACAAAGCTGTAGAAGCCTTTACCAAGGTGGGTGAGAAGTATAAAATCCTTGGGAAGAAAAAAGACGAAATTATCGCGATGTACGGTATGTAAGGATAGTTAAAAGTCTGTCTTCTAATCGCGGTTAACCTCAGTAAGAAGACAGACTTTTTCTTGAGAATCCTGGAAGTCTGTCTTCTAACCGAGATTACTCTCCGTAAGAAGACAGACTTCTTATAGATACAGGGACATTGGGTATGTTCTATCCAACTAACTCCTATTATCATCTCTACAATAGAGGAAACAACAAGCAAAACATCTTTCTCGAGGAAGAGAATTATCGCTTCTTCCTTGAAAAACTTGGAAAATATTTCAATTCAGAGTTGGTTGCGGTTATTTGCTATTGTCTAATGCCCAACCATTATCACATGATAATTCGACTTATCAAAGAGTGCGACCTGTCGAACATCTCAAGATCCTTCAATACATCATATGTCAAGTCTTTCAATACTTGGCATTCAAAGGTCGGTCATCTTTTTCAAGGAAGAACCAGGATCAAGCTTATCAAAACTGATGAACACCTCCTCCATACTTTGCCGTTATATTCATTTAAATCCTGTTAAGGCTCACATGGTTGACAGGCCAGAGGATTGGAAATTCTCAGATTATTCTGATTGGAGTAGCAATGATCCGAGAAAAGAGAAGTTCTCCAAAGAAGTTCATTCAATGTTTTTCAATTCAGCGATAGAATATAAGAAGTTTGTGATGGACTATCAGGATGAACTGAAATATAGGGAGCAATTGGAGAAGCTGATTTTCGATTGATAGAAATAGGTAGAAGTCTGTCTTCTAATCGCGATGACTCTCTGTAAGAAGACAGACTTCTTCTCGAAGAAGACAGGCTTTTTGATATGGACTCTCTCTCCTAAAAGTCTGTCTTCTTTCTCAGATCAACCTCAGTAAGAAGACAGACTTTTTCCACAGGATTCCACCATTCTTCTGTAAAATAACCATTCAATAAATCGTAAAACTGTTGTATCTTCCAATAATCGATTAGACGTCTGTCTTCTACCAATGGTTGCTCTTTGTAAGAAGACAGACGTCTGTTTTATCATGAGAAAGGAGAAGTGCTATTCCATGGCAGTTCATGAACGCGTAAAAGAATTTTATCGAAAAGAATTAGTTGAATTACAATATGCAGATTTATTCAAGGAAGAACGGATTATTCACTCATCACAAGGAGCAACGATTACGGTCGAGTACCCGGTGAACTCACCGGTGCAGCAAGTGTTAAACTTCTGTGCCAATAATTACCTTGGCCTGTCGAGCCATCCGGCGTTAATCGAGGCTGCAAAGAAAGGATTAGAGGAGCGCGGATTCGGTATGTCCTCTGTCCGTTTTATCTGCGGTACACAAGATCAGCATAAGGAGCTTGAGAGAAAAATATCCTCCTTCCTCGGTTTGGAGGATGCGATTCTCTACTCGTCCTGTTTCGATGCGAATGGCGGTGTGTTCGAAGCACTCCTGACTGAGGAGGATGCTCTCATCTCTGATGAATTGAACCATGCCTCCATTATTGATGGAATTCGACTTTGTAAAGCGGAGCGCCATCGCTATAAACATGGCGATATGAAAGACCTCGAACATCATCTGAAACAATCCGTGAACAAACGCTTCCGAATGATCGTCACGGATGGCGTCTTCTCGATGGATGGTGACCTCGCAAAACTGGATGAGGTCTGCAACCTAGCTGAAGAGTATGATGCAATCCTTCTCGTCGATGAATCGCATTCCACCGGTTTTATCGGCAAAACAGGACGCGGCACACACGAACATTTTGATGTGATGGATCGTGTCGATATTATCACGACAACATTCGGGAAGGCATTGGGAGGCTCTTCTGGCGGGGCGATTGCCGGCCAGAAAATATTCATCGACCTTCTCAGGCAGCGTTCGCGGCCATATTTGTTCTCTAATACGATGAGTCCTGTCGTTGTCGCTGCGACAATCAAGGCAATCGAGCTGCTTGAACAATCGACGAGTCTCCGTGATAAACTCGAATGGAATGCACAATATTTCAGGCGACGGATTAAGGAAGCAGGATTTGAAATCAAGGAGGGATTTCATCCAATTGTGCCCATCATGATTCACGATGCGGCACTGACACAGGCTATGGCCCGTGACCTGTATCAGGAAGGTATTTATGTCACTGGATTTTTCTATCCGGTAGTGCCGCGCGGTGCAGCAAGGATACGGGTACAATTATCGGCAGCGCACGAAAAAGAACATATTGATAAAGCTGTCGAGGCGTTCAATAAAGTCGGCCGAAAACTTGGAATTCTACGATAGCATGCATTAAGTAAGGAGAGAGCCTGGATGTCGGGTGAGAAAGTAAAAAGCCGTCTTGCATTCCTCGATCTGCTAAGGGGTTGGGCTGTGTTGGTGATGATCGAAGTGCATGTCTTCAATGCCGTCATCCTCCCTGAACTAAAATCGGCTGGCTGGTTCACAGTGCTCAACTATATCAATGGGCTTGTTGCGCCAAGTTTCATTTTCATTTCCGGCTTCGTCTTCATTCTCGCAAGCCAGAAAAAGCTAGAATCATTCCGTACGTACGGCACTGCATTCTGGAAACAGCTCGGTCGCATTGGATTGATTTGGGTGGTGGGATATTTCCTTCATCTTCCGACGTTCTCGTTCCGAACAATGTTTACGCAGACCGACGAAATCGGCTGGCTCAAATTCTATCAATCGGATGTTTTGCACTGTATTGCACTTGGGCTTCTGATCCTTTTTATTCTGCGGTTATGGATAAGAAGCGATCGGCTGTACCAGAACTTTCTGCTGTTTGGCGGAATTGGAATTATTATCCTCGCCCCGTTTCTGGGTGATATTGACTTTCTCCGATATCTCCATCCATCGATGGCTGCTTATCTGAATGGCCTCCACTATTCAATTTTTCCTGTCTTCCCATGGATGGCATTTATGCTCGCTGGAGGATTTGCCGCCACTCTCTTTGGTGAAGCGAGACGTACAAAAAGGGTTGATGGCTATTTCAAAAATCTTCTTATTTTTGGTTTCATCTTTATTCTTGGTGGAGGGGCATTACGGTGGTTTTCAATTACGATCCCCTTTGCCTCTCTCAATATCAGATACGATCCATTCTTTTTTATCGAACGTCTCGGTGTGGTCCTGCTGTTGCTATGGATCTGATGGTGGTATGCTGAGAAACAGAAAACCGAAAAGTCTTTTATCCTCGATGTGAGCCGCGAGTCCCTTCAGGCCTATGCAGCCCACCTGCTTATTATTTATGGACGCTTCTGGGACGGTCATAGCCTCGCTTTTTATTATGGGCAGAAACTTAGTATCGCTGAATGCACCATTGCAACTATCGGACTTATTCTCATAATCATCCTCGCAGCGAAGCTCTGGGGAAAGCTGAAACAATCTCGACCTTCCGTAGCACGACTTGGTTTCTCACTGCTCTGTGCAGGGGTGTTATTATTCTTTTTTATCAGATAAGGAAATGAATAGCATATGGATCCTCTCATAACACTGGCCGCGCTGGTCTCGTTCGTACTCCTCGTGGCCATTACCTATCGACTCTATTCAAAACGGGGTGACGATAGTGGCCAGTCTGCGTTACTCTTTCAACAACAAGTTGAATCAATTCGAAACGAAGTTCGGGAGAGTTTACAGGGAACAACAACCCAGCTCAACCAGCGTCTCGATGCTACAACCCAGACAGTAAATCAGCAACTGACAATTGTGACCAGCCAGTTGTCGAGTGTGACACAGCAACTCCAGAACAATACGGGTCAGGTTGGCTCAAGGCTCGATACTGCTGCAAAGGTTATTCAGGATGTTCAGAACAAGCTCGGCGAACTGGGAAAAGCGACCCAGGAGATCAAGGAACTGGGGCAAAGTGTTTCAAAGCTTGAAGAGATGCTGAAGGCGCCAAAGCTGCGGGGTGGGCTTGGCGAACTGCTCCTGGAAGATTTATTAAAACAAGTATTGTCAGCCAGTGCGTACGGTATTCAATACCGGTTCAAATCCGGGCATGTTGTTGACGCCATCATCCGGATGTCGGGTGGAATCGTTCCCGTAGATTCAAAATTTCCACTGGAGAACTTTCAAAAGATGCTCGAAGCAAAGTCGGAGCAGGAAAAGAAAACCGCGACGAGACTTTTCAGAACCGATGTAAAAAAACATATCGATGCTATCGCCGATAAGTATATCCTCACGGATGAAGGAACTTTTAACTTTGCCTTGATGTATATTCCGGCTGAAAATATATTCTATGAGACCATCATCAAGGATGAGTCGTTTGCCGAGGAAGACGGACTCCAGGCGTATGCTGCGAAACGCCACGTCATTCCGGTTTCGCCGAATAGTTTCTATGCCTACCTCAATGTTATTGTGATGGGATTGAAGGGGATGCAGATTGAGCGCAGCGCTAAAGAGATAATTCAGCAACTCGATCGGCTCGGGTCGGAGCTTCAGAAATTCAGCGATGTGTTCGAAACGCTTGGCGGTCAGTTAAACAATGCAAAGAACAACTATGATAAAGCTGATAAGCAACTGAGTAGTTTGAGGGATAAATTCACAGCGGTTCGGTCGATTCCAGGAAGTGACGGGGAGAAGCAGTTGGAGGCATTTGGGGGGAAATAAAAAGTCTTCCGAGTGCCATACATAATAAGAGTTGCAGCAGACCTCCGGAAGACTCTAGAGAATTAGATTCGTACGATGTGCTGTGCTCGTTTTCCCTGCTGACTTTCTTTCACTTCACACCGAACACGATCACCTTTATACAGGGTATCGCGAAATCCGGTATCTTTCACGGCACTCTTGTGAAAAAAGATCTCTTCACCGTTATCAGCTGTAATAAATCCAAATCCTTTCGAAGCATTAAAGAATTTGACTATACCTTCTGTCATTCGAATTTCCTTTCCGAGAAAAAAAAACCCCAGCCAGGTAGGTGACTGACTGGGGTGACTTCACTCAAGGCTGCTTAAACCTTTTCGACTTTGGTAGCCTGGAGGCCTTTGGGTCCCATCTGAGCTTCAAATTGAACCTGATCGCCCTCATTCAAAGTGCGAAAACCGTCGCCGACGATCGCCTTAAAATGGACGAATACATCTTCGCCGCTTTGACGTTTGATGAATCCAAAACCTTTGGTTCCATTGAACCATTTCACTGTTCCCTTTTCCATGGAACAATCCTTTCAGTATATATGAAGAAAAAAAGTACACGTGAACAACAATCAGCATCTGGCTGACTCGACACGCAAGCTAAACGAGTGAAGTTGTACACAGGCCAAATCTCGCGAAACCTGAAAGACCACGAAAAAGGGGCACAGAGGGTACAGATCAACTACAACTGCGTGGCTTTAAAAAACAACTCAATAAGAATTGAGATTCTTCAAAGCGGTGTACAGAGTATTTACGCATATAAGATAGGTATTCTCCGAAGAGAAAACAAGCAAATAATTCTATTATTGCCTTTCGGAATTGTACACAAAACCAGTAATTGGATTTTCTACCTTGGATGGATTTAGTGTAAAAATGCAGTTTACCAAAAAGGAATATAATAGAATTTTCAAACCATGGATGACATGTCTGTTTTTTTTAAGCCACCAATTCTAGAAGTGATCATTTCAAAAGTCAAAATGAGCAGAATTCAGCAGCAATAGCATCACGGTGACTTTTTCCTTATCTTTCATCTGAAATTATGGTTATTGACGACTACCAATGAAATCAAGGGAAACTAAGAAATGGCTTCATTAAAACGCGTCGGTATTCTCACCGGTGGCGGCGATTGTCCAGGTTTGAATGCAGTAATTCGCAGTATAGCCAAACCTGCAATGTCGTACTTTGGTGCGAAGGTTTTCGGCATCATCGATGGATTTGAAGGATTAGTCGAGGGGAAAATGAGAGAGCTCACTCCGATGGAAGTAGCCGGAATTGTGAATATCGGCGGGACCATCCTCGGTACCTCAAATAAAGGTGATCCGTTCCACTTTCCTATCGAGACACCGCAAGGGGTCGAGGTGATCGACTGCTCAGAGAATGCAATCAAGAATTTTAAAGACTGGAATCTCGACGTTCTCATCGCCATCGGCGGTGATGGAACAATGCATATCGTTGATAAATTCTCCGATATGGGATTCCCATTCATCGGTGTCCCCAAGACGATCGATAATGATTTATCCGCCACTGATGTAACATTCGGATATGATTCCGCCGTTTCAGTGGCAACTGAAGCAATTGACCGGCTTCATACCACTGCCTCCGCTCACCATCGTGTCATGGTTGTTGAGGTTATGGGAAGATATGCCGGGTGGATTGCTCTTGGAGCAGGCCTTGCCGGCGGTGCCGATGCGATCCTTATTCCTGAAATACCATTTCAGTGGAATAAAATTTATGAACATGTGCTTCGGCGAAGCAAACAACACGATCGCTTCAGCATTATTTGTGTTGCCGAAGGAGCGAAACCTGCTGAAGGTGATCAGGTGGTGCGTGAGACCGATAAGAAACGAACAGATCCGGTGCGGCTTGGCGGTATTGGAGAACTCGTCGGAAAGAGCATCACGGAAGCAACCGGATTAGAAACCCGGGTAACAGTGCTCGGTCATCTGCAGCGGGGCGGCAGTCCGACTCCGTATGATCGGATTCTTGCATCTAAATATGGAGCGATAGCGCTGCATCTCGCATCCCAGGGCAAGTTCGGTCATATGGTCAGCCTGCGGGGAACAGAAGTTACTTCAGTGCCGGTGAAGGAGGCCATTCTTAAATTGCGGACTGTGCCGCTGGATTCACAGCTCCTTTTTGCAGCACGTGCTGTGGGAACGACATTTGGTGATAAGTGATGCGTGCCGCGGTTATTACTAAATTTGGTGCACCCGATGTTCTCAAGATTTTAGAGTGGCCCGTTCCGATTATCGGAGCCAACGATGTTCTTGTCAGAGTGCATGCCATAGGATTAAATTTTGCCGACGTCATGGCACGGCTTGGCATTTATCCCAGCATCCCGAAACCACCATTTATCCCGGGGATCGAATTCACAGGTGTTGTAGAGAAAGCAGGGGCCGAGGTCACTACCCTAAAGCCCGGCGACAGGGTGGCCGGATTTTCAAAACAGGGTGCGTATGCAGAGTATGTTTCCATCTCTTCCCATCTTGCCTATCGGATTCCCGATACAATGTCTTACAAGGAAGCTGCTGCACTGACAGTGACTGCATTGACAGCTTATCACGCACTGGTCACATTGGGACATCTTCAGAAGGGAGAGAAACTCCTTCTTCATGCGGCAGCAGGAGGTGTGGGTACGATCGCCCTCCAGATTGCACAGTTTCTTGGGGCGGAGATCTATGCAACAGCTGGCTCTAAGGAAAAACTTGAACTCGCCAAATCTCTGGGAGCCCATCATCTCATCAACTATCGGGAAGAAGATTTTGAGGCTTGGATTCGGCATCACACTGGAGGTTATGGGATCGATGTTGTCCTCGATTCCATCGGCGGAAGGACAACGCGCAAAGGATGGAATCTGATTGCACCGATGGGGAGATATATCATTTATGGATTTGCTTCGGTGACGGGTGAACGAACGATCAGGAAGCTGGGAGCAGTGATAGAGTTCCTCTCATCGCCCATCCTTTTCCCGCCTGCGATGACATCGAAGAATGCCGGCATGTTCGGTTTTAATCTCTACTTCCTTTCGCATAAAGTCGATTATCTTTCCCGGGCATTGAAGGAAATACTCGACTGGTATTCTCTGGGCGTGATTAAGCCGATCATAGGTTCAACTTATCGATTTGAAGATATTATGCACGCACAAGCCGCGTTACAGGCGCGTAAAACTGTCGGAAAAGTCGTTGTGACATTTCCATCATGACTCTGAATTATGCAGGGAGAATGGTTTTGTAAATCGTGAATTGTTTCGTTGAAAAGCGATGCTTACCGATGTCACCTAAGAATCAAGCAACGAGAATTATCGAACCGGATTATCTCCTTGGCGCATACTGCAAGGGATACTTTCCGATGGCGGACCCGGGTACCGGTGAAATCAGTTGGTACTCACCGGATCCCAGGGCAGTTTTCGATCTTGATCATTTTAGAATCCCGCGAAGCCTGAAATCGATCTTAAAAACGAATCGATATGAAACAGCCATCAACAAAGACTTTGAACAGGTGATACGTCTTTGTGCTGCACGAGAAGAGACGTGGATTTCAGAAGAGATCGTTCAGAGTTATCTTCATCTTCATCGCATAGGATTTGCTCATAGCGTGGAGAGTCGATCTGCCGGAAACATTGTCGGCGGATTGTATGGAGTTGCAATCGGGGGAGCATTTTTTGGTGAATCGATGTTCAGCGCGGAAAGGAATGCATCAAAGATTGCACTCGTCAACCTTGTCCAGAGATTGAGGGAGAACGGCTTTGAACTCCTCGACACTCAGTTCATCACTCCCCATCTTCAAATGTTTGGTGCGGAGGAGGTCCCGAAAGAGCTGTACCTGCAAAAATTAGCAACTGCTATAAAAAAAAAGTGTATGTTTGTGTAACTCTATCATTTATTTTGGAGCTTTTCTATGGTAATGTTCCACAATGTCCCTGTCATTACTCAAACTAATTTCCCGGGTCTTACATTACGAAACCGGGGAAAAGTCCGCGATATCTACGATTTTGGGGATGCTCTGCTCATCGTCGCAACTGATCGCATATCCGCATACGATGTGGTGATGGCGAATGGAATTCCGTTCAAGGGGAAAGTCCTGACGCAAATTTCCGATTTCTGGTTTGAACAGGTGAAGGATATCATCCCCAACCATCTCCTCTCAACAATCACCTATGATTTCCCTCCGAGCTGCAAACCTTTCTGGGAGGCTCTGGAAGATCGCACGATGTATGTGAAGAAAACAAAACCACTCCCTGTCGAATGCATTGTGCGAGGATACATCTCCGGTTCCGGATGGTCGGAATATCAAAAGTCGAAAAGTATTTGCGGAATCCAGCTTCCCGATGGGCTCGTTGAATCCGACAGACTGCCTGAACCGATCTTTACACCGACAACAAAAGAGGAAGTCGGGAAACACGATGAAAATATGACCTTTGGACAAACCATCCAACGTGTCGGGAAGGATCTCGCTGAACAGTTACGTGATGTTTCACTTTGCATATATAATCGAGCGGCAGCAATTGCGGAGGAGAAGGGAATTATTATTGCCGACACTAAAATGGAATTCGGCGTTGATGAAAAGGGTGGCCTCATTCTTATTGATGAGCTTCTTACTCCCGATTCGTCACGATTCTGGCCGAAGCAGAAGTACCAACCGGGACGGGGTCAGGATAGTTTTGATAAACAGTATGTCCGTGATTACCTCATCTCGGTCAATTTCAATAAGCGGCCGCCGGGTCCTCAACTGCCGGAGGATATCGTATTTAAAACAACGGGATTATATTTAGAAGCATTGAAGAAATTGAGCGGAAGAACATTTGTCTAAGAGTCGGTGCTGTAATGAAAGAGTTTACTGAGGGCTATCGTATTCTCGAGCACCCTTCTGATATGGGTATCGAGACACGCGGGGCGACATTGAAGGAGGCTTTTGAATATGCAGCAACCGGATTAATCTCCATCATCATTGACCCTGCATCTGTCGATGCCTATGAGAATAGAAATGTGAGGTTGACGGCGATGGATAAGGAAAGTCTTCTAGTAAAATGGCTCTCAGAAATTCTTTACCTGTTCGATGGCCAGGATTTTCTCGTCGCTCATACAGAAATCGAGTTATTGACCGATATAGAATTGGAAGCAGTAGTCTCAGGTGAGCCGGTTGATAACCGAAAACACCAATTTAAAATGGATGTTAAAGCTGTCACGTACCATCAATTGAAAGTGGAAGAGAGCATCGACCGTTGCTCCACCCGGGTTTTTCTTGATATCTGATTGCGCTTACCCTTTGCCATGCTTATTAAAATAGATCAATACCGCTATTTGATCCCTCGTTCATACCGCGATGGAATGAAGATTGAAGGCCTTATCTATGCCGATGCAGAACTCATCAAGGCAATTGAGAAGGATCAAACCCTTATGCAGGTAGCGAATGTCGCTACGCTTCCGGGACTTGTGGGACGATCATTGGCAATGCCCGACGCTCATCAGGGGTATGGATTTGCCATTGGCGGCGTTGCTGCCGCCGATCTTGAAAAGGGTGTTGTCTCGGCAGGTGGTGTCGGCTTTGATATTAATTGCGGAGTGCGGTTACTTTCAACAGAATATTCTCTGGAAGAGATCAGGCCTAAACTCGATTCCCTTCTCAATCAGATGTTTCGCGATATTCCCTGTGGAACTGGGAAGAAGGGAATCATCGGCGGGCTTGCCATTGAACAACTCGATCAGGTACTTACACAGGGCGCAGGATGGGCGGTAAGAAATGGCTATGGATCCGAAGCTGATCTTCACCATATCGAAGAGAATGGGACGATACAGAATGCAGACCCACTGCAGGTCAGCAAACGGGCAAAGGACCGGGGAAGGGATCAACTGGGTACACTTGGATCTGGAAATCATTTCGCTGAAGTGCAGTATGTTTCCGATATCTATGATGAAGCAGCAGCGGGTGCTTTCGGGTTGCGACGCAATCAGGTTGTTGTCCTCATCCACACCGGTTCCAGAGGTCTCGGTCATCAGGTTTGCACTGACTATCTCGAAGTGATGCAGGGCGCCATGAAGCGTTATGGCATTTCGATTGTCGACCGGCAGCTTGCCTGCGTTCCGATCAAATCTCCAGAAGGTGAACAGTACCTGAGGGCGATGGCTGCAGCAGCGAATTTTGCATTTGCTAACCGGCAATTGATTACGCACTGGACGAGAGAGGCATTTACTCGTGTCTTCGGAAGAGGCGGCATGAACGTTATTTATGATGTTGCGCATAACATCGCAAAAGAAGAAGAGCACCAGGTGGACGGAAGGCAACAACGAGTTCTTGTTCACCGGAAAGGTGCGACGCGTGCCTTTCCTAAAAATAGGCCGGAAATTCCGGAAGAGTATCGCTCCATCGGTCAACCGGTGCTGATTCCTGGTAGTATGGGTACGTGTTCGTATGTTCTCGTCGGCACTGAACTGGCGATGAAAGAAACCTTCGGATCGACCTGCCATGGTGCCGGGCGTTCAAAAAGCCGTCACGCCGCAAAGAAAGAAATCAGCGCTGAAGTGCTCATTGAAGAACTCAAAAAGAAAGGAATTCATATCCGTGGTGCATCAAAGAGCGGACTGACCGAAGAAAATCCGAATGCCTACAAGAATGTCGATCAGGTTGTCGAGGTTGTGCATCAGTCCGGCATCGCCAGGAAAGTGGCAAGGATGATCCCCATCGGTGTGATCAAGGGGTAAGAGCGAATGGAACTCAAAGGGTACAGGCGGCGTTTTGCGTTTTTATGATGGGGAAGGGAAGGAGTGAAACGTAATGTGCAATAGTGATCGAGGTTAAACACAGAATATAACGAGCGGTACTGCTTAAAGCGAAATACGCTCAGAGGCAGTCTTGAAAATAAGGAGATGACATGCTGGCATTAACAGAATCAAATATTTTAGAGACACTGAAACAGGTAAAGGATCCGGATTTACATCGTGATATCGTCACGCTCGGATTTATTAATAATCTTGTAATATCAAACGGAAACGTCAGCTTCAAGCTCGAGTTAACGACTCCGGCATGCCCGGTTCGGGATCAGTTCAAAGCAGATTGCGAGAGGGTGATCAGGCAATCGATTGAGGGAGTGAAGAATGTTGAAATTGAACTTACATCAAATATCCGATCTCATACACACGAACAAAAGGATCTTATCCTGCCCGGTGTAAAAAACACCATCGCTGTTGCGAGCGGAAAGGGAGGCGTCGGCAAATCAACGGTGGCGGTAAATCTTGCTGTTGCATTAGCGCGCGAAGGTGCAAAAGTCGGTCTGGTCGATGCCGATGTGTACGGCCCGAGCATCCCCTTAATGTTTGGGATCGATGAACGGCCGTCTCTCTCGAACAACAAACTCATTCCCCTTGAGAAGTATGGCGTAAAAATAATGTCGATTGGCTTCCTCGTGGATCCAATGCAAGCAGTCATCTGGCGAGGGCCTATGGCAAGCGGTGCCGTTAAGCAATTTATGAGTGATGTGGAATGGGGTGAGTTGGATTATCTGTTTTTTGACCTTCCTCCAGGTACAGGGGATATTCAATTAACACTCGTTCAAACCATTCCGCTCACGGGCGCTGTTATCGTTACGACACCACAGGATGTTGCACTGGCCGATGCACGAAAGGGACTGGTGATGTTCACGAAGGTAAACGTACCGGTCTTGGGCATTGTCGAAAACATGAGCTTCTACATCTGTACCCACTGCGGCCATCGTGACAATATCTTTGATACAGGTGGAGGAGTACGCACGGCAAAGGACCTGAATGTTCCTCTGCTAGGAGAAATACCCCTTGATACTCACATTCGTATAGGCGGAGACCAGGGAACGCCGATTGTAGTCATGGACGAAAAATCGCCGCAGTCGCAAATAATTCGTTCCATCGCGAGAAACCTTGCAGCACAGGTGAGTATACGTCATATGTCGATGCCATCCCATAAGATTGAAATCAGCCTCGGGATTCAGAACTGAGGATCAAGAAATGTTGACTGCGGAAAACGTCGAAAAAACGCTTCAGCGGATTCGCCCCTATCTTCAGGAAGATGGAGGTGATATCGAACTCGTCAGGGTCACTCCAGAGAATATTGTGGAAGTTCGGTTGGTGGGTTCATGTCTTGGCTGCCCAATGTCAATGATGACCCTCCGCGCTGGTATCGAGCGTGCCTTGATGCTTGAACATAAAGAGGTGCGAAGAGTCGAGCAGGTGAAGTAAGGTTCTTGATGAAGTCCCTCTTTTTCCTATAAGTACTTTTCGAAAAAGTGGGACTTCTTTGTTATAATTATCGTTCCCGCAATTCAACCTCAGAGAGTCGCCCCTCCTTCAGTTGAATGATCCGCGCAGGGTATTTCCGAACAAGTTCGTAGTTGTGCGTTGCCATCAATACCGCCGTACCACGCATATTAATCTTGCGCAGCAAATCCATAATCTCCGCTGAAACAGAGGGATCCAGATTCCCGGTCGGCTCATCGGCCAGAAGGAGGGATGGGGCATTGATGATGGCGCGCGCAATGACCACCCGTTGCTGCTCACCACCCGATAATCCATGCGGCATCTGATTTCGTTTGTGGCTCAGTCCGACATCGGCCAGTACCTGCAGCACCCGCTTCTTGATATCGCTCTTTTTCGTATCGGTGACATACAGAGCGAACGCAACATTATCGTATACATTACGATCCTCGAGCAATTTAAAATCCTGAAAAACAATCCCGAGCTTTCTTCGGAGACTCGGAATGGCAGAACTTTTTGTGGTTTTACCATGATAGCCAAGCACTTCCACTGAACCGCTATCCGGTTGGAGATCCATATAGATCAATCGAAGGAGAGTACTCTTGCCGATTCCGGTTGGTCCAACGAGATAAGCGAACTCACCTCGTTTGAGAGAAAAGTTCAGGTTTTGCAGAACGGCCTGACCGTCAAATGAGACTGAGATATTCTTTAGTTCAATCATAATTTTTTTGTGCTGAATTGAACGGCAAGCTTTATAGCCTCGATCATACTTTCCGGACTGGCACTTCCTTTGCCGGCAATATCGTATGCCGTTCCATGATCTGGTGATGTACGGATGATTGGCAATCCCGCCGAGAAGTTGACACCGCGTTCAAATGCCAGCATTTTGAACGGAATTAATCCCTGGTCATGATAGAGCGCAACAATAGCGTCGAATTTTTTGTGCGATCCTGTTCCGAAAAAGGCATCGGCTGGATAGGGGCCGGATATATTCATGCCTTTGGATTTCAGTTCGTCAATCGCGGGCGTGATGGTCTCAATTTCTTCCATTCCCATCAATCCTCGTTCGCCGGCATGGGGATTTAATCCGAGAATGGCAATCGTCGGTTCTTCGATCCCGAAGAGCGATTGGAGAGACTCATAGATGATTGTTGATTTCTCGATTACCTTTTCTTTCGTAATCGATGCTACAACTTCACTGAGAGATGAATGAATTGTCACCAGACCGACTTTTAGTTTACCAGCGATGAAGAGCATCGCAACGCGCTGTGACCGGCTGAACAGCGTCACCATTTCCGTTTGGCCCGGGAAATTATATCCGGCAAGGTTCAATGCTTCCTTTGAGATAGGTGCCGTGACCATTGCGGCAACCCGTTTGTTGACGCATAGCTCAACTGCTTTTTCAATGGCTTTGCCTGCGTTTCTGCCTGCTGCCTTAGTGACTGATCCGAAGATCACATCAGAACGGAGACCGTCGCCGATATCAACCACCGGTATTGAACTCTCTTTATTCCAAGGGAAGATCGCTTTTTCAAGCTTCACAGGAATCTTGAGGGATGAACTGACATGTTCGAATACACCAAGTGGGCCCACGAGCACCGGTGCGCAGATTTTTTTAATAGCGGGACTCTGCAGGGACTTAAGAATAATCTCTGGTCCGATTCCGTTGAAATCTCCAATAGTAATTGCGATTGGTGGTTTCACAGCGTGTCTGCCTGCGTTAAAATATAATTTCCCGATCGATTATGGTCGATGAAGACAAATCGGCGTTTAAGAGACTCATAGATCCAGATTTCAGTCGGTGAATTACCCGGAGCCAGGATTCGATCGCTCGTCGTTGGCTGTCCGAAGAGAATGAAAATCCTCCCGCGATCCGTTCGATAGCCGTCGCCCGCACGTGCGGAGGAATATTTCCGTGTCGCTTCATCGACACGGAAATAATATTCAGCCATGACTTCGTTATACGCCGTAACCGTATCGCGGTCACGTTCCTTCCAAAACTTTGCGAATGCTTCACCTCGTTTACTTTCAGATCCGGATCGAATTCGATCCAAATCTTCCTGTGATGCAATGTGTACTAATGCTTCGGTGGCAAGTTCCTGATTCATAAGAGACACCGGTCGATTCGGCCAGGTGACCTTGAAAAGATATATCTGTTCCTTCTTAATCGTACCCAGGGTATACATCACGGAGAGCGTGAATGAACCAGGTTCGAGTTTTTCCGTTGGAAGCGGAATGGCAAGTACCCTTGTTGAACTTGTCCCAGGGAGAATCGAATACTGGACGGTTTCGCTGTTCTGAGCAAGAGAGAGATTGCCTGAAATGAATGTTGCATCGTTAATGCTGAAGTTTTGTGATCGTCCTCCGAATCCTTCTATCTTTCCTTCAAGCCGACAGGTGACGGATGGCTGCTCGCTTCCGAATGGATACTGGACCTGCACGAGAGCAATGTTCTTCGAACCGAAGAGGATATTCCCACCTCGGTTGATACAGGTATAGAGCGATGCTGTTGTTGCGCTCTTTGTTTCTACCGTCATGAGAAGGGGAGAGGTGAGCAAAGTTGATGCAGTACGACGGGGAATAGCTACTTTTTGTTCACGATCGATAATGGCACGTCCGGATTCACGGTCTTCCAGGGATACGACCAATTGATATGTCCCCTGTTCAAGAGAGAACGTGATCACACCCTGATAATCCTGAAGAAGTTCACCTTCCTTCGGTATTGAAGAACGTGACAATCCCATTTGCTGAATCTGACGTCCCACCGAGGTCTTATTCTCATTCAAGACCTCAACAACTAACTCCCCACGCGCTCGATATTCCGTTTTTGCCTTCTCGGCCTCGTTACGGATAAAAATGAAAAAGTTCTGAGCGATACGATAATGCAGGTTCAAGGTCGTTTTTATCGAGTCATCGCTAAAAAGTATAATATCTTCAATGTTGATAAAGCGGCTCTGTGCCCGCTTTTCCATTTGTTCCTGATCGAACTTCTGTGCGTAAAGTTTGGTCGCAGCTAAGGAAAGAACAAGAATAACTGTCAGAATCTTCCGTTTGCCCATAGAGGTTGTTACCCCGTTCGTTAGTGTGAGAGAAATTAAGAATAAATCAGAATTACTTCCAATGGCGGAGGAAATCTGTCAGAAGCCTGACACCAAAACCGGATCCGCCCTTTTGAATATATCCTGAGTTTTCCTCCATCATTGCAGTTCCGGCTATGTCGAGATGGATCCACCGATAGTCTCCGATAAACTTTTTCAGGAACCATCCTGCAGTAATGGCACCAGCCCAACGGCCTCCGGTATTCTTTACGTCAGCAACATCACTCTGAATTTGCTTCTCGTATTCCTGGTACAGGGGAAGTTGCCACACACGCTCGTACGTTCGATTTCCAGACTCGTGCAGCTTTTTCATTGCCTTTTCATCTGTACCCATCATCCCCGCGGCGTGATGTCCCAATGCAACAACGCAAGCACCTGTCAACGTCGCCAGGTCGATTACCAGAGCGGGTTTGAAAGTGGATGCATAAGCAAGTGCATCTGCCAAAATTAATCGTCCTTCTGCATCGGTATTGTCTACCTCTGAAGTCTTGCCATTGTAATGCCGAAGGATATCACCCGGGCGGAGTGCGCTTCCACTGGGCATATTCTCCACTGCTGGAATCAATCCAATCAGATGAACCGGGAGCTTTAGCTGTGCGCTTGATTCAAATGCCCCGATCACGGCAGCAGCGCCAGACATGTCCATCTTCATTTCGCTCATCCCTGCCGATGGTTTTATAGAAATGCCGCCACTGTCAAAGGTAATCCCTTTCCCTACTAAGACAACTGTACGCCGGGAAGGTTTACCATACTCCAGAATAATGAAACGGGGCGGCTTCACACTTCCCTGGGCAACGCCAAGAATTCCTCCCATTCCAAGCTCTTTAATTTCTCTCTCATCAAGGATTTTCACCTTGTATCCGCATCGTTCTGCTGATTCCTTTGCGGCTGAGGCGAGTGTCTCCGGGTACAAATCCAGCCCTGGTGAGTTTGCCAGATTACGGGCGAGCAGAGTGGCATCGGCGACCGTCTGAGCCTGTTTGACAACCGTCGTGCAACCTTTCAGGGTTCCAGCGTTTTCAATGATGAAGAATACTTGTTCGAGTGTTGGTTTCTCATCATCCTTCTTCGTACGATATTTATCATATTTGTACAGGGAGAGAGATATTGCTTCTGTCATGCCAAACAGAATATCTTTGGCGGAACGAGACGTGAATGGAAATGAGAGAGCGAGAGTTTTTACGTTATTCGAGCGTGCCGTCTTCGCTGCAAGGGCGGCAGTTCGTCGATACTGTTCAATGGAGAGGGTTCTCTTTTTCCCGAGCCCAACCAATAATAGCCGTTGCGGATTCTTTGTCTGGTTGAGATAGACAAGTGTCGTTTCGTTTTCTTTCCCCTTAAAATCCGTGAGTTGAGCAGGAGCAAGGGTCAACTTGAATAGTTTGGAAACCTTCCTGATGTCCCTCTGAAACAGGTGCGGATCCTGATGGATGAAAAATGCCACCATGTCGGCATTAATGCTCTTCAGGGAAGTGTCAACAACGTGTAATTGCATAAATGCTCCGTTATGAGAGGAACTGTTCTGCTTGATGAACAACCTGTTGCATTACCTCTTTCAGCGACAGATTCTGGATTCGTGCTCCAGCAGCATTCTTATGGCCGTTTCCGCCAAATTGTTGAGCGAGAAGATTTATGGCGATATCACCTTTGGATCGGAAACTAATTTTAATGGACGAATCGAGTTCGGTAAAGAGTAATGCGATGCGTACTTCGCGCAGTGTTAAGGCATAATTGACGATGTTCTCCGTGTCAGATTCATCCGTAACGGTTTCCTGAAACATTTTTCGTGTGATGTGAAGATGGGCAACCTTGTTCTCATGAGCAAGTGTCAAGGTACGAAGTGCATAGCCAAGAAGCAGCGCTCGATTGGGAGTCCCTTGTTCATAGATCTGGGTGTAGATCGAAATCGGATCGGCTCCCCGGTCAATGAGCGATGCGATGATGTGATGAAGCTCTGCATCGGTTTTCGGAAATCGAAACGAACCGGTATCGGTCATGATTGCTGCGTAAAGCTGCTCAGCAATATTGGGGGTGATACTCTCCCGATCAACGGACATAAATAGCGTATAGAGAATTTCACCGGTTGCGGCGGCGGCTTCATCGATGATATAGAGATCGGCAAATTCCGCACGGTCAAGGTGATGATCGATACAAACCTTATATGCTTTACTGGCGAGGACCGCGGGTTTCAACAGGGGGAATCGATCGAGATGGTTGGTGTCGATAATAAAGATGACGTCGGCATCAAGGAGGAGCTGCTTGTGCACCGTCTCATTGTATTGAGCGATCTCTCTCTCTGAATCGAGAAACTCGCAGTTTACCGGTGTCGGGCTCTGATTAAGAATATGCACCTTTTTCCCATGGCGTCTGAGGAAATACGATAGTGCGAGTTCACTTCCGATTGCATCGGGATCTGGATTGATATGGGTCGTGAGAACAAAGGCTTCGTGTTTGTCGATGATCTTCCGGAAGGTTTCAAGCTCTTGTTCCATACAATTCTCGATTCTCATAGAATGAAACAAGGTGTGACTAACCGTTGTCAGCCACACCTCGTTGTTGTAGAAGCAATCATTATTGTACCATCCAGGTATCGCCGGATTGAAAGAGTTTGGTGAGGTCTCCTTCGCCCCGTTTCTCCCTGGCAAAAGCGATTTGCCGGTCGACTTCCTGTTCGTACGTTGGCCGATCGATTGCAAGGAATATTCCAACCGGACGCGGTAAACTTGGCT
This sequence comes from bacterium, assembly GCA_043803945.1. Taxonomy (GTDB): domain Bacteria; phylum Bacteroidota; class Ignavibacteria; order UBA10030; family UBA10030; genus JAZDJN01. Next base: position 6,836 of record JAZDJN010000016.1, on the reverse strand, counting down.
TGTACGTCATATCAGCCAGGATGAAAGAGAGGGTGGTGTCCTTCTCGTTATGGACAAGAAGATCGTTCACCGAATATGATCCCTCTTTCAATGAAACAACTTCAGGGGTGAATCCATTCAACCGAATTCCCTTGTCCTTTTCCTTACCGAAGATGAGAGGCTTCCCATGTTCGAGGAAGATAACGTTATCTTCCTTGGTTTCTTTCTCTGTAAAAGCTAAAAAGGCGCCGTCATTGAAAACATTGCAATTTTGATAGATCTCAACGAAGGAGGTTCCCCGATGCTCAGCGGCACGTTTGATGATCGTTTGCATATGCTTTGTGTCCCGGTCAAGTGATCGGGCAACAAAGGTGGCACTTGAACCCAGGGCCAGCGCTGCAGGATTGAAGGGATAGTCAATGGAACCTATGGGGCTCGATTTTGTGATCTTGCCCTTCTCTGAAGTTGGCGAGTATTGCCCTTTGGTTAATCCATAGATCTGATTATTGAAGAGCAGAACATTAATATCGAGATTCCGGCGCATCAAATGGATAAAGTGATTGCCGCCAATGCTCATTCCATCTCCATCACCGGTCACTACCCAAATGGAGAGCTCAGGCCGGGCAATTTTCAATCCGCTGGCAATAGCCGTCGCTCTGCCATGAATTCCATGGAAACCATAAGTGCTCATATAGTATGGAAACCGACTCGAACATCCAATACCGGAAATGAAAACCATTTGATGCCGAGGGATCCCGAGGTCGGGCATGACCCGCTGTGTTTGAGCGAGAACGGAATAATCACCACAGCCAGGACACCAACGCACATCCTGATCGCTGGAAAAATCTTTTGGCGATGTCTTCTGATTTTGTGCAATAGGAGAGTTCTTCATAATCTCCTGAACGAGCGTGCTCATTATTTTCCTTTCAAAATCTCTTCGATTGCATTTTCAATCTCAATCGTATTAAAGGGTAATCCCTGAATCTTATTATAAGGGATTGCCGGAATGAGGAATTTTTCACGAATGATCTTCACCAACTGGCCGAGGTTTAATTCGGGAACGAGGATGGTCTTAAAATTCTTTAAAATCTCACCGACATTCTTTGGCATCGGATTGAGATAGCGAACATGGAGATGGGAAACGGAATTTCCTTTTTCACGAAGCCGGGAAACTGCGGTTTTAATCGCACCGTACGTGCCGCCCCATCCAACCACAAGAACATCGCCGGAAGAATCACCTTCAATGTGCGCAAGCGGAATGTCGTTGGCTATTCTCTCCACTTTTTCCGCTCTCATCCTGATCATAAATTCATGATTAGCGGGGTCATAGCTGACATTTCCTGTAATATGTTCTTTCTCCAAACCGCCAATACGATGTTCGAGACCTGGTGTACCAGGGATCGCCCATGGGCGCGCGAGTGTCTGTTCATCGCGTGCATAGGGAGCATAATCCTCTGGGTTGGTAACAAAGTGCGGGGCGATGGAGGGGAGGGAATCGAGTTCTGGAATTTTCCACGGTTCGGATCCATTGCCGAGGTAGCCGTCAGTCAGGCATATTACGGGAGTCATATATTTCAATGCGATTCGTGAAGCTTCGAATGCAGCATTGAAACAATCGGCAGGTGTCGAGGCTGCGATGATGGGAATGGGCGCTTCGCCGTTCCGTCCATAGAGTGCCTGAAGGAGGTCAGCCTGTTCGGTTTTTGTCGGAAGCCCCGTGCTGGGTCCACCGCGTTGCACGTTTACGATCACGAGCGGAAGCTCAACCATGACAGCCAAACCCATAGTTTCGGTTTTCAAGGCTATCCCCGGACCACTGGTTGTTGTCGTTGCGAGTGCGCCTCCGAATGAAGCACCGAGTGCCGCACAAATACCGGCAATCTCGTCCTCAGCCTGAAAGGTCTTTACGCCAAAACTCTTATACATCGAAAGTTCATGGAGGATATCACTTGCAGGTGTGATTGGATAAGTACCGAGAAAGAGTTCGAGGTTTGCTTTCTTTGCCGCAGCCATTAAGCCCCAAGCAGCGGCCTGATTGCCGGTGATATTACGATATCTTCCGGGAGGAAGCTTTGCAGGGCCAACATCGTAGCGTACAGCAAAGATCTCTGTGGTTTCGCCATAATTCCACCCAGCTTTGAGAACTCGAATATTCGCCTCCATAACCTGTGGCTTGTCGGCGAACTTCTTTTTGATCCAATCGACAGTGTTGTCAACGGAACGATTATACATCCAGAACATCATTCCAAGTGCGAAGAAGTTCTTGGAACGATCCACAATCTTGCTCGAGATGTTCATATCCTGTAAAGCGAGAGTGTTGAGCTTGCTGATATCCACTTCGTACAGTTTAAAATCATCGAGAGAATTATTTTTCAAGGGATTCTCAGCATAGCCGGAAAGCTTGAGGTTCTTATCTGAAAACCCCTCAGTGTTGACAATAATGGCACCACCCGGGACTAGAAAATGGAGGTTTACTTTCAAAGCTGCGGCATTCATTGCGACAAGCACATCACAGTGATCTCCCGGTGTGTGAATTTCGGTGCTTCCAAAATGAATTTGAAATCCGCTCACACCGAAAAGTGTTCCCTGCGGAGCCCGGATTTCAGCCGGATAGTCAGGAAATGTGCTCAGGTCATTCCCGAGAATGGCAGCGGTGTTTGTAAATTGTGTGCCTGTCAATTGCATGCCGTCACCGGAATCTCCTGCAAAACGGATTGTAACGGCTTCTTTCTTTTCAATGGTTTTTGTCATAGCGAAGCTTTATCACCACATGCAGACGGAAATAATCGTCCAATTATTGAAAATAATGTAGTCATTCTTGGAGGAGAAAGTCAATCTTCCAATTCTGCTTTTTCTCTCACTCTGAAAAGCTCGGGTGCATGATTGAACAAAAAAGCCCGCTTCTGTGTTCCGAAGCGGGCTTGGGCTTACTATCCCCGGAAAGCATCATTCACGGACCACCCAGACCTTCACTTTTCCAATAACTCCTCCAGGCATCTTGATATCGATTGTATAGATACCGAGTGCTTTGATGGAATCTTCCAGTTCGATCTGGCGTTTCTCCACCTCGAATCCTTTTTCCTTCAAAGCTTCTGCGATCATCTGATTGGTGACAGAGCCGAAGAGTTTATCATCTTCACCCACCTTCATCTGAATAGTGATGGAGACTTTCTCCAGTTCGAGGGCGAGATTCTCTGAAGTTCTCTTCTCTTTATCATGACGCTTCGAATGCTGCTTCTTTTCTTCTTCGAGCATGCGCATGCTGCTCTTGGTCGCTTCATAAGCAATTTTGCGCGGAATGAGATAGTTCCGTGCGTAGCCGTCCTTCACATCAACAACATCGCCAACATGGCCCAGTTGTTCAAAATCTTGTCGTAATATTAATTTCATGGTCTGATTCCTTGCAATTAAAAATGAACTCGGTCAATTATTTCACTGCATCTGAAACGAAGGGTAGCAAGGCAAGATGCCGTGCTCGCTTGATTGCCGTTACGAGCATCCGCTGATGCTTTGCACATGTACCGGTGATTCGCTTTGGAATAATGCGACCTTGTTCTGACACGAAGCGCTGTAACTTCTTTTCACTCTTGTAGTCGATATAATCTTCTTTGTTATCACAAAACCGGCAGGTTCTCTTTTTCTTAATCTGTGTATTTGCTCCTCGCTGATTATTTCCCCGAGGTGCTTGTCGTGGTGTGTATGCCATAGTGTAATCTCCTCTTACTCTCTTCGCTCAAGTTCTTGTTCAATGATGCTTGCGTGAATTATGCTTCCTTAGGCGCCGGAGCGTCTGTTGCGACCTGTGCTGCACTTGAGGTGCTGGCGGTTTCGGTACTGCTCTGTTCCGCAAGCAGGGCGGAAGCAGCCTTGCGGGCCTTCAATGCACGCTTGTCTAACTGAAGTGTTAGGTATCGAATGATGTTGTCATCCAGGAAGTAGTGGCGCTCGAGCTTAGCAATGGCGTCACCAGGAGCTACAAATTCTATGATCACATAGAATCCGTTATTTTTTTTCTTGATGGGATACGAAAATCGTTTCCGTCCCCATTTGACGATCTCATTAATCTCGCTGCCGTTCTTAACGAGGAGTTCTTTGACCTTTTCAATCACGGCGTCGATTTGAGGGTCGTCGAGACTGGCATTGACAATGAAAGTTGTCTCGTAGACACGTTTTATTTGAGTCATGGTTTGTCACCCTTTGGACTTTTTGGATATTGGCCCTGTCAGTGCAGAACACCGGCGGAGCAGGGGGTTAGTTAAAAAAACTCGTTTAATTTGCTAATTTTCAGACTGATCGGGTTTTCGATTGATAACAGTCATAGTGTTTTGAAAACCCTCAGCGATTGTACTGAGACAAGCTTCTTCTGCTTGTTCGAGCATCGTTTGCACTCTTGGGTGTTCATCTGTTCCAAATGAACTCAGGACAAACTCCGCAGTATCGATGTTCTCACCCGTGAGGGCATCTGATCCAATTCCACACCGGAGCCGTAAAAATTGCTCGGACTGGAGTTCGTAGATTATCGAACCCAGGCCGTTGTGTCCGCCATCGCTTCCCGAGATCCTCAGTCGCAGACGACCGAGAGGCAGTTGAAGATCATCCAAAACAACCAGGAGATGTTCTCGGGAGCACTCAAAGTGCTCCAGTACACTGAGCACTGCCAATCCGCTTCTGTTCATAAACGTGGTCGGCTTGACGAGGATAAAAGATTGATCTTTGAAAGAACACTTCGCGAAATAATACTCTCCGCGCCCCGGTTCCCATAGTGAATCGAGGGAGAATGAAATCCTATCGACAACTTCAAAACCGATGTTGTGTCTGGTTCCTCGATAGTGATGGCCGGGATTGCCAAGACCAACAATGCAATACATACGGAAGGTCGATCCTTACTTTTTCGCTGTTTCGCCGGCACCCTCTTCAGGTTTCTTACCCTTCGTAATGACTTCGGGTTCTGCGGTTGCTGCTTCAGCGCCTTCAGCACCTTCAGCGCCTTCAGCACCTGGGACAGCGGCAGGAGTGGCTTCCTTCACGACTGTTGGAGGTACGATGGCGACGATTGTACTATTTTCATTTTCCAGAATCTTCACATTCGGTACTGAAAGATCACGGACGTGTATCGATCGGTTGATCTCAAGTGGCTCGACATTCAGCTCGATGTGATCGGGAATGTACTTCGGTAAACAAGAGACCCTCAAGCGGTGAATGATATGCTGCAGGATGCCACCGTCCTTTACGCCCTTTGCTGTGCCCAGCACGGTCACCGGAATTTCGATTGTCAATTCCTCGTTTTCGCTCAGTCCGAAAAGATCAAAATGAATGGGGTGTTCCGTCACAGGATCGAGTTGGATATCGCGCAGGATGCAAGTATGGGCAGATCCGTCGTCCAACTTCAGGTTGATGATGTGAGTTGCTGAAGTCTTGTAGAGTGGTTGCAGCGTGAGCGCACCCATCTGAATGGGGATGTTCTGCTTCCCGTGTCCATAGTAGATACCCGGGATTTTGCCCTCGGCACGGAGAGCTTTTGCTCTCTTTCCAAGACCTTTTCTGATTTCAGCGTTAATGGTAATTTCAGCCATTGTTACTTCTCCTCAATTAAGACTTATCCTTATCAATATCAAATAATGAACTGATCGATTGGTGGTTGTGAGTTCTGATAATCGCCTCAGCGAATAATTTATCCACCGATTTTAGCATGATCTTCGGTGAATGTTCACGCAACGGAATGGAGTCCGTCACAATCAAATTGGTGAGCGCGGATTTATTGATTTTCTCAAGCGCTTTGCCCGAAAGAATCGGATGTGTGCACGCACCGTAAACATCGAGCGCACCTTTCTCTTTGAGAGCGTTCACCGCATTCACAAAGGTACCACCAGTATCAATCAAATCATCGATAATGAGAACATTCTTTCCTTGAACATTACCGATAATATTCATCACCTCGACTTCATTTTGTTTTGGCCGCCGCTTATCGATTAAAATCAAATCAGCATTCAGCCGTTTCGCGTATGAACGGGCAATCTTAATCCCGCCGACATCCGGCGAGACAACAGCTAAATTCTGGATCTTCTTCCTCCGGAAATAATCGGCGAAGACCGCAGAGGCATAAAGGTGATCCAGCGGGATATCAAAGAAACCCTGGATCTGTGCAGCATGGAGATCCATTGTTATAATCCGGTCAGCACCTGCCTCCGTCAGCAAATTTGCTACAAGCTTTGCTGAAATCGATACTCTTGGCTGATCTTTCCGATCCTGCCGGGCATATCCGAAATATGGTATAACTGCCGTTACTTGTTTTGCAGAAGCCCGTCTTGCAGCATCAATAAGAATCAGTAGCTCTAGCAAGTTTTCCGCAGGCGGATTCGTCGATTGGATGATGAAAACATCATCGCCTCGAATATTAACGCTGTATTTGGCCCAAATTTCACCGTCACAAAAATTCTTCAGATCGAGCGAACCTAGCGTGAGGCCGGCAGCTTTTGCAATCTTTTCAGCGAGTGGGCGATTAGATCTCCCAGAGAAAATTTTCAAGGTACTCATGATCCGAGCTCCTTCAACGTTGTGTGCGTCACCCACTCCGCAACCAGCTTCATCTTCCTTGAGCGATGGAATAAAGATCTTCTCAGATTTTTTTCTTTTACACTATACAATCATCTATTCCCAGCCTTTTGCTGGGGTGCCAGGATTCTTCGCCAGAGGCGAATGAGCCTTCGGCTCAGAACTTGGGAATGGCATTCTTATAGAGGCGAGATGCCTTACAGTTTAACAAGACCCCAAGTATTTTTTGGGATACCAAATATTCCCTTAACCTTTTTGCCATCAATTTATCAAGTACCGTACCGCTCAGAATTCTCGCTGGGGTG